>NZ_JAGPXQ010000001.1:0-646015 GCF_018070435.1 Micromonospora sp. C51 | reverse complement strand
GGGGGTGGGCCCGCCCCCCCCCCCCCCCCCCCCGCCGGGTCGTCGATGGGTCAGGGGTTGGTGATGCCCAGCGAGTAGCTGCCGGAGCCGCTGTACGCGTGTACCTCGAAGCGGTAGTAACCCGCCGTGCCGTTGTAGGTCAGCGACTCATCCGGCCCGGCGCTGTAGGAGCCGGCCACGTCGACCCAGGCCGATCCGCTCCACTTCTGCAGGTAGAGGTCGAAGTCCACCCCGGTCGGCCCGTCCAGGCAGCCGCGGTGGGTGCCCGAGGAGGACGAGTAGTAGTAGCTGCCGTTCGGCTGGTACCGACTCTGGCCGGAGGAGATGCTGCCGGTGTAGGTCGCCTCGTAGCCGCTGCACCCGGTGGGCGGCGGCGGCTCGCTACCGCCGCTGGTGCGCAGCGTCAGGCCGTACGCCGAGAGGATCTCGTTGACCGGCTGGAAGTAGGTGGTCCCGCCGGAGGAGCAGTTGCCGGAGCCACCCGAGGTCACGCCCTGGGCCTGCTGGCCGGACAGCCACGACCCGCCCGAGTCGCCCGGCTCGGCGCAGGCGTTGGTGCGGGTCAGCCCGCTGACCGAGCCCTCGGCGTAGTTGACGGTCTGGTTCTTGGCCTGGATGGTGCCGCACCGCCAGCCGGTGGTCGAGCCGGAGCGGCAGACCGCCGCACCGACGGCGGCCTCGGTGGAGCCGGCGACCGTCACGTTGCCGCCGGAGTAGTTGTTGACCCACGGCTGGGGCGTCCAGTTCGAGTTGGTCTGGACCCAGCCGTAGTCGTTGCCGGGGAACGACGAGCCGCGGAAGGTGCCCTGGGCCACCTGGTTGTAGCCCTGGGTGGCGGTGCCGGTGCGGCCACAGTGTCCGGCGGTGACGAAGCCTCCGGTCACCGAGAACCCGACCGAGCAGCGTCCGCCCATGTAGTAGGCGTCGCCGCCCCGGACGTCGTAGAGCAGCCGAGGAGCCTCGGTGGTGCTGACCACCCGGACTGCGGCGGCGTCGACGCGGCTCGTGCGGACGAACTTCGCGGCCGCAGCGGTGCTCCCGTTGGCGAGGACCACGACGGTGTTGGTCGTGACGTCGACGTACCAGCCGGGTACCGTGCCGGCCGGCGCCTTGGCGGCGTGGCGGTCCAGGGTCGCCTTGATCCGGTCCAGCTCGGCGCCGCTGCGCTCGACGATGGTCGCTTGCGCGCCAGCGGCCTTGACCCGGTTGGCGGCGGCCTTGCCGGTGACGGCGACGACCAGGCCGTCGGCGGTCATCCAACCACCGGCGTACGACGATCCCAGGGACCGGCGCAGGCTGGCGTCCGTCCTGGTTCCCTTGTCGTCCCGGGCGATCCGGGTGCGCGCCTCGGTGGGGGTCAGGTCGAGGTCACGCTGCATCGCGGCGAGCATCTCCGACGATGCGGACGCCACGGCGGCGCTGGCGGTGTCCGGGGTGGGCAGTGGGGCCGCTGCGGCGGGGGTTACCGCGACGGCGATGGCACCGACGGGCAGCAGGATCGCTGCTGCCGCGAGGGTGAGAACTCGTCTCATCTATTGCCTCCTGTGGAAACGGCGGCGCGGATCGGGGGTGCGCCGCGATCGGGGCGGGGGTGTCCCGCCGCGCTCCGCCCTCGGGGTTTGGGCGACGGTGCTGCGGGTGTCGCAGCCCATTGACCTGGCCGGTGCCGCTGCCGGGCGCCTCGGAGGTACGCCAGCCGGATCAGGTGGGCCACCGCCAACCTAACCGGAATTCATAGAGATGGATCTATACCAGTTAACTCATATTAAGGCGAGCGACGCTCGGGTCCCTGGCGGACGGCGGCTGCTCAGTCAGGCTTGATCGCGTGTACGCGTTCGACGGTGCCGGCCTTCAATCGCTCTGCCTCGACGATCGTGAACCCCGCCGCCCGCACCAGTGGTAGCTGACGGCGGGTGAGGTGTTCGCCGGCCGAGCGAACCGTCAGCCGTTCAAGGAGCCACTGTGCGGCGTAGATCGGTGGCCACGTGCTACCGATGTGGTCCAGCAGGAGCAGTCGGCCGCCGGGCACGAGAACACGCTTCATCTCGTCGATCGCCCGCGCCGGATGCGGGATGCTGCAAAGTGAGATGGCGCAGAGAACGGTGTCGAACGACGCAGGTGCGAAGGGCAACTCCTCCGCGTCGCCCTCGCGCAGGTCGACCGCGCGGCCGAGATCTGCCGCACGTCGCCGCGCGAGGTCCAGCATCGCCCGGCTCAGCTCGACGCCTGTCACCGCCGCGTCGACGGGGTAGTAGGGCAGGTTCCGGCCGGTGCCGACGGCGACCTCCAGCACCCGACCACGCGCGCGGGCACCCAGCCATTCGCGGCCACCGGCGAACTGGACCCGCTCGAAGAACGCGATCTGCTTGTCGTAGCGGGGTGCGGACCTGTCCCACACCCGTCGCTGCTTCGCCGTCGCCGTCTCGGCGATCTTCCTCTGGGTGGGGCCGTTCATGATGGGGGTCTTTCCTCGTAGCCGGGCGGCCGGACGGAGTATTGGCGCTGAGCGACATGGCGCTGTGACATGAATAGGCCGCTGAGACAGTTCGTTCGGGCTCTTGTTGTCGCGCGGGTCACCCGTTCGCTCAGACCGTGAGGGTAATGGCCGTGCCGGGGGTGAGCCAGCGCAGGCTCTCCCGGACCGAGGACGGAGCGGCGGCGAAGGCGGCCTCGATCGCCGGTCGGCCCTCGCGGAAGTGACCCCAGCCCTCGTAGTGGACCGGCAGCACCGTGTGGGCCTTGAGCAGGCCACACAGTTCGGCGCCCTCGGCGGCCGTCATCGTGTAGCGCAGCGGACCGGTGAGGCCGAACCGCACCGCTCCGAGGTGCAGTACGACGGTGCCGATGGCGAACCGGTCGGAGACCTGACGGACTCCGTCGTAGAGCACGGTGTCGCCGGTGATCCAGAGCGGACCGTGCCGCTGGCCGGGCCAGCGCAGCACGAACCCGGTCACCTCGCCGACGACCGGCCGGCTCAGTGGCGGGCCGTGCCGGCACGGGGTCGCGATGACCTCGATGGTCGGGCGGCCGGGTGCGGTGAGTGTGGTGTGCTGCCACGGTGCCAGACCGGTGGTGCCGGCACCGAGTCGCCGGCCGCCGGCCACCGTGGTGACAACCCGGCCCGCCGCCCGCAACAGGACCCGGCCGGCATCGTCGAGGTTGTCGGCGTGATGGTCGTGGGTCAGCAGCACCGCGTCGAGGTCGCCGAGCGACTCGGCGGCCAACGCGGGGCCGGTGAGCTTGCGCGAGGCGGTGCCCCAGCCGAACTGGTAGGTCCGCCCGGGTGCGTCGAACGTCGGGTCGGTGAGCAACTGCCAACCGTCGACCTCGATCAGCACGGTCGGACCGCCGATGTGCGTGATCCGTACGTCGGTCATGCCGCGTGCCGCACGGCCCAGTCGAGCACCTCGTCCGCGATCTGCTCCCACCCCTGCTGGGCCGGCAGCAGGTGGGCGTAGCCCGGGTACTCGCGGCGTTCGGTGATGGTGTTGGAGGTGTAATGCTCCGCGTTCGACCTCTGCACCGCGGGCGGCATGATGTGGTCCTCACCGCCGGAGACGAACAGCAGCGGCGCGCGGTCATTGTTCTGGTAGTCGACCCAGGTGTCCTGGTGACCGGGCTGGAAATTGGCCAGGACGCCGCCCCACACGATGCCGCCGGGGGCGGGGATGTGGTAGCGCTCGTAGAGTGCCCGCGACTCCTCGTCGGTGAACGTGTTGGTGAAGGCGTACTTCCACTGCTCCAGAGTCAGGCCGACCGCCTTGTGTCGGTTGGCGGGGTTCCTGAGCACCGGGAAGGTGGATTTGACCTGGGACAGGGGGACCACGCGAACCCCCTCGGTGGGGGCCGAGTTGAGTGCCACGCCAGCCGCGCCGAATCCGTGGTCGAGCAGGATCTGGGTGAAGGCGCCACCGGCGGAGTGGCCGATGATGATCGGAGGCTCCGGCAGCCCTCGCACGACCTCTTCGAGGTGAGCGATGATCTGCGGAACCGTCACCTGCGCGATCGGGGCCGGGTCGGCGTTGAGCGCCTCCACCTCGACCTCGAATCCCGGGTACGCGGGGGCCACCACCTGGTGGCCCTTGCTCTCGTAATGGGTGATCCAGTGCTCCCAGCTGCGGGGCGTCACCCAGAAGCCGTGCACCAGGACGATCGGTCTCATGGCTGGTACTCCTCCGTAACACGTCCACAACTGCGCCGTATCAAACACCGTGCGGATGGAGAAACCCCGTCGTGCCGTTCGCGGTTGCGGCAGAACGGCGAACGAGACGACGAGGTTGAGCTCAGTATGCGCCGCGCCGAGGGGTAGGACAACGAAGGCAAGTAGATTCAACATCTGCTATATATGGGAACGCTCCCAAGCGCCGCCACCACTTCGCCGCTCCTGGAGGAGAACATGCGCAGCCTTCTTGCCACGTTGACCGCCCTGCTGGTCGGCGTCACGGTCGGCAGTGTCCCGTCCGACGCCGCGGATGCCGCCCACCGAGGCTCCTGCACCCGGCACATGCTCTTCTGCGAGGACTTCGAGCGCCTCCCGCGCGGTGGCGCCAGCACCCTGGACTGGGGCATCGACACGCGCAACGGCACGCTCACCGTGGAACGTGCCCGCCGCGGGAACCAGGTGTTGCACATCCATACGGTCGACAACGGGCGGGCCTTCCTGCGCGTCGACGATTTCGCCGCGCCGGGAAACCGTTTCTACGGTCGGATGCGGCTGCGCGTCGATGCCTTCCCCACCGGCCCGGACTGGGCGCACTTCACCCTGGTCGAGGCGACCGGCACCGGCAGTTCGGAGATCGTCCGTCCGATCGGCGGGCAGTACGCACCCACGGTTCCCGGCATCTTCTGGGGGGTGGGCGCCGACGGCGGGCCGACCGGCGACTGGACCAACTGGCGCGAGTCCGCCCCGGTCGTCGAGGACACCTGGCAGTGCTTCGAGTGGCAGCTCGACCCGGCGGACAACCGGGTCGCGGTGTGGATCGACGGGGTGGCGAACCCGGAGCTGACCGCCTCCACCACCGAACACGGTGGCAACGACGTGCCGTTCGTCCTGCCGACGGTGAACACCGTGAAGATCGGTTGGCAGCTCTACCAGGGCGGCACCACTCCGGGCGAGTTCGACCTCTGGATCGACGACATCGCCCTGTCCACCAGGCGCCTCGGCTGCTGATCTCCACGGCCGACACGCCGTTCGGAGACCATGCCGGCGTCGTCGAAATATTCGGCTGTGCCCGGCAACGAATCTCCTTACGCTTCACCGGTGAATGGCGCTGCCGATGATGGTCAGCCGACGATCCGGGGGATGCAATGACGTGTCAGCTGGTCGCGGTGTGTTTCGATGCGAGCGCGCCACTGCGGCTGGCGCAGTTCTGGGCCGGCCTGCTCGGCCGGGAGATCGTTCGCGATGCCGGCGGCGCGTTTCTCCCCGGCACGGACACGCAGCTCGGCCTCCGGTTCGCGGAAAGCCGCGCGAAGCGGGTGGGGGAGAACCGCTTGCACCTGCACCTCACCAGCGCCGGTCCGGCCGACCAGCAGCAGACGGTGGCCAGGGCGCTCGCTCTCGGTGCCGGCCACCTAGACCTGGGACAACGCCCGGAGGAAGGACACGTCGTCCTGGCCGACCCCGAAGGTAACGCGTTCTGCGTGATCGAGCCGGGCAACAAGTTCCTCGCTGGATGCGGGTTTCTCGGTGAAATCGCCTGCGACGGCACCCGGGAGGTTGGCCTCTTCTGGAAGGCGGCGCTGCACTGGCCGCTCGTGTGGGATCAGGATCAGGAGACCGCCGTGCAGTCGCCGCGCGGCGGGACGAAGGTCGCCTGGGGCGGTCCGCCGGTGGCACCGAAGCAGGGAAGGGACCGGCAGCGCTTCGAACTTGCTCCACCCGCTGACGGTGACCAGCGGTCGGAGGTCGACCGGCTGGTGTCCCTCGGCGCCACGTGGATCGGGGTCGGTGACGATGGCACGGTCATGCTGGCCGACCCCGACGGCAACGAGTTCGGTGTCCTGACCCCCCGATAGCCCACGTGGCCGGCGTCGACCAATTCCTGTGCTGACCCCGTGGTCAAGGCGACGCGCAGACCCGGCCGCTGCGCGGGACATGCCTGGCTGGCGACCTTGCGGATGCCCGACACCGGTGAAACGGCGGTCCGTCGACCGCACGGAGATCGCCCGGGTCAGGAGTGGGTGGCGGACTTCTCGGGGCGATCGGCGGAGGCGGTGCCGTGGGCGGGGCGGCGGGTCAGGACCCGGGGGCCGGAAGCCGTGACGGCGACCGTGTGCTCGGAGTGGGCGGTGCGGGAACCGTCGGCCGACCGGATGGTCCAGCCGTCCTTGTCGTACCTGATCTTGTCGGTGGAGTGGCAGAGCCAGGGCTCGATGGCGATGGTCAGGCCGGGTTCGAGTTTCAGGCCGCGACGGGGGCGGCCGCTGTTGGCCACGTGCGGGGCCTCGTGCATGGTGCGGCCGATGCCGTGGCCGCCGAACTCGGCGTTGACCCGGTAGCCGTAGGAGTGGGCGACCTCGCCGATCGCGGCGGAGACGTCGCCCAGCCGGCCGCCGGGCTGGGTGGCCTTGACGGCGGCTTCCAGTGCGACCTCGGTGGCCTCGATCAGCCTCAGGTCGGCCGGGTCGGGGGTGCCGACGATGACGGAGAGCGCGGAGTCGGCGACCCAGCCGTCGATGCCGACCGCCATGTCGATGCTGAGCAGATCGCCGTCCCGTAGGACGTAGTCGTGGGGAAGGCCGTGCAGCACCGCGTCGTTGACCGACAGGCACAGCACGTTGCGGAACGGACCGCGACCGAACGAGGGGGCGTAATCCCAGTAGCAGGACTCCGCGCCGCGTTCGTTGATCCGGCGGCGAGCGTAGTGCTCAAGGTCCATCAGGTTGACGCCGACTGCGGCGACACCGCTCAGCTCGGCGAGCAACTCGCCGACGAACTGGCCGGTCACCGCCATCCGGTCGATTTCCTCGGCCGACTTGAGCTCGATCATGAAAGCCTCCCTCATCCTTACGGTATTTTTATACCATGCCACGATGGGGCGGCTCGGAGGGGATATCCTGCTGGCATGGTTCGCCAACCGCTCACCGCCGAACAGATCGCCGCGGGCCAGCGCCTCGGAGCCGCCCTGCGGGCCGCCCGAGCCGGCCGCAGCCTCGTCGACGTGGCCCTGGCAGCCGGCATCTCGCCGGAGACGCTGCGCAAGATCGAGGCGGGCCGCCTCCCCGCGCCCGCCTTCGGCACCGTGGTCCGCCTCAGCCAGGCCCTGGACGTTCCCCTCAGCGATCTGGCCGAGGTCTGGCGGGCCGACATGCCCGTCCGCCAGGCGTCCTAGGGTCCCTGCCGACCTTGTGCGTCCGTTGAATCCCCACCGCGCGGGACGGCCCGACCTACCCGTCATCTTTCTGGACCTCGACGGCGTACTGAATCCCTTCGCGGCACCGACCTGCCCGGACGGCTACCAGGAACGTGTCCTCTTCGACGGGGAAGACCCGCAGCGCTACTGCGTGGCGCATGCCAACTGGATCCGGGACCTGGCCGTCGCCGGAGAGCTGTGGTGGGCAACGGGTTGGGGCGAGGACGCCAACGAGCTCTACCTGCCGCTGCTTGGAGTCGGGCCGCTGCCGGTGGTCGGCTTCCCACCGGCGCCGTTCGATCCTGAACTCAAGGTGCCGGCCGTGGCCGCCGTGGCCGCCGATCGACCGGCCGCGTGGATCGATGACGACCACACCGCCGTCGGCCGGCGGTGGGCCGCTGCCCGTCCGGTACCGACCTTGCTCGTATCGATCGATCCCGCACTCGGCTGGACGCGATCGGACGTCGACCGCGTGCTCACCTGGGCGGCATCCCTGCCCAGGTGAGCACGGGTCGCACGAAGCCCCGAGAGGCCCCGTCCTACCTTACCGAGCCGTGATCCGGTCGACCCGCAGACCCATCCGTCCCGGATCGGGCCGTCAGTGACCGGCGCAGCTCGCGGACGGTGTCGAAGGCCGGGTTGTCGTCGTCGGCGAACGCCTCCTGCCACAGGTCGTGCCATTCGGAATCTGCCGACATGATCCGCTCGAGCGCGCTCGCGGCCAGTGCGGGCAGGTCGCCGGGCAGGTCGAGTCGGCCGCCGCTGCGGAGAACCTCCGGAGCGTACGGTGAAGTGATGGGTTGTCCGCCGGGCAGGTGCGCGGCCACGATCGCGGCTGCGGCGATCGCCTCGCAGGCGATGTCGGAGTCGAGGTAGTCCTGCTCGACGGCGGCCCCGTGCAGGGCCTTGCGGACCAGTGCCGGACGCTCAGTGGCGTCGGCCTTATCGAGGTCGCCACACCAGTCGGCGGCGGTGTCGTTGTCGAACGGTCCGCTGTCCCAGCTACCCACGTAACCCTCCCAAGATCGGTTGTGCCGCATTCTGGCACCGGCCACCGACAGGCTTCGACGCTGACCGGGACGACGGTGGCGCATCGACCGCCGGATGTCTGGCACACGGACGAGGAAGCCGAGACGGACCGGAGTGAGCGCGCCGTCGAGAGGACCACTTAGGATGGTCGACGGCGTCGGCCGCAGGATGTCGAGCAGGTGCAGTTCGGCCGACCGTGATCCGGTGTGGACGAGGAGACGAACTGTGGCGAATGAAGAGGTGGCACCGTCCGGGGTCGACATGAGCGTGCCGAGCATCGCCCGGGTGTACGACTTCATGCTCGGCGGCAAGGACAACTTCGCGGTGGACCGCGCCGTCGCCGAGCACGCGCTCAGGATCACGCCGGACGGCCCGCAGGCGGGCCAGGCGAATCGGGCCTTCCTGCGTCGGGCGGTGCGCTTCCTCACCGAGCAGGGCATCGGTCAGTTCCTCGATCTGGGTTCCGGCCTGCCCACTCAGGGCAACGTGCACCAGGTGGCCCTGCGCCACGACCCGCAGGCGCGGGTGGTCTACGTCGACAACGACCCGATCGTGCTGGCGCACGGTCGGGCGCTGCTGGCCGACGCCGGAACCGCGACGGTGGTCCAGGCCGATATCCGGTCACCGGAGGCGATCCTGGAACACCCGGAGGTCCGCCGGTTCCTGGACTTCGACCGCCCCGTCGGGCTGTTGCTCTTCGCGATTCTGCACCATCTCACGGACGACGAGAACCCGAAGGCGGTGGCGGCGAGGCTGATCGACGCCCTGCCGTCGGGCAGCTACGTCGCGGTCTCCCACTTCCGTGATCCCGGTGACCGGCATCCCGATGCCTCCCGGAAGGCGCGCGAGGTCGAGCGCATCTTCAACGAGTCCCTCGGCACCGGTCGTTGGCGTACCGACGAGGAGATCCTCTCCTTTGTCGAGGGCCTGGAGGTGCTGGAACCGGGCCTGGTGCCGGTGGCCGCGTGGCGACCGGACCCGGATGAGGCCGCACCGGAGCAGAGCGACACCTACCACACCTTCGTCGGGGTGGTCGCCCGCAAGCCGTAGTACCGCGGCGTGGCCGGCTGCGCGGATCCCGTCATCGCCACACGGTGACTTGACTGGCCACCAGTGCCTTCTGCCCTTCGAACGGGCGGTACGCCGCCCGGTCGCTCAGGTGGTGGCGGACCGCGAGGCTGCGGTACGAGAAACGGACCACTGTCCCCTCCACGCTGAGCAACTGCGGCGGGGCCGCCTCCACCGCCTGCCGGGTCAGGACGAGCAGGGTGCGGTCGGCCAGGTCGACGTCCCGTACGACGAGCGCGCGCTCGTCGATGACCCGGTCCACGGTCGCGGTCACGGTCAGCGCGTCACCGACGTCGACCTTCGCGAGGGTGTTCGGCGGGCTGGTGCCGGTGGCGGGGGGTGGCGGTTCCGCCACCGGCTCGGGGGCGCAGCCGGTGACGGCGAGTACGGCCGCCAGTGCGGTGGCGAGCGCTGTGTGCCGGACGCCGCGCGGAACGGCTCCTCCTTGGCCGCCCCGCACGGCCGGATGGACTGCCGGACCGCAGGCAGCGCGTACCCGCCGCGTGGTCGAGCTGGCCAAAGGTCGGTCGCGCATGTCGTCGCCTCCTCGAAACGATGCCTTTTCCCAGAGATGCCCTGCGGGATGACGAGTGCCGCGCGAACGTGTGACGGTCACGTGACATCACGAATCGAGACGTACCAACTGATTGACCAGGGGTTTTCCCGCCTCCAGCCGGGGGTAGCGCGATAGTCGACCAGGGCGGTGACCGGACACGATCCGCCGACGGGACACCCTGCCGGGGGTGCGCGACCGGAGCGGGAGGTTGGGCTCGTGCGATGTCTACAGCGGCGTTACCGGCTCGACGAACCGGTCGGCCGGGGTGGGATGGCCACCGTCTGGCGCGGCTACGATCTGCGGTTGCAGCGTACCGTCGCGGTGAAGCTGTTGTCGGCGCCGCTGCTGGGCGACCCGGCGGCCCGCGACCGCATCCGCCGCGAGGCGCTGGCCGCCGCCCGGCTGGACCACCCGGGTGTGGCCCGGGTCTACGACTACGGTGAGCAGCGGCACCTGACCCGCACACCCACCCCGTTCCTGGTGATGGAGTTCGTCGCCGGATCGACGCTGTCCGCTCGTCTCCGTGCCGCCGGCCCGCTGCCTCCGGACGAGGCGCTGCGGATCGGTCAGCAGGTTGCGGCGGCTCTCGCCGCCGCGCACGAGCAGGGCATCGTGCATCGGGACGTCAAGCCCGGCAACATCATGCTCACCGAGAGCGGCGTGAAGGTGGTCGACTTCGGTATCGCGGCCGGCGCGGGTGACGACCCGGCGGAGCCGGACGGGCAGTTGTGGGGGACCCCCAGCTATCTGCCGCCGGAGCTGACCGCCGGAGCGGAGGCGGTGCCGGCGGGCGACGTGTTCGCCCTCGGCGTCGTGCTCGCCGAGTGCCTCACCGGTCAGGCTCCTCAACGCGCTCCGCACGAATCGGTGGCCGTCCCCGCCGTCGAGGGATTGTCCGACTCCCACGCGCACCTGATCGGTAGGTGTCTGGCCACCGATCCGGACCGGCGTCCGGGCGCGGCCGAACTCGCCGAGATACTGGCCGGGGTGACCAAGACTGTGCGGCCGGCACCGGGCTCCGCGCCCACCTCGGTCGCCGTACCCACCCGGACGGTCGCGGGCCCCACCAGGCCAGCCGGCGCACCTGCCTGGCGGTCGGCGGTCGTCGGGCGGCGGCGCGGACTGTTGTTCGCCGCTCCTGCCGCCGCGGCGGCCGCGCTGGCCGGGATCCTACCGGGACTGCTCACCGCCGAGGAAGGCTCGGCCGACCCACCCGCCGCCGAGGCCGGCTGCACCGTGCAGTACCGGGCACAGCAGGCCGCCGATGGGCGTTTCCTGGCTCAGATCAGCGTTACCGGAACCGGGCGACCCGCGACCGGGCAGCGGGCGCTGACCTTCACCCTGCCGGCCAGCCAACATCTCCTCGACGTGCGGGGCGCCGCCTGGACACACGATGAGCAGCGGGTGACTCTGCGGCTGGCCGAGCCGTCGGAACCGGGCACGGGCGTGACGGCAACCCTGCACGGCCGGGTCGAGTCCGGCGGGCACGAGACGCCGGAGCGGTTCAGCCTGGCGGGTGTCGCCTGCGAGCATGCCGGCACGCACGTACGGACATCGGTCCTGGCCTCCGCGTCGGCCGAGCCGGCGGCATCGACGGAGGGGTCCTCCCGGGGGCGGTCGGACACGCCGGACGAGGACCGCCCGTCTCCGGACGGCGGCGGAGGCGGATCGGGTCAGGCCGATGCCCAGCCGTCGGGCGCACCATCGGCGACGCCGCCGGGCACGCCGACCAGCTCGCCGCCGACCACGTCCGATCCGTCGACCTCCCCGAGCCCGTCGGCGACGACCAGCCCCACGCCCAGCCCGTCGGCGACGTCGAGTCCCGCGGCGACCTCGCGGCCCCCCACCCCGTCCCCGCCGCCGGATCCGACCGGGGCGCCGAGCACGGAACCCGCCGAAACCGCAGCTCCCACTCCCGAACAGACGTCTCCCACCGCCTCGGTGACCTCTGCCACGTCGGCGGCTGCGGACGAGGGCGGGGACACCGGCGACACCGGCGACACGAACGCCTGATCCCGCGAAAACTTGATTGATTCCAGAAGAGTCGAGTAGGTTCGTCGGCATGACGGCCGACTTCGAGGCGCAGCTGCGGGCGGTCTCGTTGCGCGTGACCCGACCCCGGTTGGCGGTGCTCGCGGCGCTACGCGACCACCCGCACGTCGACACCGACACCGTGATCCGGCTGGTCCGTGCCGATCATCCCACCGTGTCCCACCAGGCGATCTACGATGTGCTGCGGGCACTCACCGACGCCGGTCTGGTGCGCCGCATCCAGCCCACCGGAGCGATCGCCCGCTACGAGTCCCGGGTCGGAGACAACCACCATCATGTCGTCTGCCGCTCCTGCGGCGTGATCGCCGACGTGGACTGCGCCGTCGGCTACGCCCCCTGTCTGACCGCCTCCGACGACCACGGATTCGTGGTCGACGAGGCGGAGGTCGTCTACTGGGGCACCTGCCCCGACTGCGCGACCGCCCGCACCACCAGTGAACCGCCAGGTCGGAAGGAAGCACATTGAGCAACGCAGAGCACGACGCCCCGTCCAGCGCCCAGGGCGTGGACTCCAAGGCGGCGGCCGGCTGCCCGGTCGCGCACGACTCCGTGACCGCCCACGGCAGCGAGAGCGAGAACCCGGCGATCGACTCGCCGACCCCGAAGACCGGCGGTCGTCCGCGTACGAACCGGGACTGGTGGCCCAACCAGCTCGACCTCTCGGTGCTGCACGCCCACTCGTCGAAGGGCAACCCGCTGGGGGAGGACTTCAGCTACGCCAAGGAGTTCGCCAAGCTCGACGTCGAGGCGCTCAAGCGGGACATCACCCAGGTCCTCACCACCTCGCAGGACTGGTGGCCGGCCGACTTCGGTCACTACGGCGGCCTCATGATCCGGATGAGCTGGCACGCCGCGGGCACCTACCGCATCGAGGACGGTCGCGGTGGCGCCGGTGACGGCGGGCAGCGCTTCGCCCCGCTCAACAGCTGGCCGGACAACGCCAACCTGGACAAGGCGCGCCGCCTGCTGTGGCCGGTGAAGCAGAAGTACGGCCAGCAGATCTCCTGGGCCGACCTGCTCGTGCTCGCCGGCAACGTGGCCCTGGAGTCGATGGGCTTCAAGACCTTCGGGTTCGGCTTCGGCCGGGAGGACGTCTGGGAGCCCGAGGAGATCTTCTGGGGTCCGGAGGACACCTGGCTGGGTGACGAGCGCTACGTCTCCGAAAAGGAGATGGCGCAGGGTGTCGGCGCGACTGAGATGGGCCTGATCTACGTCAACCCCGAGGGCCCGCGCGGCAATGCGGACCCGCTCGCGGCGGCGCACTACATCCGGGAGACCTTCGCCCGGATGGCGATGAACGACGAGGAAACCGTCGCGCTGATCGCCGGTGGTCACACCTTCGGCAAGACCCACGGCGCCGGTGTCGCCGACGACCACGTGGGCGCGGAGCCGGAGGGCGCGCCGCTGGAGGCGCAGGGTCTGGGCTGGCTGAGCACGTACGGAAGCGGCAAGGGCGCCGACACCATCACCAGTGGCCTCGAGGTCACCTGGACCGACCGGCCGACGCAGTGGAGCAACCGCTTCTTCGAGATCCTCTTCGGCTACGAGTGGGAACTCACCACCAGCCCCGGCGGTGCCAAGCAGTGGGTCGCCAAGGACGCCGAGGCGATCATTCCGGACGCCCACGACCCGTCGAAGAAGCACAAGCCCACGATGCTCACGACCGACCTGTCGCTGCGCGTGGACCCGACGTACGAGAAGATCTCCCGCCGGTTCCTGGAGAACCCGGACGAGTTCGCCCTGGCCTTCGCCAAGGCGTGGTTCAAGCTGCTGCACCGTGACATGGGGCCGGTGAGCCGGTTCCTCGGGCCGTGGGTGCCGGAGCCCCAGCTGTGGCAGGACCCGGTGCCGGCCGTCGACCACGAGCGGGTCGGTGACGCCGACATCGCGGCGCTGAAGGCGAAGGTCCTGGAGTCCGGTCTCACCACCGCCCAGTTGGTGAGCACCGCCTGGGCCTCGGCCGCGAGCTTCCGGTACACCGACAAGCGCGGCGGTGCCAACGGTGCCCGGATTCGCCTCGAACCGCAGCGCAGCTGGGAGGTCAACCAGCCGGAGCAGCTCGCGACGGTGCTGAGCACCCTGGAGGGCATCCAGCGGGAGTTCAACTCGGCGGGCGGGGCCAGGATCTCCCTCGCTGACCTGATCGTGCTGGCCGGTTCGGCCGCGGTGGAGAAGGCGGCCCGGGACGCCGGTGTCGAGATCACCGTCCCGTTCCACCCGGGCCGCACCGACGCCAGCCAGGAGCAGACCGACATCGAGTCGTTCCGGGTCCTGGAGCCGCGTGCCGACGGGTTCCGCAACTACCTGCGTCCGGGCGAGAAGACCCAGCCGGAGGTGCTGCTGATCGACCGGGCGTACATGCTCAACCTGACCGCGCCCGAGATGACCGTGCTCGTGGGTGGTCTGCGCTCTCTCGGCGCCAACGTCGGTGGCAGCCGGCACGGCGTGCTCACCGACCGGCCCGGCGTGCTCACCAACGACTTCTTCAGCAACCTGCTCTCCCCGGGCACCCGCTGGAAGGCGTCGGAGTCCGACGAGCACGTGTACGAGATCCGTGACGTGGCCACCGAGCAGGTGAAGTGGACCGCCACCGCGGTCGACCTCATCTTCGGCTCCAACTCCCAGCTCCGCGCGCTCGCCGAGGTCTACGCCAGCGACGACGCCCGGGCCAAGTTCGTGGCCGACTTCGTGGCGGCCTGGACCAAGGTGATGGAACTGGACCGCTTCGACCTCGCCTGATCCGACGACACCCACCCGACGAGCCCCGGGCGACCAGCAACGGTCGACCGGGGCTCGTCGCTGACATGGGACATCACGGCGGGTCGTCTCTATGCTACTAATTGGAGTGACGTTCGCCGCTCCGTCGACTGATCCGTCCCGCAGGCACCGGCATTGAGGGGAGTCACCCGTGGCCCATGCCGCACCCGTCGAGGCCCAGCAGACGTCAACCGATCTCACTGTCCTTCTGCGCACCCCGCTCCGTCAGCTCTCCACCGAGCAGGTCCGGCCCCTCGTACGCCGGATCGTCGAGGACCGCGACCGCGCCGAGGCGGTCGATGTGGCGGCGTTCAATTCGGCGATCTGATACCCGGTGTCCACGACACCAGGCGAATCTGATCCGTGGCCGCCTCCACTGCACCAGTACGTCCTGAAGGTGCACAGCCGATGTGACCTGGCCTGCGACCACTGCTACGTCTACGAGCACGCGGACCAGAGCTGGCGGGCCCGGCCGCGAAAGATCGCCCCGGAGACCGTGGCGGCCGCCGCCCTCCGCATCGCCGAGCATGCCCGAGAGCGGGGGCTGCACCGGGTCAATCTGGTGTTGCACGGCGGCGAACCGCTGCTGCTGGGCGCGGCCGGTTTGGCGATGGTACTGACCCGCCTACGCGCCGCCATCGAACCGGTCGCCGAACTGGATCTCCGGATGCAGTCCAACGGGGTGCTGCTCAGCCCGCAACTGTGCGACCTGTTCGTGGAGCACGGCGTGCGGGTCGGCATTTCGCTTGACGGTGACGCCACGGCCAACGACCGGCACCGACGCTTCGCCAACGGGGCCAGCAGCCACGCGCAGGTACGGCGGGCGTTGGCCCTGCTCCGTCGGCCGGAGTACCGCCGCTGCTACGCGGGCATTCTCTGCACGATCGACGTGCGCAACGACCCCGTCCAGGTCTACCGGGCGCTGCTGGCCGAGGCGCCGCCCCGGATCGACTTCCTACTTCCGCACGCGACCTGGGTCGATCCCCCGCCGCGACCCGGCGGAGCCACCTCGTACGCGGACTGGCTGCTACCCATCTATCGACGGTGGGTCCGCGACGGCCGGCCGGTCGACATAAGACTGTTCGACTCGCTGCTGGCCGCCGCCGCGGGCGGGCGGAGCGGCACCGAGGCGGTGGGGCTCGATCCGTCGGGTCTCGCGGTGATCGAGACCGACGGCACCTGGGAACTGGCCGACTCGATGAAGACCGCGTTCGACGGTGCGGCCGGGACGGGCTTGGACGTCTTCCGCCACTCGGCGAACGTGCTGGCCGCCCATCCGGAGTTCGCCCGCAGCCGACGTGGCCTGACCGGGCTCTGCCAGACCTGCCGGGACTGTTCCGTCGTCGGCCAGTGCGGCGGTGGGCTGCGGGCGCATCGCTACTCCGCTGCCGGCGGGTTCGACAATCCGTCGGTCTACTGCGCCGACCTGAAGAAGCTGATCGTCACGATGAACGATGAATCACCGGAGACCGCCGTAGCGGCCCGATCGACCGGCCTTGCCGGGGACCGGCTTCTCGACGGCCTGCCCGCCGCCGACCTGCTGGACGATCTCGGTACCGGCCACGGCTCCGGGGCCAGCCTGCACCGGCTCGCCGCCGCTCAGCTCGCCTACGTGCGGGGGCTGCTGGTCCAGATCGCCGACCGGGTCGCCGGCACGCCGCTCGCCGAAGCCTGGGAGCTGATCGTCCGGCTCGACGAGGAGGCGACCGAGGCGGTCTCGGCCACCTTCGCCCACCCCTACCTGCGACGGTGGGCCCGGCGCTGCCTCGCCCCGGTCGCGGGGGAGGCCCCCGACTGGGCGTACCTCGGCGCGCTGGCCGCAGCCGCGGCCGTCCGCGCGGGCGTCGACACGGACATCGAGGTGCCGGTGCGCTCCGGCCTGGTGCATCTGCCGGGCCTCGGCGCGCAAGCCATCGACGAGCCGGGTGAACGGAGCGCACGCCTGTCGATCGCGGGCGGCGGATTCACCGCCCGTGCCGGAAGGTCGCTCGTCACGGTGCCGCCGGCCGGGGCCACGCCCCCGGCGGGTTGGGCACCCGTACGCCAGGTCGAGTTGAGCGGCTGGACCCTGCTGATCGACGACATCGATCCGTACCGGGACTGCTACCAGTGGCCGGTGACCGGCCGGCTCGACCCGGCGCAGCTGGCGTCCTGGCGGAGGTCGCTGGCCGCCGCCTGGGCCCGGATCGAGCACACGACGCCCGGCCAGATCGCGGGACTGCGCGCGGGGCTGCGGACCGTCACCCCGCTGCGGGTGGATCCGGGCGGCCGGCTGCGCAGTGCCGCCTCCCGGGACGCCTTCGGCGCGCTCGGCACCGTGCCGGCCGCCCCCGACCCGCTGGCGGAGCTGCTGGTGCACGAGTTCCAGCACGTCAAACTCGGCGCGGTGCTGGATGTGAGCCAGCTGTACGACCCGGCGTACCGGAAGCGACTGAGCGTGCCGTGGCGCGACGATCCGCGACCGCTGGAGGGCGTCCTCCAGGGCACGTACGCACATCTGGCCGTCGCCGACATCTGGCGGGCCCGGCCTGGCCCCCTGGCCCGGCAGCGGCACCGCCGGTATCGCGGGTGGACGGTACGTGCCATCGACGAGCTGGCCGGCACCGGAGCGCTCACCGAGCACGGGCATCGCTTCGTGCGGCGGATGCGCCAGACCGTGGACTCGTGGTCCGATGACCCGCGTTGACCGGGCGATCCTTGCCAGGCGTGCTGATCCCGCTGAGGTAGACCGGCTCGCCGCCGACCTGACCGCACTCGGCGTACGGGCCGGGCAGGACCTGTTGGTGCACTGCTCGATGCGGCGGATGGGACCGGCGGCGGGCGGCCCGGCAACGCTGCTGGCGGCGCTTCGCCGGGTGGCCGGGCCGGCGGCGACGGTCGTCGTGCCGGCACAGACGGCCGGCAACTCGCCGACGAGTCCGGCCTTCCGTGCCGCGACCGAGGGGCTGGACGCGGTGGGCCGGGCCGCCTACGAGGCTCGACTACCCGGGTTCGATCCGGCGACCACCCCCTCCGAGGGAATGGGAGTCTTCGCCGAGTACCTGCGGCAGCGGCCCGGCGCGGCCCGTAGCGGTCACCCGCTCACGTCGTTCGCCGCCCTCGGCCGGCGCGCGGCCGAGTTCACTGCGGTCCACGACCTGGACTGCCACCTCGGGGAGCGCTCGCCACTGGGGCGTCTCTACCGGGCCGGTGCCGCGGTCCTGCTGCTCGGCGTGGGCTACACCAGCTGTACGGCCCTGCATCTGGCGGAGTACCGGCCGGAGGCACGTCGGCCGGCAGGTCCACCGCCGCAGCGGTCCTATCGCTGTTACGTGCTGGTGGCCGGGCGTCGGGAGCGGCGCGACTTCCTAGCGCCGGCGCTCGACATGAGTGATTTCTCCGCGCTCGGCGCGGCGATCGATGCCGGTCTGCCGGTCGGTCGCGGCCTCGTGGGCAGCGCACCGACCCGGTTGCTCGATCTGCGCGATGCGGTCGACTTCGCGACAACCTGGATGGCCGGGCATCGCCGACCGTAAAGCGGTATAGACCCATCCGTGCCGGTGTGCTTACCTTGGGCGACGGCGCGGTGGCACCTGTGGTCGATGGCGGGGGAGCGACAGTTGGCTGACGACAGGGTGGTGGACGATCCGTTCGCTCCACTGTTCTTTGTCAGCTATGCCGTCATCAAGCCGCCGTTGCGGGCGCCCGGGGGACGGCGGGAGGCCAACACGAACGCGCTGCGGCTCTTCACCGAGCTGTCCATTCACGTCAACGCCCTGGTGAGCCGCCAGGCCGGCGCGGATCCCGGTTTCATCAACCGGACCATGCGCGGTGGCGAGAAATGGACCCCGGAGCTGCTGGAGGCCGTCGGCACCTGCCAGGTCTTCGTCGCCCTGCTGACCCCGGCCTATCTGGACAGCGAGTGGTGCGCGATGGAGTGGGAGCTGTTCGCCGGACGCACGATCACCCGCCGCGACGGTCGGCCCACCCGCGAGACCTGCATCCTGCCGGTGTGCTGGGCGCCTGAGGATTCGTGCGAGCCGCCCGACGGCCTCGAGTGGTTCTCCCCGGAAGGAACTCCGGACGAGAACGTGGTGCCGAGGTACCACCAGGAGGGCCTGTACGGGCTGCTCTCCATGAAGGACGACGCCAGCGATGTGGTGATCTGGAAATTGGCCCAGCGCATCGTCGAGTTGACCCGATCGCACTGGGTGGAGCCGCAGGTGCTGACCGCGCCCGACCGGCCCCTCAGGAAGTTCTCCGGGAGGGACAGATGAGCGGGATCGGGGCGGCGGCGCCGGTGGCGGTCGACCACGGCACCTACTTCTTCCTCAGCTACGCCCATTCCCCGCCCATGCTGGAGGATCCTCGTCTGGATCCCGACAAGTGGGTCAAGGTCTTCTTCGACGACCTCTCAGCGGCGATCCGTGGCCAGATCTCCGCCCCGGATGACCGGCAGGTCGGGTTCTTCGACGCGCAGCTGAGCTCCGGTGCGGACT
This sequence comes from Micromonospora sp. C51, assembly GCF_018070435.1. NCBI lineage: Bacteria > Bacillati > Actinomycetota > Actinomycetes > Micromonosporales > Micromonosporaceae > Micromonospora > Micromonospora sp. C51. Next base: position 626,720 of record NZ_JAGPXQ010000001.1, on the reverse strand, counting down.
GGGAAGAGACGCTGACCACAGCGCTCGGCAACACGCAGGTGTTCGTACCGCTCTACTCGCCCGCCTATCTCAGCAACTCCTGGCCGCTCGGCGAGCTGGAGGCGTTTCGGCGTCGGCTGAAGGCGTCCTCGATCAGCGAGAAGTACCGACACATCGTGCCGGTGCTGTGGATTCCGCTGCCGTCCTGGGACCAGACGGCCGAGACCCGTGAGGCGCTCGAACTCGCCGGCGATGTCACCGGGTACGCCGAGAACGGGCTGCGCGCGTTGTGCATGCTCGCCAGCTACCGGTCGGCGTACCGGGAGGTGCTGAGCCGTATCGCGACGGAGGTCACGCAGATCGCGCAACGGCATCCACTGCCGTCCTCCGTGGTGCCGAAGGTGGCCGAGGCGCGTCCCACCTCCCGGGCGGACGCGCAGTTCGTGGTGGTCGTCGCCGCACCGACCCGGGCCGAGGTACCGGCGGAGCGTGCGCCCGGAATCTACGCCGAGCGCAGCGAGCAGTGGCGCCCGTTCGGGCAGGATCAGGCGTTGCCCGCCGCCAAGTACGTGGCGAGCACGGCCGAGCGGCTGGGGTTGGCCACCCACGTCACCAGCTTCGCCGATGCCGGTGACGTGATGGTCCGCTGCCCCTCGGTGCTACTCGTCGATCCATGGATCGTCAGCGACAGCGCGGGGGAGCATGATCTGGCGCTCGTGCTGAAGCGGCTGCCCCGGTGGGTGATCCCGTTGATGGTGCTCGACGAGGACGATCCGTGGGCGGCGCCCGCAGGCCACCGGTTCGCGGACCGGGTCGCGCGGATGCTCGATCGGGCGAACCGACCGGCGGCGAGGCGGGTCACCCAGCTGTCGGAGTTCGTCCAGATCATGCCGGAGCTGGTGACCGAGGCCCGCCGTCAGTTCCTCAAGAACGCACCCGTCGTGCCGTCGGACCGGCCTCGGGTTCGGCGACCGCAGCTCGGTCGGCCCGAAACGTCGGGCGGCAGCAACACGTTTTCAGGCACAGAAGAGGACCGATGACTGACGAACGTAGCGGCCAGGTGGTCACGTTCTACTCGTTCAAGGGTGGTACGGGCCGGACCATGGCACTGGCAAACGTGGCGTGGATCCTGGCGGCGAACGGTAAGAAGGTGCTTGTCGCCGACTGGGATCTGGAGTCGCCCGGCCTGCACCGGTTCTACCATCCGTTCATCGACCTGAGTGTCCTGCCCGGCACCGGCGGGGTCATCGACATGATTCGTGATTTCGAGACCCAGGCTTCGGCCAAGGACGCCGACGGGCTGCCGAAGAGCCGTCTGCTGCCGAACGGTTGGGAGGCGGAGTTCGCGCGGGTGCAGCGGTTCGCGTTCTCGCTGAACTACACCTTTCCTGACGGGGGCAGCCTGGACTTTCTCTCCGCCGGTCGGCACAACCGGGACTACGCCGCCGGGATCAGTGGGCTGGACTGGGACGTGTTCTACGACGGGCTGGGCGGCGCGGCGTTCATCGACGCGTTGCGCGCGGACATGCGGCGCAACTACGACTACACGCTTATCGACAGCCGGACCGGGCTGAGCGACGTGGCCAGCATCTGCACGATCCACCTGCCGGATGTGCTTGTCGACTGCTTCACGTTCAGCGACCAGGGCATCGAAGGCGCGGCCCGGGTGGCCCGGGAGGTGACCGAACGGTACTACAACCACCGGCGGATCCGGGTGCTGCCGGCACCGATGCGGGTCGACCCGGCCGAACAGGACAAGGCCAACGCCGGCCGGGCGCTGGCCATGCACCGCTTCGCCGGACTGCCCGCCGGGATGAGCGAGGGCGATCGTCGCGACTACTGGGCCGAGGTTGAGGTGCCGTACGTGGCCTACTACGCGTACGAGGAGACGCTGGCGACGTTCGGTACCGACCGGGCGATGCTGTCGGCGTACGAGCGGCTGACCGCGGCGATCACCGACGGTGCGGTCCGGTCCCTGCCGCGGCTGGACGATGCCGTGCGCAGTCAACTGCGGTCGCAGTACGAGCGCAAGAGGTTCCTGCCGCAGGGGGAGATCCTGCTGCGCTACGCCCCGAAGGACGAGGTCTGGGCGGAGTGGGTCGAGCGGATCCTCGGACTGGTCGGCATCCAGGTCCTCGACGGGGGGTCGCTCGCGGTTCGCCGGGAGGCCACGCCGACCCGGACGCTTACCGTCGTCTCGACGGCGTACGCGGAGACCACGCCGGGCGCGCTGCCGCCGTCGGAGACCCCTGGTTCGGGCACCCCGCTGGCGGTATACATCGACGACGTCAAGCCACTGCCCGAGTTCACGCTGGAGACGTCGGTCTTCCTCAACGGTGTGACCAGAGCGGGTGACGCGGCGGCGAGCCTGCTGCGCCTGGTCGGCCGGGTCGAGCTGACCAGCGCGGACGTGACCGCGGCGACCGGGTCCCGCTACCCGGGTGCCGGGCCGGAGTTGCAGAAGACACCGGTGGCCAACGTCCAGTTCATCGGGCGCGACGATGAGCTGCGCCGGTTGCGGCGGCTGCTCCAGGGCGGTGCCAGCCGTGGATACTCGCTGGTCGCGCTGCGCGGAATGGGCGGGGTGGGCAAGAGCCAGATCGCCCTGGAGTACGTCCATCGCTTCCGAACGGCGTACGACCTGGTGTTCTGGATCGAGGCCGATCCGAAGGCCCTGGTCGACTCGTCGTTGGTCGATCTCGGTCAACGGATGGGCCTGCCCGAGGCGGTGAACATCCCGGCCGCCATCCGCCAGGTGCACGACACGCTGATCCGCGGCGACCGCTATCCGCGGTGGCTGCTGGTCTTCGACAACGTCGCGGACTACCGGGAGATCGAGGAGTTCCTGCCGCAGGGCGGCCGGGGCCACATCATCATCACCGCTCGGGAACGGACCTGGGAGGAGAGCGCGGAGACCATCGAGATCAGCCCGTTCAGCCGGGCCGAGAGCATCGAGCACCTCCAGCGGCAGGTGGCAAGCCTTTCCCAGCCGGACGCGGACCGCGTCGCCGAGGCGCTCGGTGACCTGCCGATCGCCCTCGCCGTCGGTGGTGCCCTGCTGGCTGTCAGCGGTAAGTCGGTGGACAACTATCTGATCGAGTTGGCCGAGCACGGCGCCGCCCTGGAGACCTGGGGACCGTCGCTGGACCGGCTGAAGGAGGACTCGCCCGGCGCGTACCGGCTGCTGGAGATCTGCTCGGTGCTGTCGGTGAAGGTCTCCATCGAACTGCTCAACAGCAGGGGCATCGGAGACCTGCTGCGGCAGGCCGACCCGTCGGTGCCGACCCGCTCCGGCGCGGCGAGACTGATCCAGCGCATCAACCGGCTGGCGCTGCTGCGGCTCGACACCCGAGCGCAGCAGATCGAGATCCATCGCCTGCTGCGCGACGCCGTCCAACGTCGGATGACCGAGGAGGAACGGCAGAGCACCCGCCGGCAGGTGATCAGCGCCCTGGCCGCGGCTCGACCGGACAGCGACGTGGACGTGGCAGACAACTGGGAACGGTTCCGGATGCTCTGGCCCCACCTGGAGGAGTCGCAGGTCGCCATGCAGGCGGCGCTCGACTCCGACGATCCGGCCGTGCTGGAGTTGCTGGTCGAGCGGGTGCGCTACATCTGGCTGCGTGGTGTGCTGGGCCAGGCCCGCGAGCTCGGCGAGCGGATCCTCAGGGCGTGGACCGACCGACTTCAGGCGAGCACCGACCCCGACGAGCGGGAGATGCTGCACCCGCCGCTGCTGCGGCTGCGCTTCAACTTCGGCAACATCCTGCGCTCCCAGGGCCATTTCGAACAGGCCCACGCGTTCGACAAGGAAACCCTCGCCGAGCAGCGGGAACTGCTCGGCGAGACACACGCCGACGCGCTGATGACTGCCGGCGGACTCGCTGCCGACCTGCGAGGTCTGGGCCGCTACGCCGAGGCTCTGGCCGAGGACGAGCAGACCTACGCGATGTGGTCGCGGGACTTCGGTGAGAACTTCCCGCGTACCTTGACGGCGTTGAACAACCTGGCCGCCTCGATGCGGCTCAACGGCAAGGTGGCCGAGGCACAGCGGCTGGACCAGCAGGTCTACGACCAGCGTCGGGTGATGTTTGGCCGGAACAATCACTGGACCCTCTCCTCGGCCGTGAATCTGGCCCGAGACCTGCGAGAGTCCGGCGAGTACGACCGTTCCCTGGTGCAGTCACAGGAGGCGTTGACCGACTATCAGAACCTGTCCGGCCCCAACGCCCTGGCGACGCTCGGTGCGCAGACGAACCTGGGGGTGGCGCTGCGCACGGTGGGCCGGGCGACCGAGGCGGCCCAGTTGCTCGATGCCGCGTACGACACGCTGCGGGCGACGTATGGGGAGGACAGCCCGGACACGCTGGCTGCCCGGCTCAGCCGGGCGACGAATCGGCTGGCGCTCGACGACCCGGCCGGAGCCGAGGGGGAACTGCGGGCTGTGCAGGCGCTCTACCGGGCGCTGCTCGGTCCGCGACACCCCCAGACGTTGATCTGCGAGAACAATCTGTCGGTGGCGGCCCGGGCGCAGGGCAACCGGGAGTCCGCCCGGATGTCGGCCCAGGTGGCCGTCGGTGGACTGGCTGAGATGCTGCACCCGGAGCACCCGTTCGTGCTCGCTGCTCAGATGAACCTGGCGATCTGCAAGGCGGACACCGGGGATCTCGCCGGAGCCTTCGAGTTGATGGACGACCTGCGCAAGGTGCTGCGTACCGTGCTCGGGCCCCAGCATCCGGACACCCTGCGGGCCGCGGCCAACCTGGCGTTGATTCGACACCTGCGGGAGCCGGATTCGGCACCGGATGAACTGGATGCGGCAGTGGCGGATCTGGTCAAGCGGCTCGGTGGCGGGCATCCGGACGTGCGCGCGCTGAGCCAGCGGAAACTGCTCGACCGCGTGCTGGATCCGCACCCGTTCTGAGCGGTGCCCGGCGCCGTCGCCGTGACTCGTCGGGCGGTCGGGTCAGACCCGACCGCCCGGACGGGCGTCGACGAGATCCACCTGAGGGGTGGCGAGCCAGGCGAGGATGTCCGGCAGGATCAACATCGCGGCGAAATGGCCCACCCCGGGCTGCTCCTCGAACTCCGCGTGCGGGATCTGCGACTTGAGCCAGCGGGCGTGGGAGACCGGCGAGAAGGCGTCGTCGGCACCGTGCCAGAGGCGGACCGGAACGTTTATCGACGAAGGGTCGAAGCCCCAGTCTTGGCTGAGCGCCAGCGCGTCGTCGATCCAACCGTCGGCACCGAAGCGGACCGCCTCGGCGAAGCTGGCGGCCAGTTGTCGGCGCATCGCGACGTCCTCGACCACGTTGCGATCGGTGGCGCTCAACTCGCCGTCGAGGAAGCGGACCACGCTCGCCGGATCCCGCCGGGTGCGGTCGGCCCGGATGGTCAGCGACTCGATCAGCCTGCGTTGGTCGGACATCGCCTCCCGGTAAGCCTGAACATTGGAGGGTGCCATGCCGGCGTACCAGTCCAGACCCGGTGCGTCGGTGGGGGCCGGGGAGACCAGTACCGCCGCCCGGGTCAACCGACCGGTGAACAGGTCACTGGCGGCGCAGGCGAGGGCGTGCGGCCCGCCGCCGGAGCGGCCGACGACAGCGAAGGTGTCCAGTTCGAGGTGGTCGGCGATGGCGTGGACGTCCCGTACGGCATCGACCACGCGACGTCCCGGACGGCGGAGCGATCTGCCGTAGCCCGGTCGGTCGTAGCAGATGAGCCGGATGCCGAGCAGGTGCAGGATCATGCTCCGGGGCTTCGGGCCGCTGCGGCTGCCGGGCATTCCGTGCATCAGGAAGATCGGGAAACCGTCCGCCTTGCCCGACGTCTCGACGGCGAGAGTTCGGTCGTCCACTGGGACGTCCCACTCGGTCGGCCGCTCCTGTGACACCCTGTGCCTTCCCTAAATACCTCGGTTAAGGGTGGCGTCGGCGGGCACACCAGCACACACCGTCTCGGCTGAGGCGCCCCCGTCGATCGCGATGGGGCTGATTCACTGAAGAACTCAGGGTATCCCCCGCGAGGCGGGTACACCAGCAGAGCGCAGGATACCCGTCAGATGCCACCCCCGGCCGCCGACCCGCCGGGTGAACTGTGACTCTATGCCGATCACCGACCGCCGCGGCGTGTGGCCAGCAACCGGTGGTGCTCCCGTTTCAACGCATCGAACGACCTGCGAACGTAATCGACGTACGCGGCACCGGGGTGCGTGATCAGGGCCGGCAGTCGGGCGTCCGGATGGGCAAGCACAACCTCGTACGCGGCGACGTGGGCGCAGAAGGCCCGCAAGGGTTCCGGCATGCCGTCCTCAATCACCAGGTCTGCGCGGCCGAGGATGAGGTCACGCATCCGGATGTTCGCCGGCATGAGCGCCTGCTGGACCCACCGCATCCACTGATCCTGCTGATCCTCGGTCAACGCCGCGCCTGACCTACGCTGTTGCTGGCCGGGCAGGCTGTTGTCGCGAAGGGCCTGCCAGAGTCGTTCGTTGACGTCGACAAGTGCGTGCAGCGGGCCGTAGAGATCGCGCAACTGGCTCGCCACCCGATCGAGGCGGGCGCGCCGACGTTCGGCGCGAAGCTGAGCGTACTGGTTGAGCACGAAGACCAGTACCGCGACCACGATGCTGGCGCTGGCTGTGATCACGGCCGCCGTCACGTCACGCTCCCACCCTGGCCCGCATCCGCTGAGCACTGCCGTCACCACGCAGCATATTGCAGGCGTCCATGGTCGAGCTTTCCTGGCCACCGCGCGGCTCGGTGGACGAGCCGCGCGGGGTGCCTCAGCCCTTCAGGCCGGTGTGGGCCAGTCCCTCGATGAACTGCCGTTGCGCGATCACGAAGATCACCAGGATGGGGATGGCGGTCATCGAAGCCGCCGACAGCTGCACGTCCCACATCGGCCCGCCATAGGCGTCGACGAACTGGGTCAGCGCCTGCGGCAAGGTGAACTTCTCCGGCGTGGAGAGAAAGACGATCGGCTCCAGGTAGAGGTTCCAGCTGTGCAGGAAGGTGAAGATCGCTACCGCGCCGAGCGCTGGGCGGGCCAGCGGCAACGCGATGCGCCAGAAGGTGGCGAAGCGTCCCAGCCCGTCCACCCGCGCCGCTTCCTCCAACTCGGCGGGAAGGGTGATGAAGAACTGCCGCATGATGAAGGTGGCCAGCACGCTCGGCGCGCCGAGGATCGGCACCAGGATCAGCGGCCAGTGGGTGTCCACCATGCCCCACGAGTTGAACATGCGGAACAGCGGGACGATTGTCACCTCGCTGGGGATGAGCAGCCCGACCAGCACCACCACGAACAGCACCTGCTGACCCCGGAAGCGGATCCGGGCGAAGGCGTACCCGGCCAGCGACGAGACCGCCAGGGTGCCGACGGTGACCACGGCCGCGATGTATCCGCTGTTGAAATACTGCTGCGCGAACGGTTGCAGCTCGAAGACCCGACGGTACGCGGAGAGGCTGGCCTCGGTCGGGATCAGCGACGGTGGGAAGGCGAAGATGTCGCCTACCGGTTTCACCGACGAGGTGACCATCCACCAGGTCGGGAAGACGAACGGCAGGGCCAGCAGGCAGAGCACGCCGTAGAGCGCGACCTTGGCCCGTACGGAGAGCCTACTGTTCATGGAAGACCCACTTCCTGCGCATCCGCCACTGCACGACGGTGAGCACCAGCACGATCAGGAAGAGCAGCACCGACAGCGTGGCCCCGTATCCGAACTGGTGGAACTGGAACGCCCGCTGATACAGGTAGTAGACGAGCACCGTGGTCGAGGTGCCCGGTCCGCCCTGGGTGAGCACGGCGATCTGGGCGAACACCTGCAACGACCCGACCACCGTGATGATCGAGGTGAGCAGGATGGTCGGGCTGATCAGCGGCACGGTGATCCGCCGGAACCGGGTCCAGGCGTTGGCGCCCTCGACCCGGGCCGCCTCGTACAGCTCCGCCGGCACGCCCTGCAGGGCGGCCAGGAACAGCACCATGTTCAGGCCGACGTTCTTGACCACCTGCACCACGATCACCGACAGCAGCGCCGTCCAGTCGCCGCGCAGCCAGTTCGGCCCGTCCACGCCGGCCACGCCCAACGCCCCGTTGACACCGCCGTTGTCCTGAAGCAGGAAGCCCCACACGATCGTCCAGGCGACGAGCGAGACGACCACCGGGGAGAAGAACACCGTCCGGAACACGACGGTGCCGCGTAGGCGCTGGTTGAGCAGCACCGCGAGCAGCAGGGCCAGGCTGAGGTTGAACATCACCAGGCCGACCGAGAACAGCGCGGTGACCCGCAGTACCGACGGCAGGTTCGGGTCGTCGGCCATGGCCTGGTAGTTGCCCGCGCCGACGAACTCGAAGGTGCCGGCGAGCACGTTCCACTCGTGCAGGCTGTACCAGAAGACCAGCCCGAGCGGAATCAGCACGAACAGCACCGAGCCGGCGAGTTGGGGTGCGACGAAGAGCAGCCCGGCGAGCTGGTCGCGGCGGCGGGTCGTCCACCAGCCGCGCCGCCGGTGCGGGGTGGCCCCGTCGGGGGCGGACCGGTCACCGGCCCGCCCCGCGGTGTCCCTGGTCAGGACCGACATGGCACTGGTCCTACTTCGCCAGCAGCGGGTTGATCGCGGTGCAGACGCCGTCGAGTACGCCCCGGACGTCCGCGTCCGGCCGCCACAGCGGGTCCAGCGCGGCCCGGACCGCCTGGTTCAGCTCGGCCTGGCCGGTGTGGCTGGGCTTGACCACCCCGTCGGCGATCCCGTCGATGACCACCTCCTGCAACTGCTTCGGGCTGAGCAGCGGGTTGGTCTTGGCCAGGGTCTCGGCGGTGAGCAGCGAGGTACGCGGCGGCGGGAAGAACTGCGCCAGCTTCGCCGAGTTGGCCGGGTTGGTCAGGTAGGCCAGGAAGTCGGCGGCGGCCTCGGCGTTGCGGCCCTGCTTGAGCACACCCATGCCGCCCTGGCCGATCACCGCGTACTCACCCTTCGGTCCGGCGGGCAGCGGCACCAGGTCCCATCCGAACTTCTGCCCATCCAACAGCGACGCGCGGGAGATCTGGGTGATGGTCATGCCGGCGTCACCGGCGAAGAAGTCGGCGGTGGTACCCGGGCCCGGTAGCGCCTTGTCGTCGAAGATCCCCCGGTGCAGGACGGTCATCGCCTCGACCATCTCGGCCGAGTTGAAGCCGCAGGTGCGGCCGTCCTCGCTCCACGCCTGCGCGCCCCACCCGGTCCAGACGGTGGACAGGAAGTCCCAACCCTTGTAGTCGAAGTCGCGCACCACCAGACCCGCCTTCCCGGTCTCCGCCTGCACCGCCTTCGCAATGGCCAGCGCGTTCTGCCAGGTCCACTGGCCGGCGGCGATCAGTTCGGCCGGGCTCTGGGCGCCGGAGGACTTCACCAGGTCGGTGTTGACGAACACCCCGAACGGCGAGGTGGAGAAGGGGTACGCGTACAGCTTGCCGTCGGCCTGCCACAGCTTCGTCGCGGCCGGGGCGAGCTCGTCGAAGCCGTACCCCTCGGTGCCCTTGAGGGTGTCGTCCAGCGGCACCAGCGCGCCGGAGGTGACGAAGTCGGGCGCGGAGTTCTCCAACACCCAGGCCAGATCGGGCGGGTTGCCGCCGGCGATCTGGGTGGTCAGGGTGGTGGTGTAGCTCTCGAACGGGATCGGGTCGAAGGTGATCCCGGCGACGTCCGGATTCGTCGCGGTGTACTCGGCGGCGATCTCGTTGAACAGCTTCAGGTGGGCCTCGTTCGCCGACCAGGTGGTCATCCGCAGCGTGACCGGACCGTCGGACTCGGCGGAGTCGCCGCCGCAGGCGGTCAGGCCGAGCAGCGCGGTGAGCGCGACGACGGCCGTCAACCGGTTCCTCATGGGGTTATGTCCTTCCTCAGTAGCCGGCGATGTCGGGCCAGCGCAGCTCGACACCGGAGTCGGCGAGGCGGTTCTGGAAGTCGGCCAGCAGGCCGGGGGTGTAGCGCACCGCGCGGGGGGTGACCCGCCGGGCCAGGCAGAAGTCCGCGAGCAGACCGGCGACCTCGCCGACGTTCCACTCCACGGGGTGCAGGCGGTAGGAGCCGTTGGTGATGTGCGTGGTGCCGATGTTCTTGCCGGCGGGCAGCAGGTTCTCCACCCGCCTGGGGATCAGGGCGCCGAGTGGTATCTCGAAGGGGCAGGAGGCCACGTCGATGTAGTTGTCGCCGCCGGTGGAGGGGTGCAGGTCGATGCGGTACATGCCGACCCCGACCGAGTCGGCGTAGCTGACCGCGCCCTTGTCGCCCCGGATCTCCAACGAGAGGTCCTGCTCGACGACGGTGTACTCGGCGCGGATGCGGCGCGACTCCCGGATGTAGGGCGCCTGGGCCAGGCCGCTGTGGGTGACGTCCCCGTCGGTGGCGGCGGTGCCGGTGCCGGTGACGTCGCCGCGTAGTCGCAGCCCGGGAAAGCCGGTCCCACCGTCGGTGCGTGGCGCCTCGGTCTGCAACCAGTACAGCACCGACAGGGACAGCTCCCGGGCCGCGGCGATGCCGGCGTCGCCATCGGGTACGTCGATCACCGGCCGCTCGAAGTAGTCGATCATCGGCCAGTTGACCAGGCAGATGTCGCTGTCGTAAGCACCGGGGGCGAAGTTGCGCCGGGCGGCGATGCGGCGGAACGTCCACAGGTTCCCGTCGCCGGGATTGACCCGTTGGTCGGCCTGGACCAGCCACGGGTCGTCGTCCGGGTTGGGGGTGAAGCTGCGCTCGGAGATCGCCAGGGTGCGCGGGTTGGGGGAGCGGAACGACAGCATCCGGTCGCCCCAGAACGGTGGCCGGTACGCCCGCCAGAAGTCGTACGCCGCCGGCTTGTCGATGGTGTGGTCGCCGTCGACGTGGTCGACCGCGAAGCACACCGACACCGCCTGCATGTTCGCCGGCTGGGCCTGCTCCGGGGCGCTCGGTTCACCGGTGTCGGCCCGGGACTCGAAGCCGGTGACGTACTCGGTGCCGGTCAACGGCAGCAGCTCGCCGGTCTCGGTGGCGTCCAGCACGTACGGCGCGGTCAGGTGCACCCGCTCGCCGGTGTGCCGGTGCGCCACGGTGACACCGACGACCCGGTCGCCGTCGGTGTCGGCGGCCACCGGCCGGTACGGCTGGAGCACCCGCAGCCGCCCGGATCCCCGGTACGGCCCGAGCATGTCCTCCAGCACCGCCACCGCGACCCGGGGTTCGTGGCAGAGCCGGCTGACGTGCCCGGCCCCCGGGTTGAGCGCGGTGGTGCGCCGAGCCCGGTCGGTCAACGGGTACCAGCGCCGGTAGTGCTCCCGGATGCCGTCACGCAGCGCCCGGTAACTGGCGGTGACGCCGAAGTGCTCCACCCAGGAGTGCTCGTCGGGCGGTACGGCCTGGCTGGTGAGTTGCCCGCCGAGCCAGTCGTACTCCTCGGTCAGCAGCACGCTGCGGCCGGCGCGCAGCGCGGCCAGGGCGGCGGCCACGCCGCCGAGCCCACCGCCGACGATCAGTACTTCGGCCTGCATCTCGGGCACGGTCGGTCCTCTCATGGAGCGGTCCAGGGTCGCCGGGCAACGGGGCGGCGACCGGGGGTGAGCTGGTCAGTGCCGGGGCGGCAGGAGGGTGACGCCGTCGACCGGCTGGCACGGCAGCAGCCGCTGGGTCACCGTGCCGGGCACTCCGGCGAGCAGCCCGGTGAGCACTTCGACGGCCTGCCAACCCATCTCGCGGCGGGGAATCCGGAAGCCGGTGAACTCCAGGTCGCTGGTGGTCGGCCGGGTCGGGTCGCCCAGGGCGAGGATGGACAGGTCGGCGGGCACGGTCCGGCCGCGCTCGGCGGCGATGGTGGCCAGCGCGACACCGTCGGCGTACTCCTCGACCACCACGGCGGTGACTCCGGTGTCGAGCAGCGCGTCGAGCAGGTCGGCGGGGGAGCGGTCGGTGGGTTCGTGCCGGGTCGGCAGCCCGGCCGCGTCGAGGGCGGCCCGGTAGCCGGCGAACCGGTCGGTGTGTGATTCCGGGCCGGCGCCCTGGCCGAGGTACGCCAGCCTGGTGTGCCCGGCGTCGAGGGCGCGCCGGACCACGTCGGCGGTGGCGGCGGCGTAGTCCGCGCCGACGTACGGCACCGGTCCGCCCGCGTCGTCGCGTCGGCCGACGGAGACGAACGGCTGCCCCTCGGCGACCAGCCGGCCCAGCTCGTCGCGGTCCAGTGAACGACCGAGCAGCACGCAGCCGTCGGCCAGCCGCAGCCGGTTGTCGTCGTGGAAGATTCGCCGTCGGCCGTCGGTGACCGGGGCGCTGGTGAGCAGCAGCAGGTCGCAGCCGAGGCGCTCGGCGGACTCCTCGATACCGACCAGGAACGGGTGGTAGAAGTCGCCGGTCCCGGCCGGGAAGACCGGCTCGTAGGTGAAGACGCCGAGGATCCGGTTGTGCCGGGCGGCGAGCCGCCGGGCCACCGGGTCGGCGACGTACCCGGTGGACCGGATGGCGCTCAGCACCCGTTCCCGGGTCTCCGGGGCGATCCGGACGCTGCCGTCGTCGCGGCCGTTGAGCACCAGCGAGACCGTCGCCTGGCTGACGCCGGTCATCCGGGCGATGTCCTGCTGGGTCACCCGCCTGCGCGATCCGGTCACGTTCCGTGTCCAATCATTTCTGCGCTAATACGCATTAGCTACGTTGGTGTGAAATCCTGCGACCCGCCACCGCCTGTCGTCAACCCCTGTCGTCGGAAAATTTCTCCGGATAATCGCCGTGATAATTCGTATTAGCACCTTGACCCGGGCGCGTCGCCGGGCTCAGACTCATCGATCACAAGGCTCACTCCCGCATGGAGCCCGATCTCACGCACGGTCACCGGGCAATTGTTGCGGTGTCCGCGGTCCACGCCTGCCAGCCACCGTTCCGCCGCGTTCCAGCCGGCAGGGCGGTCCCGCACCATCCCCAGCTCCGCCATCGACGAGCGTCCCCCTCACGATCGGAGACCCGCATGCCCGACCGGTCCGTACCGCGACCCGCCCCGGTGACCCGCCGTGGCCTGCTGCGCGGCGCCGCCCTGATCGGCACCGCCACGGCCGCCGGTACCGCGCTCGGCGGCACCCTCGCCGCCGCTCCCGCCCTCGCCGGCCCGGCCGGCTTCCCCAGCTACCGGTACGTCCGCGACGCGTTCGCCGGGCCGCTGCGCTACGACCCGACCGGCGAGATGATCTTTCCCTGCGTACGCGGGGTCTACGACAAGATCTCCGGTGCTCGGGGGCGGTACTACCTCTACTACGCCCCGCACGACGCGCCCGGCGGCATCTGCCTGGCCTACGCCGACCGGCTCGAAGGCCCCTACACCGAGCACCCCGGGAACCCGATCGTCGACCGGGTGCTGCCCACCACCACGGTCAGCCACGTCTCCTCACCGCACGTGGTGTGGAACGCCTCCACCAGGGAGTTCTTTCTCTACTTCCACGGGGAGAACTTCACCACCCGGGTGGCCCGGTCCCGCGACGGCATCACCTTCACCAACGAGACGCCGATCCTGAGCACCCGGCTGGTGCCGAACACCACCGAGACCTCGTACGCCCGGGTCTTCGAACACTCCGTCGCCGGGAAGAACAACAAGTACGTCATGCTCTTCATGGGCGCGCACACCGTCGGCCCCGGCACCCGCAAGATTTTCTGGGGTTGGTCACCCAATGGCTGGGACCAGTGGCAGTTCGCCCCGAACCCGCTGATCTCGCCGGCTGGCGACGGGTTGACCGACATCTCCAGCCCGCACCTGCTCAAGCGCAACGGCACCAGCTACGTCGCCTACCACGGCAACGACGGACGGATCCGGCTCACCGAGGTCGGCAACAACTTCGACCGGGAGGTGCACCTCGGGGTCTTCCACGCCCCGATCCCCTCGGACAACGGTCGGGTCGCCGCGCCGGCCTTCGGCACCGACGGTGGCGTCTCGTACATGATCTACGAGGCCGGGCCCCGGCTCGACGCCCGCATCTGCATCGCCCGCGCCGTCTGACCGGTGGTGGCCACCGCCCTGAGCGGGCGGTGGCCACCACCGGCGCTACCTCACCGGCCCCGGCCCGTCAGCGTGGTCAGCCGACGTGGCCCGGGCCGGGTGTCACAGGTTGGCGCAGTACCCGACGCTGAAGGTGCTGGCGCCGGCGGCCAGTGTCCGGTTCCAGCTCACCCCCTTGATCCGGTAGCTGCCGTCAGCCAGCCGCTCCCGCTTGAAGTTCCACGCGGTGTAGATGTCACCCTCCAGATCGACCACCGCGGTCCACTCGACCGACTTGTCGCCGTTGTTGGTGGCGGTGATGGTGGCGCAGTAGCCGCCGCCGCTGTCGGAGTTCCAGCGGGCGATCCGCTCCATCGTGATCTCCACGTTGGAACCGGCGACCAGCCGACCCACCCCCCAACGGGCGGTGGTCTGGTAACCCTCGCCGTTCTGCTCGGCCCAGTTGCGGATCGAGGTACGTGCGCCGTCGGAGGCGTCGTTGACCTGGAAGTCCAGGCCGTGGAACGTGCCGAGACCACCGTATTCGAGCAGGCTGATCGCCGCCTCGACGGTGTAGCCGGTCTCGGTACGCACGGCGGCGCTCTCCAGCCGCCCGGCCTGGAACGCCTCGTCACCGGTGCCGAACGACACGACGTTGTCGGCGTTGATGCGGATCTGGGTGTCGTCGTAGCGGAACGGGCCGTTCTTGGCGTTGCCGGCGTCGACGTAGATCTCGACCGAGTCCTGGGTCCACGGGTCGGAGCCGGAGACGTCCACCACCGGGTCGGTGACCTCGGCCAGCACGTACAGCGTCTGGCCCCGCCAGAGGGTACGGACGTTCGCCGTCGCGCCGTCGGTGCCGGAAACCTGCTTGGCGGTGGTGACCGACGTGGCCTGGGCCCAGCCGGCATCCACCGTGCCGTCGATGACCGGCGCGGTGCCCGTCTCCCGTACCTCCAGGTACGACAGTTCCTCCACCAGGCTCAGGGTGCCAACGGCGCCCGGAGTGTTCCAGCCGGAGGTGGTGCCGTTGTCGGTCACCCGCACGTCGAAGGTGCGGGTCTCGCCCTCGGCGGCGTCGACCAGCGGCAGGTGGGCGACCAGGTGATAGCCGTCGTCCCGCTCGGCCGCCACGGCCGGCACGTCGCCGCTGCCGTCGCGGGAGACCCGGTAGGTCTCGTCGCCCAGGGCGAAGGTGACCTGGTCGTCGTCGGAGACCGTGGCGTCGTCGACCGTGACGTACGCGGTCAGGTGGTCCGGCGCCCAGCGCAACTGGAACCCGGCCGTCTCCTCGATCGTGTGCAGGGGCAGTTTGCGCCAGGTCAGGTCCTTCGGCGCGGCGGCCGTGAGGGCCACGTCACCGGCGAAGACGTTGGCCGTGCGCAGGCGTGCCGGCAGGTCGCCGTCCACCGCCCCGTAGTAGGCGGGCTTGGCCCGCAGGTTGTCGTCGAACAGCAGCGGCGCGTTGGCCGACCGCCACGATCGGCCGTCGGTGAGGCCCCACACCGTGACGGCGAACAGGTCGTCGGTGTGCTCCCGGAAGATCCGGAAGGCGTCCCGGTAGAAGTAGCCCTGCTCGATCAGCCGCGCCTGGGTCACCGGGGTGCCGGTGGTGACGTCGAGTTCGGTGACGGCCTGGGTCAGCGGCAGCCCGGCGAAGGCGTCCAACGTGGCCTCCAGGCTGCTGACCGGCGTGGCCAGCGAGACGTGGAACTGGTGCCCCACCCCGTCGATCGGCACGTCGCGGTCGACCAGCCGCTGCACCAGCGCCCGGTAGCGGGCCTGCTTGCCGCTCTGCTCGGTGTTGTAGTCGTTGATGAACAGGGTGACCGGGTCGCTGTCGGGTACGGCGTGGACGTCGTTGAACGCCTCGTGCGCGTACTCGAACGACAGGTCGATGAAGTTCTCGCCGAGAATCCGGTACCACTCGCTGCGGCGCAGGCCGTCGGCGTACTCGCCGCTGTCGCTGATCACCTCGTTGACCACGTCCCAGGCGTACAGCGGGTTGGTGGGGGAGCCGAACGGGCCGTACCGCTCGGACAGTGATTCGGCGACGTCGAAAATGTGGGTACGGAGGCGGTCGCGCAGCAGCTGCTGGTGTTCCGCCGACGTGGTCAGCGGCTGGCCGTCCGCGTCCTGGAAGAACCAGGCCGGGGTCTGGCTGTGCCAGACCAGCACGTGACCGTAGACGCGCAGGTCGTTGTCACGGGCGAAGTCCATCACCGCGAGCGCCTGCTCGTGCGGTCGGAAGGTGCGTTCGTCGTCGTACCAGGCCTCGGGCTTCATGTGGTTCTCGTGCGTGACCTGGTTGAAGTGCCGGTTCAGCAACTCGGCGGCGCCGCCGACGGTCTCCCGGGCGTCGATGGCCACGCCGACCGGGAAGTCGGTGGTCTCGTGGACCCCGGTGAGATCTTCGATGACCGGCGGCTCCGGCACCCGGACGACGATGTCGTCGACCAGGAAGTCGCTGGTGTTGCCGGCCACGTCCGCGCCCTCCCAGCGGGTCTCGAAGTAGAGCGACGCCTCGTCCGAGGCGGGCATGGTGAACCGGGCGCTCACCTCGGTCCAGCCGGTGTTGGTGACGGACTCGAACTGGGCGAGGGTGCTGAACGACTGGCTGCCGCCGGAGGTGCTGGCCAGGCTGAGCCAGATCTGGTCGGTCGGCTGGCCGTCGGCGAACCGCAGCCAGGCGCTGAACTCGTAGGTGACGCCCGCTTCGAACAGGCCGGTGACGTCACGCCCGAGGCCGGCAACCTGGTTGACCCGGTCGCTGACCAGCGCCGCGGCCGTGCCGCCGTGTGCGACGTCGCTGATCTCGACCGTCGGGGCGCCCGCGCCGCTGTCGCGCGGACCCCAGCCGTCCAGCCCGTCCTCGAAGTCGGTGTCGATGACGACGGTGCCGGGCTCAGGTCCGCCCGGTTCGCCGTCCGGTCCGGTGATCAGGACGTCGTCCAGGAGGAACGGGGTGCTCTCCGCCGCCTCGACGTAGACGGTGGCGGCGCTGAGCCCGTCGGGCAGCGTGTAGGTGCCGCCGATCTGCACCCAGCTGTCGGCGGTGGTGGGGACGTCGCCGCCGATCCAGGTGTAGGTGTTGTCACCGCCGTCGGCCGGGGTCGCCTCGACGGTGAAGTGCACTCCCGCGGTGCCCTCGGTGCCGGCGGGCAGTTTCACCCAGGCGGTGACCGAGTACTGCGTACCGGGCCGGAACAGCGCCGTCGCGCTCGTCGCCGGGCCCTGCCAGTTCGCCGTACGGCCGGTGACCGACAGGCTGCTGTCGCTTTCGTGTCCCTCGTCGGCGATGGCGAGGGTGATGTCGCCGCGCGGTCCCCACGGTGCGTACGAGCCGGACTCGAAGTCGTTGGCGAGGACGATCTCGGCGGCTGCCGCCGGCGCGGGTGCCACGGCGACCGCGGCGACGAGCGCTGCGGAGCAGAGCAGCGCGACGGTTCGGGATCGGCGTCGTGATCGATGGGAGAGGTTCCAGAGGCGCATCGAAATCCCTCTACTTTATATCGGTGCTGGCGGGGTGTGTCTGACGTGGCCCTTCGGACGGATTCAAGCGCGTGCATGCTATGCCGAGACCGCCGTGGTGACCACAACTTCCGGAAGTTTCCGGTAACGACGCAGCGGTGGTGACTGATGAATCGGCAGCGGCCAGAGCTACCGGAGTGGTTGACCGGCCGGCCGGTGCGGCACCGTCGGGCGGGCAGACGCGCCGACCCGGTACCGGAAGACGTGCCGGTAGGTCTGCGGGGTCATCCCGCTGATCCGGCCGAAGTGCTGGCGCAGGTTGGCGCCGCTGCCGAAGCCGGTACGGTGAGCGATCCGCTCGATCGGATCCTCGGTGGTCTCCAGCAACTCCTGTGCCAGCCGGACCCGCTGCTCCAACAGCCACTGCAACGGCGTGGTACCGAGCGAGTCGCGGAACCGGCGGGCCAGGGTGCGCGGGCTCAGGCTGGCCGCGCGGGCCAGGTCGTTGACTGACAGCGGCCGGTCGAGGCGTTGCCGAGCCCACTCCAGCACCGGGCTCAGGTCGGCCGGGGAGACTCCCCGCACCGGCGGCGCCGGATACTGGGTGTGGTCGGCGCCCCGCTGCGGCGCCACCACCATCCGCCGGGCCACCTCGGCTGCTACCGCGGCACCGTGGTCCAGCCGCACCAGGTGCAGGCACAGATCGATGGCGGCGGCCGTGCCGGCCGAGGTGAAGATGTTGTCCTCCGCCACGTACAGCACCCGGGGGTCGAGGTCGACCAGCGGGAACCGGCCGGCGAAGTCCTGCGCGTTCATCCAGTGCGTGGTGGCGCGGCGACCGTCGAGCAGGCCGGCTGCGGCGATCGGGTACGCGCCGGTGCAGATGCCGACGATGCGGCTGCCCCGCGCGTACGCGATGCGCAGCGCCTCGACCAGCTCTGCCGGGGGACTGACCTGGGTCGGTCGGGCGCAACCGGGCACCAGCACGGTGTCGGCCTCGACCAGATCGTCCAGGCCGTACGCGGGGTCGAGCCACGAGCCAGCGGTGGTACGCAGCGGGCCTGGCTCGGCCGCGCACAGGCGCATCTCGTACCACGGGTCGACGATGTCCCGTCGGTCGGTGCCGAACACCTCCTGCGGAACCGCCAGCTCGAAGATCGGCAGGTTGTCGCTCACCGCCACCGCG
Source organism: Micromonospora sp. C51 (assembly GCF_018070435.1). Taxonomy (NCBI): domain Bacteria; kingdom Bacillati; phylum Actinomycetota; class Actinomycetes; order Micromonosporales; family Micromonosporaceae; genus Micromonospora; species Micromonospora sp. C51. The sequence goes on along the minus strand of NZ_JAGPXQ010000001.1, from coordinate 608,119 downwards.
ACGACGTGCGGACGCATGGCAGGAATCTAACGCAGTTCGGCGTCAATCCTGTTGTCCCGGTCGGCCGGCCTGGACGACGGTGATCACATGACGCAGACCCGTGCCACGCCGGTGACCGGCGGTCGGCTGACCGCCGCCCAGGGCACCGCTCTCTACGTCGGTGCCGTACTGGGTACCGGCGTGATCGCGTTGCCTGCGCTGGCGGCCGAGGCCGCCGGCCCCGCCTCGCTGCTCGCCTGGCTGCTGCTCGTGATCGTCTCCGCTCCACTGGCGGCCACGTTCGCCGCACTCGGTTCCCGTCACCCGGACGCCGGTGGCGTGTCGACGTACGCCCGGATGGCTTTCGGACCGCGGGCGGCGGCCGTCGTCGGGTGGTGTTTCTACTTCGCGGTGCCGCCGGGCGCATCCGCGGCGGCGCTGTTCGGCGCCGCCTACGTCGAGGCGGCGGTCGGCGGCGGTACGCCGACCATCGCGGTCACGGCGGCGCTGCTGATGGTCGCGGTCACCGCCACCAACCACGCCGGTGTGCAGCTCGCCGGGCGGGTGCAGCTCGCGCTCGCCGGAGCGCTTGTCGCGTTCCTGCTGCTGGCGGTGCTGTTGTCGCTGCCGCACGCGGACGCCGCGAATCTCACGCCCTTCGCCCCGCACGGCCTGCCAGCCGTCGGCCCCGCGGCGGCGCTGCTGATGTGGAGCTTCGTCGGCTGGGAGGCGATCACCCACCTGACCGGCGAGTTCCGCCGTCCCGACCGGGATCTTCCCCGAGCCACGGCCGCAGCGGTCGTCGTGGTCGGCGCGTTGTACCTGGCGGTGGCCTTCGCGACCGTCGCCGTGCTCGGCACGGCGGCGGCGGGGTCCGCGGCGCCGCTGGGCGAGTTGTTCGCGGTCGCGCTCGGCGGCGACGCCCGCTGGTTGGTCGCCGCGGCTGCGTTGCTGCTGACCTTCGGTGCGATGAACGCCTACTACGCCGGAGCGGCGAAGCTCGGTGCGGCGCTCGGCCGCGACGGTGCGTTGCCCGACTGGCTCGCCCGGGGCAGCGTGGCCGGCGAGGTGCCCCGCCGCAGCCTCCTCGTCACCGCCACCCTGGCGTTTCTCGCGCTGGGCACGGTACTGGTCACCGGCCTCGGTACCCACCCGCTGGTGCTGCTCACCACCGGCTCCTTCATCACCGTCTACGTGGTCGGTGTCGCGGCGGCGCTGCGGCTGCTGCCTCGCCGCAGCGCCGCCTGGTACGCCGCCGCCGCGACCATCGGCGTGGTGCTGGTCCTCCTGGCCATGACCGGTCTCTACCTGCTCTGGCCGGTGGCGGTGACCGGGGCGGCGCTGCTGTACCTCCGGGTGCGGGACCGAGTCCGGTCCTGATCGGTGGACACCCGCCGAGGTTCGGGGCTCGGCGGGTGTGTGCCGGTTCGGTGCCGACCGGACGGGCGCTTGCTAGGCTTGCCCTGCGGATCAACCGCCAGGTACGGAGCGAGGAGCGCTCGGCATGCTTTCGGGGGACGACGACATCTCAGGGTGAGCAGCCCTGCCGCCGGGTGACGGCGGCCTGTCGTGTCGTGTCCCTGTCTGCCTGCCCGGGGCGTTGTGTCCCCGGCTTCCCAGCTGAGGTCTTCTCCGATGTCCGACGACTGCGTCGTGTGTACCAACCTGTCCTTTTCCTGGCCCGACGACACCCCGGTCTTCCAGGACCTGTCATTCACCGTGCCGCCGGGCCGCACCGGCCTGGTCGCGCCGAACGGCGCCGGCAAGTCGACGCTGTTGCGCCTGATCGCCGGCGATCTCGTACCCACCGGGGGCGGCGTGACGGTCGAGGGGGCGCTCGGCTACCTGCCGCAGAACCTTCCGTTCGCCGGTGACCTGACCGTGGCGGAGGTGCTGGGCGTCGCCCCGGCGTTGACCGCGTTGCGGGCGATCGAGGCCGGCGACGCCAGCGAGGAGAACTTCGCCGCGGTCGGTGACGACTGGGACGTCGAGGAGCGCAGTCGCGCCGAACTCGACCGCCTGGGCCTGGGCGAGGTGGCGTTGGAGCGTCGCCTGCACACCCTCAGCGGTGGGCAGGTCGTTTCCCTCGGCCTGGCCGCCCAACTGCTGCGGCGTCCCGACGTGCTGCTGCTGGACGAGCCGACAAACAACCTCGACATCGACGCCCGGCACCGGCTGTACACGGTGCTGGAGAACTGGTCCGGCTGCCTGCTGCTGGTCAGCCACGACCGGATGCTGCTGGACCGGATGGATCGCATCGCCGAACTCGACGACGGGCAACTGCGCATGTTCGGCGGAAACTTCACCGCCTACGAGGAGGCGTCCCGGGCTGCCCGGGAGCTGGCGGAGCGTCAGGTCCGCAGCGCAGAGCTGGAGGTCAAGCGGGAGAAGCGGGAGATGCAGCAGGCCCGTGAACGCGCCGAGCGGCGAGCCGGCAACGCGGCCCGCAACCTCGGCAACGCGGGCCTGGCGCGCATCGTGGCCGGTGGGCTCAAGCGCAGTGCCCAGGAGTCCGCGGGTCGGGCCCAGCAGGCGCATGCCAGCCGGGTCAGCGACGCGCAGTCCCGGCTCGACCAGGCCGGCCGGGCGCTGCGGGACGATCAGACGCTGGCGTTGGAGCTGCCGGAGACCGACGTCCCGGCCGGCCGGACTCTGGTCGAGGGGCAGCGGATGCAGGTCCGGTACGACGGCCGGGCGCTGTTCGCCGGGGACGGCGTCGATCTGACCATCCGAGGCCCGGAGCGGATCGCGTTGACCGGCCCCAACGGTGTCGGCAAGTCCACCCTGCTGCGCCTGCTCCTCGGTGACCTGGATCCGGAGGGCGGGCAGGTGCGTCGGGCCGACGGCCGGGTGGCGTACCTGTCGCAGCGGCTGGACCTGCTCGACGTGGACCGCACCGTGCTGGAGAACCTCACCGCGTACGCCCCGGACCGCCCGCAGTCGGAGCGGATGAACCTGCTGGCCCGGTTTCTGTTCCGGGGGGCCCGCGCCCAGCTACCGGTCGGCGTCCTCTCCGGCGGTGAACGCCTGCGCGCCACCCTGGCCAGTGTCCTGTACGCCCAGCCGGCGCCGCACCTGCTGCTGCTCGACGAGCCCACGAACAACCTCGACCTGGTCAGCGTCAGTCAGCTGGAGAACGCGTTGCACGCCTACCGGGGCGCGTTCGTGGTGGTCAGCCACGATGAACGCTTCCTGCGTGACATCGGCGTAGACCGGTGGCTGCGCCTCGACCACAGCGGCCTCCGCGAGATCCCCGCCCCCGAGCCCGACTGAGCATCGCCGAGGGGCAGGTCGACGCATCCGGGCAGGTCGGCCGGCTGGCGTTCGCGGATGGTGAGCGAGGTCATCAGGTCATTCTCAGGCTCCTCGCAGGATTGCGGCCGGCGGGGCTTGCCGAGTGGTTGAACGAGTGTTTAATCTGGTGTCGTGACGTCCTGGGGCGGAGCTTCGGAGGAGCGCGGCGGCGAGTTGGCCACCGCGATCCGCATCCGTGACGCCGCCATCGCGCGGTTCGCCCGCGACGGTTTCCGGGTCGGGCTGCGCACCATCGCCGCGGACGCCGGGGTGACCGCCGGTCTGATCGTTCATCACTTCGGCTCGAAGGACGGGCTGCGCCGCGCCTGCGACGAGCAGGTGCTGGAGGTCATGCGCCGGGAGAAGAAGAAGGCGCTCACCGACGGCAGCGGGACGATGCTGCTGGCGCAGATGGCCCAGGTCGAGCAGTTCGCGCCGATGGTGCAGTACCTGCTGCGCAGCATGCAGGCCGGTGGGGAGTTGGCGGCGCAGCTGATCGAGCACATGATCAGCGACGCCGAGGCGTACCTGTCGGCGGGGGAGGCGGCCGGGGTGGTGCGGCCCAGCCGTGACCGGGCCGCCCGCACCCGTTACCTGGCCTACCAGGCGACCGGCAGCATGCTGCTCTGGTTCACCTTGCACGGCGCCGACGCGGAGCCGGAGAAGTTCCCCGTCCTGTTCCGCCGCTACATGGAGGAACTCGCCCTGCCGGCGCTGGAACTGTTCACCGAGGGGTTGCTCGTCGACCGGTCGATGCTCGACGAATACCTGATGTACGTGCCGGATCCGCCGCCGGCCGCATCGAACGCTGCCGACCGGGACGGTACGGCGAGCTGAACCGCCACCACGCCGCGGCGTGGCCCACTCCTCCGCGCACCAGCGCGAACCGCACCGGATCCCGGGTGGCGTGCCCCCGGATCCGTTGATCGATCACATCGCACCCCGGGACGCCCCGGGCTACCTCGAATGAGGTCAACGACCATGACTGCTGCCATCGACATCCACCACCTCGACAAGTCCTTCGGCCGGGTCAAGGCACTGGACGGACTCGACCTGCGGGTCGACCCCGGCACCGTGCACGGCTTCCTCGGCCCCAACGGCGCCGGCAAGTCCACCACCATCCGGATCCTGCTCGGACTGCTGCGCGCCGACGGCGGCCAGGCCCGGCTGCTCGGTGGCGACCCCTGGGCCGACGCGGTTGCCCTGCACCGGCGGCTCGCCTACGTGCCCGGCGACGTGGAGCTGTGGCCCAACCTCACCGGTGGCGAGGCGATCGACCTGTTCGCCCGGCTGCGCGGCGGCACCGACCCGGTCCGCCGGGACGAGCTGTGCCAGCGCTTCGACCTGGACCCGAGCAAGAAGGGCCGCACCTACTCCAAGGGCAACCGGCAGAAGGTGGCACTGATCGCGGCACTGGCCAGCGACGTCGAGCTGCTCCTGCTCGACGAGCCGACCGCCGGGCTGGACCCGTTGATGGAGGCGGTGTTCCAGGACTGCATCCGCGAGGTCAAGGAAGCCGGGCGCACCGTGCTGCTGTCCAGCCACATCCTCGCCCAGGTCGAGGTGCTCGCCGACCAGATCTCGATCATCCGGCAGGGAAAGATCGTCGAGACCGGCTCGCTCACCGAGTTGCGCCACCTCACCCGTACCTCCGTCGAGGCCGTCACCGACCGGCCGGCCGACGGCCTGGCCAACCTGGCCGGCGTGCACGGTCTGCGCACCGACGACGGACAGGTCCGCTTCGAGGTCGACGGCGACCAACTCGCCGTCGTGGTACGCGAACTGGGTGACCTCGGTGTGCAGGGACTGACCGTCCGGCCGCCGACGCTGGAGCAGCTACTGCTGCGGCACTACGGTGACCAGCTCGTCGGCAACGGTGCCGGGAAGGTGGCGTGATGACCGCGACGACGCTCGACCGCGCGGCACCGGCCGGCGCGGGCACGGGCACCGCCGTCACCGGGACCGGCAGTCTGCTGCGGTTCATGCTGCGCCGTGACCGGATCCGACTGCCCGCCTGGACGCTCGGTCTGCCGCTGCTGATGACGTACTTCGCCGCCGCGCTGGACACCATCGCGCAGACTCCGGAGGACCTGGCGGGGCTGACCGCCTTCACCAGCAGCCCCGCCGGAGCCCTGTTCGGTGGACCCGGCTTCGGTTTCGACGACCTGACCATCGAACGCTTCCTCGCCGGCCAGTACGGCCTCTACGTGCTGATCGGCGCCGGTCTGATGGGCCTGCTCACCGTGGTCCGGCACACCCGGACCGAGGAGCGGACCGGTCGGGCCGAACTGATCCGCGCCAATGTGGTCGGTCGGCACGCCCAACTGACCGCCGCACTGACCCTCACTGCCGTGATGGCGGTGCTTGTCGCCCTGCTGGTCGGTGCGATGCTGGCCAGCCGTGGCTTCGATCCGGGCGGCTCCATGCTGTTCGGCGCTTCCGTCGGTGCGGTGGCGCTGGCCTTCGCCGGCATCGCCGCGGTCACCGTCCAGTTGTCGGAGTACCCGCGGGCCGCCTCTGGCATGGCCGGGGCGGCGCTCGGTGCCGCGTTCGTGTTGCGCGGCCTCGGTGACATGGCGGCGGTGCAGGGCAGCGGGCCGTCCTGGCTGTCGTGGCTGTCGCCGATCGGCTGGTCCCAGCAGACCGCCGCGTACGTCCACGACCGCTGGTGGCCGTTGGCCGTCTCGCTGGCCTTCGTGGCGGTGACCGCCGTCACCGGCTACGTCCTGTCGGCGCGGCGCGACTTCGGTGCCGGCCTGGTGCCGCCCCGCCCGGGGTCGCCGCGGGCCGCGAGCTGGCTGGCCGGCCCCTTCGCGTTCGCGTTCCGGCTGCACCGGGCCAGCCTGATCGGCTGGAGCGTGGCGCTGCTGGCGGCCGGCGTGGCCTACGGTTCGTTCACCCAGCCCCTGCTGGACGGCTTCGAGGACGCACCCGCGGACCTGGTGGAGGTCATGGGTGGCGGTTCCGGTGACCTGCTCGCCGGCTACCTGGGCATGATGGGCCTGACCATGGCGCTCGTCGTCGGGGTCTACGCGGTACTCGCCGTGCAGTCGCTGCGCGCCGAGGAGACCGAGGGACGGGCCGAGCCGGTGCTGGCGACATCGGTCAGCCGGACCGCCTGGATCGGCAGTCACATCGCCGTCGTGGCGCTCGGCGTGCCGTGGCTGCTGCTGGTCGCCGGCGTGGGCATGGGTGTCGGCGCGGCGGCGAGCACCGGCGATGCGGGTCTGCTCGGTGACCTGTTGGTCGGCCACCTCGCGCACACCCCGGCGGTCTGGCTGGTCCTCGCGGTCGCTGCCCTGCTCTACGCGGCCGCACCGAGAGTGCTGCCGGCGATCTGGGTGGTGCTCGGCTACGGGCTGATCGCCGGTTACTTCGCCCCGATCCTGGAACTGCCCGAGGGTGTGCTGCGGCTGTCTCCCTTCGAGCACGTGGGGGAGTACCCGCTGGAGGACATCAGCGTGGTCGCGGTGGTGGTGCTGACCGTGCTCGCGGGTGCCTTTGCCCAGGCTGCCGTGGCCGCCTTCCGCAGGCGGGACCTGGCCGGCGGCGCCTGACCTGGTATGAGCCTGCCGACGTGGCGTGCGGCGCGTCGGCAGGCTCGGGCGCGGCGGGTGCGCGGTGCCGCCGGTGCGGGACGGGTGGCTGTCAGTCCCGGTGCGGCATCGGAAAGCCCGCCACCACGATGCCGTACAGCAGATGGTCGGCGACCAGGGCCAACTGTTCGTGCCAGTCGGTCAACCGCCGATCGATGCCGAGCGCCGGCGCGATGGTGGTGTGGAAGCCGAGCAGCAGCACCATGCCGTAGAGCGGGCCGACCCAGATCCGATGACGGAGGCGTTTGGGCAGCGCGCCGAAGGCCAGCCCGGCGCCGAGCCCGTAGCTCCAGTGCGCCACCGCCAGGGCTGCCGGGTGCTGATCGCCGGGCAACCGGTCGAGCAGTCCGGGCACCAGCTTCTCCATCACCGACTTCGGCGGCGAGCTCTGCACGAGATTCAGGGAGGTGGTGGCCTGGCGTAGCCCGGACATCGCCATCGCGGCGATGACCCCTCGGATGCCACTCCGCATGATGATCGTCGTGCGTGCCGACAGCTCCATGCCCCGTTCCAATCCGTAGCCGCAGTAGCGCGGCTACCCGCGCCTCGCGGCGTCAAACGTGCCGCTCACCGCCGAACATGCGCGCTGGACCGCCCGGGCACGACGGTCAGAGGTTGTCCCGCACCCAACCGGCGAGGACGCTGGCGCAGCCGTCCACCGACTCCTGCCAGCTGCGCTCAGCCCCGTCACCGGCCTCGTCGCTGACCTGCTTCACCATGCGGACCGGTACGCCGAAGGCAAGCGCCGTCGACGCCACCGCGTACCCCTCCATGTCCACCAGGTGAGCGCGGCGGGCCAGGGCCGAGCGGGCCTCGTCGTCGGCGATGAACCGGTCACCGGTGGCCAGCGTCGGGCCGTCGCCCAGGGCCAGCGGCGCGCCGACGGTCTGACCGGTGAGCCGGCGGATGAACTCGGTGTCCAGGTCGTGCTGGAGGACGCTGCCGACCTCGTGGGTGCCGGTCCAACCCGGATGCAGCGCGCCCGCGGTGCCGAGGTTGACCAGTACCGACGGCAGCGGGAAGCGGGCCAGCGTCGCCGCGACGGCGGCTGCGGCGTTGACCTTGCCCATTCCGGTCAGCAGCACCGGAAGCCCCGCGTCGAGGTACGCGGCCTCCTCGGCGATGGCCAGGACGAGCAGCGGACGGTCCGGGCTGATCGTGCCGCGAAGATCCATCGGGCGATGGTAGCCGTTGCCCGTGACGCTCCCGTTGCGGCGCGGTGCCACCGCTGCCGGCCCGGTCACGGTCGCACGACGTACGCTGCCCGGGTGGAGCATGAGGACCGGATCGCCCTGTTTCTGGACTACGAGAACCTGGCGCTGGGGGTGCGCGACCACCACGGTGGGACGATGTTCGACTTCCGGCCGATCGCCGACGCGTTGGCCGAGCGCGGCCGGGTGGTGGTGCGGCGGGCCTACGCCGACTGGTCGTACTTCGACGAGGACCGGCGGATGTTGACCCGTTCGCACGTCGAGCTGATCGAGATTCCGCAGCGGATGGGCGCCACCCGTAAGAACGCCGCCGACATCAAGATGGCCGTTGACGCGATCGAGTTGGCCTTCGAACGCGGCTACATCTCCACCTTCGTCCTGTGCACCGGTGACAGCGACTTCACGCCGCTGGTGCACAAGCTCCGCGAACTCAACAAGCAGGTGATCGGTGTGGGGGTGGAGAAGTCCACCTCGGCCCTGCTGCCACCCGCTTGCGACGAGTTCCTCTACTACGACCGGTTGGAGGGCGTCGACATCCTGCCGACGCGGGGGCGACGGGGCCGTCCGGCCCGGCTGCCCGAGCCGGAGCCGCAGCCCGCCGAGCAGGTGGAGATCGAGACGACGCCGACCGAGGAGCCGGCCCGCGACGCCGACGCGCTGGCCGTCCTCGTCGCGCAGACCGTCGCGGGTCTGCAGGGCAGTTCCGGCGGGGAGGTGACCGCCTCGCGGTTGAAGCGGACGCTGTTGCGGAAGGATCCCACCTTCAGCGAGTCCGACCACGGGTTCCGGACCTTCGGTGAACTGCTGCGCCACCTCGCCGACCTGCGCGTGATCGAGCTGGCGGAGGGCCCGGCCAAGGGCGACCCGGAGGTTTCCCTGCCGGAACACGGTGACCGGGAGACGGCGTTCGCGCTGCTCGGCTCCGTCGTTCGCGATCTCGGCGGGGAGACCGGCGAGGTGGCCCTGTCCGGCCTGAAGAACCAGCTCCGGCGGGTGCGGCCGGACTTCAGCGAGAAGAAGCTGGGCTATCGAGGCTTTTTGCAGTTCTGCAAGGCCGCCGCCACGGAAGGGGCGGTGGGTCTGCGGTGGAGCACCGAGGCCGACGACTACCTGCTCACTGCCGAGCCGTCCTGACCGACCGGCCCGGCATCCGGGCGTTCAGCGGGTGTGCGGTGTCCCGGTGGGAGTGACGGCTCACTCCCACCGGAACAGCAGACCCGCGACCACGGCTCCGACGCCGACCGTCGCACCCAGGCCGATCAGGTTCGCCGCCGGTACCGCGGCGCCGGCCCAGGCCGACGACAGGGCCTCGGCGGCAGCGCCGAACGGCAGCCAACCACCGATCTCGGCGAGCATCTCGGGCAGGGACTCCCGTCCACCGAACATGCCGCCGAGGGCGCCGAGGACGAAGAAGGCGACCAGGCCGATGGCGACGGCGGAGTTGGGGGTGGGCGCGACCGCCGCGACGATCATGCCGGTGCCGTACATCGCCGCCATCGCCAGCCCGACCACCCCGACCGCGGTGCCGAGGCTGGCGGGCGGGTCGGCGCCGAAGACCAGGAACGCCACCACCAGAGCGGCCGCGATGCCGACGAGCGCCTGAAGAACGCTGACGACGGCCTGGGCGGCGAGGACCATGGCCGGCGACGCGGGGGTTACCCCGAGCCGGCGGAGGATCCCGGAGCGACGGTAGTAGGCGAGGAAGCTCGGCATGTTGATGATGCCGATGATCGCGACGACCATGGTGAACACGAGTGGCAGGACGTAGAGGTCCAACGCGGTGCGCCCGTTCGCGACGACCGTCCGGCTCGCGGAGGAGGCACTGGTCAACATGATCAGCAATGGCAGGCAGAGGGGGACCACCAGCCCCGCCGTGTCCCGGACGACCATCTTCGCCTCGCACCCGATCAGGGTGACCAGCGAGCGCAGTCCGGGTCGACGAGCCTCGACGAGCGTGGTCATTCAGTCTCCTCCGCCAACGGCCGGCCGGTGAGCGCGACGAACGCGTCGTCGAGGGTGGTGGCCCCGGCGCGTGCGATCAGGCCCGCCGGGGTGTCGTGCGCGACGACCCGGCCGGCGTCGAGCACCACGACCCGGTCGCAGAGCCGCTCGACCTCCTCCATGCTGTGACTGACCAGCAGCACGCTTACCCCTTCGGATCTGAGTCGCTCGACGGTGCCCCACATTCGGCGTCGTGCCGTCGGGTCCAGCCCGGTGGTCAGTTCGTCGAGGATCACCACGCGGGGTCGCCCGGCGATGGCGAGAGCGATGGAGAGCCGCTGCTGTTGCCCGCCGGAGAGCTTGTCGAAGCTGGTCCGGCGCTGCTCGGTCAGCGCGACGAGATCCAGCAGCTCCTCGGTGGACCGGGGATCGGGGTAGAAGCTGCGGTAGAGGTTCACCAGTTCGGTGACCCGGAGCGCGTGGTGCAGCTGGGCCTGCTGCAACTGCACGCCGAGAACCTGTCGCAGCCGCGCGCGGTCCCGGCGCGGATCGAGGCCGAGTACGCGTACCCGCCCCTGTTCGGGTACGCGTAACCCGGCGATCATCTCGACGGTCGTCGTCTTGCCCGCGCCGTTGGCGCCGACCACACCGACCGCCTCACCGACCTCGACCCGCAGACTCACATCGACGACCGCCCGCGTACTGCGGTAGCTCTTGGCGAGGTGCTCGGCGAGGATCGCCGGTCCGGTGCTGTGCATGTCTCGACGCTACGAACGCGCCCGGCCGGTGTCGTGTCCCGAAAGTCATCACCTGCCGGCATTACTTCCGGCACAGGTGGGCTCGTCACGGCCCGACCTAGAGTGAGGAACATGCGACGGGTCGGGACAGACGAGTGGTCCGGCCTCGCGATGCTCGTGGTGGCGGTCGCCGTCGCCGGTCCCGGCCTCTTCGGCGCCATCGGGACCACGATCGCGCGCGGCTGGTGGATCGCGCTGTTCGGCTGCTACCTGGTCGCCCTGCTCGTCTCGGTGGCCACCCGCGTGTCCCGGCTGGTGCGGTTCGCGGCGTTCGCCGCGACCGTCGTCGCCGCCTGGGCCCTGCTGCTGACCGCGTCCACCCTGGGGCTGTTGCCGGTGCTGCTGGTCCTCACCGCAGCCGTGAGCGTGTACGTGGTGCCGCTGCCGGTGGGTCTGGCGGTCGTGGTCGCCAACACACTGGTGATCACCTTCGGTGCGGCGTCGATGACGCGGGCGCCGGCCGACGGCGTCATGCTTCTGATCTTCTACCTGCTCATCCAGGTGGCGACGCTGCTCAGCTCGGTCACCCTGCTGCGGGAGCAGCGGATGCGCCGCGAGTTGGCCGAGGCGCATGTCGAGTTGCAGGCCGCCAGCGTCCTGCTCTCGGACTCGGCTGCCACGGCGGAGCGGCTGCGCATCTCCCGCGAACTGCACGATCTGATCGGCCATCAGCTGACCGTGCTGACGCTGGAGCTGGAGACCGCCCGTCACCTGGAGGGGCCAGCCGTGCGTACCCACCTTGAACGGGCCGATCAGGTCGCCCGGGAGCTGCTCGGCGACGTGCGGGCCACGGTCGGGCGGCTGCGTACCGAAAGTCCCGATCTTGAGCAGGCGTTGCGTCGGGTGACGCAGGACCTGCCCGGTCTCGACGTGACCATCGAGGTGTCCCCGGCGGTACGCGTCGACGAGGACGACAGCGCGGCGTTCGTCCGGGCCGCTCAGGAGATCGTCACCAACACCATCCGGCACGCCGACGCGCGTACCCTGCGGATCTCGGTGACCGGCGACGAACGGGAGACCGTGCTGGACGCCCGCGACGACGGCCGGGGAGCACCGGAACCGACGCTCGGCAACGGGCTGCGTGGCCTGGGCGAACGGTTCGCCGCGCTCGGCGGTGAGCTGTCGGTCGACGGCGGCGACGGGTTCCGGGTGACCGCGCGGGTGCCGGCGCGATGACCCGGGTGGTGGTGGTCGACGACCAGACCCTGATCCGGCAGGGCATCCGCGGGCTGCTGGAGGTGGCCGGGATCGACGTGGTCGGCGAGGCCGACGACGGCCGGGCCGCGCTCCCGGTCATCGCGCGTACCGCCCCCGACGTGATCCTGCTCGACCTGCGGATGCCCCGCTTCGACGGCATCTGGGCGCTGGAACGGCTGCGCGCGGACGGCGTCGACATCCCGGTGCTGGTGCTGACCACGTTCGACGACGACGAACTCGTGCTCGCGGCGTTGCGCGCGGGTGCCCGGGGCTATCTGCTGAAGGACGTCACGTTGGACCAGCTCACCCGGGCCATCCGGACGCTCGCCGACGGCGGCACGCTCATCGCCCCGTCGATCACCAACCGGATGCTGCGGGCGATCCGCTCCGGGCCGTCCCCGGCCGGACCGCAGGCACCGCCGGTGCAGAACCTCACCGAACGCGAGCAGGAGGTGTTGCGGCTCGTGGCGCACGGCTACAGCAACCGGGAGATCGCCGACGGGTTGTTTCTCGCCGAGGGGACGGTCAAGAACCACGTCTCCACGATCCTGACCAAGCTCGGCGCGCGGGACCGCACGAACGCGGTGCTCCGCGCGCTGCACGAGGGAATCCTCGGATGAGTGCCTGCCGCCCGGCCGCCGCCGGTGCGGGACGGCGGCCGGGGAACGGCACGGCTATCGGGTGGTGAGTCCCAGGCTGATCGTCCTGGTCAGGGTGGCCTGGTCGTCGTCGCCGTCGAGCGACCAGATCATCGCCCCGCCCAGGCCGGCCCGGCGGATGTAGAGCGTCTTCTGCAGCACCACCACCGGATCGTCGTACGTCCAAAAGGTCGTGCCGTCGAACAGCCAGGCATGCCCGGCGCGCAGGTCGCGGTGGACGGTGAAGCCGTCCCGGGCCAGGTTCTTGAGCTGTTTGTAGTCCTCGAAGCCGGCGGCATGGGTGGCCGGCGCGGGCCCGGTGGCCGGCTGGAACAACCCGTTGCCACCGCCGGTGACGCCGGTCCACCCCTGGCCGTAGTAGGGAATGCCGAGGACCAGCTTGTGCCGGGGTGCCCCTCGGGCGATCCAGCCGTCGATCGCCACCTCGACCGAGAAGTCCGGGTCGTCCGGCGCACCCTTGGGTACGCGCAGCGCCGACTGCTGGTTTGTCACCGCCTCCCAGGTGCCGTGGAAGTCGTAGCCCTGCACGGTGGCGAAGTCGAGGTACTTGAAGATCTTGCGTCCCTCGTAGCCGGCGTCCATGGTGGCCGGGTTGGCCGGGAGGAAGGCGGTCAGTGGGTGGTGCCGCCGCGTCTGCCGGCCGTACGCGTCGAGCTGCCGACGGAACTCGGCGAGCAGTTTGGTGAAGTTCTCCCGGTCCTCGGGGCGGATGACGTTGCCGGGTTCGCCAGGCCAGTTCGGCCACTCCCAGTCCAGGTCGATGCCGTCGAACACGCCCGCGGCGGCGCCGGGACCGCCGCTGCCGCCGTCCAGGATCGGCAGGTTGCCCTTGAGGTAGAGGTCGATGCAGGAGGAGACGAAGGCCCGGCGGGAGGCGTCGGTACGGGCGGCGTTGGAGAAGTACGTGGACCAGCTCCACCCACCCAGGGAGATCATCACCTTTAGGTCGGGGTGCTTGGCCTTCAGCTTGGCCAACTGGCCGAAGTTGCCGTTGAGTGGTTCGCCCCAGGCGTCGGCGACTCCGTCGACGCTCTCCTCCGCCGGGACGGGACGCTGGTAGTCCGCCCAGGCGTCACCCTCACCCGGACCGCCGTCCACATAGCACCTACCGTCCTCGCTGACGTTGCCGAAGGCGTAGTTGACGTGGGTGAGGCGGCTCGCCGCGCCGGAGGTGTCGAGCTTCTTCACCGGGAACGCCCGGCCGTAGATGCCCCACTGGGTGAAGTAGCCGACCCGGTGGTAGCCGTCGCTGCGGCTCGGCTTGCCGCCGGCGCTGGCGGCGGTTGGTGGTGCGGCGGTGACGAGCAGAGTGGTCAGGGCGACGAGGGCGGTGAGGCGGCGGAAACGGGGTGATCGCATCGGCACTCCCAGGCGGGGTGGGCGAAATCAGTTAAGAGACCTTCCTGATCGATGAAGCTAAGCCGGTCACGGTCTGCGGTCAAGGGCCACCGAAGGCTTACCGCCGCCGGTGGAGCTGAGTTGGACCGGATGTGCCGAGCGCTGTCGGAGGGGACTGTCGGGGGCGGCCAATAGCATCCGGTTGACCGCCGACGAAGGGCCGACCATGATCGAGACCGAGCTGCCAGCCGAGCGCGTCGACCTGCTCCAGGCACTGCGCCAGCACCGCTTCTTCCTGCGCAACACCGCTCGGGAGCTGACCGACCAGCAGGCCGCCGAGCGCAGCACCGTGAGCGAGCTGTGTGTGGGCGGCTTGATCAAGCACGTCACGCACTGCGAGCGCGACTGGGTCGACTTCATCGTCAATGGTCCGGCGGCGATGGGCAGCGCCGACGACCCGGGTGCCTACGAGCGTCATGCGCAGTCGTTCCAGATGCTCCCGGGGGAGACCCTGGCCGGCATCCTGGCGGCCTACGACGAGGCGGCGCGTCGCACCGACGAAATCGTCGCCACCCTGCCCGACCTCGATGCCGGTCAGCCGTTGCCGGAAGCGCCCTGGTTCGAGCCGGGCGCCCGCTGGTCGGCCCGCCGGGTGCTGCTGCACATCATCGCGGAGACATCCCAGCACGCCGGGCACGCCGACATCATCCGCGAGGCCATCGACGGCGCCAAGTCGATGGGTTGACCTGCCGCGCGGGCCCGGACCTGATGCGACAAAGCAGGCTCGGGTGTCCGGACCGTCGGACGGCGGCGGTTGTATCGAGGGACGTCGACTGGGAGACTCGGGCTCATCGACCGCGTCCGGGAGCCGATGCGGTCGCTCGACGGGCGTGGGCGCGCCGTGGATGCCACGCGTCCGGGCGGCCCTCTTGTGCGCGTACCGCCACCGTGACGTCTGCTGTCGACGCCGTCAGCGGTCCGTTGGCCGGTGCCCGACAACCTACCGGTCGTCGGCTGACACAGCCGACCCACCGGTCACCGTCCCTTGGAGGTAACGGATGCTACGTACGCTCGGCGTGGTGCTGACCGCCGTGACCCTGGCCGCAGTCGCCGGAGTCACGGCGGCCGGTGCCGCCGACACCCCGACCGCCCCGACCCCGGTGCCCTTGTGGACCCCGAGTCCGAGTCCGACCCCGAGCCTGACCCCGACCCCGACCCCGACGGTGGCGTGCCCGCCGGCACTGCCGATCAGTGGCATGGTCACCGGGGTCACCGCCACCTCCGTCACCATCAGCTACTCGCTGATGTTCAGTGGCCCACCCTGCGGCTACGACCTGCCCATGACCGTCCTGCTCTTCACCAGCCGTGACGACGCGGCGAAATGGCAGAATCCGGTAGCCGAGGCAATCACCGGGTTGGAACGCAACGGGCAGGTGACGCTCGACGGGCTGACCCCGGACACCGAGTACTGGTTCCGGTTCAGCGACGTCGAGGCCCGGCGTGATCCGTATGTGATCGGTGGTCCGGCGCGGACGGAGCCGTTGTCCCCCTGCGGCGCGACCGCCACGATCGACGCCCGTTGGGGCAGTGGCTTCGTCGCCACGGTCACCGTACGCAACACCGGCAGCGAATCGCTCGACGGTTGGCTCGTCCGGTGGCGGTGGTCCGGTGACGAGCAGATCCAGTCGGTCTGGGGCGGCGTGCCCGACAACTCGGCCGCCGACGTCACAGTCCGCAACGCGCCGTACAACGGCACCGTCGCGCCGGGCGGCACCACCACGTTCGGGCTACTCGCCTCGGCCAGCACGGTGCCGGAGGGGATCACGTTGACCTGCGGAAGCTGACGAGCGATCACGTTGGTCTGCGGACCGCTGGCCGGTCCGCAGACCGACGGGGGCAACGGGTCCCCGGGCAGGGCCGCCGCCGGCACGCTTGACTTTGCATCTTAAAGTAGTTTGCGTGATCGCCAACGATGACCTGCCACCCGAGGACCCGGCCGCCGCCCTGCGACTGATCGACGAGCAGCGGGCGACCGCCGCCCGTCAGTTCGAGCCGGACCCGCGTGCCTACTACTGGCCCTGGGGGCTGGCCTGGCTGATCGGCTTCGGGCTGCACTTTCTCTACTACTCGCCGGGGGATGCGCCCCTGGTCGAGATGCCCTCCTGGCTGCCACTGACCACGTTGTTCGTCCTGCTGGCCGCCGCCGGTGCCGTCAGCACGGTGGCCGGCGCGCGGGCGTACGGGCAGGTGACCGGGGAATCCGCTCGGCGCGGCGCCTGGTACGGCTGGTCCTGGGGGCTGGGCTTTCTGACCCTCTTCGTGCTCGCCGGCCGGCTGTCCGACAGCCTTCCGCCGGACCTGGTCGGCCTGCTCTGGTCGGCCCTCGCGGTGGGGCTGACCGGCATCCTGCACATGGCCGGCGGCGCGATCTGGTTGGACCGACCGCTGTTCCTGCTCGGTGTCTGGATCACCGTGGTGAACCTGCTGGGCACCGTCACCGGCCCCGGCTGGCACGCCCTGATCGTCGCGGTCGCCGGCGGCGGCGGGATGCTGCTCGCCGGACTGCTCGGTTGGCTGCGTCGCCGAGGTCGGCGATGACCGAACTCGACCCGGTCATCCACGCTCAGGCCCGGTTGCGGGTGGTCGCCTCCCTGTCCGCCCTGCCCGAATCCGACCAGGTGGCCTTTCCTCGCCTCCAGGAGATTCTCGGGATGACCGCAGGGAACCTCTCGGTGCACCTGCGGCGGCTGGAGGAAGCCGACTACGTCGCCGTCACCAAGACCCACCGGGGTCGTACCCCGGTCACCCTGATCGCTCTCACCCGTCGCGGTCGCCTGGCCTTCGAGGAGTACACGGAGGCGATCCGGGCGCTGCTCGCATCCGCCGACGCCAAGGAGACGTCATGATTCTCGCAAGGGCCGAGCAGGCCACCCGACGCTACGGTGACGTCCTGGCCCTCGACCGGGTCGACCTGGACGTGCCGGCCGGCGAACTGGTCGGCCTCCTCGGGCCGAACGGCGCCGGCAAGAGCACCCTGCTCAACCTGCTCGTCGGGCTGCGTCGCCCCACCGGCGGCCGGGTGCTGCTGTTCGGTGGCGATCCCCGCGACCCCGCGTGCCGCCGGTGGGTCGGGGTCACTCCACAGGAGACCGGGCTGCCCGGCTCGCTCCGCGTCGGTGAGGTGGTCGACTTCGTCGGCGCGCACTTTCCCGACCCGGTCCCACGGGCCGAGCTGCTCGGCCGGTTCGGTCTGGGTGACCTGGCCCGACGACAGACCGGTGGTCTGTCCGGGGGACAGCGGCGACGGCTGGCGGTGGCGCTGGCCTTTGTCGGTCGGCCCCGGCTGGTCCTGCTCGACGAGCCGACCACCGGCCTCGACGTGGAGGCCCGGCACGCGCTGTGGGACGCGATCCGCGCCTTCCACGCCGACGGCGGTACGGTCCTGCTCACCAGCCACTACCTGGAGGAGATCGAGGCGCTGGCGCAGCGGGTGGTGGTCATCGGGCAGGGCCGGGTGCTCGCCGACGACAGCGTCGGCGCGATCCGCGCCGTGGTCGGTCTGCGCCGGGTCAGCCTGACCGCCGACGACCTGCCGACCCTGCCGAACGTGGTCCGGGTGGAACGGGACCGGGAGCGGATCCACCTGCTCACCGCCGACGCCGACCAACTGGTCCGCGATCTGGTCACCGCCGGTGTGGCCTTCCGCGACCTGGAGGTCCGACCCACCTCGCTGGAAGAGGCGTTCCTCACCATCACCGCCGAGAGCCGGCCGGCGGACGCCGGCGTGCCGACCACCGCCTGAGGAGACCGCCGTGCAGTACGCCCTGGCCCACGCCCGCTATCAACTGCTGGAACTCGTCCGGACTCCGGTCGCGGTGTTCGGCAGCGCCTTCTTTCCAGCCGTCGCGATGCTCTTCTTCGTGGTGCCCGCCGTCGGTGACAACCCGGTCGGGGCCACCTACGCCACCGCCGCCATGGTCACCTTCGCGGTGCTCAGCGCGAACGTCTTCCAGTACGGCGTCGGGGTCGCCGAGGATCGGGCCCAGCCGTGGGATCCGTACCTGCGGACCCTGCCGGTCGGGCCGGCGCCCCGGTTCGCCGGGCGGGTGCTGGCCGGCCTGACCCTGACCTACCTGTCGCTGCTGCCGGTGGTGCTCATCGCGGCGCTGCTCACGGAGGCGCGAACCACCGCAGCGGGGTTCGCGCTGGCCGCCGTCGCCGTCGCGTTGGTGTCGGTGCCGTTCACGCTGATGGGGCTGGCCATCGGGTACGCCCTGCCGAGCAAGGCGGCGATCGTGGTCGCCCAACTGGTGTTCTTCCCGCTGGCCGTGGGCGGTGGTCTGCTCACCGCACCCGGGCAGGCACCCGCGTTCATCGAGGCGATCGCACCGTTCCTGCCGACGCGGGGCGCGGTCGAGCTGATGTGGACGGCGGTGGGCGACTTCCGGCCCGAACCGCTCTCGATGGTCATGCTGGGGGTGTGGATCGTCGGGCTGGCGGCACTCGCCGGCTGGGCGTACCGGCGCGACGAGGGACGCCGCTTCTCCTGACCCGGTCACCGCGTCCGGCATAGGGTCGGGGCATGCCGGAGATCGTCCAGTTGCTGGCCTCGCCCGTGCACCGGTTCGTGGGCCGGCCGGCCGATGGGCCGGCGCCGGCGGCGGCCGGTGAGCTGGTGGACGAGATCCAGGTCCGGGCCGAGCTGGGCATCGTGGGGGACCGGTACTTCGGCAAGGCCGCGCACCGGCAGGCGAGCGTCACCATCATCGCGGCCGAATCCCTGCCGGCCGGGACCGGCCTGGCTCAGGTACGGCGCAACATCCTGACCCGGGGCATCTCCGTGGACGACCTGGTCGGCTCGGTGCTGGTGCTCGACTCGGGCCAGGGTCCGGTGCGGCTGCGGGCGAACCGGGCGGCGCACCCCTGCGCCTGGATGGACGTGACCATCGGCCCCGGCGCGTGGCGTGGCCTGCGTGGCAGGGGAGGCCTCCGCTGCACTCCGTTGACCGACGGCATCCTCCGGGTCGGCCCGGTCGACGTGACGATCGAGGACGACCCGGCGCGGCGGAGGTGAGCCCACTCACCCGCGGGCGGACGAGTAGTGGACCTGCGCGCGGTCGTGGTCGCCGAGCGCGGCGGCGAGGTCACCGAGGTGACGGGCGACCGGGCCGAGGGTGAGCACACCGCTGCCGGCACCGGCCAGCTCGCCGTCGGCGGGCAGCAGGTCGGCGTACGTGGCGCGGATGCGGGACCGGTCGCCGAGCGCGAGGGCGGCCCGGGCGACGAGGCAGCCGCGGGCCTCGCGCAGCAGGTCGTGCGGCGAGTCCGGCACGGCCTCCAGGGCCTCGGCGGCCTCGGTGCGATGACCGGCGGCGAGCAGCAGCAGCGGACGGACCCAGGGTTCGTACGGGCCCCAGTCCTCGTCCCGCCAGCGGACCGTCTCGCCCGGTGTCGGTTCGCCGCCGGTGGTGAGACGTAGGCAGAACAGCGCCAGCGGGGCCAGCCCCCGCGCCATGCCGGGCAGTTCGTCCGCGGGCAGGGCGTGATCCGCTTCCCGGTAGGCGGCCTCCGCCTCGGCGGGCCGCCCCTCGATGGCCAGCCGCAGGGCCGCGTACCACCGGGTGAAGAGACCGACCAGGGGCAGCTCGTAGCGACGGGCGAGGTGGTCGGCGGCCGTGGCGCGGGCGTCGGCCGTGGCCAGGTCGCCGACCGCGCAGTACGCCTGCATGGCAATGAGGTGACCGAGCACCTCGAAGGTCACCAGATTCCGCGAGCGGGCCACCTCCGCCAGCTCCACGCCGAGCCGGGCCCGCTCCGGCGCCAGGCCGGCCCGGTGGAAGGTGTGCAGATAGCGGGCGTTGAGCGCCAACGCGAGCAACGGCACGTCGCCGGTCCGTCGGGCGATGTCCTCCGCCTCGCGGGCGGCCCGGGAGCCGCGATCACCGGTGCTGCCGCGCAACTCCAGCGCCAGGGTGGCCAGCAGGTGACCTCGGCGCGTGCGGTCGTCCGGAGGCAGGCCCGCCAGTGCCGTCTCGACGGCCAGCGCGACCTGCCGGGACAGCGGCTCGTCGTCGTTGCGGGTCCAGATCGCCGGTACGTCGAAGGCGGTGAGCACGTCCGCCAGCAGCTCGGGGTCGTCGAGTCGCTGCGCGGTGGTGATCGCGGCGGCCCGGTGCCGGCGGGCCTGCGCCAGCCGCCCGGTGACCGCGAGGGCCCGTCCCAGACCCATCTGCGCCGCCAACCGGCCGCGCGCGTCGCCGTCGGTGGCCCGGTCGTACGCGGTGACCGCCTGTTCCCAGAGCCGGACCGCGTCGTGCGGGGCGGCCCGCGCCTCGGCCTGTTCGGCGGCCGACCGCGCGTAGCGGGCCGCACGGCCGGCGGTGGCCTGGTTGCCGGCGGCGGTGAAATGGTGGGCGAGGGCGGCGGTCTGGTGCGGGTGCAGCCGTTCCAGAGCCTCGCCGGTGGCGGCGTGCCATCGGGCGCGGCGGGCCGCCGGCAGGTCGTCGTAGAGGGTGTCGCGGACCAGGATGTGGGTGAAGCGCAACTGCCCGGCCGTACCGTGCGCGCCGAGGAAACCGGCCTGTTCGGCCTGGTCGAGAGCGTCGAGGACAACCGGTTCCGGCTCGCCGGTCAACGCCGACAGCACCTCCGGGTCGACGTCGCGGCCGACGACCGCCGCCTGCCGCAGCAGGGTGCGGGTGGCTTCCGGCAGCTGCGTGAGGCGGTGCCGGATGACGTCCCGCACCCCGGCGGGTACCCGGGCGAGCGCCTGCGGACCCTCGGCGGCGAGCAACCGGGCCAGCTCGCGGACGAAGAAGGGGTTGCCGCCGCTGCGGTGGTGGATCGACCTGAGGGTGGTGGCGTCGACGTCGAACCCGACGACCGCCCGGGTCAGCTCGGCGGTCGCCACCTCGGGCAGGCCGGTGAGGTAGACCCGGGCCGGTTCGCGGGGTGCGAGCCGGGCCAGCGTCGCCGTCAGCCCGGCACCGACCTGCGACGTGCGGTACGCGGCGACGATCATGACGGGGCCGCTGGCCGGTGCGGGCTCGGCGAAAAGGCCGGTGAGCAGGTCCAGGGTGCCCTCGTCGGCGCGGTGCAGGTCGTCGAGGACCAGTAGCACCGGGGCCTTCCGG
The DNA here is from genome assembly GCF_018070435.1 of Micromonospora sp. C51. Taxonomy (NCBI): domain Bacteria; kingdom Bacillati; phylum Actinomycetota; class Actinomycetes; order Micromonosporales; family Micromonosporaceae; genus Micromonospora; species Micromonospora sp. C51. The sequence goes on along the minus strand of NZ_JAGPXQ010000001.1, from coordinate 586,974 downwards.
GCTGCCGTGTCGACCAGCGAGATCGCCTCGCGCCGCAGGTGGAACCGCAGCGTCTCGAGGTTCCGTTCACCGCCGTCGCCGGGCACCGGTCCGGCGACGGCCGGCGGTGCCGGCGTGGCCTGCTGTGCCGGCCGGACCCGCTCCGTCAGCGCCTGGTTGATCTGCGTCCAGGGCCAGGCGGTCGGCGCACCGTCGTACTCGGGGACGCGGCCCCAGGCGGTCACCCAGCCATCGGCCGACAGGCGGCGGGTGAGCGCGTCGAGCAGGGCGGTCTTGCCGGCGCCCGCGTCACCGGAGATCAGGGCGACAGCCGGCACACCGTCCCGGGCCGTTTCGGCGGCGACTCGTACGAGGCGGTCCAGTTCCGGTTCGCGGCCGACGAAGGGACGCCGCCCCGGCGGCACGTCGGGACGTTCCGGGGTCGTGCCGTCGGTCCCGGCCGGCACCCCGGGAGAGGAAGCCGGCACCGGCGTCGGCACCGGCGTCGGTGGGGTGGGCGTGGTCGGGGCGAGGTGCGGCGCCTGCCGGAGGATGTCGCCTTCGAGCTGACGCAGCCGGGGCCCAGGGTCGATGCCGAGTTCGTCGACCAGGGACGCGCGGACCCGGCGCAGCGCGGCGAGGGCCTCCCCCTGCCGGCCGGAGCGGTACAGCGCGACGATCCACAGCCGCCAGATGTCCTCGCGCAGCGGGTGGGCCTCGGCGTCGTCCCGCAGCACGGTGGCGGCCTCGACGTCGCGCCCGAGCGCCATCAGCGCCTCGGCTCGCCGCTGGCTACCGAGCAACCGCAGGTCGTCGAGGCGGTTGATCTCCCCACGGGCCCATCCCTCCCCGTCGTACCCGGCGTAGGCGGGCCCTCGCCACAGGGCGAACGCCCCGTCCAGGCCGGTCAGCGCCGCCTCGGGGTGGCCCTGGTCGAGCAGCCGTCCGGATTCCACCACCGCCGCCTCGAACCGCCAGGCGTCGACGGTGTCGGCGGGGGCGCGCAGCGCGTACCCCGGGGGTGTGGTGATCAGCAACCGGGCCGGTCGGCGGGCCGGCCGCTCCGGCTCCAGGGCCCGTCGCAGATCGGCCACGAAGGTACGGATCGCCGCGATCGACCCTTCCGACGACGGGTGCCAGAGATCGGCGAGGAGTTGGTCGACGGGGACCACCCGGCCCCGGGCGATCAGCAATCGGGCGAGCACGGCGCGGTGCCGGGGACCCTTCAGCCCGACCGGTAGACCACCGGCCCACGCGGTTACCGCACCGAGCACCCCGAAGGACACCGCCGGAACCGTGTCCTGCCTGGTCATGTGACCACTCTAGGGCGAGTGCCGATCATGGCGGCGGTCCACCGGCACTCATCGGGCACTCATCCGATGCTGATCCGGCCCGGCGAACCTCGGTGTCGACGACCGGCAACCGCCGATCGACACCCACGTGATCCGGAGGACCTGGAATGACCCCGCGCATCAGCGGCTTCGACCAGCAGCGCGTTCCCGTCGCCGACGGGGTGGAACTGCACGCCGCCGTCGGCGGCTCCGGCAGCCCGATCGTGCTGTTGCACGGCTTCCCGCAGACCCACCTGATGTGGCGGCACGTCGCCGCCGACCTGGCCGCCGACCACACGGTGATCGTGCCGGACCTGCGCGGCTACGGCGCCAGCGACAAGCCCGCCGATCCGGACGGCACCGCGTACGCCAAACGAACCATGGCCGCCGACGTGGTCGCGCTCGCCGAGGCGCTCGGTCACGACCGGTTCGCGTTGGCCGGTCACGACCGGGGAGCCCTCGTGGCCATCCGCGCCGGCCTCGACCACCCGGACCGCATCACCCGTCTCGCCATTCTCGACGTGCTGCCGACCCTCGACATGTGGGACGTGCTGCACGGCGTGGACGCGGCGGTCGGCTTCCACCTGTACCTGATGGCGCAGCCACCCGGCCTGCCCGAACAGATGATCGCGGCGAGCGCCGACGCCTTCTTCGGCCACTTTCTGGACGTCTGGACCCGGGACCCCGGAGCCATTCCCGCCGACGTACGCGCGGCGTACCTTGCGGCGTCCCGCGCGTCGGTGGACTCGATCGTCGCCGACTACCGGGCCACCGCGGGCATCGACGTCGTCCACGACCGCGCCGATCGGGCGGCGGGTAACCGGCTGCGGATGCCGGTGACCGTGCTTCAGCAGGACTGGAGTGCGGCTCTGGGGTATGACGCCGCCGGGTTGTGGCGTGGCTGGGCGCCGGACCTGGTGCACGAGACGGTCACCTGCGGCCACTTCATGGCCGAGGAGGCCCCGGCCGACGTGGTCCGGGCGCTGCGTGCGCTGCTGTCCCGGGAACCGGTCCGGCCGGCGTGACGGCGCGGGCCCGGCCGGGGTCACCGGCCGGGCCGCCACCGGCCTACGGATAGGCGGTCAGGTACGACACCTGGTTGCTGGCGTTGACCGTGTTGCCGACACTGTTGATCATCCGGTTGATCGTGCCGACGCCGCCGAGGGACACGGTCACCATGTTGGTGAACCGCACGTTCGGGTTGTTCGGCACCTCGAACGAGCGTTCGGCGACCACCGACGGGTCGACGTTGAAGTAGGCGTAACTACCCAGCCCCCACGCCTGGTGACTGGTCACCGAGTCGGCCACCTTGTACGCGGCGTAGCCCCGGGTCGAGCCGTTCATCCAGGCCGCCTGGTTGGGTGGGTCGTACGGCAGTTCGTTCTGGTAGAAGTACGTCCGCCCGCCGTTGCCGTTCCAGATGGTCTGGTACTTCTGGTAGTGCTCGACGAAGAGGCCGTACATGGTGACGTCGTCGCCGTTGACGATCAGCCCGGTGTCGGCGGTGTTCACCGTCCAGCCGACGCCGTCGCCGTGGTCGGCCCGCCACAGCCACATGTGGTCGCCGATGACGTTGTCGCTGTTGACCACCAGGCTGGTGGCGGCACGGCCGACGCCCGGCCCGCCGATGCGGAAGAAGACGTCGTGCAGCGAGGTGGGATTGGCGGCGTGGCTGGCCGAGGAGCCGGTCGGGCCCACCTCCATCAGCACCGGGGAACTGACGGCGCCGGCCTCGAACATGATGCCGGCGACCTTGACCCCGTCGACGTCGGCGACCCGCATCGCTACGGTGCCGTTGTCAGCCTGGATGGTGGCCAGCCCGAGGCCGAGGACGACGGTGTTGGCCCGGTTGACCTGGATGGGTTCGGTGACCCGGTGCACGCCCGGGGTGAACAGCAGGTGCCGGCCCTGGGCCAGGGCGTTGTTGATGGTCGCCGCCGAGGTGCCCGGCCGGACGATGAAGAAGTCGGCCAGCGAGATGGACGAGCCGGCCGGGGTCTTGTTGTACCAGCTGGTGCCGGAGGAGTTGGCGCGCAGCGCCGGCACGAAGACGCGGTACTCCCCGGTGCCGTCGACGTAGAGGAAGGGCTTCTCCCGGATCAGCGGGGTCGTGGGGATGACCGTGTGCGACGGGTTCGGGAAGTTCGGGGCCGGCGCGCCGGCCACCCCCTGGAAGACCATGTTCCACACCGAGCCGGTCCAGCCGTTGCCGAATTCGCTGTTGCGCGAGTACCACTGCTGCTGCGAGCCGGAGACCACCAGCCCGTCGATGCGGGTGTCGGCCATCAGCCCGCCGCTGGCCCAGCCGGTGTATCCGTCCCAGAGCTGGATCTGGTTCTGGCCGCCGCGCAGGTGCATCCGCCGGTACGGCGCGGCCTGCGAGACCGCCCACCGTTCGACGACCACCCCGGCGGGCAGGGTCACCGACAGGTTCTCCGCGGCCCGCCAGAAGTTCTGCGTGGCGTTGCCGCCGAACCAGGCCGCCTCGGCGCGGACGTGTCCGTTGAGGTTGACGTCGTCGGGGGACATGCCGAGCCCGGCGACCTGGGTGAAGAAGCCGAGGTTGACGTCGGCGGTGTAGGTGCCCGGCTTGAACAGCACGGCGTACCGCTGCGGGCCGAACTGGTTGGTCTCCTGCTGGCTGAAGATGGTGTTCAGCCGGCTCTGGATGGTGGCGGTGGGGGTGGCGGGATCGAACACGTACGTGTTCGGGCCGAAGTTGGGGTTCCGTGGGTCGGTCGGTTCGACCGGTTCGCCGGGTCCGCCACCGCCGGTCTCGCCGTAGACCTGGAACTCCCAGAGCGAGTAACCGTAGCCGGTGGCCCGCTGGGTGCCGTACATCCGGACGTAGCGGCCGCTGCCGGTGACGGTCAGCGTCTGGGTGCCGCCGCCGCCGTTTGTGGTGCTGTGGATGGTGGTCCAGGCGGCGCCGTCGTCGGAGGTCTGGATCTGGAAGGCGCGGGCGTACGCGGCCTCCCAGGTCAGGGTGACGCCGGTGATGGTGGCGCGGCTGCCGAGGTCGACCCGGAGCCACTGGGGGTCGCTGAAGGCGCTGGACCAGCGGGTGCCGGTGGAACCGTCGACGGCCGCCGAGGCGGGGAAGGCGCCACCTTCGGTGGAGGAGGCGGTGGCCGGCCGGCCCTGGGAGAGCAGAACCGGTGCGGCCTGGGCAGGGGACGCGCCGACGGTCGGAACCAGCGCGGCCACCAGAGCCACCGCCAGTCCGGCGAGCAGGCTGCGGGTGGGCGGTCTGCGGCCTGGCGTGGATGGTACGAGGGAAACGGGTGGTGTCATGACGTCGCCTGTCGGTCGAGGGGCTGCTGACGACGGGCGCGACGGGGATTCGGGACGGGCTGACGCTGCCGCACGATGCCGCCGGGTTGGCACCGCTGTGGGGGAGCGCGCTTGCCGAAGAGTGTTGCGGCGACGTTGCGCCGCCGTCAAGACATCGACCTGCATTCACCCTATTGATGACCCTGGGTGAACCTCACTCAGCGTGTAACTCCCCGCCGCCCTCCCGAACCGCACTCACCCCGCTTTGCTCTGCTTCAACCCACGCACTAGCCATTGAGCAGCGGTGACGCATGGGAGGTGATGCGCCGTTCGCCCGCGTGTCGACACGGATCGTGACCGTTGCGTCGGTTGAAGCAGAGCAAAGCGTGCGGTGGGTAGGTTGCTGGTCGGACGTGATGTCGCCGAGGGTTACGGTCGGCGGACGCGGCCGCCGGGATCCCGGTGGGAACAATGCGCACGGCGGAGGGCTGCCCGGTCGTCGTATGACGGCCGGCCGAGGCGGTGACGGGCGGATCCTGCCGGGTTCCCGGGGCCTGTGGCGGTGGGTGTCGCCGTCAGCGGCGGATGCCGCCGTTGGCGAGCAGGCGGGCGATCGGGAGGGTGGCGGCGCCGAGCGCGACCGCGTCGACGCCGAGCCGGCCCAGTTCGATGGTGGCCTGCGCGTACGGCGCGCGGAGAGCCTGGCGGCCGGCGGCCGCGCGGATGGCGGGCAGCAGCCCGCCCAGCGCCATCGCGGCCCAGCCGCCCAGCACCACCCGCTCCGGGTTGAACAGGTTGATCAGGTTGGCCACACCGGCACCCAGGTAGTCGGCGGTCTCGTCGAGTACCCGCCGCGCGGTCTCCGACTTCTCCGCCGCCGCCACCAGCGCGCCGAGCTGGGACTCCTCGTCATCGCCGGGCACCGGTCGGCCGCGCCGGGCCTCCCGGTAGCGGTCGATGACCGCCTCGGCCCCGACGTACGCCTCCAGGCAGCCCCGAGCGCCGCAGCGGCACGACCGCCCGCCGTACACCAGGGTGGTGTGACCCCACTCGCCGGCGCTGCTGGACGCGCCCCGATAGGTGACGCCGTTGGTCACCACGGCCGCGCCCACGCCGGAGCCGACCAGGGCGAACACGGCATGGCGGGCACCCCGCCCCGCGCCGAACCACATCTCGGCCTGGCCGAGGGTCTTGGCCCCGTTGTCGAGGTGCAGGGGCAGATCGGTGCCCTCGGCGATCAGCCGTTCCAGCGGCACCCGGTGCCAGCCCAGGGTCTGCGCGTCCACGACCGCGTGGGCGCCCTGTTCGACCACCCCGGAGACGCCGATGCCGACGCCCAGCACCTCGGACCGGGCGACCCCGGAGTCGGCCAGCACCCGGTCGATGCCGGCCAGCACGTGACCGGCCACCGTCACCGGCTCGGTGCCGTTGTGCTCCAGCGGGTACTCGACGCTGCCCAGCACGGTCATCGTGAGGTCGAACAGTTCGACGCGTACCCGGGTCTCGCCCACGTCGACGCCGACCACGACGGCGTGGCGCGGTGCCACCCGCAGCATCATGCTCGGCCGGCCGCCGTCGGACTCGGCGGCACCGGCCTCCATCACCAGGCCCTCGTCGATCAGGTCGCCGACCACGTTGCTGACCGCCGGCTGGCTGAGCCCGGTGCCCCGGACGAGATCCTGCCGGGTCAGTGGTCCGTCGAGGAAGATCCGGGACAGCAGGGCCGACCGGTTGCGCAACCGGACGCTGCGATTCGTCGCCCGCGCCAGCTCCACGTGTCACCTCATCCTGTCGGCCGCCCCCGGGCGACTGTACGACCCCGTGCTTGACGACCCTCCGCCGAACCATTTTAATGACGACATTAATTAAGCCGTGATGTAACTCCCTCCACCACCACGACCCTGAGACCGAAGGGGCAGACCGTGTCGAGACGACACCTTGCGATGCTCACCGCGACCGTCCTGGCCGCCGCGTCGCTGACCGCCTGCGGTTCCGGCGGCGAGCCGGGCGATGGCGGCAAGACCCTCACGTACTGGGCCAGCAACCAGGGCGCCAGTCTGGAGGCCGACAAGGAGATCCTCCAGCCCGAGCTGGACAAGTTCGAACAGCAGACCGGCATCAAGGTCAACGTCGAGGTCGTGCCCTGGTCCGACCTGCTCAACCGACTGCTGGCCGCCGCCACCACCGGGCAGGGCCCGGACGTGGTGAACATCGGCAACACCTGGTCGGCTTCGCTGCAGGCCACCGGCGCGCTCGTCGAGTTCGACGACGCCACCCTCGACAAGGTCGGCGGCAAGGACCGCTTCGTCCCCGCCGCCCTCGCCGCCGCCGGAGCGCCCGACAAGCCGCCGGCCGCCGTACCGCTCTACAGCCTCGCCTACGCGCTCTACTACAACAAGCAGTCCTTCGCCGACGCCGGCATCACCGCCCCGCCGACCACCTGGGAGGAGGTGGCCGAGGTCGGCCGGAAGCTCACCGGCGACGGCAAATGGGGCCTCGCCGTGGAGGGGGCCAACCCGTCGGAGAACGCCCACCACGCCTTCACCTTCGCCCAGCAGTACGGCGGAGAGTGGTTCGACGCCGCCGGCACGCCGACCTTCGACACCCCGCAGAACGTCGCTGCCGTCAAGCGCTACGTCGACCTGATGGCCGTCGACAAGATCGTCAACCCGAGCAACGCCGAGTACGCGCAGAACCAGTCCGTCTCCGACTTCGCCAACGGCAAGGCCGCGATGCTGCTCTGGCAGGCCGCCGGCGCGAACCTCAAGTCACAGAACATGGCGGCCGACGCCTACGGGGTGGCCCCGGTGCCGTTCCTGGCCAGCCCGCCGGCCGGCGGCAAGCAGGTCAACAGCATGGTCGCCGGGATCAACATCGCGGTGTTCAAGCACACCAAGAACCTCGACGGGGCGTTGGAGTTCGTCAAGTTCATGACCAGCGACACCGAGCAGGTCACGTTGAACAAGACGTACGGCTCACTGCCGGCGGTCGGCACCGTCGCGGCCGACCCGGCCTTCGCCGCCGACGAGCAGAAGGTCCTCGCGCAGACCCTGGCCACCACCGCGGCGCCGCTGCCGCAGGTGCCCGAGGAGAGCACCTTCGAGACGCTCGTCGGCACCGCCATCAAGGAACTCTTCGCCGACGCGGCCAGCGGCAGGCCGGTCACCGAGGACAGCGTCCGGGAGAAGCTGACCCGGGCCCAGCAGCAGATGCGCTGACCACGGACCGCTGACCGTGGGAGGTGCCGCCGACCCTCCCACGGTCAGCCCGCGAAGGGACCTCGATGACCACGACCACCTCGCCACCCGCCGCCGACCGCGTCGCAGGCACCGGCCGGCCGTCCCGACCCGCAGCCCGCCGCCGGCCCCGCCGGTCCCTGCTGCCGTACCTGCTGCTCGCCCCGGCCGTTGTGCTGGAGCTGGCGATCCACGTCGTCCCGATGCTCGTCGGTGCGTGGATGAGCCTGCTGGAGCTGACCCAGTTCCACATCCGCGACTGGTCCGGGGCGCCCTTCGTCGGGCTGGACAACTACCGGGTGGTGTTCGACCTCAACTCCGCCGCCGGAGCCGAGTTGCTCCGCTCGTTCCGGGTCACCGTGCTCTACACGGTGCTGTCCGTGGGCCTGTCCTGGATGCTCGGCACCACCGCCGCCGTGCTGCTGCAACGACCGTTCCGGGGCCGGGCCGTGCTACGGGCCCTCTTCCTCACCCCGTACGCCCTGCCGGTCTACACCGCGGTGATCACCTGGACCTTCCTCTTCCAGCGCGACACGGGCCTGGTCAACCACGTCCTGGTCGACCAGCTGGGCCTGGTCGACGAGCCGCCGTTCTGGCTGATCGGCGACAACAGCTTCGTGGCGCTGCTGATCGTCTCGATCTGGCGGACCTGGCCGTTCGCCTTCCTCTGCGTGATGGCCGGTCTGCAGAACATCCCGGACGAGCTGTACGAGGCGGCCGCGATGGACGGCGCGGGGTTCTGGCGGCGGCTGCGCTCGGTGACCCTGCCGATGCTGCGCCCGGTGAACCTGGTCCTGCTGCTGGTGCTCTTTCTCTGGACCTTCAACGACTTCAACACCCCGTACGTCCTCTTCGGTGGCTCCGCCCCGGCCGAGGCCGACCTCATCTCGCTGCACATCTACCGCAGCTCGTTCCAGACCTGGGACTTCGGCACCGGCTCGGCCATGTCGGTGGTGCTGCTGCTGTTCCTGCTCCTGGTCACCGCCGGATACCTGCTGCTGACCAACCGACGGAGGAACGATGCGTGAGACCGCCGCCGAACGCTGGTCGCGCCGGATCGTGCTGACCCTGCTCGCCGGCTTCGTCCTCGTCCCGCTCTACGTGATGGTCAGCTCGGCGCTCAAACCGTTGCAAGATGTGCAGGGCGCCTTCACCTGGTGGCCCCGGCGTCCCACGGTGCAGGCGTTCGTGGACATGTGGTCGACGGTCCCGCTCGGCCGCTACCTGCTCAACAGCCTGCTGGTGGCCAGCGTCGCCGCCATCTTCTCGGTCAGCGTGGCGATCTTCGCCGCGTACGCGGTCAGCCGTTACCGGTTCCGGGGCCGGCAGGTCTTCTCGGTGACCGTGCTGTCGACCCAGATGTTCCCCGGCATCCTGTTCCTGCTGCCGCTGTTCCTGATCTACGTCAACCTCGGCAACGCCACCGGCATCGCGCTCTACGCCAGCCGTACCGGCCTGATCATCACCTACCTGACCTTTTCGTTGCCATTCTCGATCTGGATGCTGGTCGGCTACTTCGACTCGATCCCGCGTGGGCTGGACGAGGCTGCCCAGGTCGACGGTGCCGGCCCGCTGCGCACCCTGTTCCAGGTGGTACTGCCGGCCGCGGTGCCCGGTGTGGTCGCGGTGACCGTGTACGCCTTCATGACCGCCTGGGGCGAGGTGCTGTTCGCCTCGGTGCTGACCAACGAGGACAGTCGCACCCTCGCCGTCGGTCTCCAGGGCTACTCCACCCAGTTCAACGTCTACTGGAACCAGGTGATGGCGGCCTCGCTGGTGGTGAGCGTTCCGGTGGTCGCCGGGTTCCTGGCGTTGCAGCGTTACTTCGTCGCCGGCCTCACCGCCGGGGCGGTCAAGTGAGCCCGTCCATCACCAGAACCGAGGAGAAACCGCCCGTGCCGGACCTGTCCACGCTGCCGCCCGACTTCCTCTGGGGTGTCGCCACCTCGGCCTATCAGATCGAGGGCGCCGCCGCCGTCGATGGCCGTACGCCCTCCATCTGGGACACCTTCTGCAAGCGGCCGGGCGCGATCGACAACGGCGACACCGGGGAGGTTGCCTGCGACCACTACCACCGGTGGCCGCAGGATGTGGCGCTGATGCGGGGCCTCGGCGTCGGGGCGTACCGTTTCTCGGTGGCCTGGCCCCGGGTCCGCCCCGACGGGGTCGGCCGGGTGAACGCCGCCGGTCTGGACTTCTACGACCGCCTGACCGACGGGCTGCTGGCCGCCGGTATCCGGCCCCACGTCACCCTCTACCACTGGGATCTGCCGCAGGCGTTGCAGGACCGGGGTGGCTGGCCGCGCCGGGAGACCGCCGAGGCGTTCGCCGATTACGCCGCGGTGGTCGCGGCCCGTCTCGGGGACCGGGTGAGCGACTGGTGCACCGTCAACGAGCCGCTCTGCGTCGCCTGGATCGGTCACCTGGAAGGGCGGATGGCGCCCGGCGAGCGGGATCTGGGCCGTGCCGTGTCCGCCGCCCACCACGTGCTGCTCGGGCACGGCCTGGCCACCGCCGCGATCCGGGCCCACGCCGACCGGCCGGCGTCGATCGGCCCGGTGCTGAACCTGAGCCCGATCGACGCGGCCAGCGACCGTCCCGCTGACGTGGCCGCCGCCCACCGGATGGACGGGCACGTCAACCGCTGGTGGCTGGACCCGCTGCACGGTCGCGGCTACCCGGCCGACATGGTCGAGACCTACGGCGTCGAGCCGCCGGTACGCGGCGACGACCTCGCGGTGATCGCCGCGCCGGCTGACTTCCTGGGCGTCAACTACTACTTCCGGCAGGTGGCGGCCGACGACCCGGACGGCCCGGCGCCGTACGCCCGGCAGGTCCCGGTGCTCGGGGCGGCGCACACCGCGATGGACTGGGAGGTGCACCCCGAGGGCCTGGAACGGCTCCTGGTGGAGGTGAGCCAGGAGTACGCCCCGGCCCGGATCCTGGTCACCGAGAGCGGCTCGGCCTGGCCGGACGTGGTCACCGCCGATGGCACGGTCGACGACACCGAGCGCATCGACCACCTGGAACGCCACCTGGCCGCCTGTGCTGCGGCGGTCGGCCGGGGTGCGCCGCTGGCCGGCTACTTCGCCTGGTCGCTGCTGGACAACTTCGAATGGGCGTACGGCTACGACAAACGGTTCGGTCTGGTGCACGTCGACTACGCCACCCAACGGCGGACGGTCAAGGCCAGCGGCCACCGCTACGCCGAGCTGATCCGCTCCCACCAGCGGCGCACCGCGACGGTCGACACCGTCGCGGTGCGCGGATAAGCGGGCCGACGGGGCCCGGGACGCCCCGGGTGCCGCGCCGGGCGGCACCCGGGGCACCGTGCTTCGGCCGGATGGTCAGGATTCGGGCTCGTCGTCGCGCTTCGGCAGCGCCCAGGGGTCGATCGGGACGGGCAGGACGCTGATCTCGTCGGCGCGGGCGCGTAGCTTGCGGGCCAGGGACTGATTGGCGAGGCTGAAGCCGATGGTGAAGCTGTCGGTCATCCCGGCGTTCGGCGTCACCGTGTCGGCCTGCTGGCGCAACTCCCTGGCCAGCGCGTTGCGCCAGCGCGTCTCGGCCGCGTTGAGCCCGCACTCCGCCTGTGCCACGGCCAGCCGGTGCCAGAGAGCCAGCAGTTCCTCCTCCCTGGCTTGAAGGGCGTCACGTGCCTCCGGCAGCGTGTCGATCTCCGGTAGCGCGGCCAGGACGAGGTTGGCGATGGCTGACGCCATCTCGGTGGAGTTCACCCCGGTGTCGTGGCCGTAGCGAACGAGTTCGTTTCCGATCAGGATCCGCCGATACTCCTCCCGGGCTGCGGGGTCGGCCGGCAGCCCCGCGACGCGTGACGAGACGGCCAGCCGTACGCTGTTGGGGCGCTCATCCGGCACCACGGGTGCGGAGCTGTCAGTGGCGACGCCGGGACGCGGCTGCGGGCCGACGGTGGTGGCGCGCGCCTCCAGGGCACGTACGAAGGCGTCGAAACCGGCGGTGAATCCGATGGCATAGGTGCCGGTCTTCGTCGCGGTGGTCCGCCGTAGCAGCCGGGCCTCCGCACGCAACGCCTCGCTGAGGCTGGTCCCCGGTGGCGGCAGCTCGACGGTCCAGGGGCTGCGGTCGAGTTCTGCCTGCACCCGCTCGATTGTCTGCTCCAGCGTGGCCTGGGCGGCGCGGGCATCGTCGAGCAGACGCAGGTCGGGCAGCACGTCGAGGATCTCGCGGGCCATCGCCAACGGCACGTCTGCGGCGGTCCCGGGCAGCGCCCTGGCCAGCACCGTCGCGACGGTGCTGCGGCGTTGCTGATCTGCGTCGACCATTCCCGACCTCATCTCGGTGGCGGCCGGGCGGTTGACCCCCAGCGGTCACGACGCCCTTGGCGGATCCGAGGACTCTACAGTAGACGGTGGGACAACCACCGCCGGCGCTCAGTCGCTGAACTCGGCGCGGTCGATGGTGAAGAGGGTGCCGGCGCCGCCGGTGAAGACCAGGTAGAGGTCGTGGAAGCCGTTCGCGGCCGACGGGCTGGTGTCGATCGCTGTCGTCGTGGTCACCCAGTCGGTGCCGGACCCCGATGGCACGGTCATCGAGCCGACCAGCGGACCGTCTGGGCTGCCGATCCGTGCCTCGATGACTCCGCCGGCCTTCGGGGCGACGGTGGCGTGCAAACGAAGTTGGCCCTTCTGGTCGGCGAAACCCGCCGCCGAACCGTCCGCGAAGTTGACGTTCGTCCAGCGGAGGTGGCTGCCGTCGCGTACGCCTGTGACGACCTTGCCGTGCTCGGGCGTCCTGGTCACCCGCAGCCCGGCGGACTGCCCGTCGTTCTCCTCGGCCAGATAGGTGGAGAAGACGTCCTTGCGGTCGGGCAGCGCGGGCAGCTCGGACCACTTCGGTACGAACGTGGTCACGCTTCGACCCCGCAGCTTCGTGTGGAAGGATCCGTCGTGGGTGCGGATGTCGGCCAGCTTCTTCATGTTCTCGTTGCCCGACGTGCGGTACGGCACCACCGACGGACGTGGACCCTTGCCGGCGGCGACGTAAGAGACACACTCGCCCTGGTTGCGGAAGGTCGGGTTGTCGAAGTTGGCCCAGCCGCCTCGCTTGCAGTCCTGCCTGGTCTCCGGTGGCAGCGGGAAGCCGCCGGTGAGTTCGACGGTGAGCGGGACGTCGTTCGGGTTGTTGTTGACCACGACGATGGTGAAGTCGTGCGTCGACTCGTCCTTGTACGCGGTGACCGTGACCCCGGGCGCGGGCGTGCTGGTGGCGTCGATCATCACGTCGCCGGGGTCGAGGAAGCGGCTGTACTGGCCGAACGTGTAGTACCGCTTGAAGATGCGGTACTGGCCGTTCTCGGTCGGGTTGCCGCTCTGCGGGGTGCCGGTGTTGACCAGGCGGATCAGGTCCGAGCCGTCCGCGCCGTTGTTCGCCACCGGCCACCACCAGAAGTAGGCGCCCAGCCGGGTCTCGCCGAACAGGTTGCCGATCAGGGTCGCGTAGCGCAGGCCATCGCTTATCGTGTTGTTGACGAACAGCCGGTCGCGCGGCGCGCCCTGGTTCATGTACTCGGTCTGCCAGATGGTCTTGCCCAGCGTGTGTGAGGTGGTGAAGGCGGTGGGCGCGGCCCGGGTGGCGTCGTCGATCAGCCCGGCGTAGCCGTGCGCGGCGACGACGTCGACGTACCGGTTCGCCGCCGGGTCGCTGATCGCGGGCAGCGCGTACCCCTCGTGGAAGGCGACGCCCTCGCCGAGCACGATCTTCGCGGTCACGCCCCGTCGCTCGAACGTGGGACCGAGGTGGTCGCGGACCAGGACGCGCAGTTCCTCGGCGGTCCACTGGCAGCTGGAGTACCCGGTGGAGATGTCGGGTTCGTTGGTCGGGGAGAGGTGCGTGATCCTGATGCCGAACTCGCGCTCGTAGCCGAGCACGTACTCCGCGAGGTAGTCCGCGAACGCCTGGTACATGTCGGGTCGAAGCTTGTTCGGCGCGCCGGTGGGGCTGGCGGAGGTCACGCTGTTGTTCTGCTTCATCCACGCCGGTGGGCTCCACACGCTGGCGAGGATCGTCCCGACGCCGCGTGCCTGCGCCTGCCGCATCAACCAGATCTGGTACGCGTCGAAGTCGGCCTTGCGCTGCGCCCAGTCGGGCCGATCCCACACGAAGGCGCCCGGCTCCGGCTCGATCGTCTGCGTCGGGCCGTCGTAGAGCTGGTCGCCCCACACGCCGCCGTCGCCCACCATGACGCGCACGATGTCCAGGCCGATCCCCGCCCGATCGTCGAAGATCATGTCAAGCATCTGCGAGGTGAGCGGCTCGCCGAGCCGCCGGACGCCGCCCGCCTTGTGGAAGGCGAAGGACCCGCCGAAGCCGTCGACCGTCTGCCGCTCGGCGCTCCAGTCGACCACGGCGGTGGGTGGGGTGGCGGGCCGGTGCGCGATGCCGCCCCCACCCGTCGCCGCCACCAGGCTTCCCGCCGCGACCAGGGCGGTGGCCAGCCGGATCGTCCACGTCGTCGGTCGTCGCATCAAGGATTCCCCCGTCGCTGCAACCACCCGGCGGTACGGCCGGCGGGAACGCGGTCAGCCACACCATCGCGACGCCGTGGGTGGTGATCCATTGACGTCTGCGGATCAAGGCTATGGGTTGGCGTATCGACGGGCAAGGCGGATCGGTCACCCGGATCAACGACCGGACGGCGACGTCGTACCTCCCCGATAGTGTCGCCGCGATTCGTACACGGGAGGAGTCCGGATGGTTCAGGAACAGCAGGCCGAGTTCGTCGATCGGGACCTACAGGGGGCACGGTTCATCAGGTCGACGTTGGCCGGGGCGGTGATGCGCGGCGTCGAGGTGCGGGGGCTCGACATCGACGCACCGTGGTTGACGGAGGGGTCGCTGCTGGTCAACGGGGTCGACGTCGTGCCGTTGGTCGAGGCCGAGCTGAACCGGCGGTTTCCGGGTCGGGAGCTGAGGCAGGCCGAGGATCCGGAGGGACTGCGGGCGGCATGGGCGGCGCTCGAACGGGCCTGGGCCGCGGCGGTCGAGCGGGCGACCGCGATGCCCGCCGGTGCCGTCGACACCTCGGTCAATGGCGAGTGGTCCTTCGCGCAGACGCTGCGGCACCTCGCGTTCGCCGCCGACGCCTGGTTGGGCAAGGCGGTGCTACGCCTGCCGCAACCCTTCCACCCGCTCGGGCAGCCGCACGTCGAGTACGCGACGGACGGCTTCGACACCTCGATCTTCGCAACGGAGCAGCCGGCGCTGTCCGAGGTGCTCGACCTGCGGGCCGAGCGGCAGGCCATGGTCCGCGAGTTCCTCGCCACCGTCACCCCGGAACTGCTCGCCGAGCCTCGACGGAACCCGTGGTCGGCCGAGACCGAGGTGTCGGTCCGGCGCTGCCTGCACGTGATCCTCGGCGAGGAGTGGGAGCACCTGCGCTTCGCCCTGCGCGACCTCGCGACTGTCGGCAACACGCGGGCCGACGGCTGACCACCTGAACTGCGCCTGCGCGAGGGGCCGGCTATCCGGCAGCCGAAGAGCGGGCTCGTCGTGCGAGGGCGTCTCGAAGAAGATCCAGGTGTCCGCGATGCTGGGCGGTCTCCTCGATCATGTGCAAGAAGATCCACCGGAGGCTCACCGGGCCGCCGCCGAACGATGGTTTGGCGGCGCGATCGCTGAGGTCCACGAAGCAGGCGGCGGCGCGTCGGCTCCGTTGGCACGCAACCGCGTACAACGCAGCCAGGTCGGCGGGAGAATCCTGGCGAGCGGAGTGGAAGTCCCAGTCCGGGTCGACGTCCAGCGGCGCCGACGCCCAGGGCTCGGGCGCCGGGACGCCGAGGAGCCTCTCCTGGAACCAGAGGTCTTCCACCCGTGCCAGGTGCTTGGCGATGCCGCCGATGGTCAGGTCCGTCGCCGGCAGCAGCCGGGTCGCCGCGTCGTCACGACCGAGCCCGTCCAGAGTGTCGAGGACGCATTGGCGATGGAAGTCAAGGAACTGTTCCAGGGTGCTGCGTTCGTCCGCTGCCACGTCCGGGAATCCGACCACCGGGCAAGCCTTCCATCCCGGTGCCAGCGCGTCTATCGGGGCAGGATCTCCACATACCCGTCGGTGGCGTGCACGCGGATCCGCTGCCGGTCGGGGATCAGCCGGGTGGCGTCCGCCACCCCGACCACGGCTGGCAGGCCGTACTCCCGAGCGATCACCGCGCCGTGGGTCATCTGTCCGCCGACCTCCGTCACCAGGCCGGCGACCGCGACGAACAGGGGCGTCCAACTGGGATCGGTGTGGGTGGTGACGAGGATGTCGCCCGGTTCGAGATCGGCCTGGGCCAGGTCCAGAATGACCCGGGCGCGTCCTTCCACGGTCCCGCTGGAGACGGGCAGACCGACCAGGGCGCCGGCCGGCACGTCGTCGCGTCGGTACGACCCGGTGACGGCCTCACCCTCGGAGGTGAGCACCCGGGGTGGCCGGAGCGCCTGGTACGACCGGAACTCCTCCCGGCGCTGCCGGACGAGCCGGTCGTCGACGTGGTTGGTGCGTACGGCGTCGTGGAACTCACCGAAGGTGAGGAAGAAGACGTCCTCCTTGTCGCGGATCACCCGTGCCTCGACGAGACGTTCGGCCTCGGCCAGTAGAGCCTGCTTGTAAAGGAAGTAGCGGCTGATGATGTCGTACTTCGGGTACTCCCGATAGCCGGCGAAGGTGCGGACCCGGTCGATCATCCGCTTGGTCTCGGTGGCCTTGCGCTCCCCGTCCGCCAGGGCCCGCAGCCGGGACAGCACCTCCCGTGTCTTCTGCTCCGCAGCCTGCCGGCCCTGCTCGAAACGACGCTCGGCGGCACCCGGCTCGGCGTGCCGGAGGTGTTCCAGCAGCACCGGCAGCAGCGTGGTGGGACGCTCGCGCCACCGTGGCCTGGTGATGTCGATCTCGCCGACGCAGCGCATGCCGTACCGGTCGAGGTACGCCTCGATGGCGTGGCGCGCATCGGTGCCGCCGGGCAGCTCGGGCAACTCGTCGAGGAAGCTCTCGTCCTCGACGTCATGCAGGAACGCCACCACCTCGGGGTACGGGCGGATCACATCGGCGACGTCGAGCAGCGCCAGCCCCATCTCCGACGTCACGTTGCCGGGGGCGGAGAGGGTCAGCGTGTCGGCCGCGTTCTTCTCGCCCAGCCACGTCCAGAGGTGGTCGTTGAGCCACCAGGTGGCCTCCATCCCCGCCATGATCGCCTGCATGCTCAGCGGGTCACCGAGGACTCGTTTGTGCTCCTGGAACGCGGTTGTCAGGAAGTCGAACAACGCCGTGCCGGTCTGCGTCCGGATGTCGCGCCGCAGGGCGGCGATGGAGGCTTGGCTGCGCTCGACCAGTCCGGCGACGATGGCTGGGTCCGTGTCGATCGCAGTGACCGCTGGGGCGGCGGCCGGTGCGCCACCGGTCTTCGCGTCGGGCCGCGTCGGGGCGTCTGGGTCCGGCCCCGTCGGAATGAAGTCGGGGCGGGCGAGGATGGTCTCCAACGCATCCCTGACCAGCGGATCGCCCTTACCCATGATCTTCAACAGGGCAGCGCGGGTCGCGGGGGAGGCCAGCCGCTGGGTGACGTCGACGAAGAGCCTGCCGCCGGCCGCCTGCATGGGCGCCATGGCCGTCAACTGCCACATCGACAGCCCCAGCGGCTTCATGGCATCGGTCATCATCTGCTGATGGCCGACCGAGACGTAGACGTGGTTGTCCTGGTCGCCGGTTGCCGGGACGGGGAACAGCGTCGTGATGGGCCGGCTCTGCACGATCTGGAAGGCGTCGCCGACCAAGCACCACTCGATGTCCTGCGGGCAGCCGAAGTGTGCCTCGATCCGCCGCCCGAGCTGCGCGAGCCGTACGACCTGGGTGTCCGTCAGGGTCGGTTGCTCCCGCCGCTGCGGGTCGATCGCCTGTTCCCGCGTACCGCCGTCGGGGAGGGCGTGGAGGGCCCGCTGTTTGGTGGCGACCGCCCGGCCGACGATCTCGCCGTCGCGCACCGTGAACACGTCCGGGTTCACCAGGCCGGAGACCAGAGCCTCGCCGAGGCCGTAGCTGGCATCCACGGAGGAGACCTTCCGGTTGCCGGTGACCGGGTCGGCGGTGAACAGGACGCCGGCCGCGTCCGGGAAGACCATGCGCTGCACGACAACAGCCATCCGGACCGTACGGTGGTCGACGCCGTTGCGCTGGCGGTAGGTCACCGCACGCTCGCTGAACAGCGACGCCCAGCACCGGCGGACGTGCTGGACGACCGCGGCCGCGCCCAGCACGTTCAGGTACGTGTCGTGCTGACCGGCGAAGGAGGCCGTCGGCAGATCCTCGGCGGTCGCGCTGGACCGGACGGCGTACGCGGCCTGCCCGTCGAGTTCGTCGACGGCGCCGGTGATCGCCGCCGCCAGCTCGACCGGCACGGGGACGGCCTCGATGGCGTGCCGGATCTCGGCGCTGCGCGTCCGGATCTCGTCCCGGTCGTCTGGGTCCAGCCGCGCCAGCTGGTCGAGCCGATCGTCGATCGACGGCACCTCGGCCATGACCCGTCGGAACGCTGCCGTGGTCACGCAGCAGCCGGCCGGCACCCCCAGGCCGTGGATCCGCGTCAGCACGCCCAGGTGGGCCCCCTTACCGCCCACGACTCCGAGCTGTGTCTCGTCGATGTCGTGCAGGCCCAACACGTACTGCCCGGTCGTCTCGTACGTCGACAGCTCCCGCACGATGTGCCCCCGTCTCTTCGTCGGTAGGTTGTCCGGCCGAGGATTCTGCGGCAGAACCCGGGTCTTGCCACAAGCCCCCCGGTGCGCTATACGTTAGGAGTGGCAGGGAGGTGACTCTCTGCCTTTGTCTTTGTCGCCCGTCGCGGGGCTCCACCGCCGACCGGACGGGGGAGGCCCACCATGGATGTCACCTCGCGCCGCGAGCCGGCCCGGATCGGTCTGGACGGGCCGTTGGGCGGCAATGCCGCATCGATGCAGGCCACCGCCCGGGCCCTGGCGCAGGCCGAGTCGGCCGTGGCCGCGGTGCTCGTGGAGGGCATCAGCGACCAGATCGCCCTGGAGACGCTGGCGGCCGGTCGTGGCCGCGATCTCGCCGCCGAACGGATCGTCATCGTTCCGATCGGCGGGGCCCACGCGATCGGTCGCTTCCTGTCCAGGCTGGGCCCACCCGGGACCGGTTTGCGCCTCGCCGGCCTCTGCGACCTGCGGGAGGAGGAGATCTTCCGGCGTGGGCTGACCGAGGCGGGTGTCGGTACGCCTCGCAGTCGAGCTGAAATGGCGCAACTCGGGTTCCAGGTCTGCGTCGACGACCTGGAGGACGAGCTGATCCGTGCCGTCGGCAGCGCGGATGTCGAAGCCCTCTTCGAGGCCCAGGGCGAGCTGCGGCTGTTCCGTGGGTTCCAGAGCCAGCCCGCCTGGCGCGGTCGGGATCCCGACGCGCAGCTGTGGCGGTTCCTGCGCAGCAGTTCGCGCCGCAACCTGCGCTACGCCCGCCTGCTCGTCGAGGCCGCTGTCGCCCGGGACACCGTGCCCCAGCCACTCGACGTGCTGCTCGCCAACATATGACCAGCGTGGCGGGGTTCCCGCCGTTCCGGGTCCGCGCACGGGGACCACTGCTGGGATGAGTTTCCGGCTGGCCGCCTACGCCGTGTGCATCGACGATGAGCGGGTGTTGCTCGTCCGTTGCGTGTGGCCGTCGGGCGAGACGAACTGGTCCCTTCCGGGCGGCCGGGTCGAGCACGCGGAGGATCCGTTCGACGCGGTGCTTCGGGAGGTTGCCGAGGAGACCGGCTGCGACGGGGTGGTCGAACGCCTGCTGGGGGTGGACTCCCGGGTGATTCCCGCCGCCGAGGCACGGTCAGGACGCGTGCACCAGAATGTGGGCATCTTCTACCAGGTCCGCATCACGGGAGGCGTTTTCCGGCCGGAGCCGAACGGCGCGACCGCGGAATCGGTCTGGACCCCGGTACCGGATGTGGTTCACCTGTGCCGATCCTCCCTCGTGGACGTCGGCCTCGCCCTGGCGCGGACGCGTCCGGCGACCGGGCACGTCCCGCCGGTCCCGGTCGGTGGGCTCGTCCAGCACTGACTCCAAGCGGTACTGCCCCGCAGCCGGGGATCTCCGGCGGGCGCGGAAGGGATTCAACGCTCCCGGACGCGTTCGGCGATCGCGTGGCCGAGTTCGGCGGTGGTGCCGGTGCCGTGCAGGTCGGGGGTGAGGGGCGCCTGCTTCGGCCCGAGCGCCAGGACGTCCTCGATGGCACCGAGGAGATGGGCGGCGGCCTCGGGATGGCCGAGGTGGTCCAGCATCATCGAGCCGCACCAGATCTGGCCGATCGGGTTGGCGATGCCCTGGCCGGCGATGTCCGGTGCGGAGCCGTGCACCGGTTCGAAGAGGCTCGGGTGGTGGCGGTCGGGGTTGATGTTGGCGCTCGGCGCGATGCCGAGCGTGCCGGTGCAGGCCGGGCCGAGGTCGGAGAGGATGTCACCGAAGAGGTTGCTGGCGACGACCACGTCAAACCATTCGGGGTGCAGTACGAACTGGGCGGCGAGGGCGTCGATGTGGAACTTGTCGACCCGTACGCGGGGAAACTGCTCGCCCATCGCGGCCACCCGCTCGTCCCAGTACGGCATCGAGATGGCGATGCCGTTGCTCTTGGTGGCTGAGGTCAGGTGTCGTCGCGGGCGGTTCTGTGCCTGCTCGAAGGCGAAGCGCAGCACCCGATCGACGCCGATCCGGGTCATCACCGTCTCCTGGAGCACGGTTTCCCGGTCGGTGCCCTCGAAGATGCGCCCGCCGACGCTGGAGTATTCCCCCTCGGTGTTCTCGCGTACCACCAGGAAGTCGATGTCGCCGGGCTCGCGGTCGGCGAGGGGGCTCCGGACGCCGGGCATGAGCCGGCAGGGGCGCAGGTTCACGAACTGGTCGAAGGTGCGCCGGAACTGGAGCAGGCTGCCCCAGAGCGAGATGTGGTCGGGCACCACGGTGGGCCAGCCGACCGCGCCGAAGTAGATGGCGTCGAAGGCGCGCAGCGTCTCTTCCCAGTCGGCCGGGAGCATCCTCTGGTGCCGCTGCCAGTACTCAGCACTGGCGAAACCGAAGTCGGTGAACTCCAGCCGCAGGCCGAAGCGCCCGGCGGTCGCCTCCAGGGTTTCGATCCCGGCCGGTACGACCTCTTTGCCGATCCCGTCGCCGGGGATGACGGCGATCCGGTGGTTCATCGGGCCCTCCGCAGTGCGTCGAGGCCGCCCTGGGCGTCCGCGATGGCGATGCGTTCGGCGGCGGTGGAGTCGCCGGCACGCAGTGCCCGGACCAGTGCGCGGTGGCTGGTGTAACGCTCCATGCCGAAGGTGTCGTCCTCGGCCACCCGCTGCAACAGCAGTTCCCGCCGCTGCGGGCGGGTGAACACCCGGCTCTGGTCGAGCATCCGGACGAGGACCGGGTTGTGGGCGCAGGCGTTCACCGTCTCGTTGAACTCCACCATGGTGTCGAGCAGGGCGGTGAGGTGCCGCTCGGTCGGCAGGCCCTGGGTGCGGCGCTCCTTGAGCAGGATCAGGAGGTCGTCGGCCCGGTCCAGGATCTCGTCGAGGGCGTCGAGCTGGTCGGCCGTGGCGTGCCGGGCGGCGAACCGGGCGACCAGGCCGCGCAGGCCGACCTCGACCTCGGCGAGGTCGTCGATGGCGGCGTCACGGATCTCGGCGACCAGCACGGTACGCGGCCCGATCCGCTCGATCAGCCCGTCGGACTCCAGCCGTCGCAGCGCCTCGCGGGCCGGGGTGGGACTGATCGCCAGGCGTTCGGCCAGGCCGCGCTCGGTCACCTTCTCTCCTGCTGCGAGTTCACCGGCGGCGATGGCGGCGCGGACCTGACGGTACGCCTGATCGGCGAGCGTCTCCGTGACTGTCATGGCCACACCCTAACTCATGCCATTGCCTAAATTGCATGCAACTGTTGACGAGTTTGCTATAGCAAACTAGCGTGACGCGGCACACGTTACGTGGAGGTGACATGGCCGACATGAAGACTCGCGACGAGGTGTCATACCGGAAGATCACGTTCTTCATCGCTCTCGCGCTGTTCGCGCAGGAGTCGACCTGGAACTTCTACGACAACCAGGTGCCCGTTCTGCTGCGCGAGCACGTCACGAGCGCCGCGCTCGTCGGCGTGCTGATGGGCATGGACAACCTGCTGGGGATCTTCATCCAGCCCTGGATCGGCAACCGGTCCGACAACACCCGGACCCGGTGGGGTCGGCGCATCCCGTACCTGGCGGTGGGCATGCCCCTCGGCGCGTTGTTCTTCCTGCTCCTGCCCTGGACCACCTCGCTGGTCACGCTGGTCGCGGTGATGGTCTGCTACGCGCTGGTCGCGAACACCATGCGACCGCTCGCCGAGGCGCTGACCCCGGACTTCGTACCGCCGCAGCGACGCGGCCGAACCAACGCCATCGTCAAGATCGCCACTTCGCTGACCATCATCGTGGCGTCACTGATCAGCCTCCTGGTGGTGGACGACCACCCCCGGGCGGCCTTCGTCATCCCGGCGGCGATCATGCTTGTCGTCACCGCCGTGATCATCACGAAGGTGCGCGACAGCCGATCCCCGGCCTATCGGGCCGCGGTGGCCGAGGACGCGACCGCCGGACCCGGCGAGACGAAATCACCACTGTGGCGGGTCGTCACCGAACTGGTCACCAGCCGGGACCGGCGGCGGGTACTGCTACTGCTCACCGTCTTCCTCTTCGGCGGCGCCTGGTTCGCGTCCCGGTCACTGATGACCCCGTACGGCATGGAGGTGCTGGGCCTGACCCGCGGTGAAGCGGGCGGGCTCACCCTGCCCAGCGGCGTCGCGTACCTGATCGCGGCCTATCCGGCCGCGCTGGCGGCCGAGCGCTTCGGCAGGCTGCGGGTGATCCTGATCGGCATCGCCGTCTTCGCCGCGGCGCTCGCGGCCGGCGCCGTCGTGCGGACCCCCACCGGCACTGTCGTGCTGTTCTGCGTCGCCGCCATGGGCGCCGCCGGATTCCTGATCAACGCGGCGGTCGCGTTGTGGAACCTGGCCCCGTCCAGCCGGATGCTCGGCGCCTACACCGGGCTCTACGCGGTCACCTGGTACCTGGGCGGCTTCGCCGGGCCGGCGCTGGTCGGCGCGGCGGTCGACCTCGTCGGTTGGAACTGGATGCTGCTCGACATCGCCGTGCTGGCCACCCTCGCCGGTGTGGTGGTGATCCGGCTGGCCCGCCTGGAACGGTTCCGCGAGACGACTCCCGCCCTGTCACGTTGAGAGAGAGCCGATGTCGACCATTCTGATCACCACCGACTACCTGCGCCCCGGGGACGAGGTGGACACCTACCTCACCGGCCAGGGCTTCACCACCCGGCACGACCCGATGCGTGGGCCGCGCCGACCGGCGGACCTGATCGCCGCGTTGGCCGGTGCCGACGGCGCGCTGATCGCCAACGAGCCGATGACCGAGCAGGTGCTGGCGGCCTCGCCCGGGCTGCGGGCGATCGTGCGCACCGGTGTCGGATACGACTCGGTGGACGTACCGGCCGCCACCCGGCTCGGCATCAGCGTCAGCAACCTGCCCGGGATCAACGCCAACGCGGTCGCCGAGTACACCCTCGCGTTGCTGCTGGCCCAGGCGCGGCATCTGGTCCCGATGGCGGTCGGGGTCGCGGCCGGCGACTGGCCGCGGCGGGACGGGCACGAACTGCGCGGCAAGACCCTCGGCCTGATCGGTCGTGGCGCGGTGGCCCAGCGGGTACGACCACTCGCCGAGGCGTTCGGTATGACGGTGCTGGGGCACGAGGTCCCGCTGGAACACCTGCTCCGCGCCGCCGACTACGTCTCGATCCACACCGCGCTGACCCCGCGCACCCGGCACCTGATCGATGCTGCGGCGCTGGCCCGGATGAAGCCGACCGCCCATCTGATCAACACGGCACGCGGGCCGATCGTCGACGTCGCCGCGTTGGCCGAGGCGGTCCGGTCCGGCCGGATCGCCGGGGCGGCCCTCGACGTGGTCGACGTCGAACCGCTGCCCGCCGAGAGCTTGCTGCGCGGCGTCGACGGCATCACCGTCTACTCGCACATGGCTGGCCAAACCATCGAGGCCCGCCGCGACTCGGGTCGGTGCGGCGCGAGCGAACTGGTCGCCGCCCTGGCCGGTAACCCGCAGACCTCCGTCAACGCCCACCTGATCGACCCGGAGCAGAGAAGATGACCGCTGACGTGATCGTTGTCGGGGCCGGCCTGGCCGGGCTCGTCGCCACCGCCGAACTCGTGGACGCCGGGCACCACGTCCTCCTCCTCGACCAGGAACCCGAGCAGAGCCTCGGCGGCCAGGCGTTCTGGTCGTTCGGCGGCCTGTTCCTGGTCGATTCGCCCGAGCAGCGCCGGATGGGCATCCGCGACTCGCGTGAGCTGGCCTGGCAGGACTGGCTGGGCAACGCCGGGTTCGACCGGCCGGAGGACGACTGGCCCCGGCGCTGGGCCGAGGCGTACGTCGACTTCGCCGCCGGCGAGAAACGGGCCTGGCTACGCCAGCTCGGCGTCAAACTGTTCCCGATCGTCGGTTGGGCGGAGCGTGCCAACAACTCGGTGCCCCGCTTCCACATCACCTGGGGTACCGGGCCGGGGCTGCTGGCGCCGTTCGTCGCCAAGATGCGCGCCGGGAAGGTGACGGTCAAGTTCCGGCACCGGGTCGACGAGATCGTGCGCAGCAACGGCACGGTGTCCGGCGTACGCGGAAAGGTCCTCGAACCGAGCGGCGCGGAACGCGGCACCGCCACCAGCCGGACGGTAGTCGCGGATTTCGAACTGTCCGCGCCGGTGGTGGTGGTGACCTCCGGCGGCATCGGCGGCAACCACGACCTGGTCCGCCGCAACTGGCCGGAGCGGCTCGGCACGCCGCCCACGCAGATGATCTCCGGGGTGCCGGCCCACGTGGACGGCCGGATGATCGACATCGCGGCGGCGGCCGGCGGCGCAGTGATCAACCCGGATCGGATGTGGCACTACGTGGAGGGCGTGCAGAACTGGAACCCGATCTGGGACGCGCACGGCATCCGTATCCTGCCCGGACCCTCCTCGATCTGGCTGGATGCCCTCGGGCGCCGGCTGCCGGCGGAGCTCTCGCCCGGGTTCGACACCCTCGGCACCCTGGCTCACCTGCGGTCCACCGGGTACGACCACAGCTGGTTCGTGCTGACCCAGAAGATCATCGAGAAGGAGTTCGCGCTCTCCGGCTCGGAACAGAACCCGGACCTGACCGCCCGTAGCGTCCGCCAGGTGCTCGGCCGGATCCGGGCCGGTGCGCCGGCGCCGGTGGAGGCGTTCAAGAACCACGGCGCGGACTTTGTGGTCGCGTCCGACCTGGACGACCTGGTGAACGGGATGAACGCGCTCACGGAGACGCCGCTGCTGGACCCGGCCGACGTGCGGCGGGTGGTCGAGGCACGCGACCGGCAACTGGACAACCCGTTCACCAAGGACCTGCAACTCGCCGCGATCCGGAACTTCCGGAACTACCGGGGGGATCGGCTGATGCGGACCGCCCCACCGCACCGGATCCTCGATGCGGAGGCCGGACCGCTGATCGCCGTGCGCCTGCACGTGCTCACCCGCAAGACCCTCGGCGGCCTGCACACCGACCTCGACGGGCGGGTCCTGGACGCCACCGGGCAGCCGGTACCCGGCCTCTACGCCGCCGGTGAGGCCAGCGGCTTCGGTGGCGGTGGCATGCACGGCTACCGCGCCCTGGAGGGCACCTTCCTGGGCGGCTGTCTCTTCTCCGGCCGGCAGGCCGGCCGAGCGATCGCCAAGAATTGAGGAACGATGGCCACCAACCCTGACTCCGTACGTATTCTCGTGCCGGTCGGTATGCTCGGCGCCGGCTTCCCGCCCGAGACCGTCGAACGTGGACTGGCCCTCGGCGCCGACGTGGTCGCCGTGGACGGCGGCTCGACCGACTCCGGGCCCTACTACCTGGGCACCGGCACCGCCAAGACCGCCCGCGCCGCGGTCGCCCGCGACCTGCGCCTGCTGCTGCGGTCGGCGGCCACGGCTGGCATCCCGCTGATCATCGGCTCGTGTGGCACCAGCGGCACCGATGCCGGGGTCGACTGGGTTGCCGGCATCACCCGGGAGATCCTCGCCACCGAGGGCCTGGACCTGCGGCTGGCCACGATCTACAGCTCACAGCAGGCCGCCGACCTCGATCTGGACCGGATCCGCCCCCTGCCGCCAGCCGGCGACCTGGACCTGGCGACGTTGGAGAGCTGCACCAACATCGTCGGGATGATGGGCCACGAACCGATCGCCGCGGCTCTGACTGCCGGCGCCGACGTGGTCCTCGCCGGACGGGCCACCGACACCGCGGTGGCCGCCGCCTATCCCTTGCTCAAGGGAATGCCGGCCGGGCCCGTGTGGCACGCCGCGAAGATCGTCGAGTGTGGCGGACAGTGCACCACGAACCCGCGTGCGGGTGGTGTGCTGGCCACCGTCGACGCGACCGGTTTCACCATCGAGCCGCTCGATCCGAGCAATGCCTGCACTCCCACCTCGGTCGCGGCGCACATGCTCTACGAGACGGTCAACCCGTTCACCATGCGCGAGCCGGCCGGCACCATCGAGGTCGGCGACGCGGTCTACCGGGCCCTGGACGAACGGCGCGTCCGTGTCGAGGGTTCCCGGTTCGAGCCCGCCGCGCAGCACACCATCAAGCTGGAGGGTGCCCGGATCACCGGGTACGAGACGATGTCGTTCACCGCCATCCGTGACCCGCACATCCTCGGCCAGATCGACACCTGGACCGCCCTGCTCCGCAAGATGATCATCGAGTGGGTGGCCGGGACCATCGGGCTGGGCGAGGGCGACTACAGCTTCGACATCCGCCGCTACGGGTACGACGCGATCCTCGGCGACCTCGACCCGGCCACCGGCCCGCCCCGCGAGGTGGGCGTGATGCTCCTGGTGCGTGCGGCGGACCAGGCGACCGCGACCGCGGTCGCGAAGGTCGCCAACCCACTGATGCTGCACCTGCCCACGCCGGACATGGACTACCTGCCCAGCCTCGCCTTCGCCACGTCACCGGCCGAGACGGAACGCGGAGCGGTGTACGAGTTCGTGCTGAACCACGTCGTCGAGGTGTCGTCGCCGAGCGCCCTGTTCCGCGTCTGTCTGGAGGACAACCGATGACCGTGGTCGCCGATCTCGCGCTGGAGGTCCGGTCCAAGAACGCCGGTCCGTTCTGGGTGACCATGGAGGTGTTCGCCCGCGACGCCGATGCCTATGCGGTGGTCGCTGATCCAACGTTCCTGGACGCCTCGGTGATCGCCCGCCTCTACGGTGTCACGGCACAGGACGTCCAGTTCTACCGGATTCCCTCGCTGAACGTCGTGAAGATCTCGTTCCCGCGGCCGGTGGTGCAGGGCAGCCTGCGCGACCACGACATCCACGCTGGCCAGCACCATGTGCCGCTGGCGATGTTGGCCGTCCCACCCGCCGCCTGACCGTACCGGCAGCCGTTCGACTCCCACTCGTAACCGGCAAAGCCGGGGGAATCTACCGATTCAAGTTTCGGCTGGTCGTGCTGGAGTTGGTCATCAGCGGCAAGCGGTGCCGTGGCGGAGGGATGACCTATGGAGATCCTCAGAAGGCTGGCCCAGGCTGCGGTCGTCGGTGGGGTGCTCGCCATGCTCGTGGCGTGTGGGAGCGATGCGGGCTCAGGTTCTTCGACGCCGGGGGAGGCTCCGGGCGCGGCGGAGAGCGTCGACGGAGCGGCGCCGGACGACGCCGCCGGGTCGCTGACCGAGCCGAAGGGCGAGGAGTGCGAACGCCTCACCACGGACGAGGTCGCGGACGCGATCGGGGCGCACGACGGTGGGCAGCACGACTACCAACTCGGCGGTTGCGTGTGGACGGCGACCTCCGGTGGGGAGGCGATCCACGCGTCGGTGCTGTCCAAGGACGAGTACGAGGCGGTGGCCGAGATCGGGGAGCCGGTGAGCGGATCTGCCGACGGGGCCGTCTACGACGAGATCCATGGCGAGCTGTGGTTCCCGTGCGGCAGCGGTGAGTTCTGCGGCATCAAGGCCAACATCGGTGACTCGGACCGGCGCAAGGACGTCGCATTGCGGATGGGCACGGTCCTGCAAGGCCGGGTGTAGCAGCCGTCGCCCGGGGTGGCGCTACCGCCTGACGCGCCGACGCGCCGACGCGCCCGGCTCGCCCGGTCAGACCTGAGTCTGGACCGGGTGAGCCGGGCGCGTCGAGGAACTGTCGCCGCTTCCGCTGACGGATCAGCCCTTCACGGCTCCGGTCAGCCCGCCGACGATCCGGCGTTGGAACAGGCTGAAGAAGACCAGCGCCGGGATCATCGACAGCGAGGTGAACGCCAGGACCTTGGCCGTGTCGACCGAGTACTCCGAGGCGAACGCCTGCACACCGAGGGGCAGCGTGAAGGTCTCCTCCCGGTTCAGGATGAACAGCGGCAGGAGGTATCCGTTCCAACTCTGGATGAAGGTCAGGATGGCCACGGTGATGACGCCCGGCATGGCCAGCGGGAGCACCATCCGCCAGAAGAAGCCCAGTCGGCTGCAACCGTCGATCGACGCGGCCTCCTGGATCTCGTCGGGGATCGCCCGTACGAACGGGACCAGGATGATGATGGTCAGCGGGATGCCGAACCCGATCTGCGGCAGGATCACCCCCGGCAGCGTGTTCATCAGCCCGAGGTTCTTGACCAGGATGTACAGCGGGGTGATCGCCACCGTCAGCGGGAACATCAGGCCGGCGGCGAACAGCGCGTACATCGCCCCCCGTCCCCAGAATCGGTAGCGCGCGATGATGAAACTGGTCATCAGACCGAGCGTCACCACCCCGGCCGTGGTGGCCAGGGCCACGATGGTGGAGTTGAACACCTGCTGCCAGAAGGTGCTGCCGGTCAGCACGTCGAGGTAGTTCTGGGTCTGCCAGGTGGTGGGCAGCCCGGCGGGGTCGGTGGTGATCTCCGCGTTGGTCCGGAAGCCGCCCAGGATGATGTAGACGACCGGGGCCAGCATCGTCGCGATGAGCAGCAGCGCGATGAAGTACACCGACGGGTCCGTCCAGCTGAACGGCTTCCTGGACCGGGATGACCTGCGCGGCGCCCGGCGCCCCGCTACGGCGGTCACGGCCATCAGCGCCTCCCTCCGGTGATCGCGCCCTCGGTGTCCCGGCGCAGGATGAACCGCTGGTACAGCAGGGCCGCGAAGAGCGAGATGAAGAACAGGACCACGGCGACCGCGTTGCCGTACCCGTACTCTCCCGCGTTTCGTCCGTTGGCCACCATGTAGGTGGCCATCGTCGACGTCCCCGCCGTCGCCGCCACGTACTGGCCCCAGATGATGTAGACCAGGTCGAACAGTTGCAGGGCGCCGATCATCGACAGGAAGGCCCAGATGCGGATGGTCGGTCCGAGCAGCGGCAGTGTGATGCGTCGCTGGATCTGCCAGTACGACGCGCCGTCGATCGCGGCGGCCTCCGTCAGCTCCTCCGGGATGCCCTGTAGCCCGGCGAGGAAGAGGATGACGGCGAAGCCGATGTACTTCCAGGTGAGGATGCCCATCAGCGTCCACATGGCGATCTTCGGATCGGAGAGCCAGTCGTTCTGCAGCCAGCCGAGCCCGATCCGCTCGAGGACGGCGTTGACCACGCCCTCCCCGTGCAGCATCAGGCTCCAGCCGGTGCCGACGACCACCTCGGCGATGACGTACGGAATGAAGACCAGCACCCGGATCAGCGTCTGCCCCCACATCTGCCGGTTCAGCAGCAGGGCGAGCAGGATGGCCGCCGGCCCCTGGAACAGCAGGGACAGCACCACGATGATGCCGTTGTGGCGCAGGGCGTCGATGAAGGTGCCGTCTTCGAAGATCAGCAGATAGTTGCGGAAACCGATGAAGTCCTCAGCTGGCCCGTAACCCTGCCAGCTGAAGAAGCCGTAGTAGGCGGCCATGGCCACGGGCAGGATGACGAACGACAGGAAGACGATAAGTGTCGGCCCCGTCATCAGCGCGATTTCCAGCCGGGCCGCCCAGCCGATGCCCTTGGGTCGGCGGCGCGGGGCCGGGGGCGACACGACCGGCGTGTCACCCCCGACCTTCGTCAGACCCGGTGCCGGGTCCGGCGCGAGCCGTACGCTCTCGTGTTGCGTTTCAGACATGGCGTTCGGACTACTGCGCCCTCTTGGCGGCGGCCTTGACCGCGTCGACGATGGCCTGCGGATCCCCCTTGCCGGCCAGCATGTTCACCACGGCGGTGTTCAGGGCGTTGCCGACGTTCTGCCCGTAGACCGTGTCGAGCCACTGTGAGACGAACGGCGCCTGGTTGTAGGCGGCGAGGATGGACTGCAGGTGCGGCTCGGTGACCGCGGCCTGCGCCTCGCTGTTCACCGGCGGCGCGTTGAACGCCTCGTAGTAGGCCTTCTGCACCTCGGTCTTCGCCATGTAGTTCAGGAAGGCGGTGCACTCGGCCTTGGGGGCCTGGGCCGAGCAGGAGTAGCCGTCGACACCACCGAGGATCGCGCCGGGTTGACCGGCGCCGCCCTCGATGCTGGGGAAGGGGAACCAGCCCAGGTCGGGCAGCGGCTTCTGGTCCGGGGTCAGGGAGGCGATGACGCCGGGGTTCCAGGCGCCCATCAGCTCCATCGCCGCCTTCTTGTTGGCGAGCAGACCGGCCGAGCTGCCGGCGCCCTGCTGGGCGGAGGTGGTCAGGAAGCCGTTGTTGAAAGGCTCGGACGCGGCGAAGTTCTGCACGTCCTGACCGGCCTTGAGCCAGCAGGGGTCGTCGAAGGTCATCGTCTGACCGGCCTGGGTGATGGTCTCCGAGCTGCACTCACGCAGCGCGAAGAAGTAGTAGTAGAAGGCGGCCGGCCAGGCGTCCTTCGCGCCGAGGGCGATCGGCTGGACGTCCGCCGCCTTCAGCTTGGTCACGGCGTCCTGAAGCTCGGTGACGGTGGCCGGGGGCTGGGCGATGCCCGCCTTGGTGAACAGGTCCTTGCTGTAGAAGAAGCCGCCGGGCAGGACGGCCACCGGCATCGCGTAGACCTTGCCCTCGATCGTCTGCGCCGTGAACGACCCCTCGGAGATCACCTTCTTGGTGTCGTCGGTGATCGAGTCCGTGATGTCCATCAGCTGGCCGGCCTTGACCATCGCGGCCATCTTGCCGCCGCCGCGCTGCATGAACACGTCGGGGGCGTCGCCGGAGTTCAGGGCGGTCTGGAGCTTGCCGTCCAGGTCCTCGTTCTGGATCGACTGAATCTCGATCTTCACGTTCTGGTTGGCGGCCTCGAAGTCGGCGACGGTCTTCTCCCAGAAGGCCTGACCCGGCCCCGTGCTGGCGTTGTGCCAGAAGCTCATCGTGACCGAGCCGTCGCTGTTACGGCCGTCCGAGTCGTCGCCGCCGCAGGCCGCCGTCGCCAGGACGCCCGTTGCCAGGGCTACCGACACAGCCAGTAGTTTTCTCGCCCTCATCAATCTTTCCTCTCTGCCAAGTCCGCCAACCTGAAACACCCCTGCGAACGAGCCGAAGGCCAGCACGTGCACCGTGGCGGCGCCGAAGGGTTGTCTCCTGTCGACAGGCGCTGGTCCGGGCTCGCCTCGCGGTCACATCGCGATCAACCTCGGAGTGACCCAGGCCACCGACGGCCAAACGGTCGCAGACTTGTCCGAAAAAAACAAGACACGTTTCCGAAACTTCCGTGACCTGGAGTCGAGGGTGAGGACGTCGCTGGTCAGCCGGGCTTATCGGTGGCGGTAGCAGGGCGGCTGCGAACGTGGCTCTACGTGACAGGGTGTTTGCGCTAACAAGCGCTGGTCTGTAATGAGGTCCGAATCGTCCGGAAGCTGGACCGGGAGTTCCGCCGCGTCGCTTCGGCGACCTGATCGCTCGCATCCCGGTCCCGGAAAAATCCCGGTAGGACTCAGGGCGGCGTTCATCCGGCTCGTCCGGGAGGAATCGTTGTGGGCCCGTTACGAAGGCGATACCGAACCACGGGCGGGCGGAGGAACCGGGCGACTCCGGCGGCGCTGGTTGATCACGCTTACAGGCGTGATCGCCCGGAATTGTCACCGACACCGTACGACCGTGACCGAATGCGGAGAATTGGTACTGCGGTGTCACCCCAGGGTGGTGGCGATGGCGACCGCCTCGGCCATGGTCAGATCGCCTTCCAATCGATACGTCACCCCGGAGTCCGCCCAGATCAGGGTCGCGGCGGCGAGGCGGGCGCTCGCCTGGCGGACGACCCCGTCGCGGTCGACGTAGGAGACCGGGTGCGGGCCACGGAGCCAGATCGCCTCGCCGGCACCCACCTGCGTCCACTCGGCGTCCGACCCGCCGGCCTGCTTGAAGAAGACCGGATCGAGGCGGCCGTCGAAGGTGTCCAGGCGTAGGGTGCCGGCCCGGTAGAGCAGGCTCGCCACCCGGTACCCGCCGGTGCCGTCCGGGTCGGCCAGCAGGGTCTGCTCGGGTGGACCCAGCACGGTCGGTGTCCGGATCGGGAAGCGCACCAACCGGCGCGCCTCGTCGAGGGTGGTGGTGCGCTGCCCCGGCGGCGGCGACGGAACGCCGGTCGGCGGCGTCCGGTCGGGCGAGGTGCTGATGGTGACGCCGGCGAAGCGCAGCAGGCCCGCCATCGCGTCGGCGAGCGCGGCCCGCCCCGGCGGCAGCGCCGCCACCAGTAGCGCGGCCAGGGCCGCCGCCAGCGCGTACCGCCAGCGTCGGCGGCCCGTGTCGCGGCGGGCGGCTGGTGCGGCGCTCAGCCGGGCACGGACCCGGGCCGTGACGTCCGGTGGTTCGGGGGTCGCCAACCAGCCGGACAGGTCACGCAGCTCCCGCTCCAGGTCATCCATGGCTGACCTCCTCGACGGCGAGCAGGCCGCGCAGTTTCACAAGTGCCCGTGAAGTACGCGACTTCACGGTGCCCCGGGGCCAGCCCAGCATGGTGACCGTCTCGTCCTCGGTCAGGTCCAGCAGAAACCGACAGACGATCACCTCGCGGTCCCGCGACGGCAGCGACCGCAGGGCCCGCACGAGGGCGGCTCGGCGCTCCCCGGCGAGGACCGCGCCGACGGCGTCGTCCTCGACGATCTCCGAGCCCGACGCCACCCGCGCCGCACGCAGCACCAGGCCGTTGCGCCGCTCCCGGGTGCGGTGCAGGTTGCGTGTCTCGTTCGCCACGATGGCCAGCAACCAGGAGCGGAACGACGAGTCGCCTCGGTAACGGTCGAGCTTGCGGTACCCCTTCACGAACGCCTCCTGGATGACGTCCTCGGCATCGGAGCCCGCGCCGAGCAGCACCGCGGTCCGGTACGCGGCCGCAGTGTGCCGAGCGACCAGGGACTCGTACGCCGCCAGGTCACCTGCCTGCGCGCGGGTGACGAACTGCTCGTCGTCCAGGGCTACCTCCGGTGGGATCACCCCTACTGACACCGCCCGTGCCGATGAGGTTCCATCGCGCCGAGTGGGAACCCGAAACGGCCCGCCGGTGTCACCCGGTCATGATGGCGAACACGACGTTCTCGCGGCGTACCCTGCTGACCGCCCTGGCCGGGGCCGGCGCCGCCACCCTGGTCGGCTGCGAGCCGACCCCGGCCGCCGCCGACCCGCTACCGGACCCACTGCTCGTCACCCTCGACGGCGGGCTGACCGTGCTGCGTGGTGCCGACCGGCAGAGGATCGGCGCCGGAGTGGCCACCGCCGATGGGCGGCTGGTGTGGACGGCCGCCGCCAACGACGCCGACACCGACCTGTGGCGCGTCGACGCCAGCCGGGGCAACGTTTCCGAGCGGGTACGGCTGCCGGGCCGGTGGGTGCCGCAGACCGCCTCCACCGACGGCACCCGGCTGGCGCTGACCACCGAACGCCTCAGCGCCACCGGGGACCGGCCCGCCGGACGCGCCGAGACGCCTGTGCTGATCGCCGACACCGCCGGTGTGCGGCAACGGCTGCGGCTGCCGGGCAACGTGGTGCCGGAGGCGTTCACCCACGACCTGGCCGGGCTGTTCGTGCTGGAGTGGCTGCCGCCGGCCGCGCCGGACCGCTACCGGGTGCGCCTGGTCGACCTCGCGACCGGAGTCACCGGGCCGCTGCTCACCCGGGCCAAGACACCTGTGCCGGAGGGCGCGGAGGAGGAGATGCGTGGTGACGGACGGCAGGCGGTGCTGGCCCCGAACCGCGCCGTGCTCTACACGCTCTACACCCACCAGCCCGACCATCAGCACACCCGCGACCGGATCAGCGGCCGGCCAGGCAGCGACGTGCACGCCTTCGTGCACACGCTGCACCTGGAACAGCGGTGGGCGTACTGCGTGGATCTGCCGCACCCGTTCGGGGAGGGCCGCGCCGACGGCCACACCATGGCGATCACGCCGGACGGCGCCCGGCTCTACGTCGCCGACGTCGGCTCCGGCGCCGTCGCGGAGATCTCCACCGAGGAGCTGACCGTACGCCGCGTCGCCGCCCTCGGCGCTGGCAGTGGTCCGGCGTTCGCGGCGGCCTCCGCCGACCGGCTGTTCCTCGGTGCCGGCACCGCCGTACGGGCCGTGGAGCAGGCCGGTCTCGCCGTCACCGCCGAGCGGGCCACCGCCGACCCGGTCACCGGCGTCCTGCTCAGCCCGGACGACACTCGCCTCTACCTGGGCCAGCGGGCAGCGGTGTGCTGGCTGGATCCGGTGACCGGCGCGGAACTCGGCCGCGCCGCCGTGCCCGGTCTGGTGGGCCTGCACGCTCCCGCGCGGCCCGCCTGAGATCAGGCATCGTCGATCCCGGCCGCGGCCGGTCGTCGCCGAGGACCGCCGCAGGCCATCGCGCTAGCGGGCGTGGGTGGCGGCCAGGTCGGCGAGCAGACCCTCGCAGCTGCGGGCCACCACCTGCGCGCCCCGCCGCTGTGGCAGCGGGATTCCGGGATCTTCGGCATGTTCCCGCCACCGCCAGCGCGCCTCGGCGGCGCTCTCCCACAGCCACGCCAGTGTCGCGTCGGGCGCGATGCCCAGCCGGGCGGCCGGTTCGTCACCGTCCCCGCCGACCAGCCGCCGCGCCTCGGCGGCCAGCTCGGCGTCGAATCCGAGCCGGCCGTCGCGCAGCGCGGCCAGCAGCCGCGACTCGGCGAACTCGTGCGCACCGGCGAGCAGCTGCTCCAGCGCGGCGAGCAGGTCGCCGGTGACCGGACCCGGCTCGTCCCGCAGCAGCGCCTCCACCGCCGTCAGCGCCGACCGCGCCTTGAGCACGTGCCGGCGGTCGACGAAGAGACGGTTGAGCGACTCGCGTAGCTCACCGAGCCCGCTGCGGCGGACCAGCTCGGCGGCCAGAGCCACCCGGTTGTCGCAGCCGGTGCGGACGAGAGTGGTCGCCAGGCGGATCCCGACCACGCCGAGCCGCTCCAGCAGCGCGTTACGGGTGGCCGCGTCCAACCCGGCCGGTGGCTCGCCGCGGGCGAACCGCTCGGCGGAGAGGAGGTACGGCTCAAGCTCGGCGCGCGGTACCCGGGCCAGGGCCGCCAGCGCGGTGAACTCGGTCTCGCCGAGCACCCGGCCGGCCAGGCCGAGCAGCCCGCTGCACGGCACCACCGTCACGCACAGCGAGTCCACGTGCGGGTCCCGTAGCGCCCGTCGGGCGAGCTGACGGGCACCGAGCAGCGCGTCGACCCGGCCACCACCGGATTCGTCCACCCGGGAGAGCACCATGATCGTGTGGACCGGGGTGGCCTGCCCGACGACGCCCTCCCGGGTCGCCCCCAGGGTCCGCAGGTCGGCCCCGCGGGCGTCGCGGGTCAGGTACAGCAACGCGTCGGCCTCCCGCAGCACCCGCGCCAGCACCGGGTCCGTCGCCTGCTCGTCGGCGGCGCCGATCGCCGGTGTGTCCAGCAACGTCACCTGCCGCAGCGAGCGTGCCGGCCACCGCACCACGATGTCGCGCAGTTCCCCGGCGCGCCAACCGGTGAGGTCGACCCGCATGCCGGTGCCGGAGCGCAGCACTGCCAGCCGCTGCGGGGGGTGACTGGTGGAGTACCCGGTGGCGTCCGGCTGCGGCCCGTCCTCGTACCAGGTGAAGGCGCTCCCGTCGACGGGGGCCACCTCCTCGCCCATCAGGGCGTTGAGCAGGGTCGACTTGCCGCTGCGCCACCCGCCGACGACGGCGACCCGCAGCGGCTGGTCGTAGCGGGCCAACTGGTGCCGCAGCAGCTCGGTGGCCCGGGGGTTGTCGCGGTAGCCGTGCAGCGCCCGGTGCAGCAGGTCCCGGACCCCCGCGTCCAGCCGCGCGCCGGTCATGCCAGCGGCGCCAGTGGCGCCGGGCGGGCGGCGGTCACCTGCTGTGCCTGCTCATACAGCTCGGCCAGCCGGATCATCCGCTGCTGGATCTCCCGCTGGCGTCGCTCGCGTGTTGCCGCGTCGGTGTCGGCCGCCTCCTTGGCGCTGCGCAGCGACTCGATGATGGCGGTCTGCAACTCGTCGGTCAGGGCGGCGAAGTGATCCCGCAGCACCCGCTGCGCCCGGCGGGCCGCGTCCCGGCTGTCCTTGCTGACCTGGATGAAGAAGTCGTCGACGTGCCGCTGTACCGCCGCCTTGACCGTCGCCTGCCGCCGGCGCAGCAACTGTTTGCCCTCGTCGCGGATGCTCTTGCCGCCGAACAGGGCACCGGCGCCGATCGAGATCGGGTTGATCATCGGCATGCCGGCCAGGGTCAGGGCCAGGCCGAACATCAGCAGCCCACCGTAGGAGCCCTTCATGCCGGTGAACACCTTCTGGCCGACGGTGAACCGGTCGACGTTGGGACGTTCCAGCTCCGGCACCGGTGCGCCGTACTCCGCCGCGGCGGTCAGCGGCCACGGTGGCAGCGACCCGTGGCCGTACCGGGCGAACGACTCGGCGACCCGCCGGGCGATCCAGTCGCACCGCTGCACCAGCCACCGCCGGTTCGCCGCGGCCGCCTCGACCAGGCTCTCCTCCAGCCACTGCGCGACGGCGTCCCATGCCACAAGTGGGTCGGCGGTCTCGAACGCCTCGTCGACCATCCGCAGGATCTGCCGGGTGCGGTCGCGCAGGTCGTGCTCGATGTCGGAGATCAGATCGGCCATCTCGTCGGTCAACGTGTTCTGCCAGCGGGTGGCGCACCGCCGCAGCTCGTCGACCTCCCGCTGCGCCGCGTGCAGCCGGGCCATCGGCGCGGACTCCTCAGCCGAGCGTTGGTCGGTCAGTTCCGCCCGCAGTGGGGCGGCGAGCTGCTCCACCACGCTGCGCGCGGTCAGCACCACGGCAGCCCGGGCCAGGGTGTCGGGCTTGGCGGCCAGGTGTCGCCGGAGCAGGGCGATCAGCGCCGGGAAGCCGGACTCCGCGTTGAGCGCGTGGTCGCTGGTGGCGGCGGCGTGCAGGCGCAGCGCGGCGGACACCGGGATCAAGGGGGCCGGCACCCCGGCGTCGGCCAGGTGCCGCCGGTTGCGGTCGGCCACGGCCCGCCAGTCCGGAACCAGGTCCGTCTTGGTCTGTACCACGGCCACATTGGAGTGCGACCGGGTGAGGTGCAGCAGCATGTTCAGCTCGTTTACCGACAGGTCCCGGGTGGAGTCGGTGACCAGCAGCACGGTGTCCGCGCGGGCCAGGGCGGCGACCGGGGCGCCGGCGCCCGTGGCGGCGACGTCACCGCCGCCCGGCATGTCGACCAGCACCACGCCGGCGCCGAGCAGCGCTCGCGGCAGGCCGATCTCGATGTACGCGGGGCCGCCGCCGGGCAGCCGGCCGGTGCTGCCACCGACCCCGGCGGCGATCTGGTCGGTCGGCACCGGCGTCCGCTGCACGGCCGGCGGGTCGGCGGCCGGCGGCGTCCCCGGCCTCGTCAGTGGTGTTTGCACCACCGTCGCCGAGGCGACCTCGGCGTGCCGCAGCACGGTCGGCAGGACGGTGGTGGTCCCGTCGCCGACCGGGCAGACCGGTGCGTTGACGATCGCGTTGACCAGTTGGCTCTTGCCCTGGTTCGGCTCGCCGACCACCAGCACGGTCAGCGTCGGATCGAGCAGGTGGGCGCGTTTGAGGCGGACCGCCTGAAGCAGATCGCCCCGACCGTGTTCCTGGCACGTGCGGGCGATGTCGTCGAGCGCGTCGAGCCAGATTCCCGCCATCACCGCACCAAGTGTGCTGAATTCGGCTCAATTATCAAGTGCGAGAAGCGGGCGGGGCCGGCACCGGATGGTGTCGACCCCGCCCGCTGACGGGTGTCAGAGCAGACCGTCGGTGAGGCCCAGCACCCCGCCGGTCGAGGTGGAGGCCTCGCCGTGGGTTGCCGTGTCCCCGCTCACCGAACCACTGACCCCGCCGTCCAACAACCCCTTCGTACCGCCGGTGACGGTCCCGGTGACGCCGCCCAACAGGCCGTCGACCTGCCCGGTCACACCGCCCACAGTGGAGTCGAGGTCCAGCGACGGCACCACGCCGCCGGTGTCGCCGGTCAGGCCGAGCCCGCCCAGGGTGTCACCGACACCGAGCGAACCGACCAGATCGCCGACCTGACTGGTGGTGCCGGGAAGCAGACCGGACGTGGTGTCCAGCAGCCCGGAAGTGGTCCCGTTCACCGCGGACACAGGGTCACCCACCGCGCCGGTGACGTCACCGAGCGCCGGCTCGGTGGTGCGGTCGAGCGGGGCCACCACGTCCGCGTCGAGGGTGTCGGCCACATCGTTCACACCGGACAGATCCACGCCCACGCCGGTGGGGGTCACGCCGACGCCGACTCCCGGGAAGACGGTCGCCCCCGCGGTCACCGTCGACGGGTCGACGGCGATCGTGCCGAGCACGCCGGCCTTGACGTCCACCCCGGAGTGGGAGCTGCCGACGCTGATCTGCTGCGCCACGCTCTGCAACTGGCTGATCGCGTCGGTGGCGTCACCGACCAGCGGGTCGAGGCCGAGCTGCCCGGTCACCGGGGCGACCGGGGCGAGCCCCTGCACCGGGGCGTAGTCCACCACCAGCGGCACCACGTCCTGGACGTCGGCGGCCGTGATGTCACCGAGGCCGGCGGCCCGCAGCGCGCCCTCCGGGTCGAGGTCGAACGCCGACCGGGCGTCCGCGTCGGTCAGCAGGTTGAGCACGAAGTCGTGCAGGGTCTGGTCCATGTTGGGGGTTCTCTCCTCGGCGAAACGTCAACGACCGGTGATCGCCGATGACGCTACGGGCGGTGCCCGGGTCCGGACATCGGGGACGATCCCGCAATCCGACCCGTCCGATTAGGGGCATCCGGGCTCTCGTACGTTAGGGGGAGTGGGGGACCGGCGCCCGCCGAAGTTGGGGCTCCTGATGCCGGAGTGATCTCTGGTACGAACGTAGGAGCCCACGGGGTCCCCCGGGGCGGCCCGCAACGGTGGGCCTGTCCGGCCCACCCCCACGGCCGACGCGGTCAAGGAAGAAAGCAGATGGCCTACGTGCTCGGGATCGACATCGGCAACACCAACACCGTCGCCGCGGTCGCCCGGCACCGTGACGGGCACTGGGGCCACCCCGAGCCGGTCGCCCTGCACCCCGGACCGGGGCCGCTGCCGTCGACGCTGCTGCTGTCCACCGACGGCACGTTCACCCTCGGTGAGGGCGACGAATCGGAGCGTACCGCCCGGGGGTTGCTGAGCCGGGTCGGCGACGACGTGCCGCTGCTGCTCGCCGGTGAGCGGTACCGTCCGGAGACCCTCGTCGCGTTGCTCGCCGCGCACGTGGTCGATCAGGTCCACGGTGCCCGGGGCGCGCCGGCCGAGATGATCGTGCTCAGTCACCCCGCGTCCTGGGGGCGGTACCGCTGCGACCTGCTGCACAACGCGTTGTGGGACTACGGCCTGGGTGCGGTGACGCTGCTACCCCGCACGGTCACCGTGGCGGAGGGTCACGCCGCCCGGGGCTTCGCCGGCGGAGTCGCCGCCATGTACGCACTGGGCGGCGGTACCTTCGAGACCGCACTGGTCCGGCGCAACGCCCGGGACCGGTACGAGACCGTCGGCGTTCCCGCGACACTCACCCGGCTCGGCGGCGCCGACTTCGACGAGGCGCTGGCCGGGCACGTACGGTCCGTGCTCGCCCGGGATCTGGCCACCGCCGGCCCCGGTGCCCGTACCGCTCTGCGTCAGCTGCCCGTCGAGTGCGAACGGGCCAAACGGGAGCTGACCGTCGGGTCGCAGACCGACGTGGCGTTGTCGCTGCCGACCGGGCCCGTCCGGGTGCCGGTGACCAGGCTGGAGTTCGAGGAACTGATCCGGCCGACGGTTCAGGCCACAGTGGAAGTGCTGTCGCAGGCCGTCCGCGCCGCCGACCTGGCACCCGCGCAGCTCGACGGCGTGCTGCTGAGCGGCGGCGCCAGCCGGGTGCCGCTGGTCGCCGAGCTGCTCGCCACGGCCGGTTTTCCGGTCGAGACCGCGCCCGATCCGCAGAACACGGCGGCGGCCGGCGCCGCTGCCGCCGGCACCCGGATCCTGTCCCCACGTCCGTTGCCGGCCGGCCCGCCGCCGCCGGCCGGTCCACCCGCGACGGTCGGCACCGCCGCGGCCCTCGCGACCGCGTCCGTCGGGTCGATGGCGCGCACCGCCGGCCCGCCCGTGGGTCCGGCCGCCGACCTGACCCCCCGCGACGAGCCACCGCCCCGCCCGCCGATCCGCTACCCACCCCTGGACCTGCCGAAGCGATCCCGCCGAAAGCTGACCCGCAACCGGGGACACGAAGGATGACCGCCATGATGACGAGCGCCGTGGCGGACAGCCCGCTGGTCCTCGACGCCGAACCGACCGACCTGCTCGACGCGATCACCGCGGACCCGGCCGCGCCGCTCGCTCTCGGGGTGACCGGCCCGGGTGGCCACGGCCGCACCACCTACCTTCAGGAGCTGGCCGGTCGGTACGCCCGGGCCGGCGTCACCGTCCACACCGAGGTGCCGGCCACCGACGACGCGTA
Source organism: Micromonospora sp. C51 (assembly GCF_018070435.1). Taxonomy (NCBI): domain Bacteria; kingdom Bacillati; phylum Actinomycetota; class Actinomycetes; order Micromonosporales; family Micromonosporaceae; genus Micromonospora; species Micromonospora sp. C51. Next base: position 546,206 of record NZ_JAGPXQ010000001.1, on the reverse strand, counting down.
CGTCCCCGACACGGTGCTGCTGATCGACGATGCGCATCTGCTCGACGAGGCCCGGCTGGGTACGCTGCGGCGGCTGGTGTCCGACCGCCGGCACCGCATCGCGATCAGCTACCGACCGTGGCCCCGCCCGCCGGTCCTGATCGAGCTGACCGACACGCTGCGTCGGGAGGGCCGCCAACTGCTGCTCACCCCGTTCACCCGGGCGCGCACCGCCGCGTATCTCGCCGCCGTGCCCCGCCTCGGCCGCCGCCCGGACCTGGTCGACTTCGTGCACAGCCAGACCGGCGGGGTGCCTCGGCACGTGGGATGGCTGGTCGACGGGCTGCGCGAGCAGGAGACGGCCAGCGTCGTTCCGACCGAACCGCCCCGCCAGGTGGTCCTGCACCTCGGTCCCGACCTGGACCACCTCTCCTCCGACGTGCGACGGCTGCTGATCGCGTTGGCCGCCGGTGTTCCGCTGCCGGCCGAGGCGCTGCGCCCACTGCTGAACCGCGAACCGGCGGAGATCGACGACCTCGTCGCCGAAGCCCGCGCCGCCGGGCTGCTCGGCGCCGACGGCCGACCCACCCCGCTGGTCCGGCGGGCGGTGACCGCGCTGAGCCCGGCCGCCGACCGCACCGCCGTCTGGCACCTGCTCAGCGAACTCGCGCTCAGCCGCGGCGCACCGGTGTTGCCACTGGTGCGCTCGCTGTTGGCGGCCGGTGTCGCCGGTGAGTGCCCGGCCGCCACCCTGGAGGCGGCGGCGGAGGAGGCCCTCGGTGGCGAACCGGCGCTGGCGGCCCACCTGTTCGCCGCGGCGGGCACCGCCGGCCGCCCCACCGGCGTCCGGCAAGCGGTCGCCGCCACCCTCGCCGGTGACCTCGACCTCGCGCTGCGACTGGCTGACCGGCTGCTCACCACCGCGCCGCCGGACGCCCGCTCGGAGGCCGCTCTCGTCGCCGCCACCGCACTGGCCCACCGCGGACAGACCGACCGCAGCGTGGAGCTGTACCGCTGGTCCGGTGGGGTCAGCGCGCACGCCTTCGCCACGGTCGGCGCGCTCGCCACCGCACGTTCCACCGACCATCCCGAGCCGGTCCCGGACAGCCCGCCGACGTTGCAGGCCGGTGCCGCCCGGCTGATGGCCGACGGGGTGCGCGAAAGTGTCCACGGCACCCCGTCGGCAGCTTTGTCCACCCTCGTGCAGGCGGCGGCCCTGCTCGAACCCGACGGGCGGGCGGTGCTGCTGCCGGACAGCCCCGCCGCGCTGGCGGCGCTGACCGCCGTGCACTGTGGTGAGCTGGACATCGCCGAGCGGGTCCTCGACCGTGCGCTGGCCAGCGGCATCGGCGGGCCGCTGCTGACCGGTCGGCACCGGCTGTTGCGTGCCTGGATCCTGATGGCGCGGGGGCGGATCGCCGCCGCCGGTGAGCAACTCGCCGAGGCGACCGCCGGTGCCGAGCTGGAGTCCCGCGATCTGCTCTTCGCCGCCGGGCTGACCATGGGCATCGCCCGGCGCGCGAGCGACCTCGGCGCGTTGCAGCGTGGCTGGGTGCCGGCGCTGGAGGCGGTGGTCCGCCACCCGGTCGACCTGTTCACGCTGCTGCCGCTGGGCGAGTTGGCCATCGCCGGTGCCCGCCTGGGCGACCTGGGTCGCCTCCAGCCCTACCTGCGGGCCGCCCACGAGTTGCTCGGCCGCCTGGCCGATCCGCCGCTGTGGCGTACGCCGCTGCACTGGAGCGGACTGCATGCGGCGATCCTCACCGACGACCCGGTCGCCGCCGACGAGCACGTCAGCGCCCTGCTCGCCGCCGCCAGCCACAGCCGGTACGCCGCCGTGGTGGCCGCCGCGGCCGAGTGCTGGCTGGAGGTGCTGCGCGGCACCGTCGATCCGGTCCGGGTGGAGGCTGCCGCAAGGGGTCTGCACGACACCGGCCTGTGCTGGGACGGTGCCCGGCTGGCCGGGCAGGCTGCCATCCGCACCGCCGACCGGCGGGCGATGACGGCGTTGCTCGACTGCGCACGGGCGCTTCAGGGCCGGTCCGCCGCCGAGGACCGCAAGCCGGCGGCCGGCACCGTCTCGCCCCGGCTCAGCGACCGGGAGCGGGAAGTGGCCGAACTCGTCGTCGCCGGTCTCACCTATCGGGAGATCGGAGATCGGTTGTTCATCTCCGCCAAGACTGTGGAGCACCACGTGGCCCGGATGCGCTCGCGGCTCAACTGCGCCAACCGCACCGACCTGTTGGCCCTGCTTCGAACCATTCTGGCTGACCCGTCGTACACCACGAACGGACAGCCGTGGCCCCGACGGGCCGCGAACTGAGCCTCGGACCGGCCCTCATCCGCCGGCTCCGCCAACGAGAGGATCTGCCATGACTACTGCGGTGGCCACCGCCGACAACCTCGGCCGCGCGCTCGACAACATCGTCGACCGTGTGCCGGGTGCCCAGTTCGCGGTGGTGCTCTCCCCGGACGGCCTCCTGCTGGGCGCCTCGCGGGGCATCGACGACGAACTCGCCAGCCAACTGTCCAGCATGGTCTGCGGTCTTCAGGCGCTGGGCCTGGCCGCCGCACGCATCTGCGGGGACGGCGAACTGCACCAGGTGGTGGTGCAGATGTCCCGGGCGTTCCTGTTCCACGCCACCACCGGCAACGGCGCCGTCCTCGCCGTCGGTATCGACGGCAACGCGGAGGTCGGCGACATGGCGTACGAGGTGGCCATGTTCGTCGCCCAGGCCGGCGACCACCTTCCGGTGTACCTGGAGCCGGTGGTGGAACGCGTCGCGCTGCGGTGACGTCCGGCGCCGCGGTCAGCCCCGGTCGCGGTGTGCGTCGTACTGCGGTGCCGGGTTCGCCACCTGCCAGAACTCGGCGGGCAGGAACGCGATGACGTCGTCGTACTGACCGGCTTCGACGGCCTCGCGGATCGTGTCGAGGACCGCGCGGATGCCGGCGGTCGCCAGGTCGGGGTCGACGTCCGCCCGCCCACCGACCCGCTGTACGAACACGTCGAGGCCGAAACGCTCGGCGTCCTCACGCGGGCCGAACGCGTATGCCCGCAGCCCCTCCGGCAGGTGACCGGCGAGATCGCGTGCCTCGCCGCCGTCGATCCGCTCCGCCAGGGTGGTAAGCGTTGCTCGGGCGATGGCGGTCGCCTGCTCGGCCGAGGTCCCGGTGCGCTTCGCCACGGAGTCGATGAACTGCTCGTCGTCCACCTCGCCGTACCCCTTTCGCCGCGGATCCGGCGTCTACCCGCCCACCGACGTCCCAAACGAAGGCGTCCGGTGCCACTGACCGCTCCCGCATGATCGGATCGGGCCAGGACGATCGGGCGCGACGAGGGGCGCGCGGGCCAGCCTTGACGGCGGAAGGAGGCCTCATGATCTCGGCACTCAACCGGCTTGTCGACCTCGTCGAGGAGCACCTCACCGAGGAACTCGACGTCACCGGGGCGGCCCGGACGCTCGGCACGACCGAGTACCACCTGCGCCGGATGTTCTCGTCACTGGCCGGCATGCCGCTGTCGGAGTACGTCCGTCGGCGACGCATGACCGTCGCCGCCGCCGACGTCGTCCGGGGCGAGGTCGACCTGCTCAGCATCGCGGTGCGGTACGGGTACGGCTCCACGGAGGCGTTCGGACGGGCGTTCCGGGCCGTCCACGGCGTCGGCCCCGGTGAGGTACGCCGCGACGGAGGCCCCCTGCGTAGCCAACCACAGCTCAGGTTCCGCCTGACCGTCGAAGGGAGCGTCCCTGTGGACACCCGCATCGTCGACCGACCCGCGTTCCGGCTCATCGGACACGCCACCCGGGTTCCGCTCATCCACCACGGCGTCAACCCGCACGTCCAGCGGTACGTCGCCGCGCTGCCGGCCGAGGAGCACCAGCGGCTCAAGGAACTCGCCGACACCGAACCGGGCGGTCTGCTCCAGGTCACCGACGACGTCGCCCCCGACGCCAGCGAGGGCACCGAGCTGACCTACCTGCACGGGGTCGCCGTCGCCCGCGACACCCAGGTCCCGCACGACCTTGAAAGCGTCGAGGCGCCGGCCGGTACGTGGGCCGTCTTCCGTACCGCCGGACCGTACCCGCAGGAGCTGCAACAAACCTGGGCCGCGACCGCGTCGGAATGGTTCCCGTCGAACCCGTGGCGGCTACGGCCGGGCCCGTCGATCGTGGCGATCCTCGACCGGGCGGCCGATTTCAGCACCGCCACCTGTGAGCTGTGGCTGCCCGTCGAACCGGGCTGACGGGTACGGGCGCGCCCCTGGTGACGAGCTGGTGGGTGCCCCCGTGCGGGGTGCCCACCGGTACCGGACCTTCCGGAAGTATCTTGACGCGTTTGGTGGGATCGTTACGATCTGCGCAATGACCGGCCCCACCCTGACCGACGTCCACCCCTCCTGGTTGCCGTCTGAGGTGTTCCGCGCGATCGGCTCCCGGCACTGTCTCGTACTCGGTGCCGGAGGGCTCGTCGACACGGTCGTCACCGAGGTCGAGCGGGCCTGCGCCGAACACGGCGGCAGCGTCCGACGTGCGGCCGAGGGGCCACCGGCGAGCCTGGTGCTCGCCCTGGTCCCGGCCGTCGGCGACGGCGGCCCGGCCGAACTCGACGCCGCCCTGGCCGACCTGAGAACGGCCGACGGCGGGCCGCTCGGCACGGAAGGTTACGCCCTGGCCCGCCGCGGCGAGGTGACGATGCTGCTCGCCGACCAGCCGGCCGGGCTGCTCTACGGGCTGTTCCACCTGGCCCGCCTCGGCGAATCGGCGTTCGGGCCACCGTACCCGGCCCAGCCGCATCGCCCCGCGATGCGCCGTCGCATGCTCGACCACTGGGACAACGTCGACGTGCACCCGGTGATGGGTCAGGTGGAACGCGGCTACGCGGGCGGCTCGATCTTCTGGCAGGCCGGCCAACCCCGGCGGGACCGCGGCCGGGTGCGGGCGTACGCGCGCCTGCTGGCCGCCGCGGGGATCAACGCGGTGACGGTGAACAACGTAAACGTCCACGCCACCGAGGCGCGGCTGCTCACCGAGCGGCTCGACGACGTCGCCGAGATCGCCGACGAGCTTCGCCCGTACGGCATCCGGGTGCACCTGTCGGTCACCTTCGCCGCGCCCGTCGTCCTCGCCGGCCTGCCCAGCGCGGATCCCCTCGATGACGCGGTGCGGGCCTGGTGGGCCGAGACCACGGCGGCGGTGTACGCCCGCATCCCCGACTTCGGCGGCTACGTGGTCAAGGCGGACTCGGAGGGTCAACCGGGCCCGTTCAGCTACGGCCGTGACCACGCCGACGGAGCGAACCTGCTCGCCGAGGCGTTGGCCCCGCACGGCGGCGTGGTGCACTGGCGGGCCTTCGTCTACAACCACCGGCAGGACTGGCGGGACCGCTCCACCGACCGGGCCCGGGCCGCCTTCGATCACTTCGCCCCGCTCGACGGCCGCTTCCGGGACAACGTCATCGTCCAGGTCAAGCACGGCCCGATGGATTTCCAGACCCGGGAACCCGTCTCCCCGGTGATCACCGCGATGCCCAGCACCCGGATGGCGGTGGAGTTCCAGGTGACGCAGGAGTACACCGGCCAGCAGCGGCACGTGTGCTACCTGGCTCCGTGGTGGAGCGAGGTGCTGCGGTTCGGCTGGGGCGACGACGGACGCACCGTTGCCGCTGTGGCCGCCGACGGCGGTGGCCTGGTCGCCGTCTCCAACGTGGGTGACGACCCGTTCTGGACCGGTCATCCGCTGGCCCAGGCCAATCTGTACGCCTTCGGCCGGCTGGCCTGGGATCCGCGGCTGCGACCGGCGGAGGTGCTCGACGAGTGGATCGAGCTGACCTTCCACCCGGAGACCAGCGCCGACCCGGACCTGCTCCGCCGCACGCTGCACGAGATCATGGACGACTCGTGGCGCACCTACGAGCGCTACACCGCCCCGCTGGGCGTGGGCTTCATGGTGCGGCCGGGTCTGCACTACGGCCCCGACGTCGACGGATACGAGTACAGCCGGTGGGGCACGTACCATTTCGCCGACCGTGACGGTGTGGGTGTGGACCGTACCCGGGCCACCGGCACCGGCTTCACCGGCCAGTACCCCCGGCCCTGGTCCCGGGTGTACGAATCCCCGGAGACCTGCCCCGACGAGGTGCTGCTCTTCTTCCACCACGTGCCGTACGAGCACGTGCTGCACAGTGGTCGCACCGTCATCCAGCACATCTACGACACCCACTTCGACGGGGTGGCCGAGGTGGAGGCGGCCTGCCTGCGGTGGAAGTCGCTGGTTGGCCTGGTGGACGCGGCGGTGCACGCCCGGGTGACCGAGCGGCTCGACGAGCAGCTGCGCTGCGCGCGGGAGTGGCGGGACCAGATCAACGCCTACTTCCACCGCAAGTCCGGCGTACCCGACGCGCACGGCCGGCCCCTGCACTGAGCCGGATTGCGGCGACGCCGAGGGTGCGCTGAAGCCACCCCGGCATCCCGTGCCGGCCGCCGTGACGGGCTGCCTGTCGGTCCCGGGGCGTAGCGTGCGGAGGCGTCCGCGACGAAGGAGCAGAGATGATCGACGGTAACGGCAGCCCGGATCTCGAGCCCGCAGCCCGCGCGCTGAAGACACTGCTGCCCAGGGTGACCGATGACCGGCTCTCCGGTCCCACTCCGTGCGAGGGCTGGACGGTCGGCGACCTGCTCGACCATCTCTTGGGGCTGACGATCGCGTTCCGGGCGGCCGTCGAGAAGGGGCCGGATCCCGCACCGAACGGTCCGGGTGACCCCGCCGGCGACAAGCTCGATCCGCAGTGGCGCAGCCGGCTACCGGTCCAGCTCGACGAGCTGGTTGCCGCCTGGCGCGAGCCGGCCGCCTGGACGGGCGAGACCGCGGTCGGCGGGGTGAGGCTGCCGGCCGAGGTCATGGGCGTCGTCGCGCTGGACGAACTGGTCGTTCACGGATGGGATCTCGCCCGCGCGACCGGGCAGCCGTACGACATCGACGACCAGACCCTCGACACGGTCCACCGCCTGGTGTCCCAACAGGCCAGCAGCGACGGCACCCCCGGCCTGTTCGGCCCGTCGATCACCCAGCCCGCCGACGCTCCATTGCTCGACCGGGTACTCGGGCTCACCGGCCGTAGCCGGAACTGGAGGCCGGTTACCTGATCTGTTCGGCGAGCGCGACCATGATGCCCGCCGGACCGCGCAGGTAACAGAGCCGGTAGCTGTCCTCGTACTGCACCAGCTCGCCGACGAGTTCGGCTCCGTGTGGCCGCAAGCGGTCGAGGATCTCCTCGACGTCGTCGACGGCGAACATGACGCGATGTGCGCCCAACGTGTTCGCCGGGGCGGATGGGTCACCGACCCGGCTCGTCGGGCTGTGGTACTTGGTCAGCTCAAGCCGCCCGTGGCCGTCCGGGGTGCGCATCATCGCGATGTCCGACCGGACTCCCTCAAGCCCGACAAGCCGATCCACCGCGCTGCCCTCGACTGTCGCCTCGCCTTCCAACTCCAGGCCGAGTTCGGCGAAGAACGCCTTGGCGGCGGCGAGGTCGTCGACGACGACGGCAACGTTGTCCAACCGTTGAATCGTCCCTCGCTCAGGGCGGCGGCCCCGCTGACCGTTGTCCTCCATGGTGCTCCTTTCCGTGGGCCTGGTCGCCGTCACGTCTGCGTGAGGGCCTGCGCGGTCTCGAAGAGTTCACGCTCCCGCTGCTGATCGTAGGATGCGGCCGAGGAGCGTTCGGCCCGGCCAAGGTGCACGTATGACCCGCTCGGTGCCACGGCCGGACCGGTCGCCACCCGGGCCAGGTGATGGCCGGCGGCGCGGGGGCTCACCGACAACGGTGTGAGGGTGAGCAGCGGCAGCACCCGGGCGGCAGCGAACCGCACGATCGGACCCGCGTCGCGGGTCAGTCCGGTGCCGGGGACAAAACCCGGATTCCAGCTGTACAGCTCAGTGCTGCCCAGCCGCCGTGCCCACTCGTGTACCAGGTAGATGACGGCGAGCTTGCTGGTCGAGTACGCGGTCCGCCCGGCGACCGAGGTGTCCGGCCCGTCGGGGCGGGCCAGTTCCGTCGGGGGTCGCCACACCGGCGCGGGGGCGAGTCCGAGGTTGTGCCGGAAGTCGCCGAAGTGGGTGTCCGATGCCGTGATCACCGCTCGTTGCAGCTGTTCGCCGACGAGCCGCAGCAGGAGGTGGTTGGCGAGCACGTTCACGGCGAACGTCAGCTCGTATCCGTCGGCGCTGCGCCGGGCCCCGCTGGTCACCTGAAGTCCCGCGTTGCCGACGAACGACGTCACGCGGGCCCGTCGTATCACGTGGTCGGCCGCGGCGCGTACCGAGTCCAGGGATGCCAGGTCGGCGCGCACGCCGTACACCTGCTGGTTTCCGCTCTTGTCGCGCAGTGCCTCGGCCAGCCCGCCGGTGCGGTCGGTCACGAACATCCGCAGCCCCGGGTTGGCCGCGAGCATCGCGACCGCCGCGTGCCAGCCGATTCCCCGACTGGCACCGGTCATCAGCATCGTCTCGTCCATGCCTCGACTGTGGCCGCCGCGGCGATGCCCAACCAGCGCCCGGGGCGGCGGTAGGACCCGCAGTACCAGGACCAGCCCGGGCCGGTCGGGATACTGATGGGGTGACCAGTGCCTTCGGCGCCGCCGTGCGAGCGTGGCGGGACCGGCTCTCCGTCGCTGACACGGGCCTGCCCGTGACGGCACGTCGGCGGGCGGCCGGTCTGCGCCGCGAGGAGTTGGCGTCCCTCGCCGGCCTGTCGGTGGACTATGTGGTGCGGCTGGAGCAGGGCCGTGCCCGCAACCCGTCCCCGCAGGTTGTCGCGGCACTGGCCCGGGCCCTCCAACTCAACGGCGCCGAGCGCGACCACCTGTATCGCACCGCGGGTCTCCTCCCGCCCGCCAGCGGTGACGTGAGTACCCACATTCCGCCTGGCGTGGCCCGCATCGCCGCCCGCCTGGGCGATGTTCCCCTGGCCGTGTTCTCGGCCGACTGGACGCTGCTCACCTGGACGCCGCTGTGGGCGTCCCTGCTCGGCGACCCGGCGGCCGTGGCACCGGACGAGCGCAACCTCCTGCGTGTCCTGTTCACGCCGGGCGCGCCGTCCGTGTGGCCGCGCGTCACCAGCGCCGGTGTCCCCGCGACCCTGCCGGCCGCCCTCGTCGCCGACCTGCGCACCACTGTCGCCGCCCATCCGCACGATCGTCGGCTGGCGGCGCTGGTCACCTCGTTGTACGCCACCAGCCCAGAGTTCGCCGCCCACTGGGACTCGGGTGCGGTCGCCGCGCACGAGAGTGACCGCAAGACGATCACGCACCCGGTCGTCGGCCCGGTGACCCTGGACTGCGACGTGCTGACCGCGCACGGTTCCGACCTGCGCATCGTGGTGTACACCGCGCCCGCCGGTTCGTCGGCCGCCGACAAGTTGGACCTGCTACGCGTCACGGGAGTGACCCCGAGCAACGACTGAGGCGCTACCGCCCACCTGGACGGGCAGCCACGTGGTCAGCGGCCGCACCGGTCCAGGCGCTTCCAGGGCCAGTCGGTGGCGATCCAGTTGGCGACGGCGGTGGCGAGCGGCACGTCGAGGTCTGCCCGGTCGGCCCGCACCCAGGACTGGACGGTGACGTCGTACTCCTCGGAGGCTGACGGGTAGAGGTAGACACAGCCGATGACGTCGCGGTCGAGCGGGTCGAGGACGGTGAAGGTGAACCCGGCGCCCCTGGTGAAGTCGTCAGCGTGACGGCGCAGATCGGAGAGGTTCTTCTCCAGCGACATGCCGCTGACAGGTGGCCAGTTGCCGTCCGGGTATCCAGGCGTGGTGCGGATGTGCTCGATGCTCGACATCCAGGCGGCGTGGTCCGCCACGTTGTGCTGCGGGCCCAGCGGTTCGAGGCGGAACCGGTCGGTGATCAGCGATGTCGGCGGGGTGAAGCCGGCTGGTACGAAAGCGTCCGAGGTCATGCGCCGGGACGCTACTGCTCTTGCCGGTCTGCCCGCACCCGCGTTTACTCATGACACCGCTGGAACGGCGACGACGATGTGGGAGGCGAACAGCCGATGGGTCCGTCTGATGCCCCGTCGCTGGGCTCGGCAGCATCTCGTCGTGCTGGTGCCGAGGATGCGCGGGCAGTCGCCGACCTGCTCATCGCTGCCCGCCGTGCCGCGGTCGGCGCGATTCCCACGGCCGTGCATTCGGAGGCGGAGATCCGGGAGTGGGTCAGGGGCGTCGTCGTCGCTGAACGGGAAGTGTGGCTGACGGAGGATGGCCACCAACTGCCGTTGGCCGTGCTGGTGCTGGACGGCCACTGGATCGACCAGCTCTATGTCGATCCCGCCTGGACCGGTCGTGGGTTGGGCTCTCAACTGATCGAGCTTGCCAAGTCCCGTCGGCCGGAGGGCCTTCAGCTGTGGACGTTCGCGGCCAACGTCGGCGCGCAGCGGTTCTACCGTCGGCACGGCTTCGTTCCGGTTGAGGCGACCGACGGGTCGGGTAACGAGGAGAAGGCACCGGACATTCGCTTCGCCTGGCTGCCGTCGTAGCTTGCGGAAGCCGATCATGTTGTCCGATCTCTGCGGCCCGTCCCCGCCGGCGCGACGCTGCCGCGAGCGGGTCGGGCCGGCTTCGGGGGTGTCACCGCAGGCGAGGGTCGTTTCCGGCCCGGGTGTCCACGGTCAGCGACAGTGCCCGCGCGACGTCGCCGAAGGAGACGTACGAGAAGTTGGTGGCGTCGCGCTCGTCGTCCACGTCGGGTCCGGTCTCGGGCTCGTCGTGGGTGACGAGCAGACCCTGCCGGTACGTGCCGACGGGGCGGTTGGTCACGGCCAGGCCGTCGGAGCCGTTGATGTCGTCGGCGCCACCGACGCCGGTGACCCGGAAGCTTCCCACCGCCCGGTTCGTGCCTCGGCGCTGGTAGACCGCGAATGAGTCGTCGCCCTGGCTGGACACGATGACATACCCGGTGGAGCCACGCCCGTAGTAGATGTCGACACCTTCGGCATCCGCCGCGAGTAGGTTCCCGCCAAAGCCCTGCGCATCCGGGTCGATCGGCTGGCACTCCTCGGTCTCGCTGTCGTAGACATCGTGGACGCCGAAGTCGGTGACCCGGTCGATGAGCGTGGGTCGGCTCCGTGGCCCGAGCGGCAGTTGCAGCCGCCACAGGCCGACGTCCTCCTGCGCGGCGTAGAGCACACCCGATGCCTGGTCCACCGCGACGCCTTCGAGCTGTGGCAGTACGCCTGGCTCCTCGCAGGGCACCCAGGTCGTGCCGTCCGGCAGCCGGAAGTGGCTCGGCATCGCACGTCGCCGGATGTCCGTGTAACCGAGCTTGCCACCGATGGCCGCGATGCGGACGGTGGCGATGGTCGTCGTGCCCTCCTGGGTGACGACGGCGTACGTCTCGCCGGAGCTCGGCTGCCAGACGGCGAGGCCGTAGGCGGTCTGCTCCTGCTCGACCGCCTCCCGGTCGGGGTTGAACAGGAAGCTCTGGTCCGCTGCGGTGACCTCCGTCAGCGGGGTACGTGCCGCCGCGCCCGCCGGGTCGATGGCGAAGAACCGGAGTTGGTCGTTGTAGCGGTCCGAGACGACGGCGACGTCGACCCGGCGACCGGCCAGGCGGAGGCCGTAGGCGATGTCGACGTTGTTGTAGCGGCCCGGGACAGCATCGCTCCGTGGCGCCTTCGTGGCGGGCAACGACTGGAGCTCACGAGAGCCCATGTCGTAGACGCGGAGGCCGCCCTCCTTGGCGGTCACGATCACCACGGATTTCCGCGAGTCCGCCGGATGGACCCAGATCGCCGGATCGTCACCGGAGGCGTTCCCACCCGCCTCGTCGTCGTACAACACGGGGGTTTCGTTGTTGGTGGTCACGACCGGCGGCCGGGCGGTGGCGGCAGCGGTCACCTGCACCGGGGCGAGCAGCGCAGCGGCGACGACGCCTACCGTCACCGCGGCGCTCAATGTGTGCGTCATGTGCCGGACCCTTCGGCACGGAGATTGCCGCCGATTCGACCGGCGGGTTGCGGGAAGTGGAAATCATCGACACGTTCGGACATCGGTGGTTCGTGCCGCCGTCACCCGCGGACGAGTTCCCGACCACCGGCCAGCGACACCGTCTGGCCGTTGACATGACCGTTCGCCGTCGAAGCCAGGTAGGTGACGGCGGTGGCGACGTCCTCGGGGGTGCAGATGCGGCCGGTGGGGGTCTTCGCCGACTCGGCGGCGACCGCTTCCGGCCCCAGGAACGGAGCGGTCAGTGCCTTGTCGGTGAGGGTGAAGCCGGGGCGCACGATGTTTGTCAGAATGCCGTGGCGGGCTTCCCGGACGGCGAGCACCCGCGCGGCGGTCTCCAGCGCGCCCTTCGTGGTGGCGTAGGCGAGTGGCCCCGCCATGGGTTGCGCGACGATGTCGGTCGACACGACGACGATGCGTCCCCAGCCGGCGGCGCGCATGGCTGGCAGGGCCGCATCGATCAGTGCCAGCGGACCGACGGTGTTGACGGCCAGCGACGTGGTGAGCCCACCGATCTCGTCGGTGTCGAAGGAGGGCCATTGCACGGCGTTGGCGATCAGGGCGGAGACCGGTCCGAGTCGTTCGGTGATCTCCTCGATGACGCCGGGCATGGTGGTGGGACCGTGGTGATCCAGGTGGATGGCGCAGGCCCGGCCGCCGGCTCGCGTGATGGCATCGACCACGTCGAGGGCACCGTCGTGGTTGGTGTACCAGGACGCGGCGACGGAGGCGCCCTCGGCCGCCAGGTGCAGGGCGGTGGCGCGGCCGATGGCCCCGGAGGCCCCGGTGACGAGGGCGACCTTGTTCGACAGACCGGTTTCCATGGCAACTCCATAGTCGGCTATAGGTTAGCCGACTATGGATCAGTTGATGCCGGCCCGTCAACTCGTACACTGCCCGGGTGGAACTGACGGATGTCCTGGCCACCAACAAAGCCCTGGTCAAGGTGGCGAAGCTGTACCGCAGCGCGCAGGCCGACGTACTCGACGCGCTCGCCCTGCACCCGGGGCAGGATGTCCTGCTGTGGCTGCTCGGCCAGGAATCCGACGGTATGACGATCTCTGAGATCGCCGCCCGGCTCGGCGTGGAACAGCCCACGGTGACCCGTAGCCTCAGCCGCCTCGATCAGGGTGGTTGGTTCATCAGGGAGCCCGTACCGGGCGATCGGCGCGCCACCCGCATCCAGTTGACCTCCAAGGGGCGCGCCGTCATCCCGAAGATCGAGGCGGCCTGGCGCACACTCGCCGAGACCGCCACCGCCGGCATGGCGACCGACCAACGAGCCGCGTTCGTCGAACTGCTCGAAAAGGTACGCGGAAACCTCCGCACCCTCACCGCGGAGACCGAGTGAGCGCACCGCTCGTCCGGATGCCCACGATGGGCGGCGCACCGAGGTTCGCTCGGAACGCCGCCAGGTAGGATCTTTCGATCGACGCCGATATGCCGTACACGCGCAGCACCCTCGCCGAGGACCTGGTGGCGCTCGGGGTGCGGAGCGGGTCGGTGCTGTTGGTGCATTCGTCGTTCAAGGCGCTCGGCTGGGTCTGCGGCGGCCCGGTCGCGGTGGTCCAGGCGCTGCTCGACGCGCTGGGCCCGGACGGCACGCTGGTGGTGCCGACGCACACCCCGGACAACACCGACCCCGCCGGCTGGCGGCACCCGCCCGTGCCGGAGTCTTGGTGGCCGGTGATCCGCGCGAACATGCCCGGGTTCGACCCGGCGCTGACGCCGAGCCGGTGGATGGGCGTGGTCGCGGAGACGGTACGCACCTGGCCTTGCGCGCGACGCAGCGACCACCCGCAGGTGTCGTTCGCGGCCGTGGGCCCGGCTGCCGAGACGGTGGTGACCGGGCACCAGCTCGACGAGATGCTGGGGGAGCGCTCGCCCCTGGGTGCCGTCTACCGGCTGGACGGTGACGTCCTGCTGCTGGGCGCGGGACACGACAGCAACACCTCGCTGCACCTGGCCGAGTACCGATTGCCGAACCCGCCGCGCAGGTGGGAGGGGTCGGCAGTGCGCAGCAATGGCGGCCGGACCTGGACCCGCTGGCCGGATGTCGACACCGACGAGAGTGACTTCGACCAGGTCGGCGACGCTTTCGAGAGCACCGGGGGCGCACGGATCGGGCGGGTGGGCGCGGCCGAGTGCCGGCTGATGCGCCAGCGCGAGCTCGTCGACTTCGCCGTCGACTGGCTCGGCACCAACCGGACACCCCGCGATGCACCCCGCTGAGCGGAGACGAGACCTGCCGCCGCACGCGGACCGGCCGGAGCGCGGTCAGGACGAGGTCCCGACCCTGCCGGAGTCACGGAGCACGAGAACGGCGGTGGGGTCGAGTCGCAGCGGGTCACCCACCTCGACCCGAGCGCCGGTGAGCAGGTCCACGCCGGACACGGTGGCGGTCACCTCGACGGCATCGGTGCCGTGGTTGAGCAGGAACAGCAGCCGGGCGCCGTCGCCGGTCACACGTGCCGCCGTCTCCAGGCCCGGCACGTCCGGGTAGGGGCCGGCCAGGCCGTGCCGGTCCAGCACCTGCCGCACCACCCAGGAGACGCCGCGCTGGTCCAGCGCCGTGCCGACGTACCAACCGTGGCCGGCACCGTAGGTGTTGCGGGTGACCGCCGGGGTGCCGGCGTACCAGTCGGCGCGGTAGCTGCCCACCACGTCGGCGCCCTCGGGAATGATCAGCTCGAACACCAGCCGGGCGTCGACCTCCAGTTCTTCGGTCCCGGTGCCCAGCCGGACCGGGTTGACCACCTCCGCGCCCCGGGCGTCCCACTCGTCGACCCGTACCCCCGTCAGTGGCACCAGCGGGCCCGGCACGTCGGCCAGGAACGCGTTGCCGTCGACGTCCACCCGGCCGGACAGGAACGTGGTCAGCACCGAGCCGCCCCGTTGCGCCACCTGCGCCAACCGCTCGGCCAGGTCACCGGAGACCAGGTGCAGCGCCGGGGCGACGACCACGGTGTAGCTGGACAGGTCGGCGGTGACCGCGAGCACGTCGACGTCCACCCCGGCGTCCCACAACGCCTGGTAGTAGGCGAGCACCACCTGCTGGTAGCGGACCAGTCGGGATGGTCCGTCGGACATCTCCAGCGCCCACCAGCTGTCCCAGTCGAACAGCAGCGCCACCCGCGCCGGGGTACGCGCGCCGAGCGTGGCGTCGCCGAGCCGACGCAACTCGGCACCCAGCTCGGCCACCTCCCGGAAGACCCGGGTGTCGGCGCGACCGGCATGGCCGATGACCGCGCCGTGGTACTTCTCGCACGCTCCGCGTGACGCGCGTAGCTGGAAGAAGAGCACCGCGTCCGCGCCGTGCGCCACCGCCTGCCAGCTCCACAGCCGCATCACTCCGGGCGGCTTGAGCGGGTTGACGTCGCGGCAGGCCGTCATGCTGGGTGTCTGTTCCATCAGCCAGAACGGCTGTCCATCCTTGAGGCCGCGGATCAGGTCGTGGCTGAGTGCCATCCAGGCCGGCGAGCTGCCCTCCGGCGGGTAGTTGTCCCAGGAGGCGAAGTCCAGGTCCGCGGCCCAGCGGTGGTAGTCGATCGGTCGGTACATGCCCATGAAGTTGGTGGTCACCGGCAGGTCGCTGGACTCGCGGATGGCGGTCTTCTCGTCGCGGAAGTTGGCCAGCATCGCCTCCGACATGAAGCGCCGGTAGTCCAGGGTGATGCCCTGGAAGGCGGTGTGGTCCGGCCCACGCCAGTGCTCGGTCAGTGCCGACGGCGCCTCGATCTCGTCCCAGTCGGTGAAGGTGTGCGACCAGAACGTGGTGTACCAGGCCGCGTTCAGCGCGTCCAGGGTGCCGTAGCGCTCCCGTAGCCACCGGCGGAAGCCGGCCGTGCAGAGATCGCAGTAGCAGGCACCGCCGTACTCGTTGCCGACGTGCCAGGCCACCACCGCCGGATTGTCGGCGTACCGGTGGGCCACCCGGCGGGCCAACTCCGTCGAGAGTCGACGAAACACCGGCGAGTTGGGGCAGGAGTTGTGCCGCTGGCCGAACCGGTGTCGGCGTCCGTCGAAGTCGACGCGGGTCACCTCCGGGTGGGCGCGGGCCAGCCACGCCGGATGCGCGCCGGTGCCGGTGGCCAGGCAGATCATCCGGCCACCTCTGGCGGCCCGGTCCACGATCCGGTCCAGCAGGCTGAAGTCGTACCTGTCGGGGGCGGGCTGGGTCAGTGCCCAGTCGAAGACGCCGAGCGTGACGGTGTCGATCCCGGCCAGGGTGAACAGCCGGTCGTCGTCGTCCCATACCGGCTCGGGCCACTGCTCGGGGTTGTAGTCGCCACCGAACGGCACCTTGGGCGTGGCGGGCCGACTCACTCGACGAATTCCTCGGTGATGATGTCGGTCATCGGTGTGCTGCCCCGGACCAGCACCAGCGCCAGCACCGAGCCGAGGGCGGCGAGCGCCGCCTCCGAGGCGACCATGGTGAGCGCCGTCGCCGCCACCAGCAGCAACGCCGTGCCGACAGCGACCACCGGGGTACGCAGCACGAAGTACCCGGCCAGCCGGAACACGTCGCGCAGCCGGAACGTGAACAGCGACGTGATCACCAGCGCGTTGACCCCCACGACCGACACCCCGGCACCGACCAGCGCCAGCGGCACCGCCCACCAGCCGGGCACCCCCGCCGCCGGCAGGTTGACCAGATTGACCGCGATGACGGTCAGCCACACCAGCGTCGGCACCCAGACCAGCAGCGAGCCGGTCAGGTTGGCCCGGTATCCGCGCCAGAACAACCGCCACGGGTGCAGCTCGGTCAGGTCGAGACGCTGCCGGTGCAGGGCGTACAGCGCGGCGGAGAAGGCCGGGCCGAGCGGTACCGCACAGACCGCGACCAGCGGCAGGTTGCTCACGTGCCGCTCCAACGCGAAGAGCGCCACCAGGCCGGGTGCCGCGCAGACCAGCAGCAGCAACTCCACCACCAGCAGGGTGTAGATCAGCGCCGCCCCTCGGGACAGCGGTCCGGCACCGAACTCCCGACGGGCGGCGGTGCTCACGACGGCTCACCGCCCAGCAGTCGCCTCTCGTCCCACCAGGGCGGAGTCTCGTCGGTCACCGGGCTCACCTCGGCCAGGGTCACCTCGTGCCGGGCCAGGTGCAGATCCAGTTCGACGCGACCGCCCACCACCGGCAGCGAGCCGTGCTGCCGGCCCGGCTCGGCGGCCTGCCGCAGGACGTCCAGTTGGCGGGCGGTGGGGGAGAGCGGCCGGCCCAGTTCACTCCAGGCCCGCCAGGCGTTGCCGGACTCCTCACTGACCGAGGAGCGCAGCAGAAATGCGGTGCGGGCGGCCGGGCCGGCTACCGGCAGCGACAACCGTACGGTGTGGCCGTCCAGCGGTTCACCGCCGGTGACGTCGATCGGCGCCCAGGCCAGCACCGCGATGCGGCCGGTGTCGTCGCGGGTGACCAGGTGGTCCGCGCCACGAGCCAGGATCTGCGGACCCAGCCGGTTCATGAAGGCGTACAGGTGGAACGTGGGTTTGCGGATCTGACGGTGGGTGAGCAGGCCGAAACCGCCGTGGAACAGCGAGGTCGGGATGCCCACCTCCTCGAACACGTCGCTGAAGGTCCAGTACGCGAAGGAGTCGACCAGGTCGCCACCGCCGGCCAGCACCGGGGCGAGGTAGGCGGCGTGGAAGGCGGTGTCGTGGATGGGGTTGTCCGGCCGGTACGAGCTGTTGAACTCGGTGATGTGCACCGGCAGGTCGGCCAGCGCGCTGCCGGCGAGCAGCTGGCGGGGGCTGGCGAACTGCTCCAGCAGCCGCTGCGGAGGTGCCAGGGTCTGGTGTACGCCGAAGGGCACGTGTTGGGCCGGGCCCGAGGTGTAGGCATGCCGGCTCACGAAGTCGATCGGCACCGAACGGTCGGTGACGAACTCGGCGAACCGGGGCAGCCACCCGTCGTCGGCACCGGGGGAGAGCGCCGGGCCGCCGACCTGAAGGGCGGCGTCGACGTCCTTCACCGCGTGTGCGGTCACCTCGTAGAGGCGGTGGTAGGCGTCGGCGTCCGCGTCCTGCCAGAAGTCCTTCAGGTCGGGCTCGTTCCACACCTCGATCGGCCAGCCACGCACCTCGTCCAGGCCGTACCGGTCGACGAGGTGACCGATGGTGGCCCGAACCAGGTCTGCCCACTCGGTGTGCGACCGGGGTGGGGTGACGTTACCGCGCCACCAGAAGACCGTCTGGTCGCCGCTGGCCAGCCCGGAGGGCATGAAACCCAGCTCCACGAACGGCCGGATGCCCAGCTCAAGGTAGGCGTCGACGACCTGGTCGAGGTAGCCGAAGGCGTGCCGGACATGGCGTCGGCCCTGGTGGTCGTACGGTCGGTGCACCCCGACGCCGTCGCTGAGCAGGCCGTGTCCGCGGATGTACCGGAAGCCGATCTCGCGTTGCACCAGGGCCAGTGAATCCTGGTAGTCGCGCCGCAGCGCCAGGTCGAGCCGGCCGGTGCCGACGGCGAGGCGCCACGCGTCGCTCAGTCGGCCGACGGGTTGCTCCGCAACGGTGATACGCATCGTCGTCCCTGTGCTCGGGTGGTAGGTGCCCGGTCCGGTCGCGCCGACACGACCGGACCGGACAGGTCTTCTAGTTCTTCTCCTGGAAGCGCTTGTGCGCCCCGTTGACCATCTCCAGGTAGGCGTCCATGTTCTTGCTCTTCAACTCCGCCACGTACGCGTCCCATTCGGCGAAGTCACGCTGCCCGAGGACGAACTGGAGCGTGGCCTGGTAGACGTGGTCCTTCAGCGGGGTCTCCCACAGCGACACCTGCTCGCGTTCCTCGTCGTTGAGCGGGTACGGCGGCGGCGGCGACTTCGGCGCCCGAGCGTTCATCACCTGCTGGAACTCCTGCTCCTCGGGCGAGAAGAACGCCTGCACCAGCTCGGGCTTGCCGCCGTAGGCGAAGACGCCGTTGTAGAAGCCGAAGTCCTTCTGCAGGTGCTTGGGCGCACCGGGGTTCAGACCGACGACGTCGACCTCCGGCGCGAGCTTGGGCTTGCCGGAGGCGTCCTTGACGAAGGTGGTGCCCTCGACGCCCCACTTGGCGAACTCCTGGCCCGCGTCCGAATACCACAGCCAGTCGACGAACTGCATCATGGCCACGAAGTTCTCGCTGTCGCGGGCCTTGGAAGAGATCATCATGCCGTTCTCGAGTCGGCTGGCCGGGTTGATCTCGCCGGCCGGACCGATCGGCAGCGGAATCTTGGTGATCTTCGCCTTCGGGTTGGTGGCGGCCAGGTCGGGCCGGTAGTCGTTCACCACGGCCTGAGCGTTGGCGCTGATCACGAAGGACTTGCTGTTGGCGAGCTTCTGCCGAGCCAGGTCATCGGTCTGGGTGAAGCTCTCCGGGTCGAGCAGCTTCTCCGACACCAGCTTGTTGAGGTACTGCAACATCTGCTTGTACTGCTCGGTGGCGCCGGTGTACTCGAACTGCTGCGCCTGGGCGTTCCAGCTGACGTGCTGGAAGTTCCAACCGGCGCCTTCCAGGCCGTACGACACGGCCAGCAGGTTGAGCAGGTTGCCCGCCGGGTTGGGCTGGCTCCACCGGTCCGAGAACGGGTAGACGTCCGGGTACGCCGCCTTCATCGCCTTGAGCATCGTGTAGACCTCGTCCCAGGTCTTCGGGACCTCGAGGTTCAGCTCTTCGAGGATGTCGGTGCGGACCGCCAGCGAGTAGTCGTGCCAGGGCTTCTCGTGCAGACCCGGCAGCAGGTAGAACTTGCCGTCCTGCTGGCGCAGGGTGTCGATCTCAGGCTTGAGGTTCCACTTCTCGATCTTGTCCTTGAGGTTCGGCATCAGATCGAGGTAGTCGCTGACCGGCAGGATCGCCCCCGAGGAGACGTACGCGTGCACGTCCGGCGGATAGGTCTTCGGGATCAGCAGCGGCGCGTCGCCGGCACCGATGAGCAGGCTGCGCTTCTGGTTGTAGTCGCTCAGCGGGACCGCTACCTTTTCGAGGCTGACGTTCGTCCGGGACTTCAACTCCGTCCAGAACAGCCAGTCCTCGTTGAGCGGATAGTTCGGGTGGTTGTTGTAGAGGACGGAGAAGGAGAGCGGCTCGGTGGCCTTGAACTGGGTACCGGCGGCGTAGTTCTCCATCGCGCCGACCCGGTTCTCCGACAGGTCCTCGCTGTCGGACGAGTCGTCGCCACAGGCGGTGACGCTGCTGAGGGCTAGCAGCACGGCAGCAGCCGCCGCCGCGTGACGCCACGATCTGCGGAACATGGCGGGATCCTTTCAACTCGGTGGTGAGAGGGGTGTTTCTTCTGGTCAGCCCTTGACCGCGCCGAGCATGATGCCCCGGACGAAATACCGCTGGACGAAGGGATAGACCAGGAGGATCGGCAGAGTGGTGAGCACGATGGTCACGGCCTTGAGCGTCGCCTCGGCCTGTACCTCGTTGGCCTCGGTGATCGCCCCGACGTTCTCCGCGCCGGTGGCACCGGCGATCAGGTTTCGCAGGTACACGGTGACCGGCCAGAGTTCCTGCCGGTCCATGTAGAGGAAGGCCGCGAACCAGGAGTTCCAGAAGGCCACCGCGTAGAAGAGCACCATCGTGGCGACGATGGCCTTCGACAGCGGCAGCACGATCCGCAGCAGGATGCCGTACGTGTTGAGCCCGTCGACCGCGGCGGCCTCCTCCAGCTCCGTCGGCAGGCTCTCGAAGAACGCCTTCATGACCAACAGGTTGAACACGTTGATGGCGTTGGGGAGCGCGATGGCCCAGACGCTGTTCTTCAGGCCCAGGCTGGTGACCAGGACGTAGTTGGGAATGAGGCCGCCGGTGAAGAACATGGTGAAGACCGCGATGCCGATCAGCACCCCGCGTCCCTTGAGCTGTTTCTTCGACAGCACGTACGCGTAGCAGGTGGTCATCACGATCGAGATGACCGTGGCGGTGACCGTATAGAACACGGTGTTGCGATAGTTCGTCCAGAACAGCGAGTCGGACATCAGCAGCTGGTACGTCTCCAAGGTGAACCCACGCGGTACGAGATTCACCTGGCCGGCGATGATGTACGCCTCGTCGCTCATCGAACGAGCCACGATGTTGACGAACGGGTAGAGCGTCACCACCACCACGAGGGTCAGGATGATCCCGTTGACCACCTGGAACACCCGGTAGCCCCGGGTCTCCTTGATGCCCCGGCGACGGGGGCGGGGCGTGGACTCGGTGGGCCGCTCGGCGGTGTCGACGGTCACCACAGGCTCGTCCCCACCGTGCGGCGGGCGATCAGGTTCGCCGAGACGACCAGGATCAACCCGATCACCGCCTCGAACAGCCCGATCGCGGCGGCGTAGCTGAAGTTGCTGGACTGGAAGCCCATCCGGAACAGGTAGGTGGAGATCACGTCCGCGGTCGGATAGGTCAGCGGGTTGTACAGCAGCAGGATCTTCTCGAAGCCGACCGCCATGAAGGCGCCGATGTTGAGGATCAGCAACGTCACCATCGTGGGGCGGATGCCCGGCAGCGTGACGTGCCAGGTCTGCCGCCAACGGTTGGCGCCATCGATGCGGGCCGCCTCGTAGAGGTCCTCGTCGATGGTGGTGAGTGCTGCCAGGTAGAGGATCGTGCCCCAGCCGACGGTCTGCCAGACCTCCGAGGAGACGTAGATGGTGCGGAACCACTCCGGCCGTTGCAGGAACGGGATGGCCTCGCCGCCACTGGCGCGGACGAGCTGGTTGACCGTGCCGTCCACCTGCAGCAGCTGCATGACGATGGCTGCCACGATCACGATGGACAGGAAGTGCGGCAGGTAGGACACCGACTGCACGAAGCGCTTGAGCTTGCGGGCCCGTACCTCGTTGAGCAGCAGTGCCAGCACGATCGGCAGCGGGAAGCAGAACAGCAGGGTCAGCGCACCCAGCACCAGCGTGTTGGTGAAGACGTTCCAGAACGTCGGATCGTTGAGGAACATCTTGAAGTACCGCAGCCCGACCCAGTACTCGCCGAAGATGTTGCCGCCGGGCTGAAACCGGCGGAAGGCGATGATGTTGCCCAGCATCGGCAGGTACCGGAAGATCAGGAAGAACAGCAGCGGCAGGACCGCCAGCGAGTACAGCTGCCAGTCGCGCCGCAGCGCGCGCCGCCAGGGCTGCCGGGCGGCGCGTGGCCGTGGGCTCGGCGTCGCCGTGTCGGGGCTGGACGCCGACGAGGTCAGGGTGGTCACGCTACTCATGGCCGGCCCTCCGGCGCGGGCCCGGCGACTGGTTCGACGCGTACCCGGGACAGTAGTTCGCGGTGGTGACCGACCTCGCGCTCGCCGCCCTCCAGCCGCAGAGCCAGGCCCGCCACCACGTCACCGCTGGAGCGGCTGAGCCGCAGCTGTACCTCGCCGGGCTCGACCACCCGCCGGCCGTGCAGCCCGGTGAACGAGGTGACGTCGGCAGGGACCGTGAAGCTGACCCGAGCCATTCCGCCGGGCTCCACCGGGACCCGCGCGTAACCGATCAGGCGCACCACCGGGCGCGTGGTCTGCGCCACCGGATCGTGCAGGTAGAGCTGAACCACCTCGGTGCCGGCCCGGGCGCCGGTGTTGCGGACCGTGACGCCGACGGTCACCTCCCCGTCGACCGGCCAGGCCGTCGGCTCCCCGGTGCCGCCACCCGGCGCGTCGCTGACCTCGGCGTCGTTCCACTCGAAGGTGGTGTAGCTGAGACCGTGGCCGAACGGGAACGCCGGCGTCGGGTCCACCGAGGACACCGTCGACCGCTGGCCCAGGATGGGGGTGAGGTAGGTGCCGGGCAGCCCACCGGCGTGCCGGGGCACGCTGACCGGCAGCCTCCCCGACGGATCGACCGCGCCGGTGAGGATCTCGGCCAACGCCTGACCGCCGAGCTGGCCGGGGAAGAACGCCTGCACGATGGCGCTCGCGCTGTCCGCCGCGTCGCCCAAGGCGTACGGGCGGCCGGAGAGGACCACCAGGACGACCGGCGTCCCGGTGGCCAGCACCGCGCGTACCAGTTCCGCCTGCACTCCGGGCAGCTCAAGATCGACCGCGTCGCAGCCCTCGCCGGACGTGCCCCGGCCGAACATGCCGGCCCGGTCGCCGACGGCCAGGACGCAGACGTCAGCGTCGGCGGCCGCCTGAACCGCCGCCGCGATGCCCGAGGTGTCGTCGCCGGTGATGTCGGTACCCGGTACGTGGGTCAGCTGCGGATGCCGCCGTGCAAGCGCCTCGCGCAGGGAGGGGATCTCGACCCCGATGCCGTGTTCGGGGTGGTGCACCCCGACGTGCAGCGGGAACGTGTAGCAGCCGAGCATCGCCATCGCGTCGTCCGCGACCGGGCCGACCAGGGCGACCCGCTGGTGATCGGCGAGGGGCAGCAGCCCGTCCCGGTTGCGGAGCAGAACGACGGACTGGCGGGCCAGCCGCAGGGCGACGGCCTGATTGGCCTCGTCGTCGAAGCGCAGCGCCTCGACATCCGCCGGCAACTCCTGCCAGTCCTCGTCGAGCAGCCCCAGCTCGATCTTCTGAATCAGCACCCGCCGCAGCGCCCGGTCGACCAGGCCCTCGCTGACCTCGCCGGAGCGTACCGCCGCCGCCAGGGGCGCGCCGTAGGCATCCACGGTGGGCAGCTCGACGTCGATGCCGGCCCGTAGCGCCAGCCGCGCCGCCGCCGCCGCGTCGGCGGCGACACCGTGCAGGGTCTCCAGGAACCGGACGGCGAAGTAGTCGGCGACCAGCACCCCGTCGAAGCCCCACTGCTCCCGCAGCGTCCGGGTGAGCAGATCCTCGTCGGCCGCCGCCGGCACACCGTCGATTTCGGCGTACGAGTTCATCACCGACCGCGCCCCACCGAGGCGCAGGGCCATCTCGAAGGGCGGCAGGATCACGTCGGCCAGTTCCCGGCGCCCCATCGCAGTCGGTGCCAGGTTCCGGCCGCCGCGCGACGCCGAGTAGCCGGCGAAGTGCTTCAACGTCGCCACCACGCCGGCCCGCTCCAACCCGCGCACGTACGCCGCGCCGACCGTGCCGACCAGGTACGGATCCTCGGCGATCGTCTCCTCGGTGCGCCCCCAGCGGTAGTCGCGAGTGACGTCCAGCACCGGTGCGAGTCCCTGATGGACACCGGCGGCCCGCATCGACCGGCCGATCAGCGTGGCCATCTCCTCGACCAGCTCCGGGTCGAAGGCCGCGCCCCAGCTCAGCGGCGTCGGGTAGACGGTCGCCCGCCAGGCGGCGAAGCCGGTGAGGCACTCCTCGTGCACCTGCGCCGGGATGCCGAACCGGTTTGCCGCAACGATCTGCGCCTGCGACGCGGCCAGGGAACGCACGCCGAGGACCGGATCGACCGGCGCGGTTCCGAACGGCCGCGTCAACTGCCCCAGGCCGTGCCGGATCGCCTCCGACCACGGCGGGGTGTGCTCGACCATGTCGGTCTGATGGGGAGCGACGCCCTCACCGGAGGCGTCCGCACCGACCCAGAGGCCGACCAGCTGAGCGAGCTTCTCTTCCAGCGACATCAGCGGGATGAGCGCATCGGCCCGTTCGTCGGGTCGCAGCTTCGGATCACGCCAACGATCGGCGCGCTCGGACGCCAATCGGTCGTCGACGGGCAGCTGACTTGTCATGCGAACCCCTCCGGCCGGGGCCGGGAGGTCTCCCGGCAGGCCACGCCGACCGCCGTGCAGCACGGCGATTATCGAAATTTTCGGAAACCAGTCGGACACCTGTGTCGGGGAACCTAAGCGCGTCGACAGGGCATGTCAAGAGCCGTGGAAAGACTGTTCAGGCCCTACTTGCCGTGCTGGTAAGCGATTGCCCGTATTCATCGCCGCGAGTGGGCAGCATCGACTTGGGTCACCTTCCGCCGGTTCGATGCGTGCTACAGTCTCCGAAATTTTCGGAATCGTTGCAGAGGATCCGATGGCAGAGAAGCGTTCTCCGGCAGCGCTCGGCTCCGCGACCATCGCGACCATCGCGCGGGAGGTCGGCGTCTCCTCGGCCACCGTCTCGAAGGTCCTCAACGGACGGTCGGACGTGGCCGCCGTGACCCGGGCGCGCGTCGAGGCCAGCTTGCAACGGCACCGCTACCGTCGGCGCTCCCGTCGGGCCCCCGGAGAGGGCCAGATCGACCTGGTGTTCCACGAGTTCGGTTCCGACTGGGCCCTGGAGATCATCAGGGGTGTCGAGGCGGTCGCCGCCCTCACCGGGGTGAACGTGATGCTGTCGCAGCTCAGTGCCGCTCGTAGGCCA
Source organism: Micromonospora sp. C51 (assembly GCF_018070435.1). Lineage (NCBI taxonomy): Bacteria > Bacillati > Actinomycetota > Actinomycetes > Micromonosporales > Micromonosporaceae > Micromonospora > Micromonospora sp. C51. Next base: position 521,014 of record NZ_JAGPXQ010000001.1, on the reverse strand, counting down.
CCGCAGTCCTGGGTCGACGCGGCGGTCGCCCGGCGCCCCCTCGGGGTGTTGCTGGTCATGTGCAACCTCACCGAACCGCAGCGGCAACAGTTGCAGCGCCAGTCGATCCCCGTGGTCGTCATCGACACCGACAGCGCCAGCGTGGCCTCCGTGCCCACCGTCGGCTCGAACAACTGGAACGGCGGGCTGATCGCCACCCGGCACCTGTTGGATCTCGGGCACCGCCGGATCGCGGTCATCTCCGGCCCACGGGACGTGCTCTGTGCCCGGGCCCGCACGGCCGGCTTCCGTTGTGCCCATGAGGAGCTCGGCGTCCCGATCGATGCCACGCTGGTCCGCCATGGCAACTTCCACCTCGACGCCGGCTACACCCACGGCATCGAGCTGCTCAGTCGGCCCGACCGGCCGTCGGCGATCTTCGCCGGCTCCGACCTGCAGGCGTTGGGGGTGTTGCGGGCGGCCCGGCAGCTCGGCCTCGACGTTCCCGGCGACGTGTCGGTGGTCGGCTACGACAACCTGCCACTCTCGGCCTGGGTCGGTCCGGCCCTGACCACGGTCAATCAGCCGCTGCGCGACATGGCCGGCACCGCCACCCAGATGCTGCTCGACCTCGCGCGCGGCAACGCCCTGCCCACCAGCCGGATAGACCTGGTCGCCGAGCTGGTGATCCGGGAGAGCACCGCGCCGCCCTCACATTCATGACCGAGCCCGCTGCGAGGAGCCATGCCCCTGTTCGACCTCCCGCTGGACCAGTTGCGCCAGTACACGCCGCCCGTGGCCGAGCCCGCCGACTTCGACACGTTCTGGCAGTCCACCCTGGACGCGTCGACCCAGTCGCCGGTGCTGCTCGACCTCCGGCCCGAACCGACCGACCTGCGCCTGGTGGACAGCTGGGACGTCACCTTCGCCGGCTTCGCCGGCGACCCGGTCCGGGCCTGGTACAACCGCCCGGCCGGGGTCGACGAGGCGCTGCCGGTGATCGTGGAGTACGTCGGCTACGGCCGTGGCCGGGGCCTGCCACACGAACGTTTGACCTGGCCGGTTGCCGGCTACGCCCACCTGCTGATGGACGCCAGGGGACAGTCCGGCCAGTACGGCGCGGGGGACACGCCGGACCCGCACGGTGAGGCGGCCGGTGGGCCCTCGCCGGTGACCCGCGGCATCATGACCCCGGAGGGCTACTACTACCGTCGGCTCATCACCGACGCGGTGCGGGCGGTCCAGGCGGCCCGTGCTCTGCCGGGAGTCGACCCGCACCGGGTGGTGGCAGCCGGCAACAGCCAGGGCGGTGGGTTGTCCCTCGCGGTCGCCGGGCTGGTCGGTGACCTCGCCGCCGTGCTCACCACCGCGCCGTTCCTCTGCCACCCGCAGCGGGCCCTGGAAATCACCGAGGTCGGCGTGTACGGCGAGATCGTCAACTACCTCGCGGTCAACCGCGACGCGGAGCCGGCCGTACGCCGCACGCTGTCATACGTCGACGGGGTCAGCTTCGCCCGTCGGGCCAATGCGCCGGTCCACTTCGGCATCGGGCTGCGGGACATGGTGTGCCCGCCGAGCACCGGGTTCGCCGCCTACAACCACTACGGTGCCGCCGCCGGTGGTCCGCCACCCGAGCGCACGATGCACGTCTATCCGTTCAACGGCCACGAACACGGCGACGCCACCCAGGTGCGGCGCCAGCTGCGCTGGCTGGCTGACGTGCTCGGCGAGGACACCACGGATCGGTCGGTCGGCCCGAAACTTTCGAGGGCTCTGATCTCACCGGCATGACCACATTCCCGGTGGCGCGCCGACGACAGCGGAGTCGGATCGGGACGGGGACGAACGGTCAAAGAGTGCGGCGGCGCGTTGAGCTTTCGGACCTGTTTCGATAAGGTTTTCGATACAACAGCCTCGATCTACTCATGATGGCCGGCTGAGTGCACCGGCCGACGCGGCATCCGGGCGACCGCGTCGGCGACGGAGGGCCATCGTGTTGGGCAGTAGTCGGGGCCGGCTTCTCATCAGCACGGCTTCGTCGAAAGGCTCATGCCATGAACAACGCCCACGCCCGCGCCAGCGGGCGGCCGGCTACCCGACTGCGATCGCGCGCCGCGCTGGTCTCGGCCGCAGTCGGTCTCGCCCTCGTCGCCACCAGCATGGTGGTGACCTCCAGCGCCCAGGCTGCCGAGTCCACCCTCGGTGCGGCCGCGGCCCAGTCCGGCCGGTACTTCGGCGCCGCGGTGGCGGCGAACAAGCTCTCCGACTCCACCTACGTCGGCATCCTCAACCGTGAGTTCAACTCGGTCACGGCCGAGAACGAGATGAAGATCGACGCACTCGAGCCGCAGCAGGGGCGGTTCACCTACACGAACGCGGACCGGATCGTCAACCACGCCCTGTCCCGGGGCTGGAAGGTCCGGGGTCACACCCTGGCCTGGCACTCGCAGCAGCCCGAGTGGATGCGGAACATGTCGGGCACCGCGTTGCGAAACGCGATGCTCAACCACGTCACCCAGGTCGCGACCTACTACCGCGGCAAGATCGACTCGTGGGACGTGGTGAACGAGGCGTTCGACGACGGCAACAACGGCGCGCGGCGGGACTCGAACCTGCAGCGCACCGGCAACGACTGGATCGAGGCCGCGTTCCGGGCCGCCCGGGCCGCCGACCCGGGCGCCAAGCTCTGCTACAACGACTACAACACCGACAACTGGACCTGGGCCAAGACCCAGGCCGTGTACCGGATGGTGCAGGACTTCAAGCAGCGTGGCGTGCCGATCGACTGCGTCGGGTTCCAGTCGCACTTCAACGCCCAGTCGGCGTACAACAGCAACTACCGCACCACGCTGTCCAGCTTCGCCGCCCTCGGCGTGGACGTGCAGATCACCGAGCTGGACATCGAAGGCTCCGGCACCCAGCAGGCGGACACGTACCGTCGGGTGGTCCAGGACTGCCTCGCGGTCCCGCGGTGCAACGGCATCACTGTGTGGGGCATCCGGGACAGCGACTCGTGGCGCTCGTACGGCACCCCGCTGCTGTTCGACAACAACGGCAACAAGAAGCAGGCGTACAACGCGACGCTTGAAGCCCTGAACGCGGGCGGGACCACCCCGCCGCCCACCACCCCGCCGCCGACGAGCCCGCCGCCGAGCACCCCGCCGCCCACGACTCCGCCGCCGAGCACCCCGCCGCCCGGTGGATCCGGATGCACCGCATCGGTGGCGTCGCTGGACCAGTGGAACGGTGGCTTCGTCGCTCAGATCCGGGTCACCGCAGGTTCCAGCAGTTTGAACGGCTGGGCGGTGACCATCGGGCTTCCGGGCGGTAGCTCGTTGACCAACACGTGGAACGCCAACCCCAGCGGTACCAGTGGCAATGTGACGTTCCGCAACGTCAGCTACAACGGTAGTGTCGCCGCCGGCGGCACCGCCAGCTTCGGCTTCCAGGGCACCGGTACCGGGCCATCCGGTAGCCTCGCCTGCTCCGGGAGCTGATCCGTCAGCACCACATCGGGCCCGGCGCGGACATGTCCGCGCCGGGCCTTTGGCGCACCAGGTGCCACCTGGCTCAGCGGTTCAGGCCGAGCGCCACGTCACCAGTTGTGTAGGGTGCCGTCCTCCAACCGGTTCACCGGCAGCGAAGCCGGGCGGTACGGGTGCCGCGCCGCCAACTCCTCGTCGATGTCGACGCCGAGCCCCGGCTCCTCCGACGGGTGCAGGCAACCGTCGGCGAAGCGGTACGAGTGCGGGAAGACCGCGTCGGTCGCCTCGGTGTGCGGCAGATACTCCTGTAGACCGAAGTTGGGGATGCTGATGTCGAGATGCAAAGCCGCGGCCAGGCACACCGGGGACAGCGTGGTGGTGCCGTGCGACCCGCTGCGTACGTGGTACAGGTGGGCGAGGTCGAAGATCCGACGTAGATGGGTGATGCCCCCCGCGTGCACGACGGTGGCCCGCACGTAGTCGATGAGCTGCTCGGTGATGAGCTGCTGGCAGTCCCAGATGCTGTTGAAGACCTCGCCGACGGCGATCGGCGTGGTGGTGTGCTGGCGGATCAGCCGGAAGCCCTCCTGCAACTCCGCCGGCACCGGGTCCTCCAGCCAGGTCAGCGCGTACGGCTCCAGGGCTTTGCCCAGCCGGGCGGCCTCGATCGGGGTGAGCCGGTGGTGCACGTCGTGCAGCAGCTTCACCTCCGGCCCGAACTCGCTGCGTACCTGGGCGAAGACCGACGGCACATGGGTGAGGTAGCGTTCGCTGTTCCACACGGTCTCGGCCGGGACGGCCGCGCCCGTCGGCTGATAGGCCGCGCCGTCCTGGGCCACGCCGTAGGTGTCGGCCAGCCCGGGCACGCCGCACTGCACCCGGATCGCGCGGTACCCGAGATCGAGGTGGCGGGCCATCTCGGCGAGCAGGCCGTCCACCGTGGGCGCGTTCGCGTGGCCGTAGACGGTGACCCCGTCGCGGCTGCGACCGCCCAGCAGTTGGTACACCGGCAGCCCGGCCACCTTGCCCTTGATGTCCCACAGCGCGGTGTCCACCGCCGCGATGGCGCTCATCGTCACCGGGCCGCGCCGCCAGTACGCGCCCCGGTACAGGTACTGCCAGGTGTCCTCGATCCGGTCGGCCTCCCGACCGATCAACAGCGGTACGACGTGCTCGGTCAGGTAACTCGCGACCGCGATCTCCCGGCCGGTGAGGGTGGCATCGCCGACCCCGGTCACCCCGTCGTCCGTCACGAGCTTCAACGTCACGAAGTTCCGGCCGGGACAGGTGACGATGACCCGGGCATCGGCGATCTTCATCCAGGCTCCTCACCGGTGGCCGACGGCATCGACGCGAGCCAGTCTGGGATCACCCCCATGATCTGTCAACCAACTCCGAGCGTGCGGCCGTTCGGTCGCCTTACCTGCCCGACGCGCCCCGCGAGCCCGGCGGTCCGTTGACGGACCGCCGGGACGGGTGCGGGCGACCTGGGCACGGTCAGCAGCGGTTGATGCTCGAATTGTTGAGGGTGATGTTGCTGATGGTCAGGTTGGTCGTGCAGGGGCTCTCCAGGATCCGACTGTTGACCAGGGTGAAGTTGCGCAGGGTGATGTCGCGGTTGCCGGGGAACTCCGTCCGCGCCGCCAGTCGAACCTCCCCGCCCCCGCTGATGGTGCCGCCGCCGGCCGCGATGTCCACGCCGTAGCAGTTCTCGATCAGGATCGCGTTGTTGCCGGTGTTGGCGATGTCGACCCGGTTGACCGCCACGCCGCCGGACTCGGAGACGCAGAAGACGCCCCGGCCGCCGCCGCGTGCCCGTACGGTGTCGACCCGAATGTTGATCGGGTAACCGGAGCCGATCCGCCCGGCGCGGTTGGCGGTGCGGAACGCCGCGTAGCCGGTGCCGGTGCCGGCGTTCTCCGCGTCGACGGTGGTCACGGTCGCGTTGATGGTCTCGTTGAGCAGCAGGCCGGAACCGCCGACGTTGCGGGCGGTCACCGTGCCCACGGTGAGGCCGTCCACGCCGTACGTCTCGACGCCGTGGGTGCTGGTGCCGGAGACGTAAACGTTGTCGATGCGGACGTTGCGCGTCCACTGGCTGGTGTCGCCCCGGTTGTCGATGCGTACGCCCAGGCCGCTGGACAGGCGCAGGTCGATCTGGCCGAGGATCACGTTCGTGACGTTGCGCATGAAGATGCCGTAGAGGGGCGCGCCGGTGACGGTGAGATTCTGCACCTCGACCTGAGTGGTGCCGCGCGAGTAGATCGGTGCCTGGTCACCGGAGCCGGAACCGGTCACGTTGATCGTGCCGCAGACGTCGATCGTCGTGTAGCTCGGCAGGGAGATGCGCGAGCCGGCGCTGATCGAGCCGGAACCGCGTACCACGACCCGTTGCTTGCTGGTCCGGCCGGCGCTGAGGCTGTTCACCGCGGCCTGCACGGCGGACCGCATGTCGCTGCCGGTGTAGACCGTGCTGCCGCCGTTGCGGGCGGTCCAGGTGCCGCCGTTGAGCACCGCCTCGGCCTGGAACGAGCCGCTGCCGCAGCCGTTGCCGTTGCCACCTCCCAGGGTGACCAGCTGCCACTGCTGGTTGGCGCCGTCGTGGTCCTGGTACTGCGAGATCATGCCGCCGTCGGCGGTGGACCAGCCCCACACGTCGAGAACCTTGTTGGAGTGCCGGTTGACGAACCGGACGTACCCACCGGCGGAGTCGGCGAGTCGGAAGTGCTGGCGGGTGTTGCCGCTGGCCGCGGCGTTCTGCACGAGTTGGACACCGTCGTTGGCGTTCGGCAGTTCGAGGACCTTGCCGCTGTGCACGGAGCGGACCTGGTAGTAGCCGCTTCCCACGTCGACGAACCGCCACTGCTGCACGGCGGCGTCGTTGCGGGCGTACTGGTTGATCGGGGCATTGTCGGCGGTGGACCAGTTCCACACATCCATCGCCTTGCCGCTGTGCCGGTTGACGAACACGTAGGTGGCGTTGGGATCGACCGTCGCGGCCTGGGCGCTCGGCGAGGCCACCGTCACGCCGGCGCCGACCAGCGCCAACGTGCTGACGGCGACCAGCCAGCGCCGAGCCGTTCGTCTTCCTGTCCTGAGCAGCATGCGGGTTCCTCCGGGTGCGAGTGCGGTGGTGGAGCGCGTGCCGGAGTGGTGAACGACGCAGAGCAAGCGCTTTCCTGGCATCGACAGCAATATATCTTCCGGTCTGGCCTAAACCAAGTGAGCAGTGGCGACGCCGGTGTCCGTACGGCGGTAGCCGTACGGACACCGGGCCGATCCGGGCGAGGGCTACGGTCAGCTGACCGTGCAGGCAGTGCCGTTGAGGGTGAACGAGGACGGGCTGGCGGTGTTGCCGCTGTGGGTGGCCTGGAATCCGATGGTGACCGAGCCGTTGGGGGCGATGGTGCCGTTGTAGGAGACGTTGCGGGCGGTCACCGCCCCGGAGGTCGGCGAGTAGGTCGCGTTCCAGCCGTTCGTGATGGTCTGCCCGGCGGGCAGGGTGAACGCCAGGTTCCATCCGTTGACCGCTGTGGCACCGGTGTTGGTGATGGTCGCCGACGCGGTCAGCCCGGTGTTCCAGGCGTTCACCGCGTAGCCGACCCGGCAGCCCGTGCCCGGCGGCGGCGTGGTGGGCGTCGGCGTGGGAGTCACCGTCGGCGTCGGCGTCGGCGTCGGCGTCGGGGTGGGGGTGGGCGTGGGGCTGGGCGTGGGGCTGGTCGGCGTCGGGGTGGGGGGCCCGGCGTCGAGCCCGAAGAAGCGGATCGCCTGCGCGGCGTCGACCGGCAGGTTGTGCGACACGCCCTGCATGCTGATCGCCTCGACCGGTGCGTTACCGCCGGAACCGCCGTACCGGGTCCTGGTGTAGCCGGACTGCGGGCTGTCGGTGAAGGTCGGGGTCTGGCTCAGCCCGTGCAGGTTGGTCCACTGCTTGATCTGCTCGCCGAAGTTCGGGTAGCGCAGGATCTCGTCGTTGGTGCCGTGCCAGATCTGCATCCGTGGCCGTGGGCCGGTGTACCCGGGATAGGCGTTGCGGACCAGGTCTCCCCACTGCTGCGGGGTGCGGATGATCTGCCCGTTGGCGCACTCGCTGTTCCACTCCGAGCCGCCGGTGGTGGCGAAGCAGCCGAAGGGCACCCCGGCGAAGGCCGCGCCGGCGCGGAACACGTCGGGGTAGAGCCCGAGCAGGACGTTCGTCATCATCGCTCCGGACGAGGTGCCCGTCGCGGCGATCCGGGCCGGATCCACGGAGTAGCGGTTCCGGACGTGCTCCACCATCGACATGATGCCGACCGGGTCGCTGCCGCCGCCGCGACGCAACGCCTGCTGCGAGTAGACGTCGAAGCACTGGCTGCTGCGGGTCACCGACGGGTAGATGACGATGAAGCCGTACTGGTCGGCCAGGCGGGCGTACTGGGTGCCCGAGTACATCGCGGGCCCGCTGCCGGTGCAGTAGTGGGCCACGACCAGCAGGCCCGGCCGTGGCGCGACCCGGTCCGGTACGTAGAGGTACATGCGCAGGTTGCTCGGGTTGGTGCCGAAGTTCGTCACCTCGGTCAGCGTCGCCGCCGCCGCCGATGTCGGGAGCGACAGCGCGGCGAACGCGGTCAGGACGATGGTTGCCAGGGCGGCACACCACAGTCGGATCGCTTTTCTCATGGAACGGGTCCTCCGGACGGAAGGGGACATGGTGGTGTTCCGATCGAGGGCTGCCCGGTGCCCTACCTCGTCCGGCTCTCAGAACATCGATGATTCTCTTCGCCTGCGTCGTGGCGTCACAAGGTGTGGTGGGGCAGCCGCGCTGAGCGGTGGTGGGGCCGCGCCGAGCGGCGCGCCGCCTCGCGCCCAGTGGTCGCGGGTACATCTATTCTCTGTCCATGCGGGATCGTCGGGCGGCGCTGCTGTGGGTGGGATTCGCGGTCGCGGCACTGGTCTCCGTCGCGCTGGTGCTGCGGCGCCCCGACCGCCTGTCCGACCTGCACATCTATCACGGAGCGTTGACCGATCTGCGGGCCGGGCGTCCGCTGTACGGGTACGTGGCGCCGAACGGCGGGCCGTTCACGTACCCGCCGTTCGCGGCGCTCGTGCTCTGGCCGATCACGACCGTGCCGCTCGGCGTGGTCGAAGCGCTCTGGCTGGCGGCGACCTGTGCCGCCGTGGTCGCCATCGCCGTACCCGTCGGTCGCGCCCTGGCCGAGGGCCGCACCGCCGTGCCGAGCCGGGGCGCGGCCGGGAATCGCATGACGGCGTCGGCGTCCGTCAGCATCGCGGCGGTCGCGACGGTGCTCATGATCGCCGCGCCGGTGCAGAGCAACCTGCGGTTCGGTCAGGTGAGCATCTTCATCGTGTTGATGGCGCTGCTCGACGGGATGGCGCCGCCGTCGCGGATGCGCGGTGTGCTGATCGGCGTGGCGGCGGCGATCAAACTGACGCCGCTGCTGTTCGTGCTCTACTTCCTGGCCTGCGGCCGGTACCGCGACGCCGTCCGCGCGCTGGCCGCCTTCGTCGGCTGCGCGGCGCTCGCCCTGGCCGTGCTGCCCGCCGAGAGCCTGACCTACTGGGCGGGCACGGTCACGCAGACCTCCCGGATCGGTAACCTGGCGTCGCTGGGCAACCAGTCGGTGCACGGGATGCTGCTTCGGATCGGCATGGACGAGGGGTCCCTTCCGCTGGTCTGGGCCGCCCTGGTGGCCGTCATCTGCGCCCTGGCGTTGCTCCGGGCGCGGGCGCTGTCCCGGCTGGGGCGACCGGGGCACGCCGCCGTGCTGGTCGGCTGCGCCACCGTGGCCGCGTCCCCGGTCTCCTGGACCCACCACCAGGTGTGGACCGTCCTGGCCGCGATGCTGCTGGTGGGCGCCGTCGGCGTGGCCCGGCGGGTCGCCGGTGCCCTGCTGCTGGCCAGCATGGTGTTGTCGCTGGGTGTGGTGCTGGCCCCGGTGTCGATGCGACCCGGTGTGCAGTTCCTCTTCGAGAATGCCCGTGCCATCGGGACCGTCGCGCTCTGCGTGGCAGGGTTCGGCGCGGTCGCGCTCACCACCGCCCGTACCCATGCCAACCGGGCCTTCCCGCGCGGGTGGCTGCGGGTCGGCGTCGCGTCTCTCGGCGCACTGGCGTTCTTCGCCGTGCAGCCGTTGCCCGCCGGGGCCGATCCCACCTTCAAGGCGTACCGCCTCCCGGATGTGGTCAACTCGCGGTACTTCTTCGTCTGCCGGGGGCCGGTGGAGTGCGGCCGCTACGGCACCGATGCCCCGGTCACCTTCGGCACCCGCAGCGAAAAGACCAAGGTGCGCGTCAACGGCGTGGTCTCGGACCAGGTGGCGCGGCTGGACTACCACTCCGCTCCGGGCGGTCCGCCGCGAACCATCCCGCTGCTGGCCGCCTATCCCGGGGTCCGGACGTTCTCGTTCCGGTCGGCCACCATGGCGCACGGGCAGCTGATCGCCTACTCCGCCGACGGACGCGCCCTGGCCCGCTACGACGACGAGCTGACCGCCGCGGTACGCGCCGGCGGGTAGCCGCTACTGCTCGCCGTCGATCACGTCGGTGTCGCCGTCGTGGGAGTACGTCACCGGCGGGTGCTCGTCCGGTATCGGCGTCTGTGCTGGGTTGTGGTGCGGGTCGCCGTCCGGGGAGAACAGCACCGGGTCGGTCTTCGCGCTCTTCTCGCGTTCTTCCTCCGGCTCGGTCACGACCCGCTCCTCAGCTCGTCGGCATTTCCCTCCGACGCTAGGTGCGGCGCACGGCCCGCCGCCCCGATCAGCTGCCGCTTCCACCCGATCGGGGCGTGCTGGTCGTCACGGTCGCAGCAGCACCGGGCCCGCGTCGATGCGGGTCCGGAACAGGGCGTACGGCCGGCGTCGCAGGTCCCGGCCGCGGTTGAACGGCGGCTGCCGGTGCACCTGGTTGGCGATGACGTAGAGGTGCCGGTTGGTGGCCACGCTGAGCGTGTCCGGCCAGAGCAGCCGGGCGTCGTGCACCACGGTCTCGTACTCGCCGTCGGGCCGGCGTCGCAGCACCGCGTTGTGCTCGTAGTTGGTGAGATAGATCCGGCCGGCGTCGTCGGACTCCAGGCCGTCGGCGCCGCCGCCCTTGTCGCCCTCGTCGATCACCGTCGCGGCGACCTCCGCGTCACTCAGGGCGCGGTCGGCCAAGGCGTCGGCGGCGACGCTGTACCAGCGGCGGGTGGCGAGGGCGCAGTAGTACAGCCGGGTGCCGTCGGCGGAGATCGCGATGCCATCGGCGCCGACACCCACCGGCTGCGGGGGAGCGTCCGGGGGCCGGACCAGGAACGGGCGTCCCTCGACCACCGGACGGAAGTCCTCCAGCGGCGCGGCCTTCGTGGACGGGTGGTCGTCGAGTCGCCGCCACGATGCCCCGCTGGCCAGGTCGACCACGATGATGGCGTTGGGGGCACCATCGGCGGAGTCGGTGATGTATGCCAGCCCGGCCTCCCCACGGCGCAGGTCGAAGCGCACGTCGTTGAGGTACGACGTGGGCAGCACCACCTCGGGCGGGAAGGTGATCACCTGGGCGACGGTGTCGGTTCTCAGGTCCACGCGGACCAGCTTCGGCCCGCCGGGCGAGGTCGGCTGGAACATCGGGCTGCCCGTGTCGAGCACCCAGAGCCGGTCGGCCGGGTCGACCACCACACTCTGCACCGACACGAACGCGGACGGGTCGTCGTCGCCGGACGGTGTGTTCCACCGCAGGTCGGGGTAGGGAACCTCGCGCCCGCGTCGCAACTCCACCACGGTGGCGGGCACCTGGTCGCCCCAGCGGGGAAAGTTGACGAAGATCCGACCGCGGTGCGAGACGGTCACCCCGGTGGGCATCGGGCCGTAAAACCGGTGCACCACGTCCAGGGTGCCGACCGGTTCGTCGGTGGGTAGTGCCTTTCGCATCCTTCGACCTCCCGTCGCACACAGGGATCAACTGATCGCTCTACGTCTATCGTCGCAAAGCGGACGACATACGCGGCGCCGACGTCGCCCATCCGACCCGCAAGCAGCGGGAAGGCGATTCGTCACCCAACCGTCATGTGTCCGCGCGGTGCCCGCCACCTGGCCCCGGCAGGGTTGGGACCTCAACCCCCTCCGACCTGGGAAGGAGCGCGCCATGGCCGTCGTCCTCGATGACCACCTGGTCACCCTGACCTGTGACAGCTGCGGTGACACGGTTGCCGGGCCGCGGACGCACTCCGACGCGGAGGTGGTGTGGCCGCTGGTGTCCGAGCACGGCTGGAGCGGTTCCCCGCTGGCCGACGGTCCGCACCGCTGCGCGCACTGCACCCAACTCGGCCCGGCCGCTGCCGGCGTGCCCGGCGGGATCCTCGGCATCGAGCACCTCGGTGCAGTCACCGTGGTGACCGTCGCCGGTGACGTCGACGTCGACACCGGCGAGACGCTGGGCATGGCGTTGGGGCACGCGGCCGACATGGGCGGGCACGTCCTGGTGGACCTCGGCGGGACGGATCTTGTCGACTCCACCGCGCTCGGGCTGCTCGTTCGCGCCCATCGCGCCGCCGCTGACCGCGGCGCACAGCTCTGCGTGGCGTCGACCTCGCCGCTGATCCGTCAGGTGCTCCGGGTCACCCGGCTGGACGAGGTGTTCCCGGTCGCGGACACCCGCGCCGACGCGCTCGCCCGCTTGCAGAGCCACCGGGCGGCAGCGGACGCGTCGGAGTAGGCGACCAGCCCGGATCCGGCTCGTCCACGGCACCGGTGCCGTGGCACCGTGGACGAGCCGAAGTTCATCAGCGGCGACCGCGCCGGTGACCGGCCAGCCGTAGCGCGTTGCAGACATCCGTCACGCCCTCGATGTCCCAGGCCAACTCGCCGGCCGCGCGGCGGGTCTCGGCGCTGGCGACCAGGCCGGTGAGGATCACGACCCGGTTCTGCACCATCACCGTGATCTGCTGCCTGCGGGTCGACCAGTCGGCGCTCAGCCGCTGCGCGACCAGGGCGGCGAGGCGGACATCCTCGTCGTGATGCTGTGGCTCGTCCCACAGCGCGCGGAAGGAGTGATCGTCGGGCATCGGCCACGGCCACGGCATCACCACAGTGGTCTCCTTCGTCGTTGATGCCGGCGACCCGACGCGCCGTCTCGATCGACCACCACCTTGCGCAACGACCTTGGAGTCGACCGCACGGTTGGATGACAGTTGGATGACAGTCACAGCGGCGTACTGGCCGGCGGCCGGGTGTCTCCGCTCCGGTCGGCGGCCGGCAGCCACAGCACGAAGGTGCTGCCCGTACCCGGCCGGGAGAACACCGCCACCTGTCCACCGTGTGACTCGACGATCTGCCGGACGATGGCCAACCCCAACCCGGTCCGCCGGTCACCACCGGAGCCACCCCTACCGGCCTCGCCCCGCCAGAACCGGTCGAAGACCCGTGCCTGGTCGGCCTCGGCGATGCCGGGGCCCTCGTCGGCGACGGCCAACCACAACCAGTCGCCCACCCGGCCGGTGGCCACCTTGATCGCCCCGCCGAGAGGGGAGAGGCGTACCGCGTTGGACAGCAGATTGCCGGCGGCCCGGCGCAGCGTGTCCGGGTCGCCGATGAGCGTGAGATCCGGGTCGAGCGCGTACCGCAGGCGCAGGCCACGGCCGGTGGCCAGGGCGGCGAAGTCCTCACCGGCCTCGCGGGCCACGGTGCTGAGGTCCACGTCCGTGTCGGACATCGAGTCGGCGTCCCGACGGGCCGTGGCCAGCAGATCCTCGACCAGCCGGGACATCCGGGTGGTGGCCCGGTCGATCGTCGCCACCGCCGCGGCACGCTCCTGGTCACCGGCCTCCGGTGCGGTCAGCGAGGCGTCGAGATTGGCGCGGATGATCGCCAGCGGGCTGCGCAACTCGTGCGAGGCGTCATCGATGAGCTGCCGCTGGGCGTGGAAAGCATGATCCAACCGGTCGAGCATCGAGTCGATGGTGTCGCCGAGGTCGCGCAGTTCGTCGCGGGGACCGGCCAGGCGGATCCGGCGGGACAGGTCGGTGGCCTGAATCTCCCGGGCGGTACGGGCGATCGCGCCGACCGGACGCAACGCCCGGCCGGAGAGCACCCAACCGATGCCGAGGCTGGCCACGAAGAGCCCGCCGAGCGCGATCAACGAATAGTCCCGGACCGTCTGCAACAGCCGCAGGTTCACCTCGTCCTCGATCTGCTGCACCTCGGCCACCTCGAGCGTGGTGCCGGTCGGCACCGTACGCCCGTCGCTCTTGAGCTTGACCAACTGCGCCTCGTACCGCTTGGTGATCGGCTTGGGATCGACCGCCCGGTCCACCGCCACGTACGCCACCAGCAGGCCGGTGCCGGCAAGCGCGAACAACAGCGTCGAGTAGAGCACGGTCAGCCGGAACCGGATCGACCGGAAGACAGTCATGTCAGCACCTCCCGCAGCCGGTAGCCGCGCCCGACGACCGTCTCGATCGCCGGGGCGTCGCCGCCACCGCTGAGTTTGCGCCGCAGCGTACCCACGGTGACCCGGACGGTCTCGGTGAACGGGTCGGCGTTGGCGTCCCAGACGTGCTCCAGCAACTCCTCGGCCGGCACCACCCGTCCGGGTCGGGTCATCAGGTACTCCAGGACGCCGAACTCCTTCCGGGTCAGGTGCAGCTGGCGGCTGCCCCGCCGGGCCTCCTGCCGCGCCACGTCCAGGGTCAACGCGCCCACGGTGAGGACCACCCCGGTGCCGCCGGTGTCCCGGCGCAGCAGCGCCCGCACCCGCGCCAGCAACTCGACAAGCGCGAACGGCTTCACCAGGTAGTCGTCGGCGCCCTCGTCCAGGCCACGGACCCGGTCGGTCAAGGCACCGCGGGCGGTGAGCATCAGCACCCGAAGGTCCCGCCCACCGGCCACCTCGACCGCGCCGGAGCGGATCGCCCGGCACAGCGCGAACCCGTCGCCGTCGGGCAGGTTGACGTCGAGCAGCATCAGGTCGTACGCGTTGACCAGCAGCAGGTCGTACGCCCGCGCCGTGTCGGCGGCGAGATCGACGGCGTAGCCGGCGCGGGCCAGCCCGACCCGCAACGCGCCGGCCAGATCCTCTTCGTCCTCCACCACGAGCAGCCGCATCTGTCAGTTATCCCCTCGCGATCAGCCCCTGCGCCACCTGAGCTGCCCGCTCCACCGGGATGGCGAAACCGATCCCGATGTTGCCGCTGCCCTCCAGCGTGGCGATGGCGGTGTTCACCCCCACCACCTCGCCCCGACCGTTGACCAGTGGGCCCCCGGAGTTGCCCGGGTTGATGGACGCATCGGTCTGCACCGCCGGCTGCCGGGCGCCACCGCCGAGACGGACGGGCCGGTCCAGCGCGCTGACGATCCCGGCGGTCACCGTGCCGGAGAGCCCGAGCGGCGAGCCGACGGCGAGCACCGGCTCACCGACCCGGGTCCGGCCGGCCGACGCCAGGGGTAGCGGGCGCAGCGCGTTGCCGGGATCGACACGCAGCACCGCGATGTCGGTACCCGGGTCACGGCCGACCAGCCGTGCGGTGAGCCGACGGCCGTCCCGGCCGACCACCTGGAAGGTGTTCCCACCGACCACCACATGACTGTTGGTCACCACATGCCCCCGGTCGTCGATCAGGAACCCGGATCCGGAGGCACCTCGGCCGCCGCTGGTCACCCGCACCGACACCACCCCGGCGAGCACCTGGTCGGCGGCGGTGACCAGGTCGGTGGTCGTACTACCGGTCGCACCGGCCGGCGCGGCTCCCGGGTCGGCTGCCGGTGCGTCGCCGGCGGTGAGGTGCCCGGCGACGCCGCCGGCGCCGGCCGACACCGCCACCACGGCCAACCCGGCCAGCAGCAGCCGGGGCCAGCGCGACGCACCGGACGCCGGTTCCGCGCTCTGGTCCGCCAGGCCGTGTGCCGGGTTGTCAGGCCCGGTCAGCGGGACCGGGATCGCCGCGACCGGAGTGGACCCGGTCGGCTGATCGTCGGTCGACAGGGCAGGCGAGACGAAGCGTGGTCCGCGCGGCTCACCCAACCCCGGAATCGTGCTGTGCATGCGATGTCCCTCCTCGAAGAGGTCCGTAGGACGGCCGTCAGGGCAGTCGGGAGAACCAGAACAGGGAGCCGGCGGCGGCCAGCAGGGCGAGCACCAGGCCGGTGCCGATGAACCGCGCCGACACGTCCTGACGCTCCAGCCGGTGACCGACCGACGAGCCGATGTCGGAGTACGCCGCACGTAACTCGTCGCCACTGCCCGCCTCGTAGTAGCCGCCGCCGGCCTGCTCGGCGACGGCGCGAAGCGTTTCCCCGTCGACCGGGACCGACTGGCCGCCACCGATGCGACCGTCGGGGGTGCCGAACGAGATGGTGTCGACCGGTACGCCCGCCTGCACCGCGTCGGCGGCAGCCTGCGCCGGGTCCCGTCCCGAGGTGTTCGCCCCGTCGGAGAGCACCACCACCCGTGCCGGCGGCGGATCCTCGGCGGCCTGCGCGTCCAGGGTGCGGATCGATTCCAGCGAGGCGTGGATGGCCTCGCCGATCGCCGTTCCCTGTAGGCCGGTGACACCCTCGTCGAGCTGGTCGATGCCGGCGGTGACCGACTCCCGGTCGCCGCCCGGTGCGACCATCACCGACGCGCTGCCGGCGAAGGCCACCAGCCCGACGTTGAACTCCGCCGGCAGGTCGGCCACGAACTCGCGGGCCGCTTCCCGGGCCGCGAGCAGCCGGTCCGGCGGTACGTCGTCGGCGAGCATGGACCGGGACACATCGACGGCCACGATGACGGTGGCCCGTTCCCGGGGCACCCGTACCTCGTCGGTCGGGCGGGCGAAGCCGACCACCAGCAGCGCCAGCATCGCGATGAACAGCCCGGCCGGTACGTGCCGGCGCCACGCCGGGCGGGCCGGCGCCACCTTGTCCAGCAGGCGCAGGTTGGTGAACCGGACGGCGTACCGGCTGTGTCGGCGCTGACGCAGCAGGTACCCGACCACCAGGGCGGCCACCCCGGCCAGCAGCCACAGCCGTTCGGGGGACTCCCAGCTCACGCGGCTCCTCCGTTCGTCGGTCGGGTCGCCCGGGCCAGCCGGCGCTGGGCGTGGACGTGCCGGACGATGTCGGCGATCCAGTCCCGGTCGGTGCTCAGCGGTAGATGCGCCGCGCCGGCCCGGCGCAGCGCCCGCGCCACAGCCAGCCGTTGTGCGGCGGCGGCTGCCGCATAGCGGTCACGCAGTCGGCGGCTGCCGGTGGCGACCTCGCGCCGTCGCCCGCTCTCCGGGTCGAGCAGCGTGATCAGGCCGACGTCGGGCAGCTCCAGCTCGCGCGGATCGCGGACCTCGACCGCGAGCACCTGGTGCCGCGCGGCCAGCCGCCGTAGCGGTCGCTCCCAGTCCGGGGGGCCGCCTCCGGCACCGGCCACCCCCTCGTCGGGCAGGCCGTCCAGGAAGTCGGAGACGACCACCGCCAGCCCGCGACGGCCGGCCGACCGGCGCAACCCGTCGATGGCCTCGGCCAGCGGCACGGGGTTGCTGGCTGGCCGGCCGCGTGGCACCTCCAACAGGGTGCGCAACAGGCTGAGCAGGTGGTACCGGCCGGTGCGGGCGGGGAAACGGCGCACTCCGGCGTCGCCGAGCAGATGCGCGCCGAGCCGGTTGCCGGAGCCCGCGGTGAGGAACCCGACGGCGGCGACGGCCGCCACCGCCAGCTCCCGCTTCTCCAACTCGGCGGTGCCGAAGTCCATGCTGGGCGTCGCGTCCACAAGCGCCCAGGTGGTCAGCTCCCGGTCGGCGTCGACGGTGCGCACGTGCGGCACGGTCGTCCGCGCGGTCACCGACCAGTCCATCCGCCGTACCTCGTCCTCGCCGGGGCGGTACTCCCGGCTGCCCGCCGGTTCGCTGCCCGGGCCGGGCAGCAGGCCCAGGTGCTGCCCGTGCAGCAACCCGTCGAGCCGGCGGGTGATGGTCAGTTCCAGCCGGCGCAGCCGACGCTGCGGCGCCAGGTGCCCGAGGCTCGTCGCGTCCTCGTTCATGCCGCCGTCCCCAGGCCCGGCCCCTGGGTTTCCTGGGTGGGAGCGATCTGCGGAGGTGGCACCGCCTCGACGACCTGCCGCACCAGTTCGCCGGGGTCGACGTCGTCGGCGACCGCGTCGAAGGCGAGGACCAGCCGGTGGGCGAGCACGTCGCCGGCGATCTCCCGCACGTCGGCGGGGAGCACGTAGTCCCGGCCACGCAGCAACGCCAGGGCCCGGGCGGCGGCGATCAGACCGAGGGTGGCGCGGGGGCTGGCACCGTACGCCAGCTGCGCGGCCACCTCCGGTAGCCCGAATCGGCGCGGATCGCGGGTGGCCAGCACCAGCCGTACGACGTACTCGGCCAGAGCGTGGTGGACGAAGACCTCGCGGGCCCGGGCCTGCAACGCCACCAGCCGAGTCGGGTCCAGCACCGGCCGGGCGGTCGGGGTGCCGGTGCCCATCCGGTAGAGGATGCCCAGTTCCTCGTCGTCGGTCGGATAGTCGACCACGACCTTCATCAGGAAGCGGTCCCGTTGCGCCTCGGGCAGTTGGTAGACACCCTCGGACTCGATCGGGTTCTGGGTGGCCAGCACCAGGAACGGGGTGGGGACCGGGTACGTCCGTCCACCGATCGAGACATGTCCCTCGGCCATCACCTCCAACAGGGCCGACTGCACCTTGGCCGGGGCTCGGTTGATCTCGTCGGCGAGAACCAGGTTGGCCATGACCGGCCCCAGCTCGACGTCGAACGTCTCGGTCGAGGCTCGGTAGATCCGGGTGCCGAGCAGGTCCGACGGCACCAGGTCAGGAGTGAACTGGATCCGGGCGAAGCTGCCGCCCACCGTCGTGGCCAGGGTCTCCGCGGCGAGGGTCTTGGCCACGCCGGGCACCCCTTCGAGCAGGCAGTGGCCCCGGGCGAGCAACGCGGTCAGCAGCCGCTCCACCAGCCGGTCCTGGCCGACGATCACCCGCTTCACCTCGAACAGGGTCCGCTCCAGCAGTCGGGTGTGGTCGGTGTGCTCGCCTGGGGCGTCCAGCTCGCTCACGGTGGCGCTGTTGATGGTGCTCCGCATGGGCTGTGCTCCTCGGTCGCGTCGTCGTGACGCGGGTGCCCGGACAACGGGGGGAGTCCGGGCACCCGCACGTGACCCATTGGGCCAGAACGGACCGAAAGACAACCGAACGGCGGAAGGTCAGCCTCGCCTGCCGGCCTGGCGGAGCATCTCGTCTGTTTCCGGGTCCGGCATGAGCTGCCGTACCTCCTGCGCGCAGCGGCAGGCGACGGCGATCTTGGCGGCCCACGCCAGCGCCTCCTCGCGTGCGGCTACGTCGACGACCATGAATCCGCCGATGACCTCCTTGGTCTCCGGGTACGGGCCGTCGGTCACCAGCCCGTCCGTGGCCACGACGCTCGCCTGCTGCCGTTGCAGCCCGGCGCCGAACACGAACACCCCGGCGTTCACGGCCTCCTGGGTCACCGCGTGCGCGGCCTTGCCCACGTCGGGCCAATCCTCGTCAGGGATGTGGTCCATCGCCCCATCGTTGAACGAGATCAAGTATCGCGCCATCGCACAGCTCCCTACGTCCCGGCGGCGTTCTCCGGCCGCCTCTCACCTGGTCTACGAGCGACCCGCCGCCCATCGGACAAGGTGCCAGAAGATTTCCCACCGGTCAGCGGGCGAGCAGGTCGCGGCGGCGGGTGAGGTGGGCCCGCTCGGCGGGGTTGCCGGCAAGACCGATGGCCCGGTCGTACGCCACCCGTGAGTCGCCGTCGCGTCCGAGCCGTCGCAGCAGGTCGGCTCGGGCGGCGTGGAAGGCGTGATAGCCGTCGAGGGCCGCGACGAGCGGCTCGACCTCGGCGAGGCCGACCGCGGGGCCGTCGACCTCGGCGACGGCGACGGCCCGGTTGAGCCGCACGATCGGCGAGGGGTCGAGCAGCGTCAGCTGGTCATAGAGGGCGAGGAGGCTGGACCAGTCGGTTTCTCCGCTCGAGGGGGCATTCGTGTGGACCGCGTTGATCGCGGCCTGCAACTGGTAGCGCCCGGGTGGGTCACCGCCGGCCGCCACCACCTTGATCCGTTCGTGGAGCAGCGCGTTGCCCTCGGCGATCCGGGCGCGGTCCCAGGCGTCGCGGTCCTGTTCATCGAGGGTCACCAGTTCCCCGGTGCGGGAGACGCGCGCCGACCGCCGGGCGTCGGTGAGCAGCATCAGGGCGAGCAGGCCGGCCACCTCGCCGTCGTCAGGGAGGAGGGTTCGGAGCAGCCGGCCGAGGCGGATCGCCTCGTCGCTGAGGTCGACGCGTACCGCTTCGTCCCCGGCGTTGGCGAGGTAGCCCTCGTTGAAGACGAGGTAGACAACCGCGAGCACACCGACGAGGCGTTCACGGATGTCGTCGGCCGAGGGCACCCGGTACGGAATATGTGCGGCCTTGATCTTTACCTTGGCACGGGTGATCCGCCGCGCCATCGTGGTCTCTTGAACCAGGAAGGCGCGGGCGATCTCGCCGACGGTGAGGCCGCCGAGCAGGCGCAGCGTCAGCGCCACCCGGGCCTGCATCGCGAGCGCCGGGTGGCAGCAGGTGAAAACCAGCCGGAGCCGGTCGTCCTCGACCGCGCCGGTCGGCTCGGCCGGGGAGTCGTCGTAGAGGATCCGGGCCGCCCGGTGCTTGGCGTCGCGCTGCGACTCGCGACGAAGCCGATCGATTGCCCTGCGGGTGGCGGTGGTGGCGAGCCAACCGCCGGGACTGGGTGGTACGCCCTCGCGTGGCCACCGCTCGACGGCCGCCACGAACGCCTCGGCCGTCGCGTCCTCGGCGACGTCGAGGTCGCCGAAGCGGCGCGCGAGGCTGGCGACCACCCGTGCCCACTCTTCCTGGTGGGCACGGGTGATTGCCTGCTCAACGGTCAGACCAGTCACGGCTCACGCAGCGTTCGGACGGTTCCCAGGCTCAGTCCCGCTGCCGCTGGACGCGGTAGCGCCGGATCAGGGCGGCGGTGGAGGAGTCCAGTTCGGTCAGGTCGGCCTGGTCGCCGGTGAGCAGCGGAGCGAGCTGGTTGGCCATCACCTTGCCCAGCTCGACACCCCACTGGTCGAACGGGTTGATGTCCCAGATCGCGCCCTCGGTGAGCACGATGTGCTCGTAGAGGGCGACGAGTTGCCCGAGCGTGGCCGGGGTGAGTCGGTCGGCCACGATCGACGTGGTCGGGTGGTTGCCGGCCATCACCCGGTGTGGCACGAGTTCGGCGGCAGTCCCCTCGGCCGCGACCTGCTCGGCGGTCCGACCGAAGGCCAGCGCTGCGGTCTGGGCGAAGAAGTTCGACATGAACAGGTCGTGCATGTCGCCGATGTCGTGGTTGGGCTCGCTGAAGGCGATGAAGTCCGCCGGCACCAGCCGGGTGCCCTGGTGCAGCAGTTGGTAGAAGGCGTGCTGCCCGTTGGTCCCGGGCTCACCCCAGAAGATCTCCCCGGTGTCGTACGACACCTGGCGGCCGTCGGTGCGTACCGACTTGCCGTTGCTTTCCATGGTCAGCTGTTGCAGATAGGCGGGGAACCGGTGCAGGTACTGCGAGTACGGCAGCACCGCGTGGGTCTGCGCGCCCAGGAAGTTGGTGTACCAGACGTTGAGCAGGCCGAGCAGGACCGGCGCGTTGGCCGCCAGCGGCGCGGTGCGGAAGTGCTCGTCCACGGCGTGGTAGCCGGCCAGCATCTCGTCGAAGCGCGCCGGCCCGATGGACAGCATCACCGACAGTCCTACCGCCGAGGGCAGCGAGTACCGGCCGCCGACCCAGTCCCAGAAGCCGAACATGTTGGCCGGGTCGATGCCGAAGTCCGCCACCCGCTGAGCGTTGGTGCTGACCGCGACGAAGTGGCGGGCCACCGCGTCGGCATCGGCGTCGAGGCCGGCCAGCAGCCAGCGCCGGGCCTGCTCGGCGTTGGCCAGGGTCTCCTGCGTGGAGAAGGTCTTCGACACCACCACGAACAACGTGGTGGCCGGGTCCAGGTCGGCGGTGGTGTCGTAGATGTCGGTGGGATCGATGTTCGACACGAAGCGGCAGCTCAGACCGCCGTCGCGGTACGCCTTCAACGCCTCGTACGCCATCACCGGCCCCAGGTCGGAGCCGCCGATACCGATGTTGACCACGGTGCGGATCCGCTCGCCGGTGTGCCCGCGCCACTGCCCGGAGCGCACCTTCTCGGCGAACTCGGCCATCCGTTGCCGCACCGCGTGCACGTCGGCCGCCACGTCCTGCCCGTCGACGGTGAGCGTGGCGCTGGACGGCAGCCGCAGCGCGGTGTGCAGCACCGCGCGATCCTCGGTGCCGTTGATGTGGGCACCGGCGAACATGGCGGCGATCCGGTCGGTCAGCCCGACCCGCTGCGCCAGGGCGGTCAGCAGGCGCAACGTCTCGTCGGTGACCAGGTTCTTGCTGTAGTCGACGTAGAGGTCGGCCACCTCGACGGTCAGCCGCCGGCCCCGTTCGTGATCGGTGGCGAACAGGTCCCGCAGGTGCGTCCCGCGGATCTCGTCGGCGTGCTTGCGCAGGGCCTGCCACTCGTCGGTGCTGGTGACGTCCGCAGCCATCGGATCGATCGTCTCCTCGCAGGGTCGGGCACGCCGCCGGCCTCGTCCCGGCCGGCGGTGAGACCAGACTGCCACATGAAGATCGGCTCGCCAGCCCGACACCACGACCGGTGGGATCTCCGGACACCACCGGGGTGACGATCCGCACGGACCTGGGTGCGGTGCGCGAACAGTCGGCGAGTCCACGGGGTCCGGTGCGTGCCGGTCGCCGGGACAGGGCATGGTGGTGGCATGACGACGCCGGCATCGAGCGCCCCCGCAGCTGTCCCCGCAGAACCCGCCGCCGCCACCGGCGTACGGCAGACACTGCTGGTGCTCGGCGCCAGTGGTGACCTGACCGGGCGGTTGCTGCTGCCCGGGCTCGGCCGGTTGCTGGCCACCGGAGCCGTGCCCGGGTTGCGGCTGATCGGCAGCGGCATGGACGGCTGGGACGACGAGCGCTGGCGGCGCCGGGTGGCCGACTCCTTCGGAACCGTCGGCGCGGTGGGTCCGGTGGAGTCCGAGGTGATCCAGCAGACCCGCTACGTGCCGGCCGACGTGACGCGCGAGGAGGACCTGCGGTCGCTGCTGGGCTGCTGCACCGGGCCGTTGGTGATCTTTTTTGCGTTGCCGCCGCTGGTGACGGCCCGCTCGGCCGCCGCGCTGGCCCGGATCGGTGTGCCTCCTGGCACCCGGCTGATGCTGGAGAAGCCCTTCGGAGTCGATCGGATCTCGGCCCGCTCGCTCAACGAACTGCTGGCCACCCTCGTACCGGAGGGCCAGGTCCACCGGATCGACCACTTCCTCGGCAAGTCGACGGTGCTCAACCTGCTCGGCCTGCGCTTCGCCAACCGGATCTTCGAGCCCGTACTCAACTCCTCGCACGTGGCCTGCGTGGAGATCGTCTTCGACGAGACGCTCGGCCTGGAAGGGCGGGCGGGCTACTACGACCGTGCCGGGGCGCTGGTGGACATGGTGCAGTCCCATCTGCTCCAGGTGCTGGCCCTGCTCGCCATGGATCCGCCGCCGACGCTGCGGGCCGAGGAACTGCGGGGGCGCCAGGCGCAGGTGCTGCGGGCCACCCGGCTGTGGCACGACGATCCGGTGGTGGCCAGTCGGCGGGGTCGGTACACCGCGGGAGAGATCGACGGGCGGCGGCTGCCGAACTACGTCGACGAGCCCGGTGTCGATCCCGCGCGCGGCACGGAGACCCTCGCGGAGCTGGCGGTCACGGTGGACAACTGGCGCTGGGCGGGAGTGCCGTTCCGGCTGCGCTCCGGAAAGGCGGTGGACGCCGTACGCAAGGAGGCGATCATCACCTTCAAGCAGCCGACCCGGGTGCCCGACGGGCTGACCGGCTACGAACGGCCCGACCGGCTCCGGATCGGCTTCGGACCCGATCGGCTCGGCCTGGATCTCAACATCAACGGTCCCGGGAATCCCTTCGAGCTGGAACAGGCGAACCTGACGGCGGACTTCGGCCCCGGCGATCTGCCCGCGTACGGCGAGGTGCTGCGCGGCGCCTTCGACGGCGATCCGACCCTGTCGGTTCGCGCCGACGTCGCGGAGGAGTGCTGGCGCATCGTGGAGCCGGTGCTGGCTGCCTGGAAGGCCGGTGCGGTGCCGCTCCAGGAGTACCGGGCGGGTTCCGCCGGGCCGGCCGATTCGCTGATCGGCCGGGTGCCCGACGTGAGCTGAGCCCTGCGCACCAGTGCGGCCCCGGCGGTGAACCGCCGGGGCCGCGTGGTGGTGGTGCGCTCGGATCAGCTGGTGGGGAAGTTGTCCGGGGTGCGGATGCGGTCGCGCATGAACGCTCCGGAGGTGGTGAGCACCGAGGTGCCGGTGTAGGTGCTCCCGTTGCAGGTGCCCGGCCGCAACGCGGCGCTGCCCTCGGCCTTGTCGGAGAAGGTCCAGTTGGCGTAGCCGATCTTCAGCCGGTCGAGCAGGTCGAGCCACTGGGCGCTGCTGGTCAGGTCGGCGGCGCCGTCACCGGTGTAGTCCACCGTGCCGAACTCGGTGACGAACAGCGGCAGCCTGGCGGCGGCCCGCTCCACCTCGGCCCGGTAGTTGTCCTGGTGGGACGCGGCGTAGAAGTGGAACGCGTACATGATGTTGCTGGCGTTCACCGGGTTGTTGACGATCTCGGTGTGGTTGGCGCCCTCGGAGACGCCCAGCGAGGACCAGGCCCGGGTGCCCACGATGACCACCGCGTCCGGGTCGTTGGCCCGGATCACCGGGATGACCTGCTCGGCGTAGTTCTTGATGGTCGACCAGCTCACCCCGTTGGGCTCGTTGGCGATCTCGTAGATCACGTTGTTCTTCGCGGCGTGCCGGGCGGAGACGGCGGCGAAGAAGGTCTTGGCCCGCTCCAGATTGAACATCGGGTCACCCGGGGTCAGCAGGTGGAAGTCGATCATCGCGTACATGCCGCGTCGGGTGGCCTCCTCGACCAGGTTGTTGACCCGGTTGGTGAAGCCGGCGGGGTCGGTCTCGTAGCCCTGCTCCTGCACGTACATGGCGATGCGGAACAGGTCGGCGCGCCAGTCGGTGGCGAGCGCGTCGAGGGAGGCGTTGTTGTAGCAGTTGCCGAACCACTGGATGCCGTGGCTGCTCATGCCGCGCAGTTGGATCGGCCGGCCGTACTGGTTGCAGAGGTTGACCCCGCAGACCCGCAGCTGCCCGTTGATGGCGACCGGAGTCTGACCGCCGGGCGGCGGTGTGGTGGGTGGCGGCGTCGTGGGCGGCGCGGTGGTGGGTGGCGGGGGAGTGGTCGGGGTGGTCGAGCCGGTGCACGCCGTGCCGTTGAGGCTGAACGAACTCGGTGCCGGGTTGGCGCCGGTGAAGCTGCCGTTGAAGCCGATGTTGGTGCTGGCTCCGGTGCCGAGCGAACCGTTCCAGGTCATGCTCTGCGCGGTGACGGAGCTGCCGCTCTGGCTCCAGGTGGCCGACCAGCCCTGGGTGAGCCGTTGGCCGCTGTCGGGGAAGCTGAAGCCGAGCGTCCAGCCGTTGACCGGGTCGCCGAGGTTGGTGACGGTGACACTCGCGGTGAACCCGCCGGACCAGCTGTTCGTCGTGTAGGTCACGGAACAGCCGGTCGCGGCCATCGCGTTGGTGGTGGGCAGGGCCGTCAACGCGCCGAGGGTCAATGCGCCGACGGCACCGGCCGCGACCAACAGGCGCCGCAGGCGGCGCGGAGGTTGCTTCATGGTGGACCATCGCAATCTGGTCGTGGTGGTGGGGGCACGGCACTCCGGCGGCAGGGACGAGGGGCCGGGAGCGCTCCCACGGCAGCCTACGTGGCTTCGAAACGATGATGCAATATTTCGATACGTCGAAGCCTGGGATCAACTGTGGCCCCGGAACGTCGTCCCGGGGCCACAGTTCGGTACAGGTCTGGTTCAGTCCTCGCCAGCGGCCCGTCGTCGGTCGGCTTCGGCATCGGCAGCGCCGACGGGAGTCGGATCGGTGTCCCGTTCTGCGGTGGCCAGATCGATGTCGGCGCCGGCGCGTACGGCATCGGCCGCCGCGTCGTCCGCGCCGACCAGCTCGGTGCCGGTGTCGCCGTCGTCGTCGACCAGCTTGCCGGTCCCGGTCATTGCGATCGGCGTGTACCTCGGGTCGGTCGTCATCTCGTCCTCCTCTCCGGTGTCCGACAGGTACCCGCCGTGCGACGTCGGCACACCGGCAACCCACGCGCGGCGTCCGTCGGCCGGGTGGCCGGGGAGTCGATGGCGTCCGAACTTGCGCTGCTCACTACCCTGGCTGTGATCATCGGCCAGGTAACCTCTCGACTTCGACAAGGGCATCAGATGAGTGACAGCCACCCTCCGTACGGTGGGCAACAGCCGGATCCGAACGCCGCCCCCTGGGGCACCCCACCCGGCTCTCCGGTCGGTCCGCCGGGATCGCCGGTCACCCCGGCCGGCTACCCGTCGCCGTACGGCGCACCGGTGCCCCCGCCACCCCCGCCCTACGGGCCCCAGCCGACGAAGTCCTCGAACAAGGGCCTCTGGCTCGGTCTGGGAATCGGTGCCGCCGTGATGGCGGTGCTCGTCGCCTGCGGTGGCGTCATCGGTTTCTTCGTGCTGGCCGGCGACGACGAAGGGGAGCCGGTCGCCGGCCAGCCGAGCGACGCGCCCGGTGCCCCGACCGGCGCGCCGTCGATCGCTCCGCCCGCGGAGGAGCAGCCCGACAACAACAACGCGGTCACCGCTCGCAACTCCAGCGACATGTCCGCCGTGTGCGAAGGCAGCCCGATCCTCAACGCCGCGCCCTACACCGGGGCGAAGGGCACCAAGGTCTACACGTTCGCCAACTCGCCGGAGCGTCCGGAGTCCTGGTTGAGCAAGTCGGTCGGCTTCGACAAGCCGTACTACGCCAAGACCGCCGAGTGGGCATCGGTCTCCGTCGTCGGCTGCCTCACCTTCGAGCAGGGCAGCGAGGGCACGCCCCGCAAGTGCCAGTACAAGGACCGCGACGACAAGCGGGTCACCGTGGACTACGTCTCCTCGCGCTACACGCTGACCTTCTACGCCGCCAAGACCGGCGAGAAGATCGGTGAGGGCGGGCGGGTCAACGCCCCGGCGGTGCGGTGCCCGAGCTTCATCTCCTACAACAAGGAGACCATGCGGGCGTACGCCCAGCCGGACAGCGGTGCCATCGAGTTGGCGCTGGACAAGTTCACCTCCTGAGTCATCGGCAGCCCGGGCGGCGGGGCGGACATCGTGCGTCCCGCCGTCCCGCTGCTGCGCCGGCTCCGGGCGCCGGGTGTTTCGGTTGCCGACGGTGGGGCACCTGAGCGGTGAACACTGTCGGTGGAGGGAGGCAACCCATGCCTGCGGGATCCAGCCCGAAAAGAGAACGGCAGTACGAGCACATCAAGGCCAGCGCCAAGAAGCGCGGCGTGTCCACCAGCCGGGCCGAGGAGATCGCGGCCCGTACGGTCAACAAGGAGCGGGCCCGCTCCGGTGAGGCGCGGACCGCGAGCCGATCGTCGCTCGACGACGTCTCGTCCGGCCACCGCGGTGGCAAGCGCTCACACCGTGGCGCCGGCGGGCGCACCAAGGAGCAGCTGTACAACGAGGCGAAGAAGCGTGGCGTCAAGGGCCGCTCGTCGATGTCGAAGGCGGAGCTGGAGAAGGCGCTGGCCCGTTAGGAACCTCGACCGGGACCCCGGAGCTGGCCCAACTCCTGAGCTGGCACGGCGGCCCGCCGAGCCCGACGAGGCGGTGGGCCGCCGGCCGGTGCCTGCGGGCAGCGACCAGCGGATGGTCCCGCCCAGCACCACCCTCGCGGCGGCCCGCAGCAACCGGTCCGCAGCAACCGGCCCGCGAGCAGGGGAGACGCCCGACGCGGTGTCGATGTCGGAGTCAGCGGCTAACCTCTCGGCATGCCGCGATCGGTGAGCTCAGGGGTAGGCGATGGCTGACGCCTCCGACGTACGCCGGCTGGCCCTGGCGTTACCGCACGCCGTGGAGATCGACAGCGACGGCTTCGACTTCCGGGTCGCGGACAAGGGCTTCGTCTGGTCCTATCCCGAGCGCCGGCCAGGCGAGCCGCGCGTCATCCGCACCGACATCGCCGTGTTGTACGTCGGCGACGAGGCCGAGAAGCAGGCACTGCTCCTCGGCGAGCCGGCACTGTTCTTCACTACTCCCGCCTACGACGGGCTGCCCCTGGTCATGGTGCGTCTGGCGGCGGTCACCGTCGAGCGGCTCGACGAGCTGATCACCGACGCGTGGCGGATGCGCGTACCGGACCATCCGGTAACGAACCGCCTCCCCTGACTCGGACGCCGACCAGGCGACGTGGCGCGACTGTCCGCCACCGTCTCCGGTCGGAGGCGCCGCGATCCGACGACCTTCCTGGTCCGATCGGCCGAAGGCCGGACAACTATCGCGAATTTGACAGTGTCATGCTTGTCGCAATCTTGATCCAGCGAATGTCCACAGTGGTAGCAAATTGCACGTCCGGCGCTGTCAGATATCGACCTTCAGATTTTCGTACGCGTGTGACATTATGACGTCGAGGGTGCGCGCTGGGCCCCCAACGGCGCGGTCGGGGAACCGTCTGGAGGGAATAAGTGGCAATCGACGTGCTCGTGTCCGACGTTCTGCATCTGTCCCGTTTTGCACTCACTGCCCTCTTGGGGCAGGAGGAGGAGTTCTGCGTCGTCGGATCCATGAGTAACTATTTGGACGCGTTGGATTTCGCTGAGATGCACCGGCCCGACGTGGTGATCATCAGCTTTCAGCGCGAGGAGAGTGACGCGGTCGCGTTCGCCGAGAAGGTGGCGAGTGTCCCGGGATGCCGGAGCATGCTGCTCGCGACCTCGTTCACCCGGCCGGTCGTGCGCCGGGCCTTCGCCGGCGAGATCGCGGGGCTGGTGCAGCGCGACGTTCCGCCGCGCCAGTTCTTCGACGCCATCCGCCGCGTCCACCTCGGCGAACGCGTCTTCGACGCGGAACTGACGGTGGCCGCCCTGGGCAATGGGGACTGCCCACTCACGCCACGCGAGCTCTCGGTACTCACCCACGTCTATCAGGGGGACACCGTCGGCGAGATCGCGGCTCGGCTGCGCCTCTCCGACGGCACGGTGCGTAACTATCTGTCGTCGGTCGTCGCGAAGCTCAATGCGCGCAACCGGATCGACGCGCTGCGGATCGCCCGGGAGTCGCACTGGATCTGAGTGGGTCGGGTGAGTAGCCCTCGGTCCAATCAGTGCACCCGGTCGGAATTTCTTTACGGAACCTTTCCTTGCGGTGAAAGGCAGCTTTATGCTGGCGAAGCCCCGGTGTAGGAGGCACCCTATCCAGATGTATTCCTAATACTCGGAGTATGTATTTCTCAGTAGTGGCGACGGTTTGGTGGATGACCCATCTGGCCGGTGCTAGCCTGCGGATCGGAGCGATTCTCCGCTCACCGACGGCACACGACGCAACCGACGCGTCTTCCGTCGTTCGCTGGCCTCCTGGAGCGCCTCGACGAGTCATTCGTGGCGCTTACGGTTCGTGCACACGGCAGGGAGAGGAACCGGGGAAATGATGGATCTGTCGCTCACCGCGAGTGCCGCCGCCGCGATCCGTGAGCACGCCCGTTCGACACCGGAGCGCACCGCGCTGATCGTTGTCGATGACATCGATCGTGCGGACGGCGACCAGCGCTGGTCGTTCGCCCAACTGGATGCCGAAGCAAGGAGAATCGGGGCCTGGCTCCAGGCCCGTTACCCGGCCGGCGACCGGGTGCTGCTGCTGTTTCCCACCGGCTTCGACTTCGCCGCGGCCCTCGTGGGCTGTCTCTACGCCGGGATGGTCGCAGTGCCGGCACCGCTGCCGGGCCGGTATCCCCACGAGCGGTCACGCGCCCGAGGTATCGCGGAGAACGCCGGGGCGTCGGTGGTACTGACCGACACGGTGAACCGCCCTGCCGTCCTGGCGTGGGCGCAGTCGGTCGGGTTGAGCTACCTACCCCTGCTGGCCACCGACGGTGCGTCCGTCCCGGAGGCGAAGTCGTGGTCACCGAGCGAGTTGGACCACGACACGCTCGCCATCATCCAGTACACCTCGGGTACCACAGGCGAGCCCCGGGGCGTGCCGGTCAGCCACGGCAATCTCCTGCACAACGTGGAGAGCCAGCGCCGCGTGTATGGGCTGACCACCGAGACCAGGCTCGGCGGCTGGGTGCCGTTGCACCACGCCATGGGACTCTTCGGTCACCTGATGCCTGCCCTGTTGGTCGGCGGGAGCTGCGTACTGATGCGCCCCGCCGCCTTCATCCGCCAGCCGCACCGCTGGCTGCGCATGATCGACAAGTACGACATCCATGTCTCCGCCGCCCCGGACTTCGCCTTCGAGATGTGTCGCGCCAGGGTCACCGACAGCCAACTGAGCGGGCTCGACCTGTCCCGGTGGCGCATCGGCGTCAACGGAGCGGAACGGGTGCACGCCGAGACGTTGGAGGCGTTCGCGAAGCGGTTCGCTCCGGCCGGGCTGCGCGACGATGTGGTGTGCCCCTGCTACGGCCTGTCCGAGGCGACGCTGTTGGTCTCGGTGGACCCGTTCCGCAAGGCCGTCGTGACCAGGGTCGACGAGCATGGGTTGGAGCGGCACAGGTTCACCCCCACCGACGCGGGCCCGGGCGTGGTCAGCTGCGGCGCACCGCGCGACGCCGAGGTGCTGATCGCCGACCCGACCACCGGTGCGGCACTGGCCGCCGGGGCCATCGGCGAGATCTGGGTACGCGGTCCCAGCGTCTCCCGTGGCTACTGGCGTGACGAGGCCGCGACCGACCGGACGGTCACGGTCGACGGCTACGTCCGCACGGGGGATCTCGGCACCATGCACGAGGGCGAGCTGTACGTGACCGGGCGGACGGCCGAACTGCTCGTCGTGGATGGACGCTGCCTCTACCCGCAGGAGATCGAGCGGGCGTTGCGGGCGCAGATCCCCGGTCTGGGCATCATCGGGGCGGTCTTCACGGTACCGCTCGACGGATCCGGGTCCGGCAACGCCCTGGTCGTGGTCTCCGAGGTCAACGGACGCCCGTCCGAGGACCGGCTGCGCCACCTGGCCGACGAGATCACGCGTACGCTCACCCGCGAGTTCGGTGTCCGCCCCGGCGGAACCGTCCTGCTGCGCCGGGGCGGTGTCCGGCGTGCCACCAGCGGCAAGGTCAAGCGCTCGGAGATGCGCCGGCTGTTCCTCGGGGGCGGCCTGGACCCGGTCTACACCGACTGGCAGCCGCTGGTGACCGCGACCTCGTGAACACGTCCGGCCGCCGGGCGGCGAGGTGGCGGCCGATCATGCGGTGTGCCGGTGGGTGGCGGTGAGGACGGCGTCGACCTCCCGGAGGACCTGCTGGGCGTTGGTCGCCGCCGCGGGCACGATGTCCTGAATCAGGAAGGCGCCGTGCACCAGGCCCGGTCCGGGCACGTGCCGGGCGGGCACGCCCGCGGTGTGCAGGTGCTCCACCAGCAGCTCGCCCTCGCGTTGCAGCGGGTCGAACTCGGCCGTGGCGACGACCGTCGGTGGTAGACCGTGCAGGTCCGCGCGCAGCAGATCGACGGCGGGATCGCTCCGATGCCGTGGATCGGGAAGGTACTGCTCGTAGCACCAGGTCAGGTCCTCGACGGAGAGCAGGTACCCCTCGGTGTGCGTACCGGCGGCGGCGATCCGCAGGCTCGGGTCGACGGGGGGATACATCAGCAGCAGCGCGGCGACGCGCGGGTCACCGTTGGCACGGGCGTCCAGGGCGACGCCGAGGGCGAGTTGGGCACCCGCGCTGTCACCGGCGAGAACGTGGTCGTGGTCGGGGAACATCCGGCCGGTCCAGCGCGCGGCCGAGATGGCGTCGTGCAGCGGAGTGGGGTACGGAAACTCCGGCGCCCTGCGGTAGTCGGCGGAGACGACGACCGCGCCCAGTGATGTCGCGAGCACCCGACAAGCCAGGTCGTGCGTGTCGAGGTCACCGGTCACCCATCCGCCGCCGTGCAGGTAGGTGATCACCCGGTCGGTGTCGGATCGCGGTGTGTAGACCCTGCACCGGATCGGCGTGCCGTCCAAACTGTCGATCTTCTCGTCGACGGCTACCGTTTGATCCGGGTCACTGCCCTGGCGTCGGGGGCGGAGGGCACTTGCGCGGTAGCGCTCGCGGGCCTGTTCGACAGGCATCGTACGGAGCGGAGGCGGCGCACCGTCGGCGTGTTGCCAGGCGATGAGCCTGCGGAG
The DNA here is from genome assembly GCF_018070435.1 of Micromonospora sp. C51. Lineage (NCBI taxonomy): Bacteria > Bacillati > Actinomycetota > Actinomycetes > Micromonosporales > Micromonosporaceae > Micromonospora > Micromonospora sp. C51. The sequence continues at coordinate 489,305 of NZ_JAGPXQ010000001.1, read as the reverse complement.
TATCCGATCCAACGGCATGTCGGCTCCTTCGATGGCTTGATCGGGCGACTGTGGCCCGCCGATCCGCGCCCGCCACGCCGCACCTCGACGCCGCGCTGGGCGTCCGTTGTGCCGCACCCTACGATACCGGCGTCGGATCGGAATACGACCATGAGAAATGCATGTGAGGTGGCGCAGTCATGGCGGTTTAATTTCTGCGGCATGTCGGCTATCCGACGTGGTGACGAGGTGGCCCGTCTTCGGCCTCCCGTGCAACCTGCATAACGAATATGCCACCGGTTGTCGATCCTGGCGTTGGCGGGGGCGGTTTCGGCGATGTTGTGGTCGCAGCCCTGATCGGTGACCCGCTCTTCATTCCCAAGCCATATACACTTTTCATTGTGTGACTTTTGCCACATGGTTGTTGATGGCGGCTCCGTATCGGATCCCCGACACCAGTGGAGACCCTCTGAGCTGCGCAGACAAGCCTTCGAGAGGCTTTCCCGCTGGTCGTGGGAGTGTTAGTGCCGGCTGAGCTGTGAAGGGGCGCTGCCGGCATCGCGGAGGAATCGTCGGAATCGTGCGATGCGTGGGAAGCGCACAGCGGCATATGCAGAATTAACGGATTGCGGGACGTTGGACGGGTGGTAGCGTGCGTTGGTGTTCCGCAGGGCCAGGCAGGGCCCGGCTGAATGTCGCGAACCATACTGATGGCCCATTGTCGGGTGTTTCGTAATCCTGTGCGGTCGCGACCGGCGTTGACCCGGTCGCAGACCCGGTTGACGCTGCCTGGGGGAGAGACCGTGCCACAGCAACAAGCGACTGCCTGTCCACCGTGGGAAAAAGTCGCCGAATCGATTGAATTCGTTCCCGATCAGTTTTCCCGCAAGACTCAGCCGGAGTCCGTGGCCCGGGAAATGCTGCACTGTGACTCGACCGACGTGGATCGACTGGTCGACGCCGGACTGCCGGTCGAGGAACGGGACGGCGTACGTTACTTCGACCCCAACGACCTCTACAACCTCGGCATGTACTCGTACCGGTCGAACACGCAGCCGGAGTTGGCGTTCCGGATGCTGTTCCGGTTCGCGGGCCGGTCGGTCGACGACCTGCTGCGGCCGAAGACCTGGAGTTTCCGGGTCCGACTGGAGTGCCACGAGTGCTCGGGGGTGGCGCCGTGGCGGCTGGAGGGGCCCGACGTGGTCCGGTTCGGGGGCCAACTGGAGGAGATCACGCCACTCACGCCGAGCGAAGGGTCGGCGGAGTACGCCGCGACCGTCACCAACACCGGCGCGCGTACCCCTCTGGTGTCCCCGACCCTGCGGACGTTGACCCGCGACTACCTGCACGCCGGCTACCGCTGGCAGATGATCCCCGTGCCGATGCAGGCCGACTACGCGCTGGTGCACGAGCTCGGGGTGACGAGCTGCATCGCGGCGAGCCTGCTGCTGGCCGAGCGGTTCCGTGCGGCGGGATACCGCGCGGAGGCGAAGCGCGGCTGGTTCACCGGGGTGCTCGGCGGCGCGCTCGACCTGCCGCACGCGTGCGTCGAGGTGACCGACGACGACGGGGTGACCAAGACGGTCGACATCGCCAAGGCCCAGCTCGCGGCGCGGCTGTCCGCCGACACCGAGCAGTTCCAGGAGCTGTGTCTCGGATCGATCTACAACAAGGTCATCCCGTCGACCGCCTCCGGCAACGCGTCCTTCGGACACCACGAATGCGGGTCGCCACAACCGGCGCTGTTGCGTGCCGACATCAGGTCGGCGCGGTGAACCTGACCTCTTGAACCACCTATCGGGGAGGACGACTGACAATGGCGGTACGAGAGATCGAACCGATCGAGCTGGAGCTGGACCGGCTCGAGCACATGGCCGAGTCCGGCTACTACAACCCGTACACATTGTTCGACTGGCCGGACGCCATCGAGCCGGACCTGCCGTGGATGAGCGAGAGCCTGACCACCCTCGCGGGCACACCGATGTGGGACGAGCTCACCCGTGAGCAGCAGATCGCGCTGACCAAGTACGAGGCCATCAACTTCTTCAGCCTCAACATCCACGGCATCCGCGAGCTGATGAGCGAAGTCGTGATGCGCATCCACGAGCGGACGTACGCGAACGTCTCGGAGTTCCTGCACCACTTCATCGGTGAGGAAAACGAGCACATGTGGTTCTTCGCGCAGTTCTGCCTGCGTTACGGCGGCAAGCTGTACCCGGCCCAGCCGTCCCTGCAGGCCGACTCGGTGGAACACCTGTCGCCGGTGGCCCGCGAGCTGGTGGTGTTCGCCCGCATCCTCATCTTCGAGGAGATCGTGGACCACTACAACGCGTACATGGCCACCGACGAGTCGTTGCCGCACATCGCCCGCGAGATCAACCGGGTGCACCACCAGGACGAGAGCCGGCACGTGGCGTTCGGGCGCATGATCTTCACCAACCTGCTCGGCCAGGTGGCCAAGCGCGACCCGGCCGAGGTGCCGCTGGTCGCCGAGTACCTGGAGAACTACCTGCGGTACAGCATCGCCACGCTCTACAACCCGGCGGCCTACCGCGACGCCGGCATCCCGGACGCGTTGGCGTTGCGCCGCCGCGCGCTGGAGCACCCGGCCCGACACGCCGCGCACGAGCGGATCCTCAAGCGGACGCGCAGCTTCCTGACGAAGGCCGGCGTGGGCAGGGAACTGGTCAAGTGAGGACCGAACCGATGCAGGCGGTGCGGGAGTTCATCCTGGACCGCAATCCCAAACTCGACAAGCTGGACGACGACCTCGACCTGATCGACAGCCGGGCGATCAACTCCCTGGCCTTCGTCGAGTTCATCTTCCTGCTGGAGGAACTGACCGGCGAGTCGATCGACCCCGAAGAACTCGACCTCGACGACTTCCGCACCCTCAACGCGATCGGGGCGCGGTTCTTGAAGCAGAAGGCGGCCTCATGACTACCGTTACCGACAATGGCTTGCGGGTCCTCGACGGTGGCCAGCTGCGATTGCTGAGAGCGATCGACGCGGTGTTCCGGCGATTCGGGGACGGCTGGGGTGCCGCTGAGTTCCGGTTCCCGTTCCTGCTGCGCACCCGGGACCTGGACACCTTCGACTACTACGACAACTTTCCACATCTGGGGTTGGCGGCCGCCCGGCTCGACCCGGAGCGGGTCGGCACCCTGCTGGCTACCGCGTCCCGGCCGTTGGAACAGGTGCCGGCCGACGTGCTGCGGCCCGCCGAGTTCGCTCTGCCCTCGGCCGCCTGCTACGCGATCTACCTGGACCTGGCCGGGTCGGTCCTGCCCGCAGACGGAGTCCTGCGGACCACGTTGGGCACCTGTTTCCGCAACGAGGAGCATTACGACGGCCTACAGCGGCTGCTCGGCTTCTCCATGCGGGAGATCGTCTTCGTCGGCCAGGAGGAGGGCGCCAAGCAGCACCTGGGCCGGGCCAAGGACGCGGTGCTGGCGCTGTGCGCCGAACTCGGTCTCGACGTCAAGCTCGAGGTCGCCACGGATCCGTTCTTCGACAAGAACAGCGGCAAGGCGAAGATGCAGCGGTTGTTCCCGGTGAAGGAGGAGTTCGTCGTCGATGGCCTGGCCATCGGTTCGGTCAACTACCACCGGAACTTCTTCGGCGAGCGGTGCGAGATCCAGGCCGGAGACGACACCGCCCACACCAGTTGTCTGGCGTTCGGCGTCGAGCGGTGGGTGCACACGCTGACGGCGCGTTTCGGTGGTGTCGAGGCCGCGCTGTCCGCAGTGGAGAGCCTGGGCTGATGCGGTCGAGCGTGGCGACGGTGCTCGGCACCGACGTGGCCCTGCTCCAGTCGGGCATGGGTGGCGTCGCGGGCACGGAGTTGGCGTGCGCGGTCTCCAACGCGGGTGCGGCCGGCTGCGTGGGCGGCTACAAGCTGATGGGTGAGGCACTGTCGGCGGTGCTGAGCCGGTTGGTGGCGGGCACGTCGCGACCGGTCGGCGTGAATCTCATCCCGGAGGTGGTCGGTCCCGACGACCTCGACCGCCAGCTGACGCAGGTGCTCACCGAGACGCCGCCGCACGTCCACGTGTCGCTGTTCGGCATGCCCGAGGAAGCGGTGTTCGAGCGGGTCGCCGCCACCGGCCGGGTTCTCGTGGTCCAGGTCGGCACCGTGGAGGATGGCGTACGGGCAGCGGAGCGGGGCGCTGTCGTGGTGGCGCAGGGCATCGAGGCAGGCGGACACCTGCTCGGTGTGTCGCGCCGCGACGAGTTGGTCGCCGAGCTGCGCGACCGGGCGCCCAGCGCCTGCGTCGTCGCGGCGGGTGGCATCGGGTCCCCGGCCGACGCCGAGCAGGCGATAGCCGCCGGAGCCGACGGTGTGCTGCTGGGGACGGCGTTCGTCGTCGCCCGGGAGTCCTGGGCCCATCCTCACTTCAAGACGGCGGTGTGCGCGGCTGACGGTGCCGACACGGTGATCACCGACGTCTACGAGATCGGGTGGCCGGGTCGGCGTCACCGGGTGCTGGCCACACCGGTGACCGAGGACCCGGGGCAACCGAAGAAGTTCATCGGCCGCACGAGAGTCGAGGAGCGCTCGTACCTGGTGCCCCGCTTCAGCGCCGCGGTGCCCACCGTGGCGACCACCGGCCGCATCGAGGAGATGGCGATGTATTGCGGCCTGTCCTGCGAATCGGTCTCCGACGAGACGTCGGCAGCCGATGTCGTCGCCGGGTTCGCCGGCGTACTTCCTGCTGCTGAACGCATTGAACTGGGATAAGGGGGATCTGATGTCTGCTGGTGAGGTTCTCGAACGTCTTGAGGTGGCGTACCGCGAGGATGCGGTGCGGGCCCGTGGACGAGAGGGTGTCGAGCTGTACTACGAGTCGACCGGTGCGGGTCCGGTGGTCCTGACGCTCAACAACTTCTTCATGACGACTCCGACGTGGCGGGTGTTCACGGACGAGTTGTCGGTGGGCCATCGCGTGGTGAGTTACGACCTGTGCGGTCATGGCCGGTCGTCGCACCCGGAGAAGTATCCGACGTGGGACGAGCACGTCGAGGACGTCGTCGGGCTGCTGGATGCGCTGGAGATCGACCAGGCGTACCTGTTGTCGACGTCGATCTCCACGGTGTTGGCGCGGGATGTGGCCCTGAAGCACCCGGACCGGGTCAAGGGGATCGTGCTGGCCGGTCCGGCGCTCGGTCCCCGGGGGATGCGTCGTCATCGTCTGGTGCAGCGGGCGTGGCTGCTGACGCTGGAGCAGCACGGGATGGCGGCGTTGTACGCGCACCTGTACCCGGAGGTGTTCGGCGCGGAAATGATCGAGGAGTTGGGTACGCCGGGTTTCCTCGGGTTGCGGGAGAGCTTCCTGGCTCTGTCGACGAAGGAGGATCTGGTCAACGGGTTGAAGCTGGCGTTGACCGGTGAGACGAGCGCGGATGTGTTGGCTCGGATCGAGGCACCGACCCTGGTGGTCATCGGTGACGACGACGTGTTGCTGAGCCCGTCCGGGGCCAAGGAACTGGCGGAGAAGTTTCCCAACGGTCGCTACGAGATCATGCCGGGGGCGGGCCATCTGCCGTTCCTGGACGACGCGGCGGGTTTCCAGGCGTTGGTCGCGAAGTTCATCGACGAGGTCGAAACCCGTGCCTGACCGGGTGACGGTCGGAAAAGCCCGGTCGAGGTGCGCTCGACCGACGAGGCGGCTGCCAAGGCGCCGGGCGGGATGGCGCTTTGCGTGAGGAGGGGGAGCGCAATGGATCGCGAAGTTCTGGATGTGGTTGACGAATTGTTCCGTCGTCGGTTGCAGGTGCCGGAGTTGGATCCGGACACGCCACTGGCGGATTACGGCCTGGACTCGGTGCGGTCGATCGATCTGATCGTGGAGATGGAGTCTCTCTTCGAGGTGCAGATGTCCGACGGACAGGCGGCGTCGATGCGCACGCTGCGTGACGTCGTGGACCAGGTCACCGCGTCGATGACCGTACGGGTCGGAAACGGGATCGGCCAGCCGTGAGCACCGACCTCGATTTCGGCCGCTACGCCCGCCCGGAACTGGGCCGCCTGTTCCAGGCACTCAACCTGGACGTGGCGTACCGCCGCGGGCACGGCGACCATCTCACGCCGGAGTCGGCGGACGGTGCCGAGACCGCCGACCAGGTCCTCGACCTGGTCGGCGGTGCCGGCTCCTCCCTGTTCGGGCACAACCACCCGGCGCTGGTCGCGGTGGCCCGACGGTGCCTCGACGAGCAGCTTCCCTTCAACGCGCAGGCCAGCATCCGCCCGGGGGCGGCCGTGCTGGCCGCGAAGCTGTCGGCACTCGTGCGGGCCACCACCGGTGTGGACTATGTCGTGACGCTCGGGTCCACCGGTGCGGAGGCGGTGGAGGCTGCGGTGAAGCACGCCGTGGTCGAGCGACGTAGGCGGCTCGGCGCGCTGCGCGAGGAGCTTGAACGGTCCCTGCGCCGGCTGCACCGCGACAACCTCGCCGACCTTCCGTGCGGCAGCGGGCCGGCGGCCGGGCGCCGCTGCGGCGAGGTGGTCGGTGCGGCGGTCGAGAAGGTCACCGAGCTGCTGCGGGCCGAGCCGGTCCTGGTCTCGCTGCGCGACGCGTTCCATGGCAAGACCACCGCCGCGGGCACCCTGACCCACGGCTCCAACGTGCCCGAGGACCTGCACGTGCCGGGGCCCCGGCGAGTGCGGTTGGCCGACTGGACGCCCGAGGCGGTGGTGGCAGCGCTGGACGACCGGCTGGTCGAGATCTGCACCGTCACCCTGGACGCGGACGGGGTGCCGCAGTCGCGGGGCCGCAGCCTGTCTCCGGTGGCGGCCTGTTTCGCCGAGCCGGTCCAGGGTGAGGCCGGGGTACGGGAGGTTCCGAGCGAGACCCTGGCCGCACTGCGGAGACTGGCCGACCGGCACGACGCGGCGCTGGTGTTCGACGAGATCCAGTGCGGCATGGGCCGCACCGGTACGTTCCTGGCGTCCGAACCCTCCGGTGTGGTCGCCGACTACTATCTGTTGTCGAAGTCGCTCGGCGGTGGACTGGCCAAGATCTCGGCGATGATGGTCTCCGCCGACCGCTACGTCGCCGACTTCGGTCGCCACCACACGTCCACCTTCGCCGAGGACGACTTCTCCGCGCTGATCGCCACGGCCGCCCTGGAGCTCTACGAGAGCCACCGCGATCGGATCGCCGCGACCGGCGCGGAGCTGCGGGACCGACTCGCCAAGGTGGCGGCGCGGTGGCCGGAAGCAGTCGTGGCGGTCCGCGGCCGAGGGCTGCTCATCGGCGTGGAGTTTCGCCTGCCGCAGCCCGAGTCGGCCCTGTTGCGTGCGGTGTTCGACGCCGAGTCGCTCGGTTTCCTGATCGCGGGTCGGTTGCTGCACGCGCACCGGGTCCGGGTCATGCCGACCCTGTCCGCGCCCACGACCGTACGCGTGCAACCGTCCGCCCTGCTCGCACCCGAGGACATCGAGCGGGCCGTCGCGGCGTTCGACGACGTGGCCGGCCTGCTCGCCAAGGGCGACTACGCGACGTTGCTGTCGCACCTGGCCGTGCCACCGACGGGAGCCTGGCGGCCGCGTCAGCACGTGCCGTCGCCTCCCCGCCTGCGCCGGGCGCGCCGCGACGCGGACGTTCCGCACGTGGTGTTCCTCGCCAATCTCGACAACGCCGCCACGGTTCGGTCCCTGGCACCCGAACTGGCGGAGTGGTCGGAGAGTCGGTGCGCGGCGGCCCTGGACCGGATGCGCGGCGAACTGGACCCGTTCGAGGTCGTCCGACACCGGGTGACCTCAGCAACGGGTCGCGAGGCCGATGTCAGCGTGGTGGCGGTGCCGTTCACCGCCGCCCAGGCGGTCGACGCGCTGCGCGCGGGGCACCGGCCCTGGCTGTCCCGAACGGTGCTGGACGCGGTGGAACTGGGCGTCGCCCTCGGCGGCGACGTGGTCGGTCTGGGCGGCTACACCTCGATCGTCACCGGCGCCGGGCGGGACGTGATCGAGCACGAGGTACGCGTCACCTCTGGCAACTCACTCACCGCCGCCTGCGCGTACGACCTGCTCCAGCGCCATCTGAGCAGCAGCGGTTCCGGTGCGCGTCGGGTCGGGCTGGTGGGCGGCATCGGCAACATCGGCGCGGTGATGGCCGACCTGGTCGCCCCACACTGCGACTCGCTCGTCCTCGTCGGCCGACCCGGCTCCGGGCGCAGGCTCGCCGCGGTCGCGAAACGAATGGCCCACCTGGTGGACGTCTCGGTCGCCGAGGACCTCGACGCCCTGCGTGACTGCCCGATCGTGGTGAGCGCCACGAACGCGGCCGACCCGGTCATCCTCCCGACCCACCTGGCGGCCGACCGGGACGTCCTCGTCTGCGATCTCGCGGTGCCGGGGGACGCTCACCCGGCGGTGGCGGGTCTGCCGAACGTCACCCTCGTGTCCGGTGGCCGCGTCCGGCTCCCCAATGGGCAGACGCCCAACTTTCCGGGCATCACGTTGCCGCCGGGCATCGTCTACTCGTGCCTGGCCGAGACCATCCTGCTCGGCCTCGAACCGGGCACGGCGAGCCCGTCCTACGGCGGACTCTCCGTCGACGGTGTGCTGTCCGCTCTCGAACTGGCCGGTCGGCACGGCTTCCATCCCACCCGGATCACCACGGCGGCCGTATCGACGACGCCGTGGATGGTGCGGCATTCCACCGGACTGACGACCCACCCGGAGGTTGGCATATGAGCGTGGTGACCGTACGGCGGATCATGCCCGCCGAGATGGACGAGGCGAGCCGGATCGTCGGCCTCGCGTTCGCCCTGAATCCGAGCAACCTGGCGATCGCCGGCGGCAACCGCGACAAGGCCGCCCGGATCATGGAACATGCCGCCCGTACCCTCAAGCTCGGCAACACGGCCAGCCATGTGCTCGTCGCCGAGCGTGAGGGGGAACTCGCCGGGGTGCTCAAGGCCGCGGAGTGGCCGCACTGCCAGATGACGGTCCGCGAAAAGATCAAGTCGGTGCCCTCGCAGGTCCGCACGATGGGTTTCGGGCTGCCGCGTGCCTTGAAGGTGGTGGGTGGGCGCGCCAGGCACGAACCCCACAAACCCCACTGGCACATCGGGCCGATCGCGGTCCACCCGCACCAGCAGGGGTACGGGATCGGCTCGGCACTGCTCACGGCCTTTCTCGCTGACGTGGACCGGCAGCAGGTGCCGGCGTTCCTCCAGGCGGATGTCGACCGCAACGTCGTGCTCTACGAGAGGTTCGGCTTCCGGGTGGTCTCCCAGGAGGCGATTCTCGGCATCAATACCTCTTTCATGTGGCGCGACGCGCGTTAGGTCGCGTCCGGATTTTGTCAACATCGGTGGACCGTCGGGAAATGGAAATTTCCTCCCCGACGGTTCACAGGTGTGGTTCGACCCATTCTTCGTAGCCTGTTACGTGGGAAGCGCACAACGGGGTATGCAGAATTAATGGATTGCAGTACGTCGATCAGATGATAGCGTACGGTAGTGCTCCGCCGGTTTGGGGAAAGGGCGCAGTCCGCGCGATGCCACGAGATCAGCGCGGTTGTCGCGCCACCAGGCGACGCCATGGAGGCGGTGCCCGGTGGACGCTTACCTGACTGAGGTGCGCCCATTGAGTGCGCCGGCGGAACGTGACGCAGTCACCCGAATGCGCCTCGGGCGCGCAGGGGACGAACAAGGGGGATGTGGTGTCTGCTGGTGACCTTCCTGGGTGTCCGCCGAATGTGACACTCAGCAGTTTTCGCATCGAAAAGAATCCGACGAGCATTGAGTGGCCGACGTCGGTGGCGAGGTTCGTCGACGAGGTCGATAACAATGGCTGACCAGGTGGCGGAGGCCCGGCAACGCATTCGCGAGCTGCTGATCGGGATGCACGGTCCGGACAGCTTCGTCCGGACCGTGTCGGACGAGGTGTCGCTGCGCCAACAGGGGCTGTCCTCCGCCGCGTTGGTCAGCCTGCTCGTGGCGATGGAGGACGCGTTCGGCTTCGAGTGGGACGACGACATCCAACCGGAGGTGTTGCGCTCGATCAGCTCGCTGGCCGACCACGTCGTGGCGCTGCGCGTCTGAGGTGACTCGGTGACCGCTGGACTCGGAACCCTCGTCACACCGGGCACGTACCTCGAATGGTCTCCGGTAGCGCCGCCGTACGGGCCCGACGAGCAGTTCGCGGCCGGCCGTCAGGCCGCCGCGGCGGCGCTGGCCGCGGCGGGTTCGACCGTCCGGAGCGTGCCGCGCGTCGCCGGCGGCAGGCCGGCCTTTCCGCGCGGCTACCCCGGGTCCATCGCGCACACCGACCGGGTGGCGGTCGCGGTGGTGGTCCCCGGTGCCGCCGGGGTAGGCGTCGACATCGAGGACGCGGCCGTCACCGGGCGCATGGTCGATTTTGTCCTGTACGAGCGGGAGCGGCGCACCTTGCTCGCGCCCGATGGCCGGTACCGCCCGGTCGAACTGTTCTCCGCCAAGGAGGCGGCGTTCAAGGCGCTGGACGGCACGGCCGTCGGTGACGGCCTGCTGTTCTGGCGAATCAAGCTGCTCCGGGCCGGTGATGGGCTGATCGCCACCTTCGGTGGCCTGTCGGTACCGGTGTGGGCCCGCTACGCGGACGGCCTCGCGTTTGCCTTGGCGGTGCGGCGGTGAGGCGTTTCGGTGCCGGCGAACGCGGCGGTCCGCCGGGACGACGCGGCGTGCGGGGGAGCGCGATGTGCTGGATGTGGTTGAGGGCTGTCAGTGAGGCCGTCCCAGGTTGTGAGGAGCGGGGTTGATGAGTGACGTTGTGCCGAGTTATCCGACGGTGATGCATGCCCTGGCGGCCCAGGCGGAGCGCGGCTCGGACGGGGCGGGAATGTCGGTGGTACCCGAACCGGGACAGGTGGAGCCGCGCCGCTACGACACGGTGTTCGAGGACGCGCTGCGTTGTGCCGCCGTCCTCGCCGAGTACGGCGTGCGTCGTGGCGACCGGGTGCTGTTCTGCCTACCGACGAGTTGGACTTTCGTGACGGCGTTCCTCGGGTGTCAGCTGCTCGGCGCCGCCCCGACGGCGATCGCGGTGCCGACCAGCTTCGGGCGGGCGGCGGGATTCGACGGCCAGGTGAAGGATCTGGTGGCCTACCTGCGGCCGGCGGCGGTCCTGGCCAGGGCCGCGGTGGTTCAGGCGTCGGAGGCCGTGACGGACACGGTGTTCATCGACGCGGACCTGCTGCAGGAGCGTGCCGCCTCCGCCGAGGCTTCGTTGCAACGGTTCCGTCTGCCGTCCGAGAACGACCTGGCGTTCATCCAGTGCACGTCCGGATCGACCGGCCGTCCCAAGGGCGTCATGATCTCGCATGCGAACCTGGCCGCGAACCTGGCGCAGAGCGCTGTGGCGACGGGATGGTCGGCCGAGGACACGTCGGTGAGCTGGCTTCCGCTGTACCACGACATGGGCCTGATCTCGGGGATCATGGTTCCCATCTACACCGGCGGCAGCAGCGTCCTCATGCCGCCGACGCAGTTCCTGCGCTCACCGGTGGAGTGGCTACGCAACATCACCGCGATGAGGGGCACCCTCGCGGCGGCGCCCAACTTCGCCTACGGCTACACGACCGACCGGGTCCGCGACGGCGATCTCGAGGGCGTCGACCTGTCGTCCTGGCGGATGGCATTCTGCGGAGCGGAACCCATCCACCCCGGCACCATCCGGCGTTTCGTCGATCGCTTCCGCCATTGGGGTCTGCGGCAGGACGTCTTCATGCCCTGCTACGGCATGGCAGAGGCCACCCTGACCATCAGCATGTCGCCGCACAACGTGCCGGTCCGGGTCGACACCATCGACCGCACGGCCGCCGTCACCCACGGTCAGGTGATCGACGTCGACCCGGGGGAGGCGAGCGGGATGCAGGTCGTCGCCTGCGGTGTGCCCGTCGTGGGTACCGAGATCCGTGTCGTCGACGGTGACGGTGAGCCGCTGGGCGACAACCAGATCGGCGACATCCAGTTCCGCAGCCCGTCGCGCACGATCGGATATTTCGGCCTGCCGGCGGAGACCGCTGCGGCCATCGCCGAGCCGGACTGGTGGAAGACCGGCGACGTCGGCTACCTGCGAGACGGCGAGATCCGCATCACCGGGCGTTCCAAAGATCTGATCATCATCCGCGGCGCCAACTACTTCCCGTCGGACTTCGAGCAGGCTGCCGAATCGGTGCCGGGCGTCCGCCTCGGCACGGTCGTCGCCGTCGGCCATCGACCCGAGGACGGCGACTCGGAAGAGTTGCACCTCATCGTCGAGTCGTACGTGCCCGCAGATCAGCAGGAAGAACTACGCCAGGCGGTGCGGTCCGCGGTCAGCGCACGCAGCGGTGTGCCTGTGGCCCAGGTCCACCTCGTACCGAGACGCAGCCTTCCCAAGACCACCAGCGGGAAGCTGCAACGAGCGAAAGCGCGACAACTGTTCATCGAGAAGGCGGCACCCGCACCGGCCTGACAACCGGACACTCACCCACCTCGCCGGCCACCACCACACCAGCCACGAGGACCGGCGCCTGCCACAACCCTTACCCGTCGCCATCCGGAAACAGTCGAGATCCTGAGGGGTTGTCCGCGTGTCCAATCCGTTCGACGACGACAGTCAAGAATTCCTGGCCCTGTGCAACGACGAGGAGCAGTACTCGTTGTGGCCGACCGGCATCACCGTCCCCGCCGGTTGGCAGGTGGTGTACGGTCCGGCGCCCCGACGGGAGGTCGTGGACCACATCGACCGGTCCTGGACCGACATGCGGCCGAAGAGCCTGCGGGACGCCGTGCCCGAGTACGGCGGTGCCGGCCGTCGACCGGACCCGGCCCCGTCGACCGGCTCGCGGGCGTGATGAACCTGTCCGCCCGGGCCCGGACCCTGCTCGGCGCGACCGTCGGCCTCGTCGTGCTGGTGAGCACGGTGCCGCTGTGGGACACGGCAGGGCCGCACGATGGTGGCTCGCTCACCCGGTTCCTGCTCGCGGTCGCGGTGGTCCTGGTGACCTGCCAGGTGTGCGCCGGGCTGGCCCGCCGGTTCGGTCAGCCCTCGGTGGTCGGCGAGATGGTGGGCGGTCTGGTGCTCGGCCCGTCCCTGCTCGGCGCGGTCTGGCCGGCGGCTACCGGGTTCCTGTTCCCCGCGGCGGTGACGGAAGGGCTGGACAAGGTCGCGCAACTGGGTCTGGTCATCTTCGTCTTCCTGCTCGGCTGTGAACTGCGTACCGACCGGATCGAGCGCAAGGGTGTGGTCGGGGCGGTGGTGGTCGCCGGCATGGGCCTGCCGTGGCTGGCCGGCATGGGCATCGTCGCCGCTGCCGGCGGGCTGTTCGTCGGCTCGCAGGGCTCGCCGGCGGGCACGATGATGTTCGTCGGACTGGCCATGGCGGTGACCGCGTTGCCCGTGCTGGCGCGCATCCTCGACGACCTGAAACTGCGGCACACCAGCGTCGGTGTGCTGTCCATCTCGGCAGCGGCCATCGGTGACGGTCTGCTCTGGCTGGTGCTGGCCTTTCTGCTGGCCGGGCAGAGCGCGGGCGGGGGGCTGCGCGTCCTGTTGCTCGGGGCCGCGCTGGTTCTGGTGACCGTCCTGTGCGTCCGCCCGCTGCTGCTGGCGCTGGTCCGACGGCTGGGCTCTGGTCAGTCGCTGACGGTGGTGCTGGTGGCCGGAGCGATCGGCTACTCGGTGCTCACTGAGTCCATCCAGCTCCATCCGGTGGTCGGCGCCTTCCTGTTCGGCGTCGCCGTACCGCGCGACTCGCTGGTCGTGGAACGGATCTGTCAGCAGTTGGAGGGCTTCACCCTGCTCATCCTGTTACCGCTGTTCTTCGCCGGTGTCGGCCTGACGACCTCGGTCGGGCTGATCGGCACCGCGCCGATCACCTGGCTGGTGTTCGCCGGGGTGTTCGTGGCGGCCGTCCTGACCAAGATCGTCGGGGCGGGCGGGGTGGCTCGGTTGGCCGGTATGCCGAACGGCGAGGCGCTGCGGTTCGGCATCCTGATGAACTGCCGAGGGGTAACCGAGCTGGTCGTGCTGAGCATCGGCTACCAGGCCGGCTTCCTCAACCAGTTGGGATACAGCGTCCTCGTGCTCGTCGCCGTGCTCACCACGGCGGTGACCGGGCCGCTGGTGCGTTGGTCGCTCAGGCGCGAGGGAAGGCTCGGGTCGCCGGCGTCGCCCTCCGGGCCGGACCGACGAGACCACCCGCTGGTGACCGGCGCACCGGTTCAGCACTGGGACGCAGAGAAGACAGACCTGTGAGGAGTCTCAAGGGTGGCATTTCTTAATTCCCATCGAGACATGGTGGCTATGGGGGATGCAGGCGATGGTCGATGTCAAGAACCGGGTTAAGTTCGTTCGTTGGCCTGCGGAAAGTGACATCCGCGCGGAATGCCACGAACAGCAGCACCTCTGTCTGCTGATCGTGGAACACGGCGCGGCACCGCCGGACCAACTCAGCCTTTACGAGGACTGGGTACGCCCGCCCATCGGACGGGAAGACCTCCAGGTCCGGGTTCGTCAGTTGGCGGCCCGGGCAGTGCTCAACGAGAAGCCGGTGTTGGACCCGGCCGGAATGCTGTACTTCAACAACGCGTCCGTCACGCTCTCTCTCATGCAGTGCGAGATGCTGACACCGCTGCTGACCAGGTACGGCCAGCTGGTCTACCGGACCGAGCTGCGGGAGATCCTGGAAGGCTCCGGGGCCAGCTCGTCGAGCAACGCGCTGGACCTGCACGTCATGCGGCTGCGCCGGCGTTTGGAGATCGTCGGTCTCGCGATCCGTACCGTCTGGGGGCGCGGTTTCTTCGTGGAGCCCGGATCACGGGCGTCGACACCTCGGGTGGACCCGCGGCGGGCCGTCACTGCGGTGTCGAAGAAGGACCGGTCGAGGTGAGTCGGTGCGTACGTGGTGAATTCGACCTCGCGGTCCGTCCACCCGCAAGGAGATTGACAGATCCGAGAAAGCGTACGGCGAAGGGCCGTGCCACCACCGTTATGTTCGGAACCACATCGGCAGGAAAGCTGCGTCGGAGGCGGAGTGGACACTGTTTCGGAGTTCTTTGAGGCGAGCGTGCTGACGGCCGGTGATGCTCCGTCGGTCATCTTCGGCGACACCGCCGTCGGGTACGCGGAACTGAACGCACGAGCGAATCGGCTGGCCCGTCGGCTCATCGCGGCCGGTGTCGGTCCGGATTCGCTGGTAGCGGTCGCGGTGCCGCGCTCGGACACCCTGATCACGGCGGTTCTCGCCGTGCTGAAGGCCGGCGGCGCGTACCTGCCGCTCGATCCGACCTACCCGGGCGAGCGGCTGACCCACATGGTCACCGACGCACGTGCCATGCTGTCGATCCGGACCAGCGGCGTCGCGACGCTGGGTCTGGGTGTGCCGGAGATGGTGCTCGACGACCCCGCCTTCGTGGCGGAGTGCGCGGGTGAACGTGGGGACAACGTCACCGCGGCGGAGCGGCTGGCGCCGTTGACCGCGGACAACCTGATGTACGTCATCTACACCTCCGGCTCCACCGGCGTACCCAAGGGAGTCGCGCTCACCCACGCCGGGGTGGCGGACCTGGTCTCCACCCAGACCCGGGTGTACGGCATCCGCCCCGGCGAGCGGGTGCTGCAGTGGGCCTCGTTCAGCTTCGACGCCTGGTTCTGGGACTTCACCATGGCCCTCATGCACGGCGCGACGCTGGTGATGGCCGAGCAGGACGACCTGATGCCCGGCGAGGCGCTGCGCGACACGATGCTGAAGTACGAGGTGGACCACGCCACGCTGCCCCCGGTGGCGCTGAGCATCACCGACAGCGCGGGGCTGCTGCCCGGCGGCACGCTCACCTCGACCGGAGACGTCTGCACCAGAGCTCTGGCGACGCAGTGGTCGCAGGGGCGGCGGCTGTTCAACGGCTACGGTCCGACCGAGGTGACCGTCGGCACGTCGATCGGTGGACCGGTCGAGGGCGTGCAGGAGACGGTGA
The DNA here is from genome assembly GCF_018070435.1 of Micromonospora sp. C51. Lineage (NCBI taxonomy): Bacteria > Bacillati > Actinomycetota > Actinomycetes > Micromonosporales > Micromonosporaceae > Micromonospora > Micromonospora sp. C51. The sequence goes on along the minus strand of NZ_JAGPXQ010000001.1, from coordinate 473,378 downwards.
GCATCGGCTCGTCCTGGGACGGCAGCGCGGTGTACGTGCTCGACGGGCACCTACGCGATCTGCGCGACGGCGACGAGGGGGAGCTCTACCTGGCCGGCAGCGGCGTGGCCCGGGGCTATCTGCACCGTCCGGGCCTGACCGCGGCACGCTTCGTCGCCAACCCGTACGGCCCGCCGGGTAGCCGGATGTACCGGTCCGGCGACCGGGGCAGACGCGCCGCCGACGGCCAGCTCTACTTCACCGGCCGGGTCGACGACCAGGTGAAGGTTCGCGGTTTCCGGGTCGAACTGGGCGAGGTCGAGACGCGGCTGGAAGGCCACCCGGCGGTGGAGTTGGCGGTTGCGGTACTCGGCGGCACCGACGCCTCGTCGCAGCACATCGTCGCCTACGTGACGGCCTCGGGACAGCAGCCGATGGTGGCGACGCAGGTCCGCGAGCACGCCCGGGCCGCACTGCCCGAGCACATGGTGCCGTCCGCCGTCGTCGTGCTCGACCGGATGCCCACCCTGCCCAACGGCAAGATCGACCGCAAGGCGTTGGCCGAGCGGGCGGCGACGGCCCCGGCCGAGCAGCGCCCTGCCCCGTCACCGGCGGCCGGTACGCCCGACGGTGAGCCGGCAGCCGGCGGATCGGGTCCCGCGCCGTCGCTGGAGGATCTGCTGTGCGGCCTGGTGGCCGAGACGCTGGAGATCACCGAGGTGACGCCGCAGGACAACTTCTTCGAGCTGGGTGGGCACTCGGTGCTCGCCGCCAAGCTGGCCAGCCGGATGCGCAAGGAGTTGGGCGTGACCGTGCCGATGCGTTCGGTGTTCGAGGCCGAGAGCCTGGCCGATCTGGTCGAGCTGATGGCGCGGTCCAGGTAGGCAGGTCTCGGGTGCTGCCCGTCGGTCGATCGCGGGCAGCACCCGAGCATCGGGGCCAGGTCAGTAGACCCCGTCGCGCTTGGCCAGGCCCACCGCGCCCAGTGCGCGGGTGACACCGGTGAGCGCGGTGGCCAGGATGATCTCCGCGGGGTTGAAGGCGACCGGCAGCTCCAGAATCCGACGCTGTGCCGTCTCGCGGTCGCTGTGCGGCCCGTGCAGGCGGAAGACGAGCGGCACCTGCGAACCGCACCACAGGTGGTAGGCCAGCCGTGGATTGCGGAAGACCTCGGGACGCCACGGCGAACACCCGATCACCCTGGCGAAATCAATCATGTACCGGTTGTAGTGCACAAGCGTGCGCAGCTCGGGGTTGCCGGTGAAGAACTCGTCCTCGTACGTCGCCTGCCGCTTGATCAGCTGGTTGAGCTGCTCCGGCGGCGGCAACGTCCGTTTGCCACTGCACAGCAGCGCGAAGTAACGGGCCTGCATCTCCGAGCAGGCCGGAACCCCGCCCGCGGCGGGCCGCGCCCATCCGATGAAGACCACGCCCGTACCGAGCTCCGGGTGGATCATGTGCTTGTACATCTGGCGCACATCGGTGATGTGCACGTCCTTGAGGAGGGTGAAGTCCTCGGTGTACCCGGTGTTCAGCATGATCGTGTCGATCGTCTCCCGCCGGCCGTCCTTGAACAGGACGTAGTCCGCACCGAGCCGCTCGATGCCGGAGGCGTTGACCGTCAGCGTGCCATCGACGATCCGATGGATGAACGCATCGTTCTTGGTCAGGAAGTGGTTGAAGAAACTCTTGTTGTTCGAGTTCCACGCCGCTATCGCCCGACTTGCGGCGGTCTTGCCGAACCGCTTGCCCATCCGCGTGCCGATGCGGTGGACGGCGGTGGCAGCCGACAGCGGTAGCGCGTTCAGCATCTCCGAGGTGTAGGCGTCGTTCGGGTGCGGCCGGTCACCCGGAAACCGTGCGACGACGGACTGCCAACGGCGTATCGACAGCGTGCAGCTCGCCGCCACCTGGGCGATCTCGTTGACGACGTCGGCTGCGGTCTCGCCGATGCCCACGCAGAGAACCCGCTTTCCGCGGAACGGTTCGGCGTTGCGGTAGAAGGCCGAGTGGGTGACCACGCCTGCGAAGTCCTCCTGCCCCGGCAGGTTGACCTTGTTGGGAACCCGGTGGGTGCCACTGGACACGACCACCGCGTCGAACTGGTGACTGACCCGGGCGGTGGGATCGTCCGCGGGCGCGGTCTCGACCACGTAGCCCTCGCCGCTGTCGCTCCTCGCGACGCTCAGCACATCGGTGCGAGGGTGGATGAGGGGACGCAGGCCGAAGGCGTCGGCGAAGTCGTGGAGGTACTTCCGGTATTCGACCGCCGTCCAGAACCGTCGCTCCTGCTTCTCCGGCGGCGGGAAGCAGGAGAACGCCATCATGTAGTTGGAGATGGTCAGCAGCGTCGAGTCGTAGGCACCCGGCTCGTCGGTGCCCGCACCGGCGCGGAACACACCGCCGAGTTCGGCGTTGTGATCGAAGCAGGTCACGGTGTGGCCCTCGTCGATCAGTTCCTTCATCGCGATCAGACCCGACGGGCCCGCGCCGATGACACAGACGGCTTTCTTCACGGTCACCTCGACATCTCGAAACGGACTGGCAGGGTGTCGTAGCCGGATACGAAGTTCGAGTAGATGGGGCGGGGCTTGCCGCACAGCTCCATCCGGGTCACCTGGGTGGTCAAGGCGGTCAGCAGTGCCCGCAGCTCCGCGCGGCCGAGGAAAGCGCCGAGACAGTAGTGCGGACCGTGGCCGAACGAAAGGTGCTTGTTGGGCGACCTGGACAGGGTGAACCGTCGCGGCTGGTGGAACACCGACTCGTCGTTGTTCGCCGAGATGTTCCACAGCGTGACGATGTCGCCGGCCTCGACCCGGTGCCCGTGGATCGCGAGACCGGCGCGCGCGGTACGCGCCACGTGCATCCCCGGGGTCGCCCAGCGCAGCACCTCCTCCACGGCCGAGTCGACGTCGACCGCGCCGGTCCGCAGGGCGTCCCACTGGTCCGGGTACTCGATCAGGGCCAGCACGGCACAGATTGCCGAGATCCGGGACGTCTCGTCGCCGCCGAGGATCAGGCTGTAGCAGTTGACCGCGATCTCCTCGACGGTCAGCGCCACCCCGTCGACCTCGGCGCTCGCCAGCATGCTGATCACGTCGTCACCCGGCTTGCGCCGCCGCTCCTCGGCCAGCTCGACGAAGTAGAGCAGGATCTCGTTGCGCGCGCTGAGCGCGTCCAGGTCACTGCTGTCGGCCCGGTCCGACGACAGCGCCATCTTGTTCCATCCGAGCAGGTCCCTGCGATCGGCGATCGGCACCGACAGCAGGTCGCAGATGGTGTTCATCGGGATCTGCTCGGCCACCTCGGCGGCGAAGTCGAAACAGCCCGCGCCGACGACCGCCGACACGAGTTCGGTGGAGCGGAGCTGGACGTTTGTCACCACCTCCGCGAGCGCCCGCGGCGTGAAGGCGCTGAACATCAGGTTGCGTAGTTTCCGGTGCGACGGTCCGTCGGTGACCGCGAGCATGCTTCCGCCTGCGGAGTCGTTGCCCCGCAGCACGACGTCCAGGACGTTGCCGCGCTCGGAACTGAGCGCCGGGTCGTGGTAAAGCGCCTGGACGTCGGCATACCGGGAGACCACCCAGAACCCCGGATTGCTGTCGGTGGCCGGATGCCAGTAGACCGGGCTCTCCGCCCGCACGTCCCGCCAGAACCCGTGCACGTCGTTGTCGACGAAGGTGGCTGGATCGACCAGGTCCAGGGACCGGACGCCGAGGGCGGGCTCGCTCATGGCCCGATGGTGGCAGGCGGATGACGCTCCCGTGTGGACTCTTGCCTGTTCCTTTCCGGCTCGGTACGGGACCGGATCAGTGCTGCTCGGTGTACTGGCCCAGACCGGTCTGGTAGGCGATCGCCACCAGTTGCGCACGGTCACGGGCACCCAATTTGCCCATGATGCGGCCGACGTGGGTGCGCGCGGTGGCCGGGCTGAGGAACAGGGCGGCCCCGATCTCGTCGTTGCTCAGCCCCTGCGCGACCAGTGTGAGCACCTCACGCTCGCGTTCGGTGAGCACGGCGAGCCGCTCCTCGCCCGCCTGCGCTGCCTTGCGTTGCGCGGTGAACTGGCTGATGAGCCTGCGGGTGACCCGTGGGGCGAGCAGTGCGTCGCCGGCCGCGATGACCCGGATGGCGTGCAGCAGCTCGGCAGGGCCGGCATCTTTCAGCAGGAAACCACTGGCACCCGCCTGAAGGGCCTCGAACACGTTCTCGTCGGTGTCGTAGGTGGTCAGGATGAGGATGCGGACCTGCTCCATGCCGGGCATCTCGACGATCTGCGCGGCGGCGCGGATGCCGTCGAGCCGAGGCATGCGGATGTCCATCAGGACGACGTCGGGTCGGGTGGCGCGAGCCAGTTCGACGGCCTCGGCGCCGTTGGTGGCCTCGCCCACCACGGTGATGTCGTCCTCCAGGTCGAGCAGCAGCCGGAAACCGGAGCGGACCAGCCGCTCGTCGTCGGCGAGCAGCACCTTGATGGGCACGCCGGTCACGGGAGGGACGCAACCGGCGCGAGCGGCAGGCGGGCGACGACCTCGAAGCCGCCACCGGTACGTGTGGTGGCGTGCAGTTCCCCGCCGAGCAGTTGGCAGCGCTCCCGCATGCCCACGATCCCACGCCCGCCCGACGATGGACCGCCCGCACCCACCGCGACCAGCACAGGGTCCCGGGCACCCTCGTCGAGCACCCGGATGCGTAGCGCGTCGGACGTCGTCTCGATCGTCACGGTCACCCGGGTCGGCCCGACGTGACGGATCACGTTGGTGATCGACTCCTGGACGATGCGGTAGGCCGCGCTGTCCACCGCGCTCGGCAGTGGCGCCATGGCCGGGCTCTGTTCGATGGTGACGTCCAGACCGGCCTCGCGGGCCTTGCCGGCGAGCGCGTCGACCTGGTCGAGACCCGGGTGTGGTTCGCGTCCGTCGTCCTCGCGTAGGACGCCGAGCACGGCGCGCATCTCGTGCAGCGCCCGGGAACTGGTCTGCTCGATGGCCCGCAACGCGTCGCGCGCCTGAGCCGGCCGCTTGTCGAGCACATGCGCCGTGACGCTGGCCTGCACGTTGATGATGGCGATGGCGTGCGCGACGGTGTCGTGGACCTCGCGGGCGATCCGCAACCGTTCGGCGTCGACCCGGGCCCGGGTCTCCTCCTCGCGGGACCGCTCGGCCAGCTCGGCCCGTCGCTGCGCGTCGGCGGCGATGACCCTGCGGGACCGGACGGATTCGCCGAGCGTGATGCTGATGACCGACGCCCCGATCCGGAAGAGCACCCAGCCCAGGGCTTCACTCGGCTGGACATCCGCACCGGCGATCAACCAACCGACGGCCAGCACCGCGGTGCCGGTGCCGGCGATCAGCAGCGACCGACGCCCGTCGCCGAAGGCAGCGAGGGTGTACAGGGCGACGAACAGGCCGAGACAGGCCATCCGGTCGGGAAACCCGAGACCGAAGTAGACCAGGCTGGCCGCTCCGGTGAGCGCGAACACGGCGACCGGCCAGCGGCGTCGGGCGACGATGGCCACACCACTCAACACCACCAGGCCGTAGCCGGCGTACCCGAAATCCGAGGCGGGGCGGGCGATCGGCTCGGGAAGGACGGCACCGTGCTCGCTGACACTCTGGACTTGGACCACCGTGACGAACAGTGCCAACAGGACGTCCGCGAACCAGGCAGGCCGACGGGCGAGCCAGGCCCGCAGTCGTTCCGGCAGCACCCGCAGGGTCATGCCGCGATCCTACGGCACCTCTCGCACTCTCCGGTGCGTGGCCAACTACGCCCTGCGACGTATCCGGACCGTCTCCGGCTACGCGAATCCGCGTAGCCGGAGACACGTCTCGGGGCATGCGCGACGGGTGGCCTCGGCACCAGGATCGGTGCCATGAAGAAGCTCTTCGCGGGCCTGGCGTCACTGTTGCTGCTCGCCGAGGTCGCACAGTTCTATCTAGCCGCCAGCGGAGCATTCGACTCCGCGCCGATCGAGGAGGCGTTCTCCCCTCATCGCTTTCTCGGCTACCTGATCCTCTTCTCCGCTGTGGTGCTCGTGGTTGTCTCCGCAGTCGCCCGGATGCCGGGCCGGGTCATCGGCAGGACGGCCCTGGTGGCCGGGCTGGTGCTCATCCAGTCGCTCATCCGGGAGGTCGCCAGGTCCTTCGGCGAGGGCTCCGAGACGGGTCACCTCATCTTCGGCGTGCACGCCGTCAACGGGCTGATCATCGTCGGAGCCACCATCTGGGTGGTGCGTGAGGCTCGCCAGATCGCCTGGCCGCGCACCGAGCTCAGCCACGCGACCCGGTCATGACCACGGCGGCGCTGACCGTCTTCGATCACGCCTGGGCGCTGCTCGGCGCCGCCGCGTGGCTCGCCGCCGGTGTGACCGCGGTACGGGGTCGCGCCCGAGCCGCCCTGGTGCTGCTCGGCGCTGCCCTGGTGTTCACCCTGGCCAAGGCGGTGTCGGTGGCGGTGCTGGCCGGGCGGGGCTGGTGGTTCGTCCAGGAGAAGGTCCTGCTGGGGATGCCGCTGCTCGCGGTCACCGCGCTGGCCGCCGCGGTGACCGCCGGACCGATGCTGCTCGCTCGGGCCACCGGAGTGCCCCGGCGATCCGGTGGCGAGAAGGTGGGTGTCGTCGCGCTGTTCGCCGCCGGGTACGCAGCGGTGGCCGGCTTCGTGACCACCTACCTCGTGGGGTACCCGCTGACCCTGCCGACAGCGCTGATCACGGTCGGTCTGGTGGTGGCGGCCGTACTGCTGACCGCGCGGTCGCTCCCGGCACCCGGCGCTGAGGTCGTGGGGGAGGCGGTCCCCAATGCCGGAACGGGCCTGTCCCGCCGTGGTTTCCTCGGCATCGCCGGCGGCGTGGCGGCTGTCGGCGCGACCGGTACCGGCGCGGGTCTGTCGGTGCTCTCCTCCGGCGTGGCGCACACAGTTGGCGGTGGTCCCGGCCCGAGCCGGGGATCGCTGGTGTCGGTGGCCGACCTGCGTGGGCCGAACACTCCCGCGCCGGGCGGCGTTCGACGCGCGTACGGGGTGACCGCCCGCAAGGCCGCCGTGCGCCTGCCGTCCGGGAAGGACGTCGACGCCTGGACCTTCGACGGCGCGGCGCCCGGTCCGCAGCTCAGCGCGACCCAGGGCGACCTGCTCGAAGTGCGCCTGGTCAACCAGGACATCGAAGGGGGGGTGACCCTGCACTGGCACGGCTACGACGTGCCATGCGGGGAGGACGGGGTGCCGGGCCTCAGCCAACCGGCGGTGGCGCCCGGCGCCGCCTTCGTCTACCGGTTCCGCGCCGACCAGGTCGGCACGTACTGGTATCACACCCACTACGCGTCCCACGTGGGCGTGCGGCGCGGCCTCTACGGCGTGCTCGTCGTGACCCCCCGCACGGATCCCGAGCCGGCGGATCTCGACGTGGTCGTCCCCGTGCACACCTTCAGCGGCGGCGCGGCGGTCGCGGGCGTCGAGCATGTCGCGGCGGCCGGCGCGACGGTCCGGCTGCGTCTGATCAACACCGACTCCGACCCGCGTCGCTTCGCGCTGGCGGGCACCCCGTTCCGGGTGGTCGCGGTCGACGGCCGGGACCTGCACGGGCCCGGTGAGACGAGCCGGACCGCGCTGCGGGTCGCCGCGGGTGGGCGGCGCGACCTGGTGTTCGCCATGCCGGAGACCGCCGTCGCGCTGTTCGTCGACGGTGTGGCCGCGGTGTGGCTACGGCCCCACCCGGGCGCGCCGGACGGTGCGGCGGCCGGGGAGGACACCGCCGGATGGCCGGAACTGGACCTGCTCACCTACGGGACCTCGACCTCCGTGCCGCTGCGCACCGCGACCGCGGACCGGCATTTCACCCTCGTGCTCGACCGTGGGCTGGCCATGGTCGACGGACGACCCGCGTTCGCGCAGACCGTCAACGGGCTTGGCCATCCGTCGATCCCCGACCAGCTGGTCACCGAGGGCGACATCGTCCGGTTCACCGTGGTCAACCGGAGTCTGGAGACCCATCCCTGGCACCTGCACGGCCACCCGGTGCTGATCCTGTCCCGCGACGGCCAGCAGTCCTCGGGCAGCCCGCTGTGGATGGACACGTTCGACGTCCGCCCCGGCGAGGTGTGGGAGGTCGTGTTCCAGGCGGACAACCGGGGTATCTGGATGAACCACTGCCACAATCTGCCGCACGCCGACCAGGGCATGATGCTCCGCCTGCGGTACGACGGCGTCAGCACGCCGTTCCACGGCGCACACGCGGCGGGACACCGCCACCCCTCCTGACGACGACAACCTCAGGCGGTCAGCATGATCTTCGGGTACCGCGCCGTGACCAACTCGCTCGCCTTCGGGCCACAGGCGAACACCACGTTCTCATTGTCGATCCGCCGGCCCGTCCGCCGGTCCACCACGACCGGCTCCACCTCCACACCGGTCTCCGTGTCGACCAGGATGACGCTGCGTTCCTGGGGGACGAGCCGATGGTTGCCCCACGCCGCGATGACCAGCAGCAGCGGACGGAGCGTCCTACCGAAGGGGGTCAGCCGGTACTCCCGGACCTCCAGGTCCGGGGCATCGGCCACCTGCTCGATCAGGCCCCTGGTCCGCAGCTCACCGAGACGCTCCAGCAGCAGCTCGGCGGGTGTCCCGAGGTTGTGGCGGATGGTGCCGAACCGGGTGTGGCCGTTGAACATCTCGTGCAGGATCTCCAACGTCCACCAGGCGCCCACGACCTCCACCGTGCGTCCCAGCGGGCAGTCGGGGATCCGGGCCCTGGGGCCGGTCGGACGGGGTGTGCCGGACGGTGCGCCGGTGTGGACAATGCTCATCTCAACTCCAGAGGACTCGTTCACCGTCGGCCGTCGAGGTCGGGCCCGCCACGTTCGGGGGCCGGGGTGACGGCCAGCGACCAGTACCGCCGCATGCCGTACAGCAGCGGGCTGACCGGGGCGACCGCGTGGGTGCGTACCCGCAGCACCGTCCCGAAGACCACGACGTGGTCCCCGACGGGCAGGGCATTGCTGACCCGACAGTCCGCGGCCGTGTGGGCGTCGTCGATCAGGTGTGGCATCCCGGACTGCGGATCCGGGACCCACGAGACTTTCTCGAACCGGTCCGGGGCGCCGGAGGCGAACAACTGCGCGACCGGCTCGGCGTGGTCGCGCAGCAGGTTGACCGCGAAGGCGGACACGTCGAGCAGTGCCGCCAGCGTCGGGCTCGCGGCGCGTAGACACACCAGCAGGGTCGGCGGCTGGAGCGCGACGCTGCACACCGACGAACAGGTCATACCCCAGGGCGCACCGTCCGTCGCCGTGGTCGTCACGACGGCGACCCCGGCGGGGTGCGTGGCCATGAGGGAACGGAACTGCGCCGGGTCGACCAGTGGCTGCGCGACGGTGCCTGTCACGGGCTCCGGCATGGCGTGCCCACCTCCTCGCTCGAACGCACAGGGAGTCTTCCGGACTGCCGTACCTGCCGGCCGGGTGCTGGCCCGACGGCAGGGCACCGGCTCATTCGGCGGGCTGATGACCGTCGTCGCCGCACTCGTCGACAAACTCCAGGATCTTGCGTACCCCGGTCTCCAGCCACCCGGGATCGACGCAGAAGGCCACTCGGACCAGGTGCCGTGCCCAGGGGGCGTAGTCGTGGGCGCGGATGTGGCCCTGATCGTCGAGCTGGGGACGCATGGCGAAGCCGTTGCCGGCGACCACGGCGACGCCCTTGCGTTCCAGCAGTCGCAGGGCGAACGTCTCGGCGTCCAGTCCGGTCCGGGCCACGTCCAGCATCGCGTACCAGCCGCCGGCCGGCAGCTCGCTGAGCAGCCCGGCCTTGACCAGCGGTGGCAGGGCCACGTCCCGGTTACGCTGCACCAACTTGCGGTTGGTGGCGGCGGCGTCGGACCGGCTGGCCAGCGCGGCCAACCCGGCGTGCTGCACCGGGGTGTTGGTGCCGATGATGTTCGCCTCCTGGACCACCCGCATGACGTCGGCGGCACGGTCGTTGGCCAACGCGACGTACCCCAGGCGGTAGCCGGTCATCGCGAAGCTCTTGGAGAAGCTGAAGACGCTGTGCACGATGCGCTCCTCGACCGGGACGTCGCGTTCCAGCGAGGCGACGGAGAGGTGCTCGCGTTCGTAGCAGAAGTGCTCGTACGCTTCGTCGCTGACCACGTGCCAGCCGCGCGCGCGGGCCAGGTCGAGCAGGGCGGTGATCTCACCGGGGTCCAGCACCACACCGGTGGGGTTGGCGGGCGAGTTGATCAGCAACACCTTGGTCCGAGGGCCGGCGACGGCCGCGATCCGCTCGACCTCGGGTCGGAAACCCGGCCCCAGCGGGTAGAGCACCGGCCGGAGTCCGGCGAGCAGGCTCTGCTGCAGGTGGACCGGCCAGTGCAGCTCGGGCAGGAGAATCTCGGCTCCGGGTTCGGTGAGGGTCTGGAACAGGGCGGCGAGCCCCTCACACGAGCCCGGCGTGACGAGTACCCGGTCGACCGTGGTGTCCACACCGTTGTCCGTACGCAACTTCTCGACCGCCGCCTCGCGCAGCCCGGGCAGCCCGTCGGGGCCGGTGTACTTGGTGTCGCCGCGCCGCACCGCGTCGACGAACGCGTCGGCGACGTTCCCCGCAGGATGGAAGTACGGGTCGCCGACGTGCAGCTTCACCACCTCGACACCGGTTCGCCGCTCGGTTTCCTGGGCGGCGCGGAAGATGGTGTGCAGACACGAGGAGGGGATGAAGCTGGCAGCGGACGAGATCTCGGGGCTCACGCTCTGACCACCTCTGTTCAGGGAAGGGTTGGTGCTGACTGGGCGGGTCTCATGCGGTGCGGCCGCCGTCGACGGGTATCAGCGCGCCGGTGACCCAGCCCGACAGCGCCGGGTCGAGCAGCGTGCAGACCCATTGGCCGATCTCCGCGCGGTCGCCGAAACGCCCCATCGGGGTCGACGCGACCAGGTCGGTCCGCAGTCGATCGATGCCGGCGTCGTCCAGCCCCGTGTCGGTCCACATCGGGGTGTCCACCGGCCCGGGAAGGATGGCGTTGACGCGTACGTCCGGTGCGAGTTCGCGGGCCAGGGACCGGGTGAGGCTGTTGAGGGCCGCCTTGGTCGCGCCGTAGTAGGCACGTCCCGGCATCGACAGGACGCCGCCGACCGAGGAGACGTTGACCACGCTGCCGCTGCTGACCCGCAACAGCGGCAGCGCGCATCGGATCAGGTCGGCGGGCGCGCGGACGTTCACCGCGAACATCTCGTCGAGGTACGCCGGATCGAGTGCGTCGATCGGACCGAACCGGGCCAGTCCGGCGTTGTTGACCACCGCGTCGAGCCCACCGTAGGTATCCGCGGCGACGGTGACGACCCGGTCGGCGGTGCCCGGCGCGCAGACGTCCGCCGCCACCACCGTCACGGCGGCGGGGTACCGCTCCGCCAGGTCCCGCAACGGCTGCTCGCGACGGCCGACGATCGTCACGTTCGCGCCCGACTTCACCAGGCACTCGGTGATGCCCAGACCGATACCGGTGGCGGCGCCGGTGACGACGACCGACCTGCCGTCGAGGGTCACCGCCGCACACCGCTTTCCGTCAGGGTCGCCACCACGTCGGCGACCAGCTCCTCCGGATGGGTGAGCAACCGGAAGTGGCCGCCGGGCCAGGCACGCAGGCTGAACTCGCGCTCGTTGACCGCGGCCCACGCGGCGACCCGGTCGGCGTCGACCAGCGGGTCCTCCGTGTTGTAGTAGCCGCGGACCGGGCAGTCCAGCGGGGCGGCGTCCGGCGCGGGCCGGTAGGTCTCGTGCAGGGTGATGTCCGATCGGAGCACCGGCAGCAGCAGGTCGCGTAGTTCGGGTTGGTCGGCGAGTTCCGGTTCGATCCCGCCGAGCTTCGCGATCGCCGACCACAGCTCCTCGTCACCGAGTTGGTGAATGGTTCCGCCGCCCGCCAGCCACGGCCCGGCCGCGCCGGAGACGAACAGATGGTGCACGGGGCTGCCGTTGTTCCGCAGCACCCGCGCCGTCTCGTAGGCGACCAGCGCGCCCAGGCTGTGTCCGATCAGGCCACACCGGGCGGGCGGCATCCGCAGCAGCTCGGCGGCCACCTGCGTGGCCATCTCGGCGATGCTGCCGGCGGGTTCCTCGGCAAGCCGATCGGCGTGGCCCGGGTACTGCACGGCGTGCAGGGCCACGCCGGCCGGCATCAGCGGGGACCAGGGGCGGTAGACAGCGGCCGTGCCTCCGGAGTGCGGGAAGCAGACCAGCCGCGCGGTGGGCTCTTCGACGCCGGTGAGCGTCCGTACCCACCGACGGTCGGATCTCCGTGTTCGGCTCACGACATCGAGCGTCACCGAGTCCGCCCGTTCCTCCCGACAATCTGTCAAGGCTCTGTCGGGTGTGACGCGGGCTCTGGGCTGCTACCGGAATCTGTTAGCGCCACACCGAAGGAGGACAGACAGATGCTGGACGGGTTCGTGCCCTGGCCGCCTGACGTCGCCGAACGCTATCGACAGGTGGGTTACTGGCAGGGTTTCTCCCTTCGGCAGCTCTTCGACGACAGCGTCCGCCGCCATCCGGACAAGGTGGCCGCAGTGGACGCCACCCGTCGCGTCACCTACGCGGAGCTGGCGGACGAGGCCGACCGGATCGCCGCGGGGCTGCTCGACCTTGGTATCGGCAGTCGTGACCGCCTGGTCCTGCACCTGCCCAACGTCAACGAATTCCTGTCGGTCCTGCTGGCGGTGTTCAGCATCGGCGCGATACCGGTGCTGGCCCTGCCCGGCCATCGCCGCGACGAGATCACTCACCTGGCCCGTGCCGCGAATGCGGTGGCATACCTGGGCCCGGACCGGTTCCAGGGGTTCGACCACCGTGAGCTGGCCCGCGAGGTCCGCGCCGAGGTGCCGAGCGTGCGGCACGTCGTGATCGCCGGCGACAGCGCCGAGTTCACCTCGCTGGCCGAGCTGGCCAGGTCGGAGCCGAGGCAACTGCCACCGGTCGACGCTGCCGAAGTCGCCCTGTTGCTGCTCTCCGGTGGGACCACCGGCGTGCCGAAGTTGATCCCCCGTACCCACGACGACTACGCCTACAACATCTTCGCGTGCGCCGAGGTCACCGGTTTCGGCGCGGACAGCGTCTACCTGGCCGCCAACCCGGTACCGCACAACGCCGCGCTCGGCTGTCCCGGCGTACTGGGCGCGTTGCTCGTCGGCGGCAAGGCCGTCCTGGCTGCCAACCCCAGCCCGGACCATGTCTTTCCGTTGATCGCTCAGGAGGGCGTCACCCACACCGCGTTGGTGCCCGCACTCGCCCTGCTGTGGACCGAGGCGGCGCAGACCATGCCGGTGGACATGAGCGGCATGACCCTCCAGGTGGGCAGTTCGAAGTTCAGCCCCGCAGCGGCCGAACGCGTCAGGTCGGGCCTGCGGTGCCGCATCATGAACGTCTACGGCATCGGTGAGGGGCTGATCACCCACACCCGCCTCGATGATCCCTTGGAGGTGGTCTACACCACCGAGGGCACGCCCATCTGCCCGGACGACGAGGTCAAGATCGTTGACCCCGAGGATCGCGAGCTTCCGGCCGGGGTGACCGGCGAGTTGCTCACCCGCGGCCCGTACACCATCCGTGGCTACTTCGCCGCGCCGGAGCACAACCTCCGGGCGTTCACCACCGACGGCTTCTACCGGACCGGTGATCTGGCCAAGCTCACCGAGGACGGGCGCATCGTCATCGAGGGTCGGCTCAAGGACATCATCCACCACGTTGGCGAGAAGGTCTCCGCCGAGGAGGTGGAGGGCCATGTGCTGACGTATCCGTCGGTGCGGGACGCTGCGGTCGTCGGTATCCCCGACGACGCCATCGATGAACGAATCTGCGTGTTCGTGGTGCTCACCGCCGAGGCGGAGGCGGCGGCGACGACGTTGTCGCTGCGCACGATCCGGGAGCACATCCGCGACCGCGGGTTGGCGCCGTACAAGCTGCCCGACGAACTGGTCGTGGTGCCGGAACTGCCTCGTACGCCCGTCGGCAAGATCGACAAGAGTGCCCTGCGCGCGGGGCGGCGGGAGCTTCAGCACCGCTGAGCCACCGTCCCGGCACCTTGCTGAGGAGGGCCTGCACACCGATGACCAATCCGACGGACACCCGGCGCGACCGCGCGTACGGGGAGATCCTCAGACTGGACGAGCTGCTCGACATCGCCTGCGTACGCGACGAGCCGGACCGCACCCTCTTCTTCGCCGCCCACCAGGCATGCGAGTTGTGGTTCGCGGTCATCCTGCGACATGTCGAGTCCGCCCGGGACGCGTTGACCCGTGACCGGGCGGACGTCGCCGCCGCGCACATCGAGCGACTGCCGGCGGCGATGCGGGTGCTCAGCGGGCACTTCGACGTGCTGAGCACGTTGACACCCGAGTCGTTCGACGAGATCCGGGCGACCCTCGGCTCGTCGAGTGGCTTCCAGTCCGCACAGTATCGGGAGATCGAGTTCCTCTGCGGGGCCCGGGATCCGCGTTTTCTGAACACACCCGGGTTCACCCCGGGGGAGCGGACCCGGCTCGTCGCCCGGTCCGAGGAACAGTCCCTGTCGCGCGCCTTCGTCGAGTACCGCGACCGCGTCCGGACCGACGGTGGCCTGAGGGCGGCCGAGCGGGTCCGCGCCGCGCTGGCGGCCTTCGACGACGCGGTGCGGTCGTGGCGTGCGCGGCACGCCGAGCTGGCCGAGCAGTTTCTCGGCGCTGCCCGAGGTACGGCCGGATCAGCCGGTGCCGCCTACCTGTGGCGGTCGACCGAGCGGACGTTGTTCCCGGAGGTCTTCGCGCCGGGGCTCAACGGCGGAGTCGTGAAGAACTGAGCCGAAGCAGACACATTCGTCGAGTCCCGGGTTTTCGGGTACAAGGAGGAACCGCAATGACTGTCAGTGGTGCCGCCGCCAAGAGCACGCGCGACCCCGGCAGGACACAGCGAGTCGTCATCGTCGGTGGCGGTACGGCCGGCTGGATGACGGCGTCGTACCTGGCGGCAGCCTTCGGTGACCGGATCGACGTGACGGTCGTCGAGTCGGCCACCGTCGGCACGATCGGGGTCGGCGAGGCCACCTTCAGCGACATCCGGCACTTCTTCGAGTTCCTGCGGTTGGAGGAGTCCGAATGGATGCCCGCCTGTAACGCCACGTACAAGCTGGCCGTCCGGTTCGAGAACTGGCGCGAGCCGGGCCATCACTTCTACCACCCGTTCGAGCAGATGGCCTCGGTCGACGGGTTCCCCCTCAGCGACTGGTGGCTGCGCTACCCGACGACGTCGCGGTTCGACAAGGACTGCTTCGTCATGGCATCGCTGTGTGATGCCGAGCGTTCGCCCCGGTACCTCGACGGCAGCCTGGTGGACCAGGGCTTCGTCGAGCAGACCCGCGACGAGACGTCGGCCCGGTCGACGATCGCGGAGTACCAGGGTGCGCAGATCCCGTACGCGTACCACTTCGAGGCGCACCTGCTGGCGAAGTTCCTGACCGGCTACTCCACCCAGCGGGGCGTCAAGCACGTCGTCGACAACGTCGTCGACGTGGCGCTCGACGATCAGGGGTTCATCTCGCACGTGCGCACCGCCGAGCACGGCGAGATCGCCGGCGACCTGTTCGTGGACTGCACCGGCTTCCGGGCGCTGCTGCTGAACAAGGCCCTCGGCGAACCGTTCGTGTCCTACCAGGACACCCTGCCCAACGACAGCGCGGTCGCCCTCCAGGTGCCGCTGGACATGGAGACCAAGCCGCTGCGGCCGTGCACGACCGCGACCGCGCAGGACGCCGGGTGGATCTGGACGATCCCGCTGATCAGTCGGATCGGCACCGGCTACGTCTACGCCAGCGACTACGCGACCCCGGAGGAGGCCGAGCGGGTGCTGCGCGAGTTCGTCGGCCCCGAGGCGGCCGACGTGCCCGCGAACCACATCCGGATGCGTATCGGCCGCAGCCAGCGGTCGTGGGTGAAGAACTGCGTCGCGGTCGGCCTCTCCAGCGGCTTCGTCGAGCCACTGGAGTCGACAGGCATCTTCTTCATCCACCACGCCATCGAACAGATGGTCAAGTACTTCCCGTCCGGGCTCGGCGACGACCTGCTGCGCGAGCAGTACAACCGGTCCGTCACCCACGTCATGGACGGCGTGCGGGAGTTCCTCTGCCTGCACTACCGGGGGGCAAAGCGGGTGGACAACCAGTACTGGAAGGACACCAAGACCCGGGTGATCCCCGACGCGCTCGCGGAGCGGATCGAGATCTGGCAGCACAAGGTGCCGGACTCGGAGTCGATCTACCCGCACTACCACGGTCTGCCGCCCTACTCGTACAACTGCATCCTGCTGGGCACGGGCGGTATCGACGTGCGGCACTCGCCGGCCGTCGAGCTGGCCGACGAGCGGGCGGCCCTGGCGGAGTTCGAGCGCATCCGGGTGAAGGCCGAGAAGCTGGTCCAGGAGCTGCCCACCCAGAACGAGTACTTCGCCGCCATGCGCGCCAAGCAGTGAACCTTCCGACCGCGTCGTACGCACACCTTCCCCCGCGGTCGACCGGCCGCGGGGGAAGGTGGTGAAGGTTCAGCAGCGACCGTTTCGGCCCGGAAGCGAAAATGACGTGTATCTGACCTACGACCAACGAACCCTGGACATTCAGTACTCGCCGAGTTCCTGCGTCGCGGACATCAATGTCTTCCTTCGTGAGTACGCCGAACGCAGCGCGTTGGCCCGGAACCGACTCGAAGTGCGTTCCGGTGTGCGTTACGGGCCGCGACCAGAGCAATTGCTCGACTATTTCCCGGCGCCCGGGACGGGCGGTCCGCTGTTCGTGTTCATCCATGGTGGGTACTGGCAGGAGCTGAGCCGACTCGAATCGGCCTTCATGGCGCTGGACCTGGTGCCACGAGGAATCTCCGTCGCGGCGTTGGGCTACGGCCTGGCGCCGGCGTACCGGCTTCCGGAGATCGTCGAGATGGCCGCCGAGGGAGTCCGCTGGATCTGCCGAAACGCCGACCAGTTGCCGGCGAGCCCCGGATCGATCTACCTGAGCGGGTGCTCGGCGGGGGCGCACCTGGCCGTCATGTCGCTGCTCGACGAGCCCGGCTGGCGGCGGCACGGAGACCGTCCCGATCGGGCGGTGGCGGGTGCGGTCCTGCTCAGCGGCGTCTACGACCTGGAGCCGGTCCGCCGGACATACGTGAACGAGGCGCTGGGGCTGGACCCGGAGACGGCCCACGCCTACAGCCCGATCCACCGGCTGCCGGCGCCGCTGCCGCCGCTGGTCGTCGCGAGGGGGGAGAACGAGACCGACGAGTTCGGCCGGCAGCAGACGGAGTTCGTCGACGCCGTCCGGGCCGGCGGCGGTCAGGTGGTCGACCTCGTCGTGCCGTCGCGGAACCACTTCGATCTGGCTTTCGATCTCGGCGTCCGCGGCACAATGCTGGGTGACTCGCTGACCGAGCTGATCGACGCGGACCGGTAGTCGATCCGGTGTGCATTTCTCATGACGGAGACCACGATATTCACGGCCACCCGCCGGGTGGCGACAGATTGCTCGGTGCTGCGGGCTGCTGTTAGGGTCGGGTTCAGGTGTCGGCGCTGATGTCGCCGGTTTGCCTGACGTCAATCTCACATCCCGCCCGTCGACATTTTCGAACCGAACATTCCGCAGCGGAGTCGATAGCGCGCAAGGGAGCTTGAGAATGGTGGCGGAAAACACCGACTGCGGCACCGGGACGGATCGGGACGCCCTGCGCGCTGCGGTGTCCGAACTGCTCGGCATGGAACTGACCACGGCGGACGATGACAGCAACCTGTTCGAACTGGGCCTGCAGTCGCTGCACCTGATGCGACTGACCAGCCGGCTCAACGGCGCCGGTGCCGAGGTCACGTTCACCCAGCTGGCCACGGACCCGCGGCTGTCGGCCTGGGTCGGCCTGGTCGGTCCCACCGTGACCGCGACCGAGTCGGCAGCGCCCCCGCGACCCGCCGACATCGCCCGCCACGACCCGGACCGAGCCTTCCCGCTGACCCCGGTGCAGCAGGCGTACCTGTTCGGCCGCTCGGGTGACCACGCGCTCGGCGGCGTCGGTTGCCACAACTACCTCGAGTTCGAGTCCACCGGAGTGGACGCGCGGCGCCTCGAACGGGCGGTCCGGGCGTTGCTGGCCCGCCATCCGATGCTGCGGGCACGGTTCGCCGACGACGCGACCCAGCAGATCCTGCCGGAGCCGGTGTGGCCCGGCCTGACCGTGCACGACTTCCGCGACCGTCCGGCCGGTGACGCGGCGGCCGCGGCGCTGGATCTGCGCGACCGGCTCTCGCACCGCATCCTGGAGGTCGGCCGGGGCGAGGTGATCGACGTGCAGCTCACCCGGCTGCCCGACGGGGTGGACCGGCTGCACTTCAACATCGATCTGCTGGCCGTGGACCTGGCCAGTTTCCGGGTGATCTTGTCGGAGCTGGTCGTTCTCTACGACGACCCGGAGGCTCTCGGCGAGGTCGGTTACACCTTCGGTCGGTACCTCGCCGAGCAGGCAGGCAACCGGGCCGCCGAACGGGATCGGGCCCGCCCGTACTGGCAGCGGCGGCTGCCGGCGCTGCCCGGCGGGCCGAAGCTGCCCCTCGCGGTCGATCCGGACGCGGTCACCGTGCAGCGCTTCGCCCGTCGGTTCTTCGACCTCACCGTGGACCAGTGGCAGGAGTTGGAGCGTCGGGCCGGCGAGGCGGGACTGACCCCCGCAGCGGTGCTGGCCACCGCGTACGCCACGGTCCTGAGCCGCTGGAGCGGGGACGAGCACTTCCTGCTCAGTCTTCCGCTGTTCGACCGCGACCTCGACGTGCATCCCGAGATGCCCCGGCTGGTGGGCGACTTCTCCGGCCTGGTGCTGCTGGAGGTCGACCTCTCCGGCGACAGTTTCGCCGACCGCGCGCGCACCCTGCAGAAGCAGATGCACGAGGACATCGGGCACGCCGCGTACACCGGCGTCGATGTGCTGCGCGAGTTCACCCGCGCTGATCCGGAGTCGCCCCGCACGGCGCCCGTGGTCTTCTCCGTGGACCTGTCCGCGCCGCTGATCCCCGAGGAGTTCGCCGCCCGGTTCGGCGAACCGACGTGGATGATCTCTCAGACTCCGCAGATCTGGCTCGACCACCAGATCTACCGCACCAGCGACGGCACCGTACGCCTGGTGTGGGACGCCGTCGAGGCGCTCTTTCCCGAGGGCATGCTGGACGAGATGGTGTCGGCGTACGAGACGCTGGTCCGTGCGCTGGCCGCCGGTGCCTGGACGGGCGCGCTGCCGGAGATCGCGCTGCCGGCGGCAGCGCGGCGGACGCGCGCGGCGGTCAACTCGTCGACCCGGGCGATGACCGAGAACCTACTGCACACGCGGTTCTTCGCCGAGGCGGGTGACCGGGCCGGGCGACCCGCGCTGCTGTGGGGGGAGCAGGGGGTGCTGGCACACGACGAACTCGCCGCGCGTGCCCTGCGCGTCGCCGGGGCGCTGGCCGGGCGCGGGGTGGGTCGCGGTTCGTACGTGGCCGTACTGGCACCCAAGGGCGTACCTCAGATCGTCGCCGTTCTCGGCGTGCTCGCCGCCGGCGCGGCGTACGTCCCGATCGGCGTGGACCAGCCCGCCGAGCGACGGGCCCGCATCCTCGAACTCAGCGGCGCCCGGATCGTCCTCGACGGCAGCGGGCTGCTGGGCCCGACCGATGTGGCTGCCGAGATCCTCACCATCGACCTCGCCGAGCAGGCCGACCCGCTGGACGCTCCGGTGCCCGCCGACCCCGACGACCCCGCGTACGTGATCTTCACGTCGGGCTCGACCGGCCTGCCCAAGGGCGTCGAGCTCACCCACCGCGCGGCGGTCAACACCGTCGAGGACATCAACGAGCGGTTCGACCTTGGTCCGGCAGACCGGGTCCTGGCGGTGTCCGCGCTGGACTTCGACCTCTCGGTGTGGGACATCTTCGGGCTGCTCGCGGTGGGTGGCGCCGCGGTGCTGGTACCCGAGTCGGGCCGGCGCGACGCCACCGAGTGGCTGGGGTTGTGTCGCCGGCACGGCGTGACCATCTGGAACACGGTCCCCGCCCTGCTGGACATGCTGCTCACCGCCGCCGACGACGCCCACCTTCCGGGCACGCTGCGCCTCGCCCTGCTCTCCGGCGACTGGATCGGGCTCGACCTGCCCGGCAGACTGGCCGGCGCGACCGACGGACGGTGCCGCTTCATCTCACTCGGCGGCGCCACGGAGGCGGCGATCTGGTCGAACTCCTTCGAGGTCGTCGAGGTGCCGGCAGGCTGGCGCTCGATCCCGTACGGCACGCCGCTGCGGAACCAGAAGTTCCGCGTGGTGGACAGCCGCGGACGGGACTGCCCCGACTGGGTGCCCGGCGAGTTGTGGATCGGCGGCGCCGGGGTGGCGCTGGGCTACCGGGGCGACACCGAGTTGAGCGCGGCCCGCTTCCCGGTGGTGGATGGCGAGCGCTGGTACCGCACCGGCGACCTGGGCCGGTACTGGCCCGACGGCAACCTGGAGTTCCTGGGCCGGCTCGACCACCAGGTGAAGATCAACGGCTTCCGGGTGGAGCTGGGCGAGATCGAGTCCTGCCTTCAGGCACACCCCGAGGTCGCTCAGGCCGTCGCCGTCGTGGTCACCGAAGGCCGACGCGAGGTGGTCGCCGCCGTGGTCGAGCGCGGGCCGACGCCGGATTCCGGTCTCCCGGTCGTCGAGCGCGGCAGCGGGCGACCGGGCGAGGAGTTCCTGCGACCGGTGACCGGAGCGGCGACCGAGGACGACCCGCTGCTGCTCGAACATCAGCTGGTGGAGGTGCTGCTGGCCGAGGTCGTCGCACCGCTGATCGAGCCGGCGGATCCACCGTCCACGGTCTGCGCCGGGCAACGGCCGGTGGTGGACGTCTGGCTGGGTTACCTGGCGCGCCGTGACGTCCTGTCCGACACACCCGACGGGTACGCGCCCGGCCCGAGGTGGGCCGAGGTCACGGACGCGCGGTGGGTCAAGCGGATCCGGGACAACACGATCGGCACCCGCCTCGCACCGGTCACGACAGCCCTGGAGTGGGCCGCGCCGCTCTACTCGGCCATCCTGTCCGGTGCCGCCGACGCCACCGCGTTGCTGGACGACCCGGTACTGGCCCCGGAGGCGCTCAACGACCTGATGCCCGCCACGGCCGAGTGTCTCGCCGCCATCGCGCACGACCTGACGGAACGTGGCGGCACGGCACCGCGCGTGGTGGCCGAGTGGCAGCCCGACAGCGGTCGCGGCACGGCTCGGCTGCTGGCGGCACTGCCCCGGGACGCGGCCGAGTACACGCTGCTCGGGGCCGCCCGGCCGACTCTGGCCAAGGCGGAGGCGTCGCTGCGTGAGCGCGGGCACCGCGTCCGGGTCGCGGTGCAGGGTACGGACGCCATCGCCGCACCGCACGTGCACGCCTTCGACGCCGTCGTGGCGAACAACGTCCTGCACCGGATGCCCGACCCGGAGACCGCGGCGGCGACCATGGGGCTGCTGCTCGCCGCCGGCGGCCGGCTGTACCTGCTCGAACGCGCCCTCCCGACGCCGCTGGCCCTGGTGACCGCGCTGCCGCTCGAGGCGCGTGCCGGCCGGTTCGACGGTGACGGGCCGGCCGGCTGGCTGCACGGTCCCGAGCGTTGGACGCGCGCCTTGAGCGCGGCTGGGCTGCGTGACGTGCGGGTACTGCGCGCCGAGGCCACCGGCGAGATCCTGCTGACCGCGGACCGGCCCGCCGCCACCGGCGGAGTGGACCCGGACCGGTTGCGTCAGTGGGCCGAGGACCGGCTGCCCGAGCACATGGTGCCCGCCCATGTCGCTGTGCTGCCCGGGCTGCCGCTCAGCGTCAACGGCAAGGTCGACAGGCGACGGATCCAGGTGGTCCTCGAACAGGCGGTCGACCGTCCACGCGACGTGGGCG
This sequence comes from Micromonospora sp. C51, assembly GCF_018070435.1. Classification (NCBI taxonomy): domain Bacteria; kingdom Bacillati; phylum Actinomycetota; class Actinomycetes; order Micromonosporales; family Micromonosporaceae; genus Micromonospora; species Micromonospora sp. C51. Next base: position 451,472 of record NZ_JAGPXQ010000001.1, on the reverse strand, counting down.
CCCCGCCGAGGGGCGGCACCGAGGCGTTCGTCGCCGACCGTTGGGCCAAGCTGCTCGGCCTGGACGCGGTGGGCCGCGACGAGAACTTCTTCCGGCTCGGCGGCGACAGCCTGCTCGCCACCCGTTTCGTCGCCGAGGTACGCGGGGTGTGGGGCGTCGACCTACCCATGCGCGATGTCATGCGTGCGGCGACGGTCGCCGGGTTGAGCGCGCTCATCGACGAGCTGCGTGATGCGACGGGTGGGACGAGGCCCGCCGGCTGGGACACCACCGAGGAATTCGAAGAGGGTGCGGTGTGAACGCCAGCGATCTGCTCGACGAGTTCGCCAGCGCCGGTATCCGGGTCTGGCGGGAGGGTCACCAGCTGCGGTTCCGTGCTCCCCGTGGCAGCATGACCGACGAGCTTCTCACCCGGCTGCGGCAGAGCAAGGCCGAGCTGCTGGCCAGCATGTCCGACACCACCGGCAACGCCGCCGAGCAGCTCGACCCGGTGTGGCGGGACCAGCCGGAGGCGCGGGACGAGCCCTTTGCGCTGACCGACATCCAGTCGGCCTACCTCTTCGGACGCAACCCGGCCTTCGCCTACGGCGGCGTCTCCTGCCACCTCTACCAGGAGTTCGAGTACCCGGCGGACATCGACCCGGAGCGGATGCGGCAGGCGTGGGACGGCCTGGTACGCCGCCACGACGCCCTGCGGACGGTCATCCAGGAGGACGGCTCCCAGCGGGTGCTGCCCGCGCCACCGCGCACCGGCCTCACGGTGACTGACCTGCGCGGGGCGCCGGCCGACGCCGTCCGACAGACGATCGCCGGGGTGCGCGACGAGCTGTCCCACCGGGTACACCCCACCGGCGAGCGGCCGATGTACGAGCTGCGCCTCACCCTGACCGCCGACCGTAGCGTGCTGCACGTCTCCGTGGACTTCATGGCGTTGGACTGGCTCAGCCTGCAACGCGTGCTGGCCGAACTCGACCGCCGCTACCGGCAGCCGGACTGCGTCCTGCCCCCGCTGGAGGCCACCTTCCGGGACTACGTCCTCGCCGAGCGCCGGCTGCGGGACACCGACCGGTACAGCCGGGACCGCGCGTACTGGCTGGCGCGCGTCGACGAACTGCCCGGCGCCCCGGCGCTTCCGCTACGCGACGACCACGACCCGGTCACCGCACCGGCGCGGTTCCGTCGCCTGGCGGCCACCGTCGACGACCGGGTGTGGCGGTCACTGAAGGCGCGCGCCGCCGGACACGGCATCACCCCCGCCAACGCCGTGCTGGCCGCCTACACGGAGACGATCGGTCGCTGGAGCGGCAACGACCGGTTCTGCGTCGGGCTGCCGGTACTCAACCGGATGCCGCTGCATCCGCACGTCGACCACCTGCTCGGCGACTTCACCTCGCTGAGCGTGCTCGCCGTGGAGCGCCCCGAGCGCACGAGCTTCGCCGACCGGGCGCGTGCCCTCGGCGAGCGGGTGTTCGACGACCTCGACCACCGGCTGTTCAGCGGCGTGGAGGTGCTGCGCGAGCTCGCCCGGCGTCGTGGCCGCGACGCCGCGGCGGTGCTGCCGGTGGTGTTCACCGGCGCGATCGGGGTCGGTGGCGGCGAACCGTCGGTGGCCGGCCGCAGACCGAGGCCGGTGTACGGGGTCAGCCAGACCCCGCAGGTGTGGATCGACTGCCAGGTGGGCGACCAGTTCGGTGGTCTGGACATGAACTGGGATGTCCGGGACGGAGTCTTCCCCGACCACCTGGTGGACGAGATGTTCGCCGCGTTCGTGCACCTGCTGCACCAGTTGGCCACCGACGACACCACGTGGGCGGCGGTCGATCCGCAGCCGCTGCCGAGCGCCCAGCGCGCCCGGCGGACCGCCGCGAACGCGACCGACGCGCCCGTGCCGGCTGGCCTGCTGCACGAGCCGCTGGTCGCCTACGCGCGCGAGCATCCGGACCGGGTGGCGGTCATCGACGCCGCCGGGTCGATGACCTACGGGGACTGGCTGGCCCGCGCGGCCGGGGTCGCCGAACGGTTGCGCGTCGCGGGATGCCGGCCCGGCGACCTCGTCGGCGTCCTGATCGACAAGTCGTGCGAGCAGGTCGTGGGGGTGCTCGGTGTGCTCCTCGCCGGCGGCGCCTACGTACCCGTGGACATCGGTCAGCCCGCCGTGCGCCGGGACCGCATCCTCGTCGACAGCGGCGCCCGGTTCGCGGTGGTCGCGGGCGCGTCGGTCGGTACGCTGCCGGCCGAGGTCGCCGGCGTCGATGTGACCGACGCGCCGCCGGTGCCGCTGCCGGAGATCCCGGCCGGGCCGGAGCAGACCGGACTGGCCTACGTCATGCACACCTCGGGTTCGACCGGGACGCCCAAGGGTGTGATGATCAGCCACCGGGCCGCCACCAACACGGTGCACGACATCAACGAGCGCTTCGACGTCACCGGTTCCGACCGGGTTCTCGGGCTCGCCGCGTTGAGTTTCGACCTGTCCGTCTACGACCTGTTCGGTCCGCCCGCCCGTGGCGCCGCGCTGGTGCTGCCCGACCCGGCGCGCCGTGGCGACCCGTCACACTGGGCGGCGATGGTGGCCGCGCACGGTGTCACGCTGTGGAACTCGGTTCCCGCGCAGTTGCAGATGCTGATGCACTACCTGGACGTGGAACCCGCCGTCCTCTCCAGCCTGCGCCTGGCGCTGTTGTCCGGAGACTGGATCCCGCTGTCGCTGCCGGGACACGCCGCACGGCACGTGCCCGACGCCGAACTGGTCAGCCTCGGCGGCGCCACGGAGGCGGCGATCTGGTCGAACTACCACCGCATCCGGACGGTCGATCCACACTGGCGCAGCATCCCGTACGGACTGCCGTTGGCGAACCAACGCTTCCACGTGCTCGACTCCGCGCTGCGCGACCGTCCCGATCTGGTCGCCGGTGAACTGTTCATCGCGGGAGTCGGGCTGGCGGACGGCTACCTCAACGACCCGGTGCGCACCGCCGAGCGCTTCATCCATCACCCGGAGACGGGGGAGCGGCTGTACCGCACCGGTGACCTGGGTCGCTACCTTCCCGACGGGGAGATCGAGTTCCTCGGCCGGGCCGACCAGCAGGTCAAGATCCGTGGCCACCGGATAGAGCTGGGCGAGATCGAGGCGGTCCTCGGCGAGCACCCCTCGGTCAGCACCTGCGTGGTCCTGGCGTCCGGCGCCGACACGCTCGAACGCGCACTTGTCGCGTTCGTGGTACCGCAGCGACCGCCCGGCACTGTCGACCCCGCCGAGGTCGTCGCGTGGGTGGCCGAGCGGCTGCCCGCGTACATGGTGCCCGCGCGGGTACGCGTCGTCGAGGCGCTGCCGCTGACCGCGAACGGAAAGGTCGACCGCAAGCGGCTGCTGGAGTCGACGCCCCCGCCGGCCGCCGTGCCCGGCGGGCGGACCGAACCGCCACGTCCGGGAGTCGAACAGCACCTCGCTCAGCTGTGGGGTGAGGTGCTCGGTGGCCCGCCGCCGAGCCGGGAGCTGGGGTTCTTCGACGCGGGCGGCAACTCGCTGCTGGCCGCGCGGTTCGTCGGGCAACTGCGTGAACAGCTGCCCGAGGCCGCCCGGTTCCCGTTCGACGTACTGCTGCGCGCCCTGCTCGACGAGCCGACGGTCGCGGGCCTGGCGGCGCGCTTGGCGTCGGAGGCGGCACCGGAGCCGGTGGCGGCAGCCACGGTTCGACGGTCGTCACTGGTCCCGCTCGGCGGCGTGGCCCAGGGGCCGGTGCGGCTGCTCGTGCACGACGGCACGGGTACCCTCACGGCGCTGCGGGCCCTGGCCGCCGGGCTCGGCGCGGGCGGGCCGGTGTTCGGGCTCGTGACGCCGGACAGCGGCGCGACCGGCGAGATCGACGGCGCCACCCTGGTCGAGGACCTGGCCGTACGCTACGCGGGTGAGATACGGGCCGCCGGCTTCGACGACGTCGAGCTGATCGGCTACTGCCTCGGTGCCTCGATCGCCCTGGAACTGGCCAGGACGCTGAGCGAGGCCGGGACGACGGTGCGACTGACGGTCCTGTCCGGACACCGCGTTCCGTACCGGGTGGACGACGAACTCGTACAGGACTACACCTTCGCGCGGGCGGCCGGCATCGACCCGGCGGCCCTCGGCTGGCCCGCCGACGAGGTGGTCGTCCACCGGGCGATCACGACCGTGCTGGCGGACTCGCCGGGAGTGGTGCCGGCGGGTGCGCTCGGGCGACTGACCGGCGACGAGCAGCTGACAGCGGTCGCCGAGCGGGTTCGCGCCCTCGGGCGGCGCCCCACCGCCGAAAGACATGCGCAACTGCATCAGGCTGTCGCCGAGCGGGACCCGGCGTGGGGCGGACCGGAGCGGGTGGCGGCGGCCCACACCCTTTTCGTGCGGACCCTCCAGGCAGTGGCGCGGCACGAGCCCGAGCCCTACGCCGCAGACGTCACCCTTCTGCGGCCCACGGTGGCCAGGGACCTGCTGCCGGGGGCCGGCGCCGAGGCGACCCGCTTCTGGCCGGAGGTCTGTCTCGGCGAGCTGACGGTCGTCGACGTCCCCGGCGACCATTTCAGTTGTCTCCAGCCGTCGCAGGTGGCGACGGTGGTCGCGACGCTGGCGGCTGGCCGATGAGCGGCCCTCCGTCCGGCCCGATGCGCGTCGTCGTGTGCGGTACGCGGTTCGGCCAGGTCTACCTGTCGGCCATGGCCCGCGCCCCGGAGCGGTTCGAACTCGCCGGCATCCTGGCCCGGGGCAGCACCCGGTCGGTGGCGTTGGCGAAGGAGTACGGCGTCCCGCTGTACTCCTCGGTCGCCCACCTGCCCCGTGACATCGACGCCGCTTGCGTCGTGGTGTCGACCGCGGTCGGCGGTGGGCCGGGTGTCGAGCTGGCCAAGGCACTGCTCGACCGTGGCATCCACGTGCTTCAGGAACATCCGGTGCACCCGGCGGAGCTGGCGGACTGCCTGCGGGCGGCCCGCCGCGCCGGTGCCCAGTACGTGGTCAACACCTTCTACCCGCATGTGGAGCCGGTCCGGCAGTTCATCTCCGCCGCCCGCACGCTGGTCCGGCTGCGCAAGCCGGTCTTCGTCGACGCGGTGTGTGCGGTGCAGGTCTGCTTCGACCTGCTGGACATCCTCGCCGAGGTCTTCGACGGGCTGCGGCCGTGGTCGTTGGCGGCTGTCGGCAGCCGGACCGGCCGGCCGCTGACCAGCGTGGACGGGCAGGTCGCCGGGGTGCCGCTGACGCTGCGGGTGGAGAACCGGTTGCAGGCGGGCGACGACAGTACGAGTCTGCTGTTGCACCGGGTCACCGTCGGCACCGACGCCGGCAACCTGATGCTGGCCAACACCCATGGTCCGGTGCTGTGGAATCCGGTGCTGCGTACCCCGGCGGATCCGGCGGGCGTCTTCCTCACGGGCGTGGCGGCCACCGACACGCGGTGGTCGGACGTGCTCGGACCCACCGCGGACTACGTGGGCCCGGCCGAGACACCCACCTGGTCGCACGTGGTGCGCGAGCTGTGGGGGGACGGAGTGCTGACTGCCCTCGACGACCTGCGTGACCGGATCGACGCGGGCGTGGACCCGTTACGGGGCGGCCAGCGACACCTGGCCGTCGCGACCGCGTGGAAGGAGCTGACCGAGGCCCTCGGCTACCCCGAGGTGGCTGCCCCGGATCCGGGTGACCCGCTGGTGGTCACCGATCTCTGCGGCGCGCCACATCCTGTTCATTCGCGGCATGCCGGTTCACGGTAGCTCGGCGGATGGGTTCGGGGTAGAGTAATTCTCGAACATGTTTGAAAATAGGGACGGGAGAGCGATGAGTGCGACCCACTCCGTTGAGGCAGGAGAGCAGTCCACGCCGTCATCGGGAGGCACTCCCACGGGACGGCAGCCGGTGAACACGGGGCCGTTGCTGCGCGCCCATGCCCCGAGTTTCGCGGTCGTCGTGGTCCTGCAGGTCATCGGTGCCGTCGCCGGGCTGGCACCGCTGTTCGCGGTGATCGAGCTGGGGCGCGCCCTGCTGTCGCCCGGTCCGGTTGACACCGACCGGGTGTGGACCTTCGTGATCCTCGGTGCGATCGGTCTGTTCGTCCGACTGGTCTTCACCGGCGCGTCGTCGGGGCTCGGTCATGTCCTCGACGGCAAGGTGCAGCTGTCGCTGCGCCGGGCGCTGGCCCGCAGCCTCGGGCAGGCGCCCATCGGTTGGCTCTCCCGCCGCCGCAGCGGCGAGTTGGCGAAGGTGGTCGGTGACGACGTCGCCGCGGTGCACCCGTTCATCGCCCACGCTCCCGGCGAGCTGGTCTCCGCCTTCGTCGTGCCGTTGGTGTCGCTGGTCTACCTGCTGACCGTCGACTGGCGGCTCACCCTGATCACCCTGATCCCCGTGGTGCTGGCCATCGCGCACGTTCCGTTGCTGATGACTCCGGCGCGTACCCGCGAGCAGCAGAACTTCGACGCGGCGATGGGCCGCATCGCCACCTCCGTCGTCGAGTTCGTGCAGGGCATCGCCGTGGTCAAGGCGTTCGGCGGCTCCGAGCGTGCCCACCGCAAGTTCCTCACCGCCGCCGATGAGTTCGTCGACATCTTCACCCGCTGGGTACGCGGCGTCTCCGCCGTCGCCGCCGGCATGCAGTTGGCGCTGTCGCCGCCCTTCGTGCTGCTGGTGGTGCTGATCGGCGGCACGGTGCGGATCACCTCCGGCGACATGGCCCCGGTGGACCTGCTGCCCTTCCTGCTGCTCGGGCTCGGGCTGACCGCTCCGGTCGCGGCCCTCGGCCACGGCTTCGACGACATGCAGGCAGCCGGCCGTGCGGTGAGCCGTATCCGAGAGGTTCTCGGGGTGGGGGCGCTGCCGCAGCCCGCGCGTCCGGCCGTCCCGCAGGACAATCGGGTGGAGCTGCGGGACGTCCGGTTCAGCTATGACGACGACGGCCCCGAGGTGCTGCGCGGGATCGACCTGACGCTGGAACCGGGCACGCTCACCGCGGTGGTCGGGCCGTCCGGCAGCGGAAAGTCCACTCTGGTGCAACTGCTGCCCCGGTTCTTCGACCCGACGGACGGCTCGGTGCGCCTCGGTGGCGTCGATCTGCGCGAGATCGACAGCCGAGAGCTCTACCGTCGAGTTTCCTTCGTCCTCCAGGACGTCCGGCTGCTGCGTGCGTCGGTCGCGGACAACATCGCGCTGGCGGTTCCGCACGCGACCACCGAGGACGTGATGCGCGCCGCCCAACTGGCGCACATCCACGACCGCGTACTCGCGTTGCCCCGTGGTTACGAGACCGTGATCGGCGAGGAGGTCAAGCTCTCCGGCGGTGAGGCGCAACGCATCGCCATCGCGCGGGCCCTGGCCGCCGACACGCCCGTGCTGGTCCTGGACGAGGCGACCGCCTTCGCGGACCCGCAGACCGACCAGGCGGTACGGCAGACGCTGGCGACGCTGCGCGACCGGACCGTCCTGGTCATCGCTCACCGTCTGGAGACCATCGCCGACGCCGACCTCGTCGTGATGCTGGAGGACGGGGCGGTCGTCGAGCAGGGCAGACCGACCGACCTGCTCGCCCAGGACGGAAAGTTCGCCGCCTTCTGGCGGACCCAGCAGTCGGCCGTCGCCGACGACAGCGAAGCCCGCGCTGGTGTACTGCAAGGAGACCTTTCCCGATGATCAGAATGTTGTTGCGGGTGCTCGGCGACCAGTACGCCAAGCCGATGCGTCGTACGGTCGCCCTGATGACGGTGACCGCCGTGCTGGAGGGTCTGCTCTACGCGTTGCTGGTGCCCGTGCTGCGGGCCCTGTTCGGGGACACCCCGTCGGACGCCTGGCCGTGGCTGATCGCGTTCGGGGTCTCCGTCGCGGTCTACGCGGTGCTGCGGTATGTCAGTGATCTGTCCGGCATGCGCGTCGGGACCACGATGCTCCGGGGCATGTACCACGGCCTCGGCGAACACCTGGCCCGGTTGCCCATCGGCTGGTACAACGCCGCCCGGGTGGGCGAGGTGTCGGTCATGGCCAGCCGTGGCCTGCTCGCGGCGATGGGCGTGTCGGCGCACCTGCTCGGGCCGTTCATCTCCGCCTGCGTGACGCCGCTGACGATCGTTGCCGTGATCACGGTGTTCAACTGGCAGCTCGGGCTGGCCGCGCTGGTGGCGGCGCCGCTCGTGGTGCTGACCCAGCGCTGGACCGCGCGGTTGATGGCCGCCAACGACGCCGACAACGCCGCGCGCAACAACGAGGCCAGCGCCCGGGTCATCGAGTATCTCCAAAGCCAGCCGGTGCTGCGGGCCGGTGGCCGCAGTGGCGAGCGGTTCAGCCTGCTCGACGACGCGCTGCAGGGCGTGGAGCGGGCCTCCCGCCGGCAGACGATGTCGGTGCTGCCGGGCGCGGTGGGTCTGACGGTCATCGTGCAGGCCGTCTTCACCACCGTACTGGTCCTGGGGACCTATCTCGCGCTCGACGGCGACCTCGGCGCCGCGGAGGTGCTGTCCATTCTGGTGCTCGCGGCCCGAAGTGCCGACCCGCTGCTGTCCCTGTCCGACATCGGCGGCAAGCTGCGTACCGCCCGTGCCGAGCTGGACCGGCTCGACAAGGTGCTGCGCACCGAGCCGCTGCCCGAAGCAGACCAGCCGGTCCGGCCACAGCGGTTCGACCTGGAGTTCGACGCGGTCACGTTCCGCCACGGCGATCGCACCGTGTTCGACGGGGTGTCGCTGTCGGTGCCGCAGGGGCAGCGGTTGGCCGTGGTCGGTCCGTCCGGCGCGGGCAAGAGCACGCTGCTCCAGCTGATCGCCCGGTTCTACGACGCGGAGTCGGGAGCGGTGCGGGTGGGCGGTGTCGACGTCCGACAGATCGACCCGGCCGTGTTGATGGCACAGATCGCCATCGTCTTCCAGGACGTCTACCTCTTCGACGGCACGATCGAGGAGAACGTACGGCTCGGTCGGCCCGACGCCAGCGACGCCGAGGTGCGGGCGGCGGCGACCGCCGCGCGGCTCGACGAGGTCGTCGAGCGGCTGCCCGGTGGATGGGCCGCGAATGTCGGCGAAGGCGGCGCGTCGCTCTCCGGTGGGGAGCGTCAGCGGGTCTCGATCGCGCGGGCACTGTTGAAGGACGCGCCGATCGTGCTGCTCGACGAGGTGACCTCGGCACTCGACCCGGTGAACGAGGCGGCCGTCCACGACGGCATCGAACGTCTGATGGCAGGTCGGACGGTGGTCATGGTCGCGCACCGGATGCGGACCGTCGAACGCGCCGACCGCGTCGTCTTCATCGATGATGGACAGTTCGTCGAGGAGGGCAGCCACGACGAGTTGCTGCGTCGTGGCGGTCGCTACGCCGATTTCTGGAGCCTTTCCATGGTCTCCGGCACGAGCGAATGAGCTGCCCAGATGTCAGCCGGTGAGCTGGTCGCGGGGGCCTTACGCAGGCTCGCTCCCCGGCCCTACGCCCGTGCCCGCGTGGTGCTGTTTCCGCACGGTGGAGGCAGCGCGAGCTACTACCGTCCGTGGATCACATCCGCGCCCTGGGACATCGAGTTCCTCGCCGTGCAGTACCCAGGTCGGGAGGACCGGTTCGCCGAACCGGTTCCCGCGGACATGCGTGGTCTGGTTGACACCCTCGCGGCGGACCTGCCGTTGGCGGGGCCGCCGACGCCGACCGTCTTGTTCGGGCACAGCATGGGCGCGGTCGTCGCGTACGAAGTCGCCCGCCGTCTCACGGCGGCGGGTGACCCGCCGGCGGCGCTTGTGGTGTCCGGGCATCCCGCGCCGCACCTGGCCAGACCGGGTCAGGTGCATCTCGGCAGCGACGACGAGCTGATCGAGGAGTTGCGCCGCACCGAGGCGACCCACCTGGACATCCTCGACAACCCGGTGCTCATTCAGGCGTTTCTTCCGGTCATCCGGTCCGACTATCGCCTGAGCGAAACGTACCGGCCGCTGCCCGGGATGCGGCTGCGGGCACCGGTCACCGTGCTCCACGGCGACCGGGATCCGGAGGTCACCGCCGCCGAGGCCACCGGCTGGCACGACGCCACCGACGGCCCGTGTGAGCTCCACGTCTTTCCTGGCGGCCACTTCTACCTGGACGAGCACCGTGACGCGGTGGTCGAGCTCCTCACGGCGCGTGCCCGCGCGATCTCCGCCACGTCGGCGGTGCCGTGGCCGTCCACCCCTTGACCCGGACCGACGAGCATCGCCCACGACACGAGTGGAATGAGGACGATATGTGTGGTATTGCCGGCTGGGTATCGTTCGACGCCGATCTGACGCGCCAGCGGGAAACGCTCGACGCGATGACCGAGACCATGGCCTGCCGGGGGCCGGACGACCGAGGGACGTTCGTGCGTACGCACGCCGCGCTGGGACACCGGCGCCTCGCGGTCATCGACCTGCCCGGCGGAGTACAGCCGATGAGCGTGGGTACGCCCGCCGGTGAGGTGGCTCTGGTCTACTCGGGCGAGGTCTACAACTTCCGGGAGCTACGCGAACGGCTCACGGCGCTCGGGCACACCTTCCGGACCGAGAGCGACACCGAGGTCGTGCTCCACGGGTATCTGCAGTGGGCGGAAAGCGTCGTGGACCATCTGGAGGGCATGTACGCCTTCGCGGTCTGGGACGAGCGTGACCAGAAGTTGCTCCTCGTGCGTGACCGGATGGGGATCAAGCCGCTGTTCTACTACCCGACGCCGGACGGCGTCCTGTTCGGTTCCGAGCCCAAGGCGATTCTGGCGAACCCGCTGGCGCCCAAGGTGGTGGACACCGACGGGCTGCGTGAGCTGTTCGCCCAGACGAAGGCACCCGGGTGGGCGCTGTGGAAGGGCATGCACGAGGTACTGCCCGGGGCGCTGGTCACGGTGGATCGCGCCGGGATCAGGCAGCGCGTCTACTGGCGCCTGCGCGCGGTCGAGCACACCGACAGCCTCGACGACACCGTGGCCCGGATACGTGACCTGCTCACCGACGTGATCGACCACCAGCTGATCTCCGACGTGCCGCAGTGCGTCCTGCTCTCCGGCGGCCTGGACTCCAGCGCGATCACCTCCATCGCTGCGCAGCGGCTCGGTTTGCGGGGTGAGCAGGTGCGCAGCTTCTCGGTGGACTTCGTCGGCCAGGAGGACAACTTCGTACCCGACGAGATGCGTGACACCCCGGATTCGCCGTTCGTACGCGACGTGGTGGCCCACGTCGGGTCGGCACACCGGGACGTGGTGCTCGACCCGGCCGACCTGTCCGACCCCGCGGTGCGGCGCGCCGCGGTGGCCGCCCGCGACATCCCGAACGGCTTCGGCGATCTCGATCTGTCGCTGTACCTGCTGTTCAAGGCGATCCGGCAGCACTCCACTGTGGCGTTGTCAGGGGAGGCGGCGGACGAGGTGTTCGCCGGGTACCCGTGGTTCCATCACGAGGCGGCGTTGAACGCCGGCACGTTCCCGTGGATGACCGTGATCCCGCCGCTGACCCTGCCGGGCCGTACTGATCACATCGAAGCGGGCCTGCGCGCGCGGCTCGACGTCGGCACCTACACGGCGGATCAGTACGCTGCGGCGCTCGCCGAGGTGGAGCACCTGGACGGGGAGTCCGCGGCGGAGCGACGCATGCGGATCGCCTGTCACCTGCACCTGACGCGGTTCGTGCGGGCCCTGCTCGACCGCAAGGACCGGCTGTCGATGGCGGTGGGGCTCGAGGTGCGGGTGCCGTTCTGCGACCACCGTCTCGTCGAGTACGTCTACAACACGCCCTGGTCCATGAAGGTCTCCGACGGTCGGGAGAAGAGCCTGCTGCGTCAGGCCGCCGCCCATGTACTGCCCCGGTCGGTGGTGGAGCGGGTCAAGAGCCCGTACCCGTCGACTCAGAATCCGGCGTACGCGGGAATCCTCCAACAGCAGGTGAAGGAGTTGGTGGCCGACCGGGAAGCGAAGGTGTTCGCGTTGATCGACCGGAACTGGGCCCAACAGGCCGTGGCGCATGACCCGACGCGAATGCCGGTGGCGATGCGTGGTGCGCTGGAACGGGTGCTCGACCTGCACACCTGGTTGGATCTGCACTCGCCTCAGCTGCGGCTCTAGGCGCTTGCCAGAGGCCGACCGGGCACGCCGTCTGCGGCGCGGCGGCTGGGCCGGGAGGCGCACTTCGGTGGGCGCGGTATGTCAGTGAGACATGATCATGTCTCACTGACATATCTGTGTCGCCGACAGCCGGCTGACGGCCGACATTCCCGGCCACCGCGCCGCCCAGGCCGCGCTATCAGGTGCGCAGGGCGGGGTACCAGCTCACGCTGAACTCCGCCGGAGAACCGTAGGGCGGGATGCACAACGAGATGAACAGCTCCAACTGGCTCGGATCGACGGTGTCCTGCCGGTCTGGCCTCTTCGTGGCGGCCACGGGGGCGGTGTGCACTCCGGTGCGCTGCGGCTTGACTGAGCTGCGCGCCGGCAGCAGGCCGTCGACGATCGCCGCCAGCGCCCGTTGGTGGGTCTCCCGCGCGTTGAGGTCGGCCCATCGGTCGGCGATCGTCGCCAAACATGGGTGTGTGTCGGCGGTCAGCTGGGCGATGACCTCGTCCTGGTGGGCGGTGCCGGCGCAAGCGCGGCGGCGGGAGCTGGCTACCCGGATGATCAGGTTCCCGACGATGTAGTACCAGATCGTGCGGTAGACGTGGTGTGCCTCGTCGGCGGAATGGCCATAGTCGATCGCGGCGTCCAGCATCTCCTCCACGATCCACAGCGCCGACGGGCCGATCAGGTTGTCGCTGCTCAACACCTCGACGATCCAGGGACGTTCGGCGAGGACGTCGTAGAGCAGGACCGAAGCGGCGATCAGCCGTTCCCGGGGATCGGCGGGCAGGGCCGGCCGGGAGATGTCCCGGGCCTGCGACTCCATCACCTGGACCAGCAGTTCGTCCTTGTCGCGGATGTGGTGGTAGAGCGCCATCGGGGCGCTGCCCAGTTCGTTCGCCAGGCGGCGCATCGACAGCCGCTCCAGTCCTTCGTCCTGCAGGATCCGGGTCGCCGCGTCGATGATCGCTTCCAGAGACAGGCGTGGTGGTCGACCGACGCGCCGGCTGCGGGGTACATTTGCGGGCATTTTCCCATCCTTCAGCTGCGGCACCCCCCACGTTGCAGGGCGGCCGCCGGGTCGCGGGACCGGGCCCGGGCCGGACTTCCGGGGCCGGTGGGACGACCGTGTGCGGGCACGCGAGTCCGGCGACGGTGTGTTGTCCGGCCAGGGGCGGCACCCGACACGTGTGTTGTCGCGTGCCGCCCCTGGCCGTCACCGAGTGGGCCGCTCATGACGTACCGGCCGTCGGTCAGACCGCCTTTTCCGGTACGTCGACCAGCTCGCGGTCGTCCTGCTCGGCCTGGGCTGCCGGATTGACGCGGGGGAGCACGACGAGCGCGATGACGGCGGCGACGATCCAGAGCCCGGCGCCGAGGGTCAGGGCGAAGGCGTACCCGTCGCTGAGCGCGCTGGGCGTGCCCTCCTTGCCGGAGTACTCGAAGGCGGCGGTGCTGAGCGCGGCGAGCCCGAGCGCGGCACCGATCTGGCGGGAGCTGTTCAACAGGCTGGACGCCGTGCCGGTCTCGTGTTGAGCGACCCCGTGCGTGGCGGTGGAGACCATCGGCCCGAGGCAGAGCCCGAAGCCGACACTGGCGATCACCGACGGGACGAGGACGTCAGCGAGGAACGAGCCGTCGGAGTCGATCATGCCGAACCCGGCGAATCCGACCGCGCTCACCAGCGCGCCCGCGATCATCAGGGTGCGGGCGGGCACCTTGTAGCCGAGCTTGATGGCGATGACGGAGCCGACGACCACGCCGATCGCCAGTGGCAGGAACTTCAGCCCGGTCTCCGCCGGGCTGGTGCCGAGCACCCGCTGTAGGTAGAGCGAGACGAAGTAGAAGGCCGAGGCCATGGTGGCGCCGAAGATGAGGTTGTAGGTGTTCGCGCCCGCGACCGAGCGGTTGGCCAACAGGCCGACCCGGACCAGGGGATCGCGGGTGGTGGTCCGCTCGACATAGACGAACGCGACGAGCAGCACGACGGCCGCCGCCAGGGTGCTGAGGGTGACCATCGAACTCCACGCGTACCGGTCCGTACGGACGATGCCGAGCACCAGCAGCGTCATGCCGCCGGTGGCCAGGAGAGCGCCAAGCACGTCCGGCCGGCCTTCGGGCGCGACCGGCAGATCCCTGGCGATGCCACGCCAGGTCAGGACCATGGCGAGCGCGGCCATCGGAGCGCTGACCCACATCACCCACTCCCAGCCGGCGTACTCGGTGAGCACGCCGCCGATCAGAACGCCGAGGGCGCCGCCCGCGGCGTTCATCGCGGCCCACACGCCGAACGCCTTCACCCGGGCCTTGCCGCTCGGGAAGGTCGCGGTCAGCAACGCCAGCGCGGCGGGCGCCAGCATGGCGGCCCCGACACCCTGTGCGACGCGGGCAGCCACCAGGTGGCCCGGTACGTCGGCGAAACCGCCCGCGAGGGAGGCGATGCCGAAGACGACAAGCCCGATGAGCAGGATCCGCTTGTGGCCGTACCGGTCGGCGATCTTGCCGCCGAGCAGGAGCAGCCCACCGAAGGCCAGGGCGTAGGCGTGGATCACCCAGGTCAGACCCAGTTCGCTGAAGCCGAGGCTCTCGGCGATCTCCGGGAGACCGAGGTTCACGACTGACAGGTCCAGCGAAACCATGAACTGCACGACGGCCACCGCGGCCAGGGTGAGCCCTGGCCGGGCACCCCGGTCGACTGCTGATTGTCCGTTGACTAATGCCTTGTTCGTCACCGCAAAACCGGTCCTCTGTCGTAGTGACGGGTAGCGTCCGACTTTTCGAACGCGTTCTGAAATTAACATCGGCCGTGGTCCGCTGTCTAGCGCGTCACGTGGAAGCAACCCGGTTGGTGGAGGGGGCATGATGGGGCGGTGCCCCAAGTCAATGCGCCGCGACTCAAAGCAGGCAGACCGCCGACGACATCTCGCGCCCAGATCCTGGCCGCCGCGCGTGGCCTCATCGATCGCAACGGGTGGGAGAGGCTCACCATCCGCAAGCTGGCCGCCGAGATCGGCGTGGGGGCGACGACGCTGTACCATCACGTACAGGACAAAGAGGACCTTCTGTTCCTCTTGATCAATGAGTACGGAGAGCAGGTCTCCCACCCCGGGCTGCCGGAGGAGCCGCAGGAGCGCGTCATCGCCGCGGCCGCCACGATCCACGATGCGCTGGCGGCCTGGCCGTGGGCCGCCGAGGTCCTCACCACGGACGGATTCATCGCCCGGCTGGGCGACTCGCCCCTGGGCTTGGTCGAGGCGGTCGTGGCGGGCGCCATCGACTACGGCTGCACCCCCGACCACGCCGTCTACGTCTTCCGCAGCATCTGGTACTACACGGTCGGGGAGATTCTCGTCCGATCACACACCGCGCGCCGCGGCGGCGGCGACGGGGGGAACCACCGAGGCGCGTTCTTCGGCAACATCGACGCCGAGAAACTGCCGCACCTCGCGGCGCTCGGTGACCGCTGGGCGGTGCTGGCCCCGCGCGACACCTATGTCGACGGCCTTCGCGCCCTCGTCGACGGGCTGCTCGCCCAAGGGGTCCAGGCCGAGTCGTAGGGGCGTCGGGGCGTGGACGCTACGGCCCGCCGACCCGGCGGGCGCTCCGGGGAGGTACGCGGACGTGCCTCCCCGGAGCGCCGACGGGTGTCAGGCGACCGTGCAGGACGCCCCGTTGAGGGTGAACGAGCTGGGCCTCGCGGCGTTGCCGGTGTGGGTGGCCTGGAAGCCGATCGTCAACGATCCGTTGGCGGGGATGCTGGCGTTGTACGAGACGTTCCTCGCCGTCACCTGCCCCGAGGTGGGGGAGTAGGTGGCGTTCCAGCCGCCGGTGATGTTCTGACCACCGGGCAGGGTGAACACCAGTGACCAGCCGTTGATCGCGCTGGTGCCGGTGTTGGTGATGGTGATGTTCTCGGTGAGCCCGTTGTTCCACGCGTTGACGGCGACGGCAACCCGGCAGGCGGCGGGGCCCGGCGGCGGAGTGGTCGGGTTCGGCGGCGGGGTGGTCGGGTTTGGCGGCGGGGTGGTCGGGTTCGGCGGTGGCGTCGTCGGGTTCGGCGGCGGGGTGGTCGGGTTCGGGTTGGTCAGGCCGAAGAACTGGACGGCGGCCGCGGCCATGCCGCCGGAGGGCAGGCTGTGGCCGGCACCCTGGATGCTGTACGCCTCGACCTGGACGGTGCCGCTGGTGTCGGCGAATCGGCGGCGGTTCCAGTTGGCCTGCGGCGTGTCGGTGGAGGTGGGCGTCTGGCTGAGCCCGAACACGTTGGTCCACTGCTCGACGGCTTCCTGCAGCAGTGAGAACGGCACGAGCGTGTCGTTGGTGCCGTGCCACAGCTGGACCCGGGGACGCGGACCGGAGTAACCCGGGTATGCCTGGCGCACCGCGTCACCCCACTGCTGCGGGGTCCGGTTCATGTTGCCGCCGGTGCACTGGCTGCTGCCGGGTGGGTAGTCCGCAGCGTTGGCGAAGCAGTTGAACGGCACCCCCATGAACGCGGCACCGGCCTTGAACACGTCGGGGTAGAGGGCCAACATGTGGTTGGTCATCATCCCGCCGGACGAACTACCCGTCGCGTAGACCCGGTCGGGGTCGGCGCTGTACTGCTGTTGCGCGTACCGGACCATCGACATGATGGAGACCGGGTCGCTGCCGCCGCCGCGGCGCTTGGCGGCATCCGACCAGACGTCGAAGCAGTTGCCGAAGCCGGCCTGCTGGGTGGCGGACGGGTAGATCACGATGAAGCCGTATCGGTCGGCCTGGCTGGCGAACTCGCTACCGGAGTAGAAGCCGGGGCCCGAGCCGCCGCAACCGTGCATGGCCACCACCGTCGCCGGCCTCGCCGGGCGGTTGTCCGGCACGTAGATGTGCATGCGCATCCGGCCAGGGTTGTCGCCGAAGCTGGTCACCTCGGTCAGCGAGGCCGCGTACGCCGGACTGAACGTGGGGGCCACCAGGCCGGCCGCGACCAGCGACACGGCCAAGCCGAGCAGTAATTTCCTTCTGATTTTCACGGACGACTCCTTCGAACGCCTGCTCGCAGGCTGGGATCGATCTGCGCGTTTGTGCTCGCGGGTGCGCCCAACTCCCCGCAGTGATCACGGCGCGTCCACCACGTCTGGCTTGCCCTGCCCGGCTCCGTGTGGCGTCGTGTAGCAGATATTGTTCTCCTGGGCCCAGGAAGTGTCAATCGACGCGCCTCGATCAACTGTGGTCCCCTCTTCTCGGCCGGGCCGACGGACTGACGCATCGGCGTCCATCTACAGTCGATACCCCGTACCCGAGTCGAGTCCGGAGCGCCTGTGACTAGCCCGTTCCACATCGAGGAGATCTATTCCGACGACGGGAGCAACTCGCTCCGGATGCCGCGGCGACAGGTGGGCAACTCGCCCCAGGGCTTCGCGATGACGCTGCTGGCGGACTACACCCTGCGGACCCGCGCCGCGTTGCCCTCCGCAGCCATCGTCGCGCTGCTCACCGAGTCCGGGGTGACCACCGCCGGTGCCCGTACCGCGATCAGCCGGCTGGCCCGCCGCGGGGTGCTCGAAGGCAGTCGGCACGGACGCCGCAGCTCGTACCGACTCAGCCGGGCGGCCGCCGCCAACCTCTCCAGCGGAGGCAACTGGATCCTCACCTCCACCACCGTCGCGGCGCCCTGGGACGGGTGCTGGACGATCGTTGCCTTCTCGCTGCCACAGGATCGCAACGCCCAGCGGCGGGCGCTGCGCAGCCAGCTCCGCTGGCTCGGATACGCGCCGCTCTACGACGGCCTGTGGATCTCGCCGTACGAACTGACGACGCGGGCGCGGGTGCAGCTCGAACAGCTGACCCTCGGCACCGTCACGGTGTTTCGGGGCCGCCAGAACGCGCTGGGTTCGATCAGTGATCGTGCGCCCATCGAGGCGTGGGACATCGACGCCATCACCCGGCACTACGCGGAGTTCCTGGACCGTTGGACCTCGCTGCTGCCGTTGGTCAGCTCCGGGCAGGTCGACGGTGCCGCGGCGGTCCGAGCGCGTACCGAGGTGATGGACACCTTCCGCCGCTTTCCCACCCTCGACCCGCAGCTGCCGGTGGAACTGCTGCCGGCCGGCTGGCTCAGGCAGCCGGCCCGGGAGCTGTTCGCGGCCGTGTACGACGGTCTCGCGCAACCCGCCGAGCAGCACGTCCGAGCGGTCGTCGGGCGATTCACCGACAGCGCGCCGGTCGGCATCCGGGCCCACACCACCGCCGACCTGATCGCCGGGGTGCGCGACGACCCCGGTGCCAGCCCTGCTGAAGCCGGGCAGGACGGCGAGTGGCAGAGCCCGGACCTGCCCGCCCACTGCGACGAGTTGACCGCGCGGGCCCCGGCAGAGCTGACCTGACGAGCCGGTGGCCAGGACTCGACCGTCAGGCCGGCGGGCGTCGCGCGCTGCGGGTCATGCCGCCGCGACGCGCGGCAGCGTCGCGGTGACCGTCCAGCCTCGGTCGAGGTTCGGCCCGGCGTCGACCGAGCCGCCGAGCAGTTGGGCCCGTTCCCGCATTCCGAGCAGCCCGAAGCCGGTGGGCCCGAAGACCCGTGGACCAGGAACCTCTCCGTCGTCGCTGACCCGTAGCTGCACCACCTCATCGTCGCAGGCGACCCGCACCACGATGCGTGTCGCGTGTCGGGCGTGCCGGCGGGCGTTGGTGACCGATTCCTGGGCCAGCCGGTAGATCGCGGTGGCCACCGGCGTGGGCAACCCGTCGAGGTCACCGGAGAATTCCACCTCGACCGCCGGGCCCTGAACGGAGCGGCCGGCCAGGTGTTCGAGGTCGGCGATGCGTGGCGCTGGCGTCCGTTCGGCCGGCTCGTCGCGGCGTAACACCCGCACCATCGCGCGCATCTCGACAAGCGCCCGGGTCGCCTCGGCCTCGATGACTCGTAGCGCGTCGGCGGCAGCGGCCGGTTGCGTGTCGAGTACGGCCAGCCCGGCCTGGGCCCGGATCGCCATCGCGGACACGTGATGGGCGACGGTGTCGTGCAGATCGCGGGCCAGTCTTTCCCGCTCCAGCAGCTTCACCTGCTCGAACTCGCGTTGGCGGGCACGGGCCCGGTAACGCAGCGCGGCACCGAGCGCGAGCGCGGCCGAGACCACCCCGGCCCCGGCCAGCGCGTCGCCCGGACCGAGGTGACCGGCCGCCGCCGACAACGCGATCTTCGCGGCGACGATGGCCGCTCCGAGGGCCGCCGCACGTCCCGAGCCCCACCGCGACAGCGAGAACACCAGGATCAGCAGGTAGGCCAGCGTGTGCAGGCTGAGATCGCCGCCGACCACGGCCTCGCCGACGGCACAGACCGGGAAGGCGATCGCGGCCATGAGCAACGGGCTGGTCCGTCGCCAGAGCAGCACCGGGGCGAGGCCGACGCCGATCAGGACCGGCACGAACGTCGGTGCCGGCAGATCCGACCGTACGAGCCCCTCCAGCAAGGCCGTCGCCACGAACACGCCGACCAGCAGCCAGTCCCGCCAGCCGCGCGGCGGACCCGCCGGGCGCGGCTCGTGCCACCACGCTCGCAGCAGCTCCCGCACCAGCCGATCGTACGGGCGGCCGAACCTCGACCACCAGTGGCGACAGCGCCCCGAACCTGGTGGCAGGATCCCCCGCATGCAGTTCGCAGAGGTTATCCGTCGCCGTCGGATGGTGCGGCACTACGCCGACCGGCCGCTCAGCCCCGAGGTCATCGAGACGATCCTGGCCAGCGCGCTGCGGGCGCCGTCGGCCGGCTTCTCACAGGGCTGGGCCTTCCTCGCCCTCACCGAGCCGGGCGACCGCGCGAGATTCTGGCCCTTCGTGCCGACCCGCGTCGCGCAGACCCCCACGATGCAGAACGCGCCGCTGGTGGTCGTGCCACTGGCGCACAAGGCGGCCTACCTCGCCCGGTACGCCGAGGCCGACAAGGGCTGGACCGACCGGTCGGAGGCCCGCTGGCCGGCACCCTACTGGTACATCGACACCGGCATGGCGACGCTGATGATGCTGCTCACGGCCGTCGACGAGGGCCTGGGCGCCTGCTTCTTCGGCATCACGCCGGCAACCGGTGCGGACTTCACACCCGAGGTCGACGTCCCCGCGCACACGGCCGCCTTCAAGGCCGAGTTCGGCATTCCCGACGAGTACGCACCGATCGGCGGTATCTGCATCGGCTATCGCGCCGACGACCTGCCACCGCAGAACCCCGCCGTCGCCGCGCGTCGCCGCGACGCCGGCACGGTCATCCACCGAGGCCAGTGGGGCAACGCCTGACCCACTTGTCCCGGCTCCGGCAGGCCGAACGGCCCTGCTGCGCAAGCCTCTCCCCGGGATCAGATGAGAGTGGACGTACCCGAGGAGGGGTTATGACACCCACGGACACCAGAGTCGACCTGGACCCGATCGACGTGCAGTTTCGTGCCGGGGAGGCGTACGAGATCCGGGTACGCGATCACCGGCTGCTGGCCGACCAACCGGTCGACGCGGGTGGTGCGGACACCGCGCCCAGCCCCACGGAGCTCTTCGCCGCCTCGCTCGCCGCCTGCGTCGCGTTCTACGCCGGGCGTTACCTGACCCGGCACGGGCACGGTCGTGCCGGCCTGGCGGTGAGCGCGTCGTTCGAGATGGCCACCGATCGGCCGGCCCGGGTCGCGGCCATCCGGATCACCGTACGACCGCCGACCGACCTGCCGCCGGAGAGGTGGCCCGCGTTGCGTGCCGTGGCGAGCCACTGCACGGTGCACAACACCCTGCTCAACGCGCCCGAGATCGAGGTCGACATCGGGTGAGGTCGACATCGGGTGAGCCGGCCACGGACCGGCACCGGCGACGCCGATGAGCCGACGGCGGCACGGCACCGACGCCGCCGACAACGATCGGGCCAATAGTTGATGGTCACCGATGGCTGTCGCTGTGACACTCCCCGTGGGGAGGCGAGATGACGGCCATCCGAGAGGTGGGATTCGGGCCCGATCCGGTGCTGGTGGGCCGGGCAGCCGAGCTGGAGTCGCTGGACCGCGCGGTGGCCACCGTGCGCGCCGGGCGATCCGTGGCGGTCGAGGTGTGCGGCGAGGCGGGCCTGGGCAAGACCCGCATCCTCCGCGAGTTGGCCCGGCGGGCCACCGACGCCGGGCTGCTGGTCCGCCTCGGCCGGGCCACCCAGTACGAGCAGGGGGTGCCGTTCGGGCTCTACGCCGAGATGGCGGAGACGGCCGGCAGCGGGCCGGACGGCGCGGCGCAGCCGTCGGTGCCGGCGGCGGTGCGGCGGATGCTCACCCAGGCGCCGGAGCCGGGTGCCGCACTGCTGCTCGACGACGTGCACTGGGCCGACTCGGCGTCACTGGAGCTGACCGAGCATCTGATCGGCAACCCCCCGCCGGTGCCGATGCTGCTCGCGGTGACGTTTCGCAGCGCCTGCCCACCCGCACGGCTGGTCAACGCCATCGCGCGGCTCGGCCCGGCGGCCACCCTCATCGACCTTCCGCCGTTGGACGTGGCAAGCCTGGACATCCTGCTGGCCGGCGTGCCGCGCCGCCGCCGGGAGCTGATCCTGCGGGCCAGTCTCGGCAACCCGCTGTACATCCAGGCGCTGTCCCGGTTCGACGACGCTGAACTGGACGGTCTGGTGTCCCTGGCTCGGCGGCACGACCCGGTCGACGCCGACTGCCTCGCCGGATCGCGACGGTCCGTGCTGGCCGGGCTCGCCGCTGAGATCACCGCCCAGCAGCTGTCGGTGCAGCGGGTCGCTCACATCGCCGCGGTGGTCGGCGACCACACCACGATCGACCTCGTCGGGCACGTCGCCGGCCTGCCGATGCCCGTGGTCAGCGCGGCGGTCGACCAACTCGGGCGGCTCGGGTTGCTCGACGCGGACGGCGGTCGGCTGCGCTACCGGCATCCGTTGATGCGGGCCTCGGCGTACGCGTTGACCGGTGCGGCCTGGCGGTTCGAGGCGCACACCCGCACCGCCGGCTATCTGCGCGGCCGGCGGGCGTCCCGGCGGTTGGTGGCCCACCACACGGAACGGTCCGCCCGCCACGGCGACGAGACCGCCGTGGCCACGCTTGTCGACGCGGGTGTCGCGTTCGCGCACGAGGCCCCCGCCGAGGCGGCCCGCTGGCTCGGTACCGCGCTGCGCATCATGCCGGACACCGGTGCGCACGACGAGCGGCGTGCCGAGGTGGCGATGTGGTACGCCCGGGCCCTCGGCCGCAGCGGCGAGTTGGCCCGTAGCCGCGAGGTGCTCCAGCGGCTGCGTCGCGCCGAGGGGCCGGTGCGGAGGCGGGCCGAGACGTTCAGTGTGGCGGTGGCCCGGCAGCTCGGCGACTTCGCCGAGGCGGCCGCGACGCTCGGCACGCAGCTCGGTCGGGGCCGGCTCGACCCGGTCGAGGAGGCGAAGCTGCACGTGGAACTGTCGGCCGTGGACGCGTTCCGGGAGGAGCCGACATCGGCGGTGCACCACGCGCAGCGGGCCCTTGAACTGCTGGACGAACGCCGGTCGGTGCTCGTGGCGGCGGCGCTGACGTTGCGGGCGCTGGCCACCCTGTACCTCGGCTGCGCCAGGTCGGCACGCGAGTACCTCACTGCCGCCGTCGTCGCCGTGGACGCCACCGGCGACGCGGACCTGCGCCCGTACGTCGAGATCGTCTCACCGCTGGCGCTGGTGGAGATCCAGTTGGGCAACTTCGCCGACGCCGACCGACATCTCGCCCGGGCGAGACGGATCCTGGACGGCCTCGGGCCGAGCAGTGCCTCGCCGTACCTGCTCGTCATGGAGTCGCTGGTGCACACCCGCGCTGGCCGGCTGACCCGTGCGGTGCGGGCCGCGGAGGAGGCGCGGGCCGCTGCCGAGCGGGTGGGCAGCACGGAGATGGCCGCGATGGCGGCGGCGGTCCGGCTACGCCCGGTGTTGTGGACCGCCGGCCCGGCCGCGGCCCTCGCCACCGCCGGCCCCGCTTCGGCTCAGCTCGACGCCGACCTGAGCGGTGCAGGTCCCGAGGCGGCGGTCGGGCAGCCACGGTCCCGCGCGTGGTGGCGGATAAACCGGGTGGAGCTGGCGCTGGCCAGGGCGGTCGCGGGCGACTGCGGTGCCGACCTGCTCATCGAGCCGGCGGCACCGCCGTCGAGACATCCACCGGTGCTGGTGGCGCGGGACCTGGTCGCGGCCGTCACCGCCGCCGGGCGAGGTGACCACACCACCGCCAGGCAGGTCGGTGAGCGGGCGGAACGCCGGGCGACGGCCGCCGATCTGCCGTACGAGATCGGACTGGCCCGGTTCGCCCGGGCCTTCACCGCGTACCGGATGGAGGACCCGGAACGGGCGACGATGCTGGCGGAGAGCGCGGCGGCCCGCTTCGCGGCGGCCGGAACGCCGATGGAGGAGGCGCTGTCCTGCCACCTTGCCGGTGCCGCGTACCTCGCCGCGGGCCGGCCCAACCCCGGCACCGCAGCACTCGACCGCGCCGAGATCGGTTACCGGGCCTGCGGCGCCGGCTGGGCCGCAGCCGTGCTCGCCGGACATCGTGCCGCCGGTCCGGCCCGCGCCGGGCAACCGGGCGGTGATGCAGTCCTCACCGCCCGGGAGCGGGAGATCGCCGGCCTGGCGACGACCGGCCTGAGCAACAAGGAGATCGCCGCGCGGCTCTATCTCAGCCCACGGACCGTCGAGTCTCACCTGAACCGGGTCTTCGCCAAGCTCCAGGTCCACTCCCGCACCGCGATGGCCCGCCGGCTCACCGAGGCCGTCGGCGACCACGGGCCACCTGCGTAGCCGCTTGCGTAGTTTCACGGATCCGCTCCGCTGGCCCGCTTTGCCACCCTGCCGGTACCCGATTCCGTAGGACGTGAGGGGTGATGACTGTGGACGGAAAACGCCGGTCCCGGCACCGGACCGCCATCGCGTGGTGGTCGCTACGGCGACGTTCCTGGGCGGCCGTGCCGATGCTGATGGTGGTCGGTCTGCTGACCGCGGTTCAACCGGCGATGGCCGGCCCGACCGGCTCGACGATCGCGCCGGCGCAGCCGGAGAACGCGTCGACCGAGGCCTGGGATCCGCGGCCCACATTGCCCGGACCGGTGGTGGTGCCGCGCAAGGGCACCCGGCCGGCGCCGTTCACCAGCCGGACCGGACAGCTCAGTCCGAAGGCGCTGCCAGGGGAGGAGAAGGGGACCGGAAACGGTCTGCGGGCTGGCACCGGGGCGGCGGTCCGCAGCCGGACCGCCGGTGCCGGGCAGGACGCGGACTGGTACTGCCAGGAGCAGGTGGCGCGCCGGACCTCGCTCAACGCCGACGCCGACAACTACTCCGCGACCGTCGAGTATCTCGCGGAGCTGAGCTGCAACTTCTACCTCGACTACGCGTACGGTGTCGCCGGTGTCGTCGACCGGACCCCCGGCTACGACGGCACGCTGCTCTACGTGGGCTCGCCGTTCGCCTTCAACCGGTACTACTACGGGGCCACCAGCGGCGGTGTCCGGATCCCCGGTGATTTCTACGACGGTGGCCGCCAAGTGGAGATCCTCTTCGAGCTCTACCTGCTGGCGCCGGTCGGTTCCGCCTGGGGCGCGTGCGGCCCGCTGCCGGGCCTGCGCTATCTGCTCTGCGAGGGGCTCGGCACAGATCTGCTACACATCGTGCTTGGCACCGGAACGCTCGACACCGGCCTGGCCGCACCGGTGATCCGTTACACCGCGCTTGGTGACTCGTACTCCGCCGGCACGGGCGCGCCGCCGTACCTCGGCCCGCCGAACCCGACGATCTGCCGGCGCGCCACCGCCACCTACTCGATGCAGATCCAGGGTGACCGCTTCCGGGGTCTGCCGATCGACCGGACGAACCTCAAGGCGTGCCACGGCGCGCGGATCAACGACCTGACCAACCGGCAGAGCCTGGAGGAGTTCGCCCAGGTCGACTACGTGAAGCCGTACACGAGGCTGGTGACGGTCACGATCGGCGGCAACGACCTCGGCTTTGCCGCGAAGCTGCGCGACTGCGCGCTGTCGGACTGCGGCAGCGCCCCACTGGTCACCCCGGCGGAGCTACAGGCCACCCAGGCCAGGCTGGTCTCGCTCTACCAGAACATCCTGTCGCGCATGCGGTCCGACGCCGTGCTGGCGGTGCTGAGCTACCCCGCCTTCCTGCCCGTACCGGGGGTGGACCCACTGCCCACGAGTAGCGGGTGCTTCGGTACGAACGCCACCATCGACACCGCCGAACTCACCCGCATCGCCGAGGCCACGGCCCAGGCCCGGGACATGATCGCCGCAGCCGTCCGGGCGACCGGTGACGGACGGGTCGTCTTCGTCGACGCCTTCGACGCCTTCCAGGGCCACCGGGTGTGCAGCGGTGATCCGTGGTCGAACGGGTTCGTGGTCTCGGACCCGGAGGATTCCTTCCACCCCAACGCCCGCGGCTACCGGGCCCTGGCCGACCGGCTGCGCCAGACGCTGGGCATCACCCTGTGACGGTGACGCCGGCAGGGCACCCGGGTGCCCTGCCGGCGTCACCGTGGCGGCCGGTCGTCGGTCGCCTCACGTGGTCGCCAGGGCCTCGGTGGGGGAGAGGCGGGCGGCCCGGATCGCCGGATACAGGCCGGCCAATCCGCCGATGAGCAGCGTCGCGAGCACACCCCCGAGCGTCGCCCAGGCCGGAACCACTGTCGGCCAGCCCTGGGACAGTGCGTACCCGGAGGTCACCAGGATGCCCAGCAGCACCCCGCCAGCTCCGCCGAGGGCTGACAGCAGCAGCGATTCGGCGAGGAACTGGGTGCGGATCTGCCCCCGGGTGGCACCCAGAGAGCGGCGTAGTCCGATCTCGGAACGCCGCTCCAGCACCGAAATGACCATGGTGTTGGCCACCCCGACGCCACCGACGAGCAGGGCCACCGCGCCCAGTCCCAGCAGCAGCGCGGTGAACGTCTCGTCGGTGGCCTGGGCGGCGGCCAACGCGTCCGAGGGTCGGGAGACGTCGACCTCGTTGGGTGCCTCCGGATTGGCGGTCGCCCCGAGCACCCCGCGGACCGCCTCGACCTGGTCGGCTTCGGCTCGGGTGTAGACGGTGGTCGGATGCCCGTCGAATCCCAGGTGGCTCGCGGCGACGGCCCAGCCGACCAGGGCCGAGCTGTCCAGCTCCGGTGCCAGCGGTGCCGGAGCGAGGATGCCCACCACGGTGAACCAGCGACCACCGAGCCACACCTGCACGTCCGGGCCGGCGGCACCCAGCCCGAGCCGCTCGGCGGTGGTCGCGCCGAGCACCACCGCCGGATACCCGGCGGTGGCCTCGTTCAGCCAGCTGCCACTGGCCACCTCGCCGCCGACGGTGTCCAGGAGCCCGAGCTGCGCCGCCCGCACCGCGACGCCGCCGGTCTCTGCCTGCGGGATACGGTCGGTGCGGTAGACCTTCGCGTCGGCGACCTGACCGGTCGCCGTCACCTGCGTCACCGGACCGATCCGGCCGATCATCGCCACCGAGTCCTCAGGTAGTTGGGCGTCCGCACCGAAGAGGGTCCGACCCGGGGACACGGTGAGCAGATTGGTGCCGAGCGCGGCCAGAGTGCGATCCAGCTCGGCCCGCGAGGATGACGAGATGCCGACCACGGCGACCATCGCGGCGATGCCGATGGCGATGCCCAGTGCGGAGAGAAACGCCCGCAGCGGACGGGTCCGGAGCCCGACCCCACCCACCCGCAGCACGTCGGCGGCGGGCATCCGGGCCGGCGTGAGCGGCGCGGTCGGCCGGGCCTGCAACGTCACGGACATGTCAACTCACCCCGCTCGGCACGAGCCGCGAGTCCGCGCAGATCCGCCCGTCGCGCATCCGCACCTGCCGTGGCAGGGCCGCGGCGATCTCCCGGTCATGGGTGATCACGACAACCGTGGTCCCGGTCCGGTGCAGCTCGTACAGCAGGTCGAGCACGGCCGTCCCGGAGGCGGTGTCGAGGTTGCCGGTCGGCTCGTCGGCGAGCAGCACGGCGGGCTCGCGGACGACCGCACGGGCCACCGCGACACGTTGCCGTTCGCCGCCGGAGAGTTCGTGCGGCCGGTGTCCGAGCCGGTGCCCGAGACCGACCCGATCCAGCGCGGCCTCCGCCCGCCGCCGCCGCTCCCGGCGGGGTACGCCGGCATAGAGCAGTCCATCCGCCACGTTGTCCACCACCGGTACGCCCGGGGCCAGGTGGAACTGCTGGAACACGAAACCGATCCGGGTGGCGCGCAACACGGAGAGTTGCCGGTCGGACAGTCGCGCCACCTCGTGACCGTCGATCATGACTGTGCCCGAGGTCGGCTCGTCCAGCGTGCCGATCACGTTGAGCATCGTCGACTTGCCGGAGCCGGACGGCCCGACGATGGCCACCAACTCGCCGTACCCGATGCGCAGCGACACCTCGGCGAGCGCGACCACATCGTCGCCGTACCGCTTGCCGACCTGGTCGAGCACGACCACGTCCCCGCTCACCGGGGCATCCCGACGGTGCTGCCCTCGACGATTCCGTCGCCGCTGACCTCGACCCGACCGTCGGCGAACAGTCCGGTGGTCACCGCGACGATCCGGCTGGTTCCGTCTTCGAGAACCTCCAGGCCGTAACCGCCCTCGGCGAGCGCCAGCAGCGCCGCCACCGGAACGGTCAGCACGTCCGCACGCTCGCTGACGATGAAGGTGACCTCGGCGGACGCATGGTCGAAGTCGGCCAGCGCCCGCTGATCCTCGACCGCGACTGTCACCTCGATCTTCGTCTCGGCGCCGGTGTCGCCACCGGCCTCCGCCGAACCGTCGCGGATCACCGTCTCGACGGTGTCGATCTTCCCGGCCACCCGCCGGCCGTCGGGCAGGGTGACCTGCACCGCCGTGCCGCGGTCGGCGAGGCGCTGGTCGTCGATGTCGAGTTCGGCGGTGACCAGCCGCCTGGTGCCGGTGTAGGTGAGCACCGCCTGCCCTGGCTGGATGGCCGCGCCCACGTCGAGTTGGTGGCCCTCCACCCGGACGGCGCCATCGGTGAACGCGACGCGACCCAGCTCGACGTGGCCGGTCTCCGGCACGCCGAGGTCGTCCTGCCAGGCACGGACCGCCTCGGCGGTGGCCCAGGTGTACGCGTCGTCGACGGTGAAGCCGGAGTAGCCGAGGGCCGTCAGGTTCCGTTCCAACTGTTTGACGTCCGCACCCTCGACGCCGGGTTGCAGCGTCCGGTAGGCGGGCAGCCGTCCGTACAACAGGACCACCGGGTCGTTGTCGACGGCGTAGAGGGCCTTGCCGCGCGACACGGTGGTGCCGGTGTCGGGCAGTGCGGTGAGCGTGCCGGGCAGCCGGCTGGTGGCGGTCCGGCTGGGTCCGTACCCCAACTCGCCGTCGATGGTCTCGGCGTCGGCGAGGGTCTGTCGGGTGACGGCGGCGCTGCCGGGCGCGGCGGTGCGGGCCTCGGCGGATCCGTCGCCGGAACCACCGCCGAAGCCGACCGCCGCGGCAACGCCCGCCCCGGCGACGAGGATCAACGCCGCGCCACCGGCGGCGGGCAGGCGGGTGCGACGGGTCACCGGCCACCCCCGAACTGCGGGGCGTGCTGACGGCACGCCTCCAAGGCGGCGCGGAAGGCCGGGTCGTCCGGGTCGATTCCCAGGGCGTCCCGCTGGATCTGGATCCGGCCGTCCGCTGCCGGGTCCGGGAAGTCCGGCACCCCGTTCTCGCGCATGCACCGGGCCATCACCCGCATCTGTTCGAGCTGTTCGGCGTCGAGTTGCGCCGCCTGCCCGCCGTTGGGCAACAGGTGGCGGCACTTCTCCATGCCGGCCTCGACCCGCTTCGGGTCGACACTGCCGTCGAACCGGAACATCGGTCCGTTGCCGGCCTCCGGGTCGGGCAGCTCCACCCCGTTTTCCCGCATACAGCGGGCAAAATCCAGTCTTCGTTCGGCGTCGCTGCCGGCGGTGCCGCTCGCCGAGGCGGAGGCCGTCGCGGCGCCGCCGGCGGTGGCCACCCCGGTCCGGTCGCCGTCCCGGCCGGCGCACCCGGCGAGCGCCAGGATCAGCAGCACGGGAAGCGTCAGTGTGCTCCGTCGCATCGTTGGTGTCCTCTCCGGTGTCCGACGGCGGTCGCCGGACACCGGACCAGTGCATCCGTGGTGACGTATCGCGGGCGTAACCGATCACGTTTACGGCGGCGTTATCCGCGGTCGCGGCACCATGGACCGGTGCGAGTGCTGGTGGTCGAGGATGAGGACGTGTTGGCCGACGCCATCGCGGAGTGGCTGCGCCGGGAGGCCTTCGCGGTCGACGTCGCGTACGACGGCGACGCCGCGCTGGAACGGCTCGGGGTGAACGAGTACGCGGTGGTGGTGCTCGACCGGGACCTGCCGGTGGTGCACGGCGACGACGTGTGCCGGGCGATCGTGGACTCCGGAGGTGACACCCGGGTGCTGATGCTCACCGCGGCCGCTGCGGTACGTGACCGGGTGGCCGGCCTCGCCCTGGGCGCCGATGACTACCTGGTGAAGCCGTTCGCGCTGGTGGAGTTGGCGGCCCGGGTGCACGCCCTGACCCGGAGGGCCCGGCCCGCCGCGCCACCGACGCTGCGTCGGGCGGGCCTCACGGTGGATCCGGGCCGCCGCGAGGTGTACCGCGACGGTCGGTACGTGTCGCTGTCGCGCAAGGAGTTCGCGGTGCTGGCCGAGTTGCTGCGTGCCGACGGTGCGGTGGTCTCCGCTGAGGAGCTGCTGGAACGGGCGTGGGACGAGCACATCGACCCGTTCACCAACGTGGTCCGGGTCACCGTGATGAAGCTGCGGCGCAAACTCGGCGACCCTCCGGTGATCGATACCGTTCCCGGCACGGGGTACACGATCCGGTGAAGCGGCTGACTCTGCGGGCCCGCCTCACCCTGGTCTACGGCGGCCTCCTCCTGCTCGCCGGCATCGTCCTGCTCGGCGTCACGTACGTGCTGGTGGATCAGCGGATGCCGCAGCCGATGCGCGCCGACCTGCCGGACCGCGCCACCGTGGTCACCCGGATGCCGACGTCGATGGAGGACCTCGACAAGATCCGCATGTTGATCCAGGACGTGCAGAGCGAGGCCAAGCGCAACGCCCTGGAATCGCTGCTCACCCAGGGCGGCCTCGCGCTGGTGGTGGTCTCGGCGGCGGCCGTGGTGATCGGTTGGTTGGTCGCCGGCCGGGCGCTGCAACCACTGCACCAGATCACCGGGACGGCCCGCCGGATCGCCGGGGCCGACTCCGCCGGACGTGGTCTGCACGAACGGATCGCGTTGACCGGCCCCCGCGACGAGGTGCGGGAGTTGGCCGACACGTTCGACCAGATGCTGGAGCGGCTGGACCGGTCCTTCGACGGTCAACGACGGTTCGTGGCGAACGCCTCCCACGAGCTGCGGACGCCGCTGGCGTTGAACCGGGCGCTGGTGGAGCTGGCGGTCAGCCGACCGGACGCTCCGGCCGAGGTTCGTCGACTCGGCGAGGCGTTGCTGTCGGTGAACGAACGGCACGAGCGCCTGATCGACGGTCTGCTCACCCTCGCCGACTCGGAGAGCGAGGTGACCGAGCGCGCGGCGGTCGACCTCGCCGAGATCGCCGCCCATGTGGTCGAGCAGGTGGCCCCCGGGTATCCCGGTGTTCCGGTGCGCCGCTCGTTGGAGCCGGCCCGCGCGGTCGGCGATCCGGTGCTGCTGGAGCGGCTGGCGTTCAACCTGGTGGAGAACGCGTTGCGGCACAACGTGCCGGCAGACGGCTGGGTGCGGGTGCGTACCGGGCAGGTGGCCGGGCGTCCCACGCTGGTCGTGGTCAACACCGGTCCGGTGATCCCGAGCTACGAGGTGGAGACGATGTTCCAGCCGTTTCGCCGGCTCAGCCGGGAGCGGGTCGCCGGCACCCGGGGCTTTGGGCTCGGGCTGTCGATCGTGCGGGCGGTGTCCCGGGCCCACGGCGGCACCGCCGAGGCTGAACCACGACCCGACGGCGGCCTGACCGTGACGGTGACGCTGCCGCCGTCCACGCCGTGACGGTGATGTCGTCGGACCCGCCGTTCCGGTGATGCTGCCACGGATGTGCTCAGCGCAGTCCGGACACCAGGCGGGCGACGTCCTCGGCGCAGCCGTAGGAGAGGGTCACGCCGGCGCCGCCGTGGCCGTAGCAGTGCAC
Source organism: Micromonospora sp. C51 (assembly GCF_018070435.1). NCBI lineage: Bacteria > Bacillati > Actinomycetota > Actinomycetes > Micromonosporales > Micromonosporaceae > Micromonospora > Micromonospora sp. C51. The sequence goes on along the minus strand of NZ_JAGPXQ010000001.1, from coordinate 420,307 downwards.
CACCGGGCCACGGTCGGTGACCTCGATCTCCAGCCGCACGCTCGGGCGACCGGGTCGTAGGCCGACCCGGTGGCCGAGGACGCGCGCGTCGCGCAGCGCGGGTACGAGCTCGGCGCAGCGGTCGAGGATGCCGCCGGCCGTGTCCGCCCGAATGGTCAGGTCCTCGTCGCCGTCGTCGGCGGTGCCACCGAGCAGCACGGTGTCGCCCCGGGGTACGACGTAGCGCAGGTGCTCCGGATCGGACTGGTCGAGAAGCCACTCGCGCAGGCCGAACTGGGCGACGACGACCACCTGCCCCCGCACCGGCGTGAGGTGGGCGTCACCGACCAGCTCCCGGGACCCGAGCCCGGTGCAGTTGACCACGGCGTCCACGCCCACGAAGGCGTCGGCCAGATTCTCGAACCGCCCGGTGCGGACCGCGGCCCCGGCGGCGGTCACCTCGCCGAGCAGCCAGGGCAGGTGCACCGCCATGTCCGCCACCGGCACGGTCAGCTCGAAGCCGTCGGCGTAGCCGGTCGGCAGCCGTCCGGCGGCGACCCGGGCCAGTTCCGGTACCGCGTCCCGCCACCACGGCTCGGCGGCGGGCCGGCGGAACAGTTCCCGACCCAGGCGCATCCGGACGCCGGTACCGGGATCGGCGGCCAGGCCCCGCAGGGTCGCGTAGGTGGACGCCGACCAACGGGTCACCTCCGCCGCCGGATACGCGCGGTAGGGGTACCACAGTGCCGCCGCGATCGCCGAAGTCGTGTCGTCGCTCATCCGGGCGGCGACCACGTCGACGTGATGGCCGTCGCGGGCCAGGCGCAGTGCACTGGTCAGGCCGACGATGCCGGCACCGACCACCCGGACCCTCATGCCTGGAGATCACACCACACCGGCACGCTGGTGGACAGCGCCGGCCAGGTGGTCGGGGCGTGGCATGGACAGGCGGACGCTGTCCGGTGGGATGTCGCCGGTGGCGGTGCGGGTGTAACCGGCGCGCTCGTACAGGCTGATGTTGCGAATACTGCGGTGGCCGGTGAAGAGCGTGCAGTGCGTGGTGTCTCCAGGTGCCTGTCCTTCGGCGTACGACAGCAGCCAGGAGCCGATGCCGTTGCCCGCCTGGTCGGGTGCCACCATCAGGCGACCGATCAGCCAGGCTCGCTGGTCTGTCCGGGCGCGTACCGCGGCGACGAGGCGGCCGTCGCGGCGTACGCACCACCACCGCCAGGTCGCCAGCGCCGCCCGCAGGTCGTCGATGGTCTCCCGCAGCGGCGCCAGGTCGAGGGTGTCGTTGACGATGGCCTCCTGGACCCAGCAGCACCGCTGCAGGACGAGCAACTCCGCCAGGTCGTCGGCCTGGGCTTCACGGAGCGTGAGACCGGCGACCGGCCCGTCGACGGCCGTCGGGTCGGTGCCGCCGCGCAGCGGACGTAGCGCACGGGCCACCCGGCTCAACTCGCCCAGCAGCGCGCGGGCGGCCTCGTCGAGCGCGGCCGACCCGGCCACCTGACCGTCGTGAACGGTGTCCGCGATGCGCAGGGCGACGGATGCGCCGATGGGCACCATCCGCAGCGTCGTGACGACCTGCTTCGCCATCTGCACCGACCGGGTGCCGGCGGAGGTGTTGCCGTAGCTGACGAAGGCCACCGGCTTCCACGCCCACTCCTGATAGAGGAAGTCGAAGGCGTTCTTCAAAACCGCCGGCATGCCGAAGTTGTACTCGGGTGTCACCACCACGAAGGCGTCGGCCGCAGCGACCGTGCGGCTCCAGCGGCGGGTGTGCTCGTGGCGGTAGCTGCCGTGGACGGGGTGTTCGGGCTCGTCGAGAAACGGCAACGCGACGTCGGCCAGATCGGCGACGTCGACCGTGATCGCGTCGGACGTGGCGGCCGGGCGGACGGTCCGGACGAACCAGTCGGTGATCGCGGGTCCGAGCCGGCCGGGACGGCTGCTGGCGGTGATGACGAGGACACGGAGGTTGCCCGAGTTTTTCGATGACATGTCAATGACCCTAGACGTAATTTCAATGACGTGTCAATGAGATGTAGGGTGGCCGACATGAACACCGCCTGGTTGAGCGCGGACGAAGAGCAGGCGTGGCGTGCCTTCCGGCGGCTGCTCATCGCCCTACCCGCCCGGATCGGCCGCGACCTGGCACGCGACTCGGGGCTCTCCGCCGCGGACTACGAGGTGCTGAGCACGCTGTCGGAGAAGCCCGACCGTCGGTGGCCGCTGCGCGAGCTGGCCGCCAAGATGGAGTGGTCACGCAGCCGCCTGTCCCACCACGCCGCGCGGATGCAGGTACGAGGGCTCATCGACAAGGAGCCGGATCCGCAGGACGCCCGTGGTTGTCTCCTACGCCTGACCGATGACGGCTTCGGTGTCCTCGAACAGGCCGCCCCGCACCACGTCGACTCGGTTCGGTCCCGCTTCCTGGAGCACGTGAGCGCCGACGAACTCGCCATGCTGCGCAGGCTCTCGACCCGGATCGCCGACCTGCCCGACTGAGCGTGGCGCAGGCAACTCGTCGCGACGGGACGGGGGCACACCACCGTGAGGTGGATCGGCGGCGTGGTGATCACCCGGCTGCCCGAAGGTGGCAATTCGCGGCCGACCGCACCACCATTGCCGGTGGTGCCGGTGCCGGCACCACCGGACATCCGCAGGGGAGTGGCCGCAGTGAGTCCATCCGAGAAGTCCACGTCGACGGTCCGTCAGTTGCGACTCGTGGTGCAGGCCGACGACTACGACGCGGCGGTGCGTTTCTATCGCGACGTGCTCGGTCTGCCCGAGCAGGCCGCGTTCTCCGGCGCGGACGATGCCCAGGTGGTGATCCTGGACGCCGGACGGGCCACGCTGGAGATCGCCAACTCGGCGCAGAAACGCATGATCGACGACGTGGAGGTGGGGCGTCAGGTCGCCCCGCGCATCCGGGTGGCCTTCGAGGTGGACGACACCGCCGCGACCACCGACCGGCTGGTCGCGGCCGGCGCCGAACAGGTGGCGCCGCCCACCACCACGCCGTGGCAGTCGGTCAACGCCCGCCTCGACGCCCCGGCCGGTCTGCATATCACCGTGTTCCAGGAGCTGCGTACGCTCGACGAGCGCGCCGCGCTCGACGGATTCGGCACCGACGCGGCCGGTGCCCCACCCACTGGCGACGACGCGGGCCGGTGACCGGACGCCCGGATCGCCGGCACCGTGCTCAGCCGGCGGCCGGCTTCGGGGTGCCGCACAGTTTGGTGCCGGGCGGAATGACCTCCTCGTCGCTGTGGATGACGTACGGCGGCGGCCCCAGCTTGCCGGACGGGTCGATCGGCTTGACGTTGATCAGGCTGAGGAACTTGTTGATCACGTTCACCACCGGGGCCAGGATCGTGTAACCCACGCCGTACGAGGCTCGGACGCCGATGCCCACGCCCCGGCAGACCGCCAGCGGTGCGCCGAGCGCCGATCCGATTGTCGTCCCGTAGGCGGTGGACACCTCGAAGAACAGGCCGGCCTTGAGCACGAACGCGCTGAACCCGACGTCGAACTTGACCTGATGCTCGATGAGCAGGCCCATCACCCCGACCGGCACGCCGCGCAGGGAGTTGATCAGGCTCTCCTTGCGCTTGAAGTTCTTGCTGACCTGCGGGCCGAAGGCGCCGTTGGCGTAGCCGTAGCCGAGCGAGCCGGCGAGGGAGAACTCACCCTTGCCCTTGATCGTCCCCGCTTTCGCGCCGAACGCGGTGGTGACCTTCACCGTCTGGCTGATGGTCAGCGCCAGCGGCACGCCGAGCACCGTGCCCATCGGGATGCTGAAGTCCACCGGGATGGGAAGCACCGCCCGGATGTTCTGCCCGTCCCGGAGACCGGCCTCGAACGAGTAGCGGATGCCGAAGCCGCCGCTGATCGAGAGTTCTGCCCGGGTCACCGAACCACCGCTGATCTTGAGGTGGAAGTCCGCCTCCGGCTTGGCGAAGGTCAGCGCGGCCCGACCGGACAGTATCGTCCCGTCGCGGTCGTAGTGGAAGCTGACCTCCGCACCGTCGGTGAGGCTGACGCCGGTGGAGAAGTTGGCGACGACCGTCCTGACCTCGCCACCGCCACGGCTCGGTGGCGGCTGGTTCGGTCGCGGCGGCGGCGGGGCGAGCCGCAGCGGCCCGGCCCGGCCGGCGCGCCCGGTCGGCGTGGCGCCCAGGTTTCGGGCCTCCTCTTCGGACATCGCCCAGATCGGTTCGCCGGCCTGGTAGACGACCGGGTTCTCGATGGCGATGCCGCGCTGCTCCAGAGTGCCGTCGCGGATCACGTCGGTCACGGTGACCGGGCCGATCGTGACGAGCAGGTCGCCCCCGTCGCGCTGCACGTCGAGCACCCGGCCGACGCCACGTCCGGTGACGAACATGACCTTTCCGGGCGCCAGGTCGTCGGCCCGGGGCGCGTCGCCGTCGAGCCGCCAGGTCAGGCCGTCGGCGGTGACCGATCGGACCGAGCGACCACCACCGCCGACGAGAATCACGTCCGGCTGGTAGGTCAGGTCGGGGTGGGGCACCGGCGCCATGCCGTAGCGCAGCGCGGACTCGCTGTACGGATCCTCGTCGGCGGCCGGATCACCTGGGAACCGGCCGCCACAACCCGTCGCCGTCAGCGCGAGGACCACGGTGAGGACAGCCGAGACAACCTTGCGCACCGGGACTCCTCGTCGGGTCGGGACGACGCCACCACCGGCACCCCGGCACCGGAGCTGCCGCGTCAGGCGCGGTCGGACCAGCGCGTACCGGGGGCGGGCGATGAGTCGACCCTAGACAGCGCCGACGGCGAGGGAATCAGGGATTTCCCCACGCCTCACGGCACCGGCGGGAAACCCGGTCCACCTCCGCACCGCACGACGCGTACACTTCCGGCATCTGGCCGCGCTCGGTTCGCGGCCCCGGCGTTCGAGGCGGTGGAGATGGATCGGGTGCTCCGCACCGTCCGCCGCTCGCGCCTGCGACGACGATAGTCGTCCCGCTCACCCGCGCGTTCCTCCCGCCGTGCCCGCACCTGTCGTGCGGCCGGCACGCCTCGTGACGATCCCGTTCATCCCATCCCTGGGGAGTTCCCGTGACCGTGCCCTCGCTGGCCTCGTCGTTGTCCGACTCCGTCACCGCCGCCGCGGCCCGCCTGGGAATGGCGGACCTCGCGCCGCAGATCCGCCGCTCCGAGCACGCCGACTTCCAGGCCGACGGCGTGCTGGCGGCGGCGCGGACGCTGCGCCGCAACCCGAGGCAGGTCGCGGCGGAGGTGGTCGCCGGTCTACCCGACGACGGCCTGCTGGCCAGCGCGGGGGTGGCCGGGCCGGGCTTCGTCAACATCGAGTTGACCGACCGGGCGCTGCTGGCGCAGCTCGCCGGCCGGTTGGGTGATACCCGGCTCGGTGTCGGCACCCCCGAGTCCGGCGTCACCACGGTGATCGACTACTCGCAGCCGAACATCGCCAAGGAGATGCATGTCGGGCACCTGCGCTCCACCATCATCGGCGACGCGCTGGTACGCATCCTGGAACACCTCGGCGGCACCGTGGTGCGACGCAACCACATCGGCGACTGGGGAACCCAGTTCGGCATGCTCATCCAGTACCAGGTCGAGCACCCCGACCCGCCGGCACCGGACAACACCGCCGCCATCGGCCGGCTGGCCACGCTCTACCGGCGGGCTCGGGCGGAGTTCGACGCCGACTCCGCGTTCGCCGACCGGGCCCGGCGGCGGGTGGTGGCGTTGCAGGCCGGCGACCCGAGCACCGTGGCCGCCTGGCGGGACATCGTCGCCGAGTCGACCCGCTACTTCACTCACGTCTACGACCGGCTCGGGGTGCGGCTGACCGACGCCGACACGGTGGGGGAGAGCGCCTACAACGCCGCGCTGCCCGAGGTAGCCGACGAGCTTGAACGCCGGGGGGTCGCGGTGACCAGCGACGGCGCGCTCTGCGTCTTCTTCGACGACCTCCGCGGCCCGGACGGCGAGCCGACGCCACTGATCGTACGCAAGCGGGACGGCGGTTTCGGCTACGCCGCGACCGACCTGGCCGCGCTGCGGCAGCGCGTCGTCGAACTGCACGCCGACCGGCTGCTGTACGTGGTCGACGCCCGGCAGGCCCTGCACTTCCGGATGGTCTTCGGCACCGCGCGGCGGGCCGGTTGGCTGCCGTCGACGGTGGCCGCCGTGCACGTCGCCTTCGGTACCGTCCTCGGCCCGGACGGGCGGCCGTTCAAGACCCGGGCCGGCGACACCGTCCGCCTGGTCGATCTGCTCACCGAGGCGGTCGACCGGGCCCGGGAGGTGGTCGCGGCGAAGAATCCGGGGCTGACCGGGGCCGCCCTGGACGAGCGGGCGCGGCAGGTCGGTATCGGCGCGGTGAAGTACGCCGACCTGGCGACCAACCGGACCCGCGACTACACCTACGAGCCACAGCGCATGTTGGCGCTGGCCGGCAACACCGGCGTCTACCTCCAGTACGCGCACGCCCGCGTCCGCTCCATCCTGGCCCGCGCCGACGGAGCCGATGCCACAGTCGACGTGACGGCGGCGCTGGAACCGGCCGAGCGGGCGCTGATTCTCGACCTCGACGGGTTCGCCGACACCCTCGCCGAGGTGGTCGCCGGCCACGAGCCGCACCGCCTCTGCGGCTACCTGTACCGGCTGGCGCAGACCTTCACCGCGTTCTACGAGCACTGCCCCGTGCTACGCGCCACCGGACCGCAGCGCGCCAACCGCCTGGCCCTGTGCCACCTCACCGGCGACACCCTCCGCACCGGCCTGCACCTGCTCGGCATTCCCACCCCCACCCACCTGTAACCCCGACCCCACCCACCCCGCCTCGCCCCGTTGATCAAGAAGTTTTCGTCTCGACGATCGCCCGCCGAAGACCAGAACTTCTTGATCAAGCGGTGGGTTCGAGGGCTGCTCGTCCCCGCCTCGCACTACTGAGCCGTCCGGTTCGTCGGTGTCGCCGAGCGGGTCACCCGTCCCGCCTCACCGATCGCCGCCGACCACGTCGCACTCGGTCGCGAGCTTCAACAAGGTGCTGCACGACGAGCTGATCGGGATGTTCGAACGTGACCAGGCGGCCTTACAAGGACTCCCGCAGGCCGACACCCCCGAGCAGCGCACCGCCCGGCTGAAGGAGATCGTCCAGGAGCACGGCTGGCCGACCTTCGATCTCGTCGGCAAGGACGGCGAGAACGCGGCCTGGCTGATCGCCCAACACTCTGACCTCGATCTCGCCTTCCAACAGGAGGCGCTCAAACTGCTTCGGGAAGCCGTCGCGGACGGTCAGGCGTCTCCCGGCAATCTGGCCTATCTCGAGGATCGGGTCGCGGTCGCGAAGGGCGACCCTCAGACGTACGGGACGCAGACGCGGTGCGGTGCGGACGGACCGGTGCCGGCCACCCCGATCCGGGACGAGGCCGGTGTCGACGAGCGGCGAGCCGCGTCGGGTCTCCAGCCCTTGGCCGACTACCTCAGCGAGATGGCCGCGATCTGTGCGGAGTCGGACGAGCAGCCGCTCGACTGACCGCCCGGACGAGGTGGCCGAGCATCGTCCACAAGCTGCCGTGTCGGCCGCGCGATGCCCTGGCTGCGCGCGCAGGTGAGTCCTCGGTGTCCACCGGGTTTATCCGGACGGGGTTGCTTCGGGTACTTGAAGGGCTCGTCCGCACACCGCCACCCAGTCGGGGTCGACGGTGACATGGTCGACGGTGTTGGCCAGGTACCTGATGGCGGCGTCGGGCCTCAGCGGCAGCAGTGCGTCAAGGACGTCCATGTACAGCGACTCCCGCAGGATCTCGGCGTTGGTCCTCGGCGGACCAGTTCACCGGTTCCGACGGCAGTATCGGCGACAAGGGCGAACACGGTAGCCAGTATGACGAAGCGGTGCGGCAGCGTCCGTCCGGTAGCGGTCTATCCCTCACGGCCCTCAGCGAGACCGTCCTCAGGGCGGCGTCTGGTCCGCGATCGGGGACAGAGATCGGCGCATGCAGACGCGGGGCCAACGGTCGAGCCCGTGTGCTGCCTCGCGTCGGCGGATGGCCCGAAGGCCCGGGGTGAGGTCGCGCTCGCGGAGGGTCTGGAAGCCGCAACGGGCGTAGTACGGGGCGTTCCAGGGCACGTCCGCGAACGTTGTGAGGGTCAGGGCGGGGATGCCGCTGGCCAGCGCCAGATCGGCGAGGTGGGTGATCAGCTGACGTCCGATCCCGCGACGGGCGACGGCGGGATGTACGGAGACCTGTTCGATGTGGAAGTTGCCGTCGACGAGGTCGGCGATGAGGTAGCCGACCGGCTCGTCGGTGGCGTCGGTGGCCACCCAGGCATGGCCTGCCCCCTGGTAGCGGCCGAGTACGTCCAGCGGCAGCGGTTCATCGTCGGCGATCTGTGGCATACCGACGTCGCGGAAGCACAGTCCGGCCGCGCGCTCGATGCCTTGCAGGACGGGTAGCTCGTCCTGACGCACCGCTCGGATCCGCACCGGAGCATTCTGTCGGTGCCGCTGGCCAGCGTCACCCGGATTTCCGTGCCACGGCGGCTGTGGAGACCGGCGGTCGGCGTCGGCCCGTCGCCGTCGGGGACGGCCATCGTCTTGACGGGTGTCGATTTGAGGCGGAGACTGCGTAACACCCCCGAAACAGTGACCAGGGCCGTCCGGCGCGGGTGATGTTAGCGCTAACGTCGGCCGGGCCGGACGGACGGAGAGCCGCGTGTCCAGAGTCCTGACCAGGGCGAGCGCCCTGCTCGCCGCCCTGTGTCTGCTGTTGCTGCCGGCGGCGCAGACACCGCGTGCCGAGGCCGCCGCGCTCGACCCGTTCACCGGCTACCTGATGGCGCACTTCACCGGCGAGTCGGCCACCGGCGAGCAGGTCTACTTCGCCCACAGCCGGGACGGGCTGACCTGGCGCGACCTGAACAACGGCGCACCCGTGCTGCTGTCCACGATCGGCACCCGGGGGGTGCGCGATCCCTCGATCGTCCGGTCGCCCGCCGGCGACCGGTACTGGATCGTCGCCACCGATCTGCGGATCGCGAGCGGCACCTCGTGGAACGACGCGGCGAACCGGGGCAGCAGGTCGCTTGTGGTGTGGGAGTCCCGCGACCTGGTGAACTGGTCCGCTCCCTGGCTGATCAACGTCGCCGGTGCCATCCCCGGTGCCGGCAACGCCTGGGCGCCGGAGGCCATCTACAACGCGGCGACCGGTGACTACGTCGTCTACTGGGCGACGAACTCGCTGCGCGACGGCGTGACCAAGCACCGCATCTGGTACGTCCGCACCAGCGACTTCCGTAGCTTCACCGCGCCCCAGCTCTACATCGAACGCCCCGGCGGCGGGCAGGGCATCATCGACACCCAGATCGTCGAGGTACCCGGGTCCGTCGGCGGTTACCGCTACTACCGGGCGTCGGCCGACGGGCACATCACCATCGAGGGCAGCAACTCCATCCTCGGCTCGTGGACGACGCTGGGCAACCTCTCCCACCTGGGCATCTCCAACGGCACCGGCGGCGGCAACGTGGTCGAAGGGCCGATGTGGATGCAGTTCAACGGTCGCAACGAGTGGGCGCTCTGGCTCGACCAGTACGCCACCGGGCGTGGTTACATGCCGGTCACCTCCACCAACCTGGGCAGCGTCACGAACTTCCGGACCCGGACGGACTACCAGCTGGGCGCCAGCCGCAAACGACACGGCTCGATCCTGAACCTGACTGCCGCCGAGGAGAGCGCGGTGCTGGGACGCTGGGGCGCCACCACCCCGGCCAACCGGATCCAGGCGTACACCCACCAGGACCGGTACGTGCGGCACGCCAACTACGACGTACGCATCGACGCCAATGTCAGCCCGGCCCAGGACGCCCAGTTCCGGGTGGTGCCCGGGCTGGCCGACGCCGCCAGCGTGTCGTTCGAATCGGTCAACTATCCGGGCCACTACCTGCGGCACTACGGCTTCGACTTCGTGCTGGCGGCAAACGACGGAAGCTCGGTCTTCGCCGCGGATGCCACCTTCCGGCAGGTCGCCGGCCTCGGCAACGCGTCCTGGTCGTCGTTCCGCTCGTACAACTACCCCGATCGCTACGTCCGGCACTACAACTACCAGCTGCGACTCGATCCGATCAACGACGCCCAGGCGCGCGCCGACGCCACGTTCCGCCTCACCTCGTAGCCGTCGGCCGGCGGGAGCGCGTCGACGGCTCCGCCAGCGAATCGGCGCCGAGGCGATCACCGCGAGGCCCGCGTGCGGGTGAATCGGACGAACCGCCCTTGCGGGTGCGCCGGAGTGCTGATCGGCCGTGCTTGCCTGACCCGTGTCATGAACGGGGCACGCCAGCGGACGGATCGCGGGCTCTCCCGCCGTTTGCGACGCAAGGTCCCGGGCATTCCCGGCTGCCACCGCGCAACTGGCGCGAGCAGGGCACGCGCCGTCATGGGGACGGGACCGAGCGCCGATGGCGCGGCGGCGCGCTCCGGCACTCCCCGGGAGGGGCGGTCGGCGCGGTGCCCGTGCGGAGCACGTGAGGAGTTGACCCGATGGTGAACAGGGATCCCGAACCACGGCGCGGTGACCAGGGGGCACCCCCGATCGCCGGCCGCGACGTGGAGTTGGAGCGGCAGAACCCGGATCTGCTCGTGCCACCCACCACGGACAGCCGGCTGGTACCGAACCTCAAGTTCTCCTTCTCGCAGGCACACACCCGGGTGGAGAAGGGTGGCTGGACCCGCGAGGTCACCGTGCGGGACCTGCCGGCGGCCACTCAGTTGGCCGGGGTCCAGTTCGGCTTGGAGCCCGGCGCATACCGGGAGATCCACTGGCACCAGGAGTCGGAGTGGGCGTACATGCTCAGCGGCAGCGCCCGGATCAGTGCCGTCGACCACGAGGGGCGCAACTTCATCGAGGACGTCCAAGCCGGTGACCTGTGGTTCTTCCCGCAGGGCATTCCGCATCACATCCAGGCGTTGCAGGACGGCGCGCAGTTCCTCCTGGTCTTCAACGACGGCAGCTTCTCGGAGAACAACACGTTCCTGCTGAGCGACTTCTTCGCCCACGTGCCCAAGTCGGTGCTGGCGAAGAACTTCGGTTGGTCGATGGAACAACTGGACGACCTGGCCCAGCGGGAGAAGTACATCTTCGCCGGGGACGTCCCGCCGCCGCTGTCGACGGACCGGGTGATCAGCCCGACCGGAGACGTGCCGCGCAGCTTCAAGCACCGGATGCTGGCTCAGGCCCCGGAGCACTTCCGCGGCGGCACCGTACGCATCACCGACTCGACGAACTTCGCCGCCTCGACCACCGCCGCCGCCCTGGTCGAGGTCGAACCGGGCGGGATGCGGGAACTGCACTGGCACCCGACCACCGACGAGTGGCAGTACTACATCTCCGGCCGAGGCCGGATGGGCGTCTTCGCCGCCTCGGCCGCCGCCCGTACCTTCGACTTCCAGGCGGGCGATGTCGGCTACGTGCCGTTCGCGTACGGGCACTACATCGAGAACACCGGCGACGAACCGTTGGTCTTCCTGGAGATGTTCCGCCACCCCCGGTTCGAGGACATCTCGGTGATGCAGTGGATGGCGAACACCCCGCACGAGGTCATCTCCGACACGATCAACGTGTCCCAGCCCTTGATCGACGCCCTGCCGCAGACCAAGCAGGTGGTGATATAGCCGGCCCACGCCAGCCGCCTCGTACCATTGCGCAGAGATCGTGGAGCACGCAGCGGGAGGGGCCATGGGCAAAGGGATTTATGTGCAGGAACTGCCTGGAATCGGCAAGCGGTACGACGTCGACCTGGGCAGCAACACCCAACGGATCTCGGTGGTGGTACGCCGGGACGGCAACCGTGACCTATACGTCTTCGCCGCCGGCGCGGATGATCCGGTCGCCGTGATCGAGATGTCGGAGGAGCAGGCGCGTAAGGTGGGCGCCCTGCTGGCCGGCACCTACTTCTCCGAGTAGTCGTCCCGCGTCGTACTCCCTCGCTCAGTCCGCTCCAGGAGTCCTCACCGTGCATGCTGACCTCGTGGGCTTCGGGGCCCTCGTACTGATCGCGGGCCTGCTCGCCCGTGCGGGTCGTCGGATCAACCTGCCCACCGTGCCGTTCTTCATGCTGGCGGGCATCCTGCTCGGGCCCGGTACCCCGGGTCCGGTGCTGATCGCTCATCCCGAGGACCTGAGCCTGCTCGCCTCCCTCGGCCTGGTCCTGCTGCTGTTCCATCTGGGCGTCGAGTTTCCGGTCGACCAGGTGCTCGGCAGCGGCAAACGACTGTTCGTCGCCGCCGGCTCGTACATCGGCCTCAACGTCGGTGCCGGCCTGCTCTTCGGCTTCGCCCTCGGTTGGGGTGGCTACGAGGCGTTCGTGATCGCCGGTGCGCTCGGCATCTCCTCGTCGGCGATCGTGACGAAACTGCTCATCGAGTTCCGCCGGTTGGCCAATGCGGAGACGCCGGTCATTCTCGGCATCATCGTGATCGAGGACCTGTTCCTCGCGCTGTATCTGGCGCTGCTCTCGCCGCTGCTGTCCGGTGCCGGGTCCGCCGGGGAACTGGTGCTGCGCATCGGCCTGAGCTTCGCCTACCTGGTGGTGCTTTTCGCCGTCGCCCGCTTCGGCGCCCGCCTGGTCGGCAAGGTGATCGACAGCAACGAGGACGAACTGCTGGCCATCCTGATGGTCGGGTTGGTCGTGCTCGTCGCCGGGGTGTCGGCCGAGATCGGCGTCTCCGACGCGATCGGCGCGCTGATGATCGGTCTTGTGGTGGCCCGTACTCCCATCCGGGAACGGGTCGAACGCCTGGTGCTGCCGCTGCGCGACGTCTTCGCGGCGGTCTTCTTCCTGGTGTTCGGGCTGAGCATCGACGTCGGCGACTTCGGCTCGGTGGCGCTGCCGGTGCTGTTCGCCGTACTGATGACCATCGTCACCAACGTGGTGGCCGGACTGATCGCCGGCCGGCTGTTCGGGCTCAACCAGCGCGGGGCCGCCAATGTTGGCCTGACCGTGCTGGGCCGGGGCGAGTTCTCGCTGATCCTGGCCACCCTCGCCATCGCCGCCGGCCTGGACGACCGACTCGGTCCGTTCATCGCCCTGTACGTGCTGATCCTGGCCGTGGTGAGCCCGCTGCTCGCGGCGAACTCGCGTTTCCTGGCTCGGATAATCCCGGACCGGCTGTTGCACTCCAGCTGGCGGTACGTGCGTGAGGAGACGATCAGCACCGCCTGCACGCACCTCGACCGGATCCACATCACCGAGTCCGACGCGGATGCGTGCCCGCAGTGTGTGGAGAGCGGCGACGACTGGGTGCAGCTGCGGATGTGTCTGACCTGCGGCGCGGTGGGCTGTTGCAGTGACTCGGTCAACAACCACGCGGAGGAGCACTACCGGCAGACCGGCCATCCGTTGATCCGGTCGTTGGAGGAGGGCGAGGACTGGCGGTACTGCTACATCGACGGTGCCCTGGTTCGCGAGCCGATGGGCGCCACCCGGGAGTGACGCCCGTACCGTCGGCTCCGGTCCGCCTCAGTCGAGGCGGTACACCCACGCGCCGGCTATCTCCTCCCGGGTGATGCCGAGGCCATCCACCGGTCGGGCGGGCAGGCCGTCCCAGGGCGTGCCGGCCAACCGATCCGGCAGGACGACCACCGACCGGATGCCGACCTGCCGGAGGAAGGCGATGCTGCCCGGATCGGGGAAGGTCGTGGTCACCGCGCGGATCTGTTGTTGACTGGCCGGCAGGAAGGTGACCGAACCGTTGGCGACGCGGGGAAATCCATCGGTGGACCAGAGCATGATGTCGGATTCGGCCACGCCGTTGCTGGGCAGGACCAGCATCGGGTCGGCCGCCGCCTGAAACGCCGGCGGGGCGGTTGGCACGGCGGGGTGCGGTGTCCGGTTGACGCCCTCGACCAGGACCAGCAGCAGGGGCAGCAAAAGCACGACCGCGCTCACCGACTTCGGCCACCCGAGCTTGGGGCGATTCCGTCCGAACTCGCTTATCGCTCCTGCTGCGAGAATGGCGAGCAGCAGGCTCGTCCACACCATCAGCCGCCCCGGAGTCCGTAGCGCGTCCCATCCGGGCAGCAGTCGGGACAGGGTCAGGTATCCCGGGTCGCCCTGACCGACGAGATTGCTGCCCAGCCCGAGCGCGCCGCTGACCAGCACGCCGAGCGCGAGCAGGACGCGGTGGCGGACCCGGAACGTCGAGTAGCTCAGCCCGGCCACGGCCAGCACGATCAACGTGACGCCCGGCAGCAGTGCCATCTCCGGCGGCCAGGACAGCTGGGCGCGGGCGGCCGCGAAGTGGTCACCCCACAGCCACGAGTCCGCGGGCGCGACGAAGTATCCCAGCAGGGGCGGGGAGAACATCTCCGTCCAGGACAGGTCCCGGTGCGCCTCCGGGTTCAGCTCCACCACCCGCAGGAAGGTGGTCCCCAACCAGATCAACACCGCTCCGAAGACGACGCCGCCGAGAAGGTTGGCGAGCACCACCCGGCGACCCAGCAGCCAGGTGCCGGTCCGCCAGCGGGCCCAGCCAACCGCCACGAGGACCACCAGCATGGTGCCGGCCAGGAAGTACGCAAGGGGCAGGCCGATCGCCAGGCCCAGGGTCAGCTGCCAGGCGGCGACCAGCCAGCCGGCCACGATCCAGCCGGGACGGTGCAGCGCCGGTCGGTGACCGTCCCGCAGGGACCAGCCGTGGCCGCGAGCCAGCATCGCCAGGCACAGTGCGACGCCGCCGATGGAGAGGATGTTCAGGTGGCCGCTGTGGGCGAGCCGCCACGGCGCGAAAGCCCAGGCGACGCCGGCGACGGCGGCCGCCGTCCGGATGGCGCCGAGTTGGCGCACCAGGGCGTACGCCCCGACGAAGGCGAGTGCGTGAGCCAGGACGTAGAGGAGGTTGTAGCGGAAGATGGCCGCCGCCACGCCGTGGCCGAGCAGACCGGCCGGTGCGTAGCCGAGCACAATGTCGGTGTAGGCGTACGTGTACAGGTCCGGGAAGAACGTATTCGAGTGCCAGAGGTTGAGCGGGTCGGTGACCAGCGCATGCCCGGCCCAGGCGACCTGCCACGCCTGCAATGGGGGATCGCCGATGTCGCCCGGGATGGTCGTCCACGGCTGCTTCAGCGTCGGCCAGGTGAGGACAACAGCCACCACCACACCAGCGATTGCCGCCAACGTCCATTCATGCAGCAGCAGGCGCGACGTCCCCCGGGCGGCCCTCGCCAGCCTTCCCCGTCCCTTACGGGGCTGGACATCCGCTGCCTGTTCCGGGTCGGCTTGCTCAGGGTCACCGGTGGGCGCTCCGAGTAGCCTTCGACGTATTGCCTGCACGTATCCTCCTGTCGATGGCCGGCGCCGACGTCATAGCGTCGCATCGATCAGAGGATAAAAGCCATCATCGATGACTACCGAAACTTCCAGGTGGGCGTGGTCGCCGCCAATCCCGATTAGTGGGATACGGGCAAAAAGCTAATCACCTGTCGATCGCATAGAAACCGCGGGTCGCCAAACATCAATGGCGGCTGCGCTCCACATCAGGACGGCCCGGCTCAGCGCCCGGACGGCCGGGGCGTGCCGATCCGGGTGACGCCGGAGCCGTGTTCGACGAGCGGCGCGACCAGTGCGGCCAGGACTCCGCCGAGCAGGGGAAAGACGATGAACACCCAGAGTTGACGGAGTGCGAGGCCACCTTCGAAGATCGCCGGCCCGAACGCCCGCGCCGGATTCACCGCCGCGCCGGTCAGCGCGACGCCGACCAGGTTCGCCACGCCGAGAGCAAGCCCGATCGCCAGGCCGGCGAAGCCCGACAGATCCGTGCTGCGCTTGCTCACCACGAGTACGACGAGGACGAACAGGAAGGTCAGTACGGTCTCCAGCAGCATCGCGCCACCGGCGTTGATGTTGGTGCCGTAGCCGTTGGCACCCAGCACACCGGTCTGGTCGGTCACCCCTCCCCAGCGCACCAGCACCCAGAGCAGGAGGGATGCCAGGGCGGCACCGGCGAACTGGGCGATCCAGTAAACCATCGCCCCGAGTGCGGTGATCTTGCCCGAGAGCAGTACACCGAGGGTCACCGCCGGGTTCACGTGACTGCCGGAGAGCTGGCCGATCGTGTAGACCAGCGCGAGCAGGACGAACCCGAACGCCAGCGAGACCACCACCACGCCGCCGTCGATCCGGGCCGCGACGGCGCTGCCCACGCCGAAGAAGACCAGGAGGAAGGTGCCGATGAACTCAGCCACGTAACGTCTGACGTCGACCATGGCCTCAGTCTCGCCAAACCGGACCTTGTTGGTGGCTGTTTCGGCAGGTCAGCTGCGGTTGAGGCGGCGGTAGACCGGGGCGAGTCGCTGGTGCAGCTGCCGGTACACGTCGAAGACCTCGTCGTAGCCGGACCGGTGCGCCGGGTCCGGTGTGAAGACCCGGTCGGTACGCATCAGGCCCGGGATGTCGGCGAAGGTGAGCTGCCCGGTGCCGACCGCGCCGATCCAGCCGGCACCCCTGGCGTTGACCGCGAGCGGCTGGGCGTCGCGGCGGATCTCGACGCTGAGCACATCGGCGAAGATCTGACACCACGAGTCCGACAGCGCCCCGCCACCGGTGATGGCCATCGAGGTTACCGGTGCGCCCAGGAACCGGTTGACCGCGCCGAGCAGCCAGCGGGTGTTGAACGCGACCCCCTCGAAAACGGCCCGCAGCAGGTCCGAGCGGTTGGTGTCGAGGGAGATGTTGAAGAACCCGGCACGCAGGCTCGCGTCGTCCACCGGGGCGCGTTCGCCGTACAGCCAGGGGGTGTAGAGCACCCCGTTCGCGCCCGGCGGCACCGTCGGGATGATCGTGTCGAAGGCGTCGAAGAGGGTGCCCTCGTCGCGGCTGAGGTGACCGGCGCTGAGCAGTGGGTCGTCGTACTCGACGATCTTGTCCCGCAGCCAGGTCAGGTTGGCGCCGGCGGTGGCCTGGAGGGCGGTCATCAGGTAGCGGTCGCCGACCGCGCAGGGCACCGAGGCGATGCCGGCGGAGACGTCGGTCTTCTTCCGGGGCACGTGGGCCGCGATCCAGGAGGAGGTGCCGACGTACAGGTGCGGCTTGTTGTCGTCGGTGGTGCCGGCGCCGATCGCCGCGGCGGTGTTGTCGATCGCACCGGCGACCACCCGTACCGCCGCGGGCAGGCCCAGGTGCGCGGCAGCGGCCGGTGTCAACGTGCCGATCACCTCGGTGCAGGCGACGATCGGTGGCAGTTTGTCCGCGTCGATGCCGCTGTCGGCGACCAGGGCAGGGGAGTAGCGGATGTCGCCGGGACGCCGGTTGTCGGTCAACCACGAGGTCAGGATCGAGTCGACGGTCGCCACCGTGCGCCCGGTGAGCTTCAGGTTGATCCAGTCGAGCACGTTGAGGAACGTCGCCGTCCGCGCGTACACCTGCGGCAGGGTGTCGCGGACGAACAGCATGTGGGCCGCGGGGTCCTTGCCGGTCGGTGAGGGCATGCCGCCGGTGAGCCGCAGCCAGCGGGCGATCCGGCGTACCGACATCCCCTGGTACGCGGGAAAGCCGCCGAACTGCCGCCGCAGGTGTGGTGCGCCACGCATGTCGAGCCAGCTGATGCACGCGGTCAGCGGTGCACCGGCCGCGTCCACCGCGATGGTCCCCTCGCCCTGGGTGGAGGCGCACACCGTGGCGACCGCCCGCAGCTGCTCGGGATGGTCGCGTCCCAGGTCGGCGGCGACCTGCCCGAGCGCCGTCCACCAGGCGAGCGGATCCTGTTCGGCGCCGCCACCGGGCAGCACCCGCAGCGGGACCGGTCGCTCGGCCCAGCCGGTGACCGTGCCGTCGGCGGCGACCAGCGCGGCCTTCACCCCGGAGGTGCCCAGGTCGATCGCGAAGACCTGCGGCGGGCTGGCGGCCACGGATCAGACCCCCTCGACGAGCGCGAAGACCCGGTCGAACCGGGCGAGCGCGTCGTCGATGACCTCGTCGGTGTCGGCCATCGACGTGTACATCCGCGAGCCGGCCAGGGTGACGATGCCGTGTGCGGTGTAGGCGGCCCCCATCTGCTCCATCAGCCGCTTGCGGGTCTTGTTCTCCTTGAGCAGTTTCACCGGGTTGCGCATGTCCAACAGCATCACGCCGCTGCACTCCAGGTGCACGATGGACCCCTGGTTGTACGCCACGTACGGCAGTCCGTAGGAGTCGATCAGCCGTTGCAGGCCGCGGGTCAGCCGGTCACCGGCCCGGCCGGCGATCACCGGCGCGTTGGTGCGGGCCATCTCCTCGATGGCGAAGTAACCGGCCGCGCAGGACAGCGGGTTCGCCGACAGCGTGCCGCCGACCTGGATGTGCGCGCCGCTCTTGCCGTCCAGCCCGGAACCGAAGACCGCCATCACGTCGGCGCGTCCGCCGACTCCGCCGGCCATCGGGTATCCGCCGGCGACCGCCTTGCCCAGCACGGTCAGGTCGGGCGTGACACCGAAGTAGCCGGCCGCGCCGCCCAGCCCGAGCCGGAAACCGGTGACCACCTCGTCGAAGATCAGCAGCGCGCCGAACTCGTCGCACAACTCGCGGACCCGGGCATTGAAGTCGCGCGGCGCCGGCCGGGTGCCGGATTCCGGGCCGACCGGCTCGACCACCACCGCCGCGGTGCCGCCGCGCAGCCGGTTCTCGATCAGCTTGCGCTTGAGCTGACCCAGGTCGTGCGGGAATGCCTCCCGGGTGCGGGCCGTGGCCCCGAAGGGAATGCCCTTGGCGTTCATCCGGTAGGTGCCGGGCACCCGCAGCCCGTAGACCATGGTGTCCGACCAGCCGTGATAGGCGCCACCGACCTTGATCACCATCTTCTTGCCGGTGAAGGCGCGGGCACCCCGGACGGCCGCCATCACCGCTTCGGTGCCCGAGCCCAGCGACCGGTACATCTCCACGTGCGGCATGAACCGATGGATGATCTCGGCGAGCTTCAGTTCGTACTCGTGGAACAGCCCGGTCACCGGGCCGGAGTCCCGGACCACCTCGGCGACCCGCTCGTTCACCGGGCCGTAGTTGCTGCCCAGGATCGTCGGTCCGCCGGCCTGGAGGAAGTCGATGTACGTGTTGCCGTCCCGGTCCACCAGATACGCGCCGTCGGCCTTGTCGACGGCGAGCGGGAACGGGTAGTTGAACGCCAGGTTGTGCTGCACCCCGCCGGGGATGCGCCGCCGCGCCCGGTCGGTGATCTCCTTGCTGGCGCGGCACTTGGTGTCGAAGTAGTTCAGCACGTCGAGCATCGCGTCGTGGCGCAGCCCGCGCACCGGCTGGGCGGTGAGCGCCTTCAGCCGACGCATCACGTCGTCGACGTCCGGGTACTCGCTGATCGCGTACCCGAGCCGGGTCGACTCGGCGCCCGGGACGCCGCTCGCCTCGTCGCCGGTCCCGGTGCCGTCCGCCGTGCCTGGCGGCATGCCTGCGGTCCGGCCGTCGGCGACCTCGGCGGCTGCCGCGTCGGCGCTGGGCATGACCTCGTCGGCCGGTACGCGCAGCGGCTCGACCGCCTCGGTGAGCTGCGCGGCGATCCGCTTCTCGTCGGCCCGCAGCTTGGTGAAGGCGATCTCCCGGATCGCTGTCGGGATGGTGTGGATCTTTCCCGCCTCGCTGGTCAGCGCCAGCAGGTAGGCGATGGACACCTTCTCCAGCAGCGCCATGTTGAACACCGCCCGGTCGGGGTCGGTGCCGACGGCGACCACCCCGTGGTTGGCGATGATGAAGGCGTTGTCGCCGCTGGCCACCTTCTTCTGCACGTTGCGGGCCAGGAAGCCGGTGCCTGACGGGGCGTAGTCGATGATCGCCACCTCGCGGCCGAGGAAGCGCACCTGCTCGTCGGTGAGCGCCGGGATCGGTTTGCGCAGGAAGGCCAGCGCCGAGGCGTACGGCTGGTGGGTGTGCACGATCGCGTTGACGTCCGGCCGCTCCCGGTAGACGTTGGCGTGCATCCCGCACTCGATGGACGGCTTCAGGTCGGCATCGGAGTCGTCGGGCACGTGCTTGCCGTCGAAGTCGACGATGCAGATGTCCTCGACCCGCATCCGGTCGTAGTCATAGTTGCTCGGGGTGACCGCGTACCGCCGGTGGCCGGGCACCCGGACCGAGACGTTGCCCTCGGTGGCCTTGAGGTAGCCCCGGGCGAGCATGGTGCGACACATGTCGACGACGTGCTGGCGGGACAGGCGGTGCTGCACGGCGTTCTCCTCCGTCGGTTCGGCGGCCGCCGGTCGGTCGCTCTGCTCGGCCCGGCCGCCGGTCGGTTCATCGTCGCGTGGCCGGGCCGATCGAAACACCGTCCCGTCGGCAGCGAGAACCGCCAACATTCTTATCCTGCCGTGACAAAATCGCCGGGTGATCGCGCCTGTCTCCGCGACTCCCTGGCGACACCTGCCCGCCGATCTGGCTGCCGCGATGCGCCCGCACCTGCCGGCCACCGTGGCCGCCGTCGCGGTCGCCGTCACCGAGGCGACACCGGCCTTCGCCGGCATCGCCGACGACAAGTTCGCCCGGGACGTACGCACCGCCGTGCAGGTGGCCCTCGACCGCTTCCTCGACCTGATCGGCACCGGGGAACCGGCGCTACCGCCCCGGTTCCGGGAGGTCTTCGTCGGGTTGGGCGCGGCCGAGGCCCGCGAGGACCGGGGGCCGGAGGCGCTGTTGACCGCGCTGCGGACAGCGGCACGGCTGTTGCTGCGGACGGCGTCGCAGTCACTGGCCCGGCTACGCCCGGTCGACCCGGAGGAACTGATCGACCTCTCCGACGCGGTCAGCGCCTACGTGGCCGAATTGGCCGCCGCGAGCACCGACGGGTACGCGCTCCAGCTTCGCGAGCAGGCCGGGGAGGGTGACCGTCGTCGGCACCTCGCCGAGCTGCTGCTGCGCGGCGACGGCCTGCCCAGCGCCGTCGAGTCAGCGGCGGCCCGGATCGGCTGGGCCGAGCTGGACACGGTCGTGCCCGTACTGCTGCCGCTGGACCAGGCCCGCGACGCACGGTTCCGGTACGGCCCGGACGGCCTGGTCATCGAGCGTGGTCGCGACGCCGTGCTGCTGCTGCGGGCGGGTACCCGGGCGGCCCGCGCCGCCCTGGCCGAGGCGTTCGCCGGCCGGCCGGCGGTGGTCGGCCCGGAACTGGGCTGGCCGCAGGTGCCGGCGGCCGTCCGGCTCGCCGAGCTGGCCGCCGGGCTGGTCGGACCGGCCTCCGGTCCGGTCTTCGTCGACGATCACCTGGTCACGCTGACGTTGCGTGGCGAGCAGCGGGCGTTGGCGGTGCTCACCGCCCGCCGCCTCGCGCCGCTGGCGCAGCTGCGCCCGGCACAGCGGGACAACCTGCTGGCGACGCTGTACGCCTGGCTCCGCCACTGGGGCTCGCGCGCCGAGGTCTCCACCGAGCTGTTCGTGCATCCGCAGACGGTCAGCTACCGCCTCAAGCGGCTGCGGGAACTGTACGGCGACGACCTGGACGACCCGGCCGTCCGATTTGAGCTGCTGGTGGTGCTGACCAGCCAGCTCACCAGCCGCCCCGGCGGCGGTTAGGGCGAGTGCCGGTGTTGGAAGGGACCGAGTAGACCCCGGCCGGTGCGGCGGCCCTCGGCACCCGCGTGCCGCCGGTGGTTCGGTACTGCCGAGACCTCTACGATGGCCGGCGTATAGCCTTTTGCCACAAAGGAGATACCACGTCACCGATGCCCGTGTCGGCGCGCTCAAGTGCGGCAGTCGGGGGCGGGTGACCGGCTCTTGCCCGGCGTACCCGATGGACGGACCCTGTGCGTTTCGACCTGCTCGGCCCGCTGGCGGTGCATCGCGGCGATCGGCTCATCCCGCTCGGCTCGGTGAAGCAACGGCTGCTGCTGGCCGCCCTGCTGCTGCGCCCCAACGAGACTGTGGGCGCCGACGAACTAGTCCCGATGCTCTGGGCCGACGACCCGCCACCCTCGGCCGCGGCGAACCTGCGGACGTACGTGCGCGGGCTGCGCCAACTGCTCGGTGAGGAGCGGATACCGACGGCGGCCGGCGGCTACCTGCTCGCTGTCCGGCCGGGCGAGCGTGACCTGGATCGGTTCGACGCCGCCGCGGCGCGTGGCCGGGACGCACTGACCGCTGGTGACGCCGTCCGAGCGGAGACGGAACTCGCCGAGGCGGTCACGCTCTGGCGCGGGGCACCCCTGGCAGACCTGCCATCGCATCCGCTGCTGACCCGATGGGCCGCCCAACTGCAGGAGCGGCGGTTGCTCGCCGAGGAGGACTACGCGGAGGCGATGCTGGCGCAAGGCGCGTCGGCCGCGGTGGTCGGCCGGCTGCGAGCCCTGCTCGACGAGCATCCGCTGCGCCAGCGGGCCTGGAGCCAGTTGATGCTGGGCCTCTACCGCATCGGCGACGTGGCGGGCGCACTCGACGCGTTCCAGCAGGCCCGGCAGATCCTTGCGGAGGAGACCGGCCTCGACCCTGCACCACAGCTGAGCAGGCTCTACGACGACA
The DNA here is from genome assembly GCF_018070435.1 of Micromonospora sp. C51. Lineage (NCBI taxonomy): Bacteria > Bacillati > Actinomycetota > Actinomycetes > Micromonosporales > Micromonosporaceae > Micromonospora > Micromonospora sp. C51. The sequence goes on along the minus strand of NZ_JAGPXQ010000001.1, from coordinate 397,849 downwards.
TCCTGCATCACCGCCCGAGCCTGGTGGCGAACGGGTTCACCGGCAGCGGTGAGCCGGCGCCCGACGCGACCTCCCCGGCGACTTCGGATCCCGGCGGTCGGCGGCCTGAGCAGCTGCCGCTCGCGGTGCCGCAGTTCGTGGGCCGAGCCACCGAACTCGCCCGCCTGAACGCGCTCCTGGACCGCGAGGGACCGGCGACGGTCGTCATCTCAGCGGTGTCCGGGATGGCCGGCGTCGGGAAGACCGCCCTGGCGTTGCACTGGTCCCACCGGGTGTCCGACCGCTTTCCGGACGGTCAGCTCTACGTGAATCTGCACGGCTACGACGAGGCCGAGGTCGCGTTCCCGGACGACGCGCTCCAGGGTTTCCTCGAGGCGCTCGGCGTGCCGCCCTCCCGGATTCCGACCAGCACCGAGGCCCGCACCGGCCTCTACCGCAGTCTGCTGGCCTCCCGGCGGATGCTCGTGGTGCTCGACAACGCCCGCGACGCCAGTCAGGTGCGACCCCTGCTGCCGGGAGCCGGCGGCTGTCTGGTCGTGGTAACCAGCCGGGACCGGCTGGCCGACCTGGTCGCCGCCGAGGGCGCCGAACCGTTGCGGCTGGACGTGCTCACCGACGACGAGTCGATGAGTCTGCTCGCCGGCCGGCTCGGCGCCACCCGGCTCGCGACCGATCCGGAGGCGGTCACCGACATCATCGCCGCCACCGGACGGTTGCCGCTGGCGTTGTCCATGGTGGCGGCGCGCGTCGCCACCCACCCGACCTTTCCGCTCGATGCCATCGCCGCCGAACTGCACTCCAGCGAGGCCCGGCTCGACATGCTCGCCGACGGCGACGTGCGGCGGGTCTTCTCCCGCTCCTACCTGGCGTTGAGTCCGCCCGCAGCGCGGCTGTTCCGGCTGCTCGGCCTGCATCCCGGTCCGGACCTGAGCGCCGACGCCGCAGCCGCCCTGGCCGGGGTGCCCACGGCGGCCGTCGTACCGGCGCTGCGCGAGCTGACCCGACTGCACCTGCTGACCGAGCACACGCCCGGCCGGTACACCTTCCACGACCTGCTGCGGGTCTACGCCGCCGAGCTGGCCGACTCGTCCGAGCACGCCGGGGAGCGGCGAGCCGGCCGGCAACGGCTCTACGACCACTACCTGCACGGCGCATACCCGGCGGCCGTGCTGCTGCAACCACAGTGGGCGCCGATCGAACCGGTACCGCCACTACCGGGGGTGATCCGGCGACCGGCCACCGACCACGACGCCGCCCTGGCCTGGTTCACCGCGGAGCACCGGGTGCTGCTCCGCATGGTCCGGCAGGCCGCCGACAGCGGGTTCGAGGCGTACGCCTGGCAGCTCGCCTGGACGTTGAACACGTTCGTCGCGCCCCGCGGTCTCTGGCAGGACCAACTCGCCATCCAGCAGGTCGCGCTGACCGCCGCCGAGAAGATCGACGACCTCGCCGGTCAGGCGACCGCCAACCGCCTGCTGTCGCGGGCGTTCACCCGTCTCGGCGAACACGAGGACGCCGAGCATCGGCTCCGCCGCGCGCTCGACCTCTACCGGAACCTGAACGACCCGACCGGTCAGGCGCAGACCCTGCACAACTACTGCGAACTCTGTTTCCTGGTCGGTCGGCTCGACGAGGCGCTGACGCACGCCCGGGAGGCGTTGCGGCTGTACCGGATGGTCGGCAACCGTTCCGGAGCTGCCCGTACGCTGAACGCGATCGGTTGGCTGCTGGCCACCACCGGCGAGTACAACCAGGCCATCGAGAGCTGCACTGCCGCCCTGGCCGAGCAGCGCCGCAGCAACGACCGCAACGGTCAGGCGGCGACGCTGGACAGCATCGGTTTCGCGTACGACAGGCTCGGTGACCACGCCCGGGCGGTCGACTGCTACCAGCAGGCGATCCAGCTGTTCCGCGACACCGCCGACCGCTACCACGAGGCCGAGACTCTGGTCCGGCTCGGCGATTCGCGGGAGACGATGGGTGACCAGGCCGGGGCCATCGTCGCCTGGCGCCAGGCGGCGCGGATCTACGACGACGTCGACGACCCGGCGATGGACGAGGCCCTACGACGCATCGAGCGACTGACGGAGACGACCGCCGGCCCCTGCGGAGTCAGCGGCTGACCGCGGCTCCTCGTGCCTGATCGCGCCCCCGGGCTGACCCGTTCGCCTACGACGGCCTAGGCGGGGAATCATCGCCGGGACCGGTGGGCTGACCGGCCCGCAACCGCACGACCAGTTCCCGCGTCGCCGCCACGAAAGGCTCGTCGGACTCGCTGGGCGCATGGCCCTTGATCGGTGGCGGAACGCTGTCGCCGGGCGGGGCGACCAGGCCCGCCGGATCCGGCAGGCGGCGATCCACCGTCGCGGAGGGTCCGGTGCTGGTCGGTGGCGTGTCGGGCCGGTGGTCGGAGAAGGTCCAGCTACCGATCGGGTCGGTGTCCCGCCACAGGTTCACCCATCGCCAGCCGACCCGGTCACCCACCTCGTGCAACATGTCGTCGTCGAAGTAGGCGGGGAAGAACCGAGCATAGAGTCGGCGCAGCGGCGAGCCGTGGGTGAGCAGGGCGACCCGATCGCTGACCCGTGGAGCCAACTGCAGGATGGTGGCGGCGACCAGCACCGACCCCTGGCTGTATCCGGTGATCACCACCAGGTGGCCCCTGCTGATCAGGTAGGTGATGCGCCGGGCCAGCTCCGGCACGGCCCGCTCGGCGTAGCAGGGCGGGGCGAAGGGATGGGCGGCGCGTGGCCAGAAGGTGGCCAGGTCCCAGAGCACGCCCACATGGCGGCGGAATCCTGGCGTCCGGTAGGCGAAGATTCCACCGATGACCAGGCCGAGCACGGTCGCCGAGATCAGCTGGCTACCGAATCCGATGCCGAATTCGATCAGCCCTGCGGGCACCTGCGCGTACCGCTGGATGACGTCGCCGGGATACTCTCCGAGCAGGTCGATCACGGTGGTTGCCGCGCCGAGCCCGGCGAGACCGGCGTAGACCACGACCAGCGGTGGCAGCCATTCGGTGGACCGGGCCCGTGCGATCGCCTGCCGTACCTGCCGTAGTCGGGCAGCGGCCTCCGGTGGCGGGTTCGGGAAGTCGCGCGCGAGGATCGCGGTCGCCGCGCGGGTACGGCCGCGCCGGGTCAGCAGGACCACCAGGCCCGCCACGACCAGCGTGATCAGCACCGCCCGGAAGAAGCCGTAGATAGCCCAGGTGAAGGCGGGTGGCGGCCGAATGGCCACCTGTCCGGCCGACGCGTCCCGGTCCAGGAGATCGGCCACCCGGTGGACGAGTTCGGCCGAGAACGCCACCGCGATGCCGGCTCCGGCGGCGGCTGCCGCCGGAGCGCCGAAGTAGCGTGGGCGTCGGTGGCCCGACCGCTGGCCCCGGGGCCGCAGCGTGACCGAGACCAGGGCGGCCAGCAGTACGGCGTGCGCGCCGAACAGCCAGGTGAGGGTTGGCGCGTAGCCGGGCAGGCCACCTTCCTCGCGCCAGTCGGCGGGGGCGGCGAGGACGTCGACGACGACCACGATGGTGAGCCCGACGGCTGCTGTCCGCAGTGCCCGGGCGATCCCGTCGAGCCGAGGGTTCGTGGGATCCCGCTCGATCAGCGGGGGAGCGCAGACCAGGACGACGCAGGTGGCCAGCACCGCCCCGGTGGCGACCGTGAGCACGATGGTGGCGGGCGCGGGGCCCTGGGCGTGTGCGGTCCGGGCGGCGAGCAGGCTGGCATCGAGCGTGGCGAACGCCGCGGCGATGTGGATCGAGCGTAGTCGCCCCATCAGCGGCTCGGCGTCCCATTGGCCGACCGTGCTCAGCGGGTGTCCGGACCGGGTGCTCTCCGGCGGGCGGAACGCGTTGAACGTTCGTCCGGGGCGGGTGCTGGCCCACCAGATCAGCGCGATGGCGGCGGCCGGCACCGCGGTGAGGGCCGTCAGCCGCAGGCCGGTGGGGCGACCACCGAGCCAGGACAGCCAGCTGCGGCCGGACAGACAGGCCGGGGAGGACATGCACTGCCACGCGGTCAGGTCCAAGGCGACTCCGACGGCGGTGAGGACGTACAGCGCGGTCAGGGTGAGACCGAGCACCCGGCACAGAGCTCGTACCGCCGCGTCGGTGCCCGGGTTTCCCGGGCGCATCCATACCGCGACGTTGAGCAGCATGAACGGCAGCAGGAACACCATTGACAGCGTCCGGATCATGGTGCCGGAGGGCAGATCACTCCATCGGTACGCCTCCACGGTGTCAGTGCGGTCGGAACCGGCGCAGCTCGGGCGAGCCCGGTAGAAGCCGGCGTTGCGATCCCCTGCCACCTGCACGGGCGTTTGCGCCACCTGCTCGGCGGCAGGGGCGGAGACCCCGTGCACCCGCAGCTCCACCACGTCCTCGGGCGGTGCCAACCCACCGGTTGCCGCTGATCCAGTCGACATCGACCCTCCGGGACACCTCGCAGCTTCGCCGCGAGCGGGCCGGTACCAGGCGCGGCGTCATCCCACGGCAGCCCGGCCTACCCCAACCGAAGGGGTCCACGCCTGCGCTGCGCGGTGAGGCGGCGCGACCGTACCCATTTCTGGTCGTCGTAGCCCTGCCACCAGCACTGACGGCGCTGCGCCGCCGGATAGCATCCGGAAAGTCTCTGGAACTTTCGCTGGTCAGCGGTGCGCACCTGGGCGTGGTCAGTCGCAGCTCTGTCGAGCAATGGGCCATTCCGTTGTTACTGACCAGCGTCGATGCGCTTCGTTGCGTGGCCGGGCGGTCGAGGGAAGGTTTCGAGAGTATTTCCGGAAGTTGTTGACTGGTCGGCGGAGACGCGCCAATACTGTTGGCCATCGACGAATCTGGATGATCGTTGGATGTCGCTACCTACTCCGCCGGTCACGGTGCAGTTCGACCGGCAGACCACCACCCGGTACGACGTCGACAGTCGATGGTGGCCGCACAGCCATCGGGACCGCCGGTTCGTAGCGCACTGCTGGCCACCGGCCAGCCGTCACGAGGAGGAAGCATGAACAACGTCCCCGTCCCACCACGAAGTCGCAGGCGTGGACGCCTCAGGTCGCTCATCGGTGCCGCCTGCGCCGTGGCGCTGATCAGCACCGGCACCGTCGCGATCTCGGCCAGCCCCGCCCAGGCCGAGGCCGACCGGCAGGTCTGCTCGAACACGGAAGGTACCCACAACGGGTTCTTCTTCTCGTTCTGGAAGGACAGCGGCGACGCCTGCATGGTGTTGCGCGAGAACGGCCGCTACACCAGTTCGTGGAGCAGGAGCACCAACAACTGGGTCGGCGGCAAGGGCTGGAACCCGGGAACCCGTCGCACGATCAGCTACTCGGGCAGCTACAACCCGGGTAACAACAACAGCTACCTCGCCCTGTACGGCTGGACCCGTAACCCGCTCGTCGAGTACTACATCGTGGAGAACTTCGGCAGCTACAACCCGAGCAGCGGGGCCACCCGGCTGGGCAGCGTCACCACCGACGGTGGCACCTACGACATCCTGCGCAGCCAGCGGGTCAACCAGCCCTCGATCGACGGCACCCAGACGTTCTACCAGTACTGGAGCGTCCGGCAGCAGAAGCGCAGCAGTGGCACCATCACCACCGCGAACCACTTCGACGCCTGGGCCCGTGTCGGTCTGAACCTCGGCAACCACTACTACCAGATCATGGCCACCGAGGGTTACCAGAGCCAGGGAAGCTCGGACATCACCCTCCGGGAGGGCGGCAGCTCCGACCCGGGCAACCCCGGCAACCCGACCACCCCGCCGCCCGGCAACGGCGGCTGCACGGTCAGCGTGAACCGCGCCGAGGATTGGAACGACCGGTTCAACACGACCTTCTCGGTCAGTGGCAGCAACAACTGGACCGTCACCATCCGTACCAACGGCGGCCAGAGCCTGCAGAACAGCTGGAACGCCTCGATCAGCGGCAACAGCGGCACGATCACCGCACGTCCGAACGGTAACGGCAACAACTTCGGCATCACGCTCTGGAAGAACGGCAACAACACCACGCCATCCGCGACCTGCTCAAGCGGCTGACCTGGTGAACCAGGTGGGGTGTCGGCCGAGGTCGACGCCCCACCACCAGTACCGGCGCTGCGACGGGCCGACCCTGAGGGTCGGCCCGTCGTTGCTGCGCCCAGCTGCGGTTCGTATTGACAACCATCGACATTGGGGTAAGGCTGGTGTGAGAGCGCTCTCTCTTACCACCGCGACCACCACCAGTCCGGCCAGGGAAGCTCCGATGTCTACGGCGGCGGCGCCGGAAGGACCCTGACCCTCCCGACAGGAGCCATGAGATGGAAAGCGCCGCACCCCACCCCGCCGGCCGCAGCCGGCTACGCCTCGCCACCGCGATCGGCGCCCTGCTGGTACTGCTCGGCAGCTACGTCGTGACCACCACCGCACCGGCCGACGCCGCGCCGGGAATCAATGCCATCCGGGTCGCCGAGTTCCCGGCCGACTGCACGTACAGCCACCGGCTCCCGGACGACCCCATCGTCTTCCCCGGGCTGCCCGGCGCCTCGCACATGCACAGCTTCTTCGGCAGCACGGTGACCAACGCCCACACCACGCTGCCCGACCTGGTCGGCTCCGGCACCACCTGCAACCCCCGAGTGGACGTCTCGTCGTACTGGGTGCCGACCCTCTACCGCGACAACGTGCCGGTGGAGCCGTCCATCGCCACGTTCTACTACCTGGGCGAAGGGGTTCGTCCCGACGTCGTCGCGCAGACCCAGCCGTTTCCGCAGGGGCTACGTCTCGTCGCCGGAAACGCCCGGGCCGCGGGACCGGGCGACAGCATCGCGCGCTGGTCCTGCCTGCACGCCGGGCACGTGCCGCCGTCGAAGGACTTCGTCAACTGCCCGGCCGGCACGATGCTGGAGTCGTACCTGGACTTCCCGCAGTGCTGGAACGGCCGGGACCTCGACTCACCGGATCACAAGAGCCACCTGGCCTACCCGGTGAACCAGGCCTGCCCGGCCAGCCACCCGGTGCACGTGCCGAAGCTGCGGCAGGTCCTGCGGTACCCGGTCAACGGTGACCCGTCGCGGCTGCGGCTGGCCTCCGGGCCGGGCTACACGATGCACGGGGACTTCTTCAACGCCTGGCCGGTGGAGGAGTTGGCGCGCCGGGTCCGCGACTGCATCCGTCCGGTCATCAAGTGCGGGCACGACGGCAGGCCGCTCTGAGTCGACCCGTGACACCCGGCGGCGGCCCCGGTCGTACCGGCCCGCCGCCGGGCGGACGCGAAGGAGGCCGCGTGCGACCTCGACTCGCCGCGTTGCTCGCCGTGCTGCTGCTCGCCGCCGGGTGCGGCACCGGGACACGGCCGACCACCGGAACCCCACCCGCCACGGGTCCAGCGCCGCTGCGCACCGGGTCGCCGCCAGCCCTCGCACCACCGGCCGGCGAGTCGCCCACCGCAGTGCTTCCCGCTACGACCGGACAGTTCAGCGCCACCGACATCGCCTGGCTCCAACTGTCGGTGGCCATGGCCGAACGGCTGCTGCCGATCCTCGACCTGGTGCCGGGCCGGACCAGCGACCCGGCCTGGCGGCGGCTCGCCACCCGGATCGAGACCAGCGAGCGTACCCACCTGACCCGGTCGCGGCGGCTGTTGGCCGACTCCGGCGCACCGGTGGTCAACCCGCACGAGGGGCACGACATGCCCGGCATGGTCACCGACGAGGAACTGACCGCGCTGCGCTCGGCCACCGGACGGGCGTTCCACCACCTGATCGCCGGGCACCTGCGGGCGCATCTGACGCAGTCGGTGCGGATCGCCACCGCCGAACAGCAGGGCGGGTCCGACCCGGCAGCCACCGCGCTGGCCGCGACCGTGGTCCGGGCCGGCGCCGCCGACCTCGCCCGGCTCGACCGCCTGGACCGGCCACCGGCGCTTCCCCCGGTACCTGCTGCACGATGACGGCGACGGCCGCCGACGACCGTGCCCCTCAGCCGTATCGAACCGACCAGGGCCACTCAGCCAGCAGACCGGGAGCGGGCCAGCACGAACCCGCCGACGACCACCGCGATCAGCCCCACCACCAGCGCCACGTAGCCGCCGCCCCGTCCGTTGCCGGTACCGATGCCACTGTCCGAGGTGAGCACGACCAGACCGCCGAGGGCCATTCCGCCCGCCCCCGCAGCCAGGGCGATCGAGCCTGCCCTGGCGCTGCGAACGCGACCTGGGACGAGCGCCCGTACGCCAACGACCACCCCCACGAGCGCCAGCAGGGCGGCCACCGTCGATCCGATCCGGCCGGCGCTCATACTCACCCCTTGGGCGGCGGCCGGGTCGGCGGCGATGTACGTGGTCACCGGTGCGACGATTCCGAGCGCGCCGGACGGGGCGGCCACGAGGGTGCCGAGCACGAGCTTGACGGACGTCATGTCTCTCTCCTCTGAGGTGTCTGGTCACGGACTTCGACGTCACCGATCATGTCGGCGGCCGTACCGACGGTCATCCGGCCGGCGTAGGCACTTGCGGCTGCCGCAGCCGGCGTGACCGGCTGCCACCAACGCCGTAGCCGTCGCCCCACTACCGCGCACGTGGTAGCCGGCCAGTCGTCCGTGAGCAGGAGTCGCGGGGCCGCGCCGGCTGGTTAAGGTGCGCGCATGGGTGAGCGGTGCGGGCGGATCCTCAGGCGCGCTGCGGTCAGCGACTGGGCGATCGCGGTTGGCGTGACGGCGCTGCTACTGATCGCCGGACTGTCCGCAACGCGCCCCGGCACCGGAGCGGACCTGTTCGGTTACGCGTGGCTGGTGGCCGGCGGCCTGGTGTTGGCGGCGCGTCGACGAGCTCCGGTCGCGGTGCTGATCGTCACCGGCGTGTGCGCGGTGGGTCACCAGGCCACCGGCATCGAGCTGCCCGCCGTCGCGTTTCTGTTCGCGGTCTACGCGGCCGTACGCGCGGGACACCGCGTGGTCACGGTCGTGGCGGCCGCCGCGATGCTGGTCTCCCTGCCGCTCGCGGCTCTGGTCCTACCACCGGGACTACCCGTCGGCGAGGCACTCGCGCGGGCCCGCGACGCCCTCGAAGTGGCCTGGCTGATCGCCGCCGGGGCAGCGGGTGAGGCGCTCCGGCAGGCCGAGCGGCGTGCGGAGGAGGCCGAGCGCACCCGGGAGGAGACGGCACTGCGCCGCGCCGACGAGGAGCGGCTGCACATCGCGCGGGAACTGCATGATTCCCTCACCCACCAGATCTCGATCATCAAGGTGCAGGCCGAGGTCGCCGTGCACCTGGCCAGCCGGCGCGGCGAGCCGGTGCCGGAAGCGCTCTCGGCCATCCGCGAGGCCAGCCGCGAGGCGACCCGGGAACTGCGCGCGACCCTGGAGACGCTGCGCGCCGACGGCACCGCCGGCTCGCCCGGGCTCGACCAGCTCCCGGAACTGGTGCGACGGGCCCGGATGGCTGGCCTGGACGCGACGTTGACGATCGACGGACAACGGCCCGACGTGCCGGTCGCGGTGGGCCGCACCGCCTACCGCATCGTGCAGGAATCCCTCACCAACATCGCCCGTCACGCCTCCGCCGCCACGGCGTCGGTGCGGATCGACTACCGGCCGGGCATCCTCGCGATCCGGGTGGACGACAACGGCGGCGGCGCGCCGGGTCGGGCGGCGGCACCGGGCGTCGGACTGCTCGGGATGCGGGAACGCGTCGTCGCTCTGGGTGGACTGTTGCGGGCCGAAACACGCGACGAGGGCGGGTTCACCGTCCACGCCGAGCTTCCGGTGGGCGCGGCATGATCCGCGTCCTGCTGGTCGACGACCAACCGCTGCTGCGCAGCGGATTCCGCGCGCTGCTCGACATCGAGGACGACATCGAGGTGGTGGCCGAGGCCGCCGACGGCCAGCAGGCGCTGACCCTGGCCCGGAAGCACCTGCCCGACATCGCGCTCGTCGACATCCAGATGCCGGTCATGGACGGCATCGAGGCCACCCGACTCATCGCTGCGGATCCGACGCTGGCCGGCGTGCACGTGGTCATCCTGACCAATTACGGGCTGGACGAACACGTCTTCCACGCGCTGCGTGCCGGGGCCGCCGGCTTCCTGGTCAAGGACATCGAGCCGGCGGACCTCGTGTACGCCGTCCGGGTGGCCGCCCGTGGCGACGCCCTGCTCGCGCCGTCGATCACCCGCAAGCTGATCGACAGGTACGTCACCGAGCCGCTGCGGAGGCCGGCCGGTGCGCGACTGAAGGAGTTGACCAATCGCGAACGGGAGACGGTCGTCCTCCTCGCGCAGGGCCTGTCCAACGACCAGATCGCCGAACGCCTGGTGATCAGCCCGTTGACCGCCAAGACCCACATCAACCGGGCGATGACCAAGCTCCATGCCCGCGACCGAGCCCAGCTCGTGGTCATCGCGTACGAGTTCGGCCTGGTGTCGCCCCGCGACCGTTGACCGCGACGCCTCGCGGTGTGGCGGCACGGTACGAACACCGCGCGCACCAGCCGGTCACGGTTGGCGCAACTGGTGCTCCACGGTCGTCAGGACCAGCCGGAGCAGTTGCTCGTCCAGCGGCTCCTGCCAGGCGGAGATGGACACCGTGACGACGGCATATCCGACCGCCATCATCACGTACGCGTTGGTTGCGACGACGGTGGTGCCATCGGCGAGATCAGCTGTCATCGTGCTGTCGTACCGCCAGCTCAACTCGCCGATCCCCGGCGCGCTGGCGGTGCGGACCTCGACGTCCAGTGTGTCGTCGAGCGTGAACGAGGGGCAGGCCCGCCGGGCGTCCCGGGCGGCCGTCAGCACGGCCTCGCCCACCGTCGTGTCGTACGCGTAGACGGTGACGGTCAGGTCGGTGTAGGGAAATGCACCGTCCGCAGGTTCACTGGTGTAGGTCCGCTTGCCGGTGGCGCGCAGGTTGGGCTCGCCCACCGCCAGGAACCGCTCCCTGACCAGTGGCTCACACTCGGGAACGGAGACAGCCACCCGCGCCGACGCGATGCCCTGACCCGCAGGACCGGATTCGACAACGCCCCAGCTGAACGGGATCACCTGCACGCTGGACTGGGCCGCCCGGTCGGCCTGTTCGGCGGTGAGCACCCGTCGCGCCACCTCGTACCGCCGGTCGAAATCCGCCAGCCGGCGCTGGCCGGCGTTCATGGCGACCCCACCGGGAACGCCGACGTTGACGACCATGACCGCGACGGTGGCGACCAGCACCGCCGTCGCGGTCGGCGCGGCTGTCGCACTCACCCAGGCCGGTATCGCGCGGCCCCGCGTCGCGCTGCCGGCGATCGTCGGCCCGCGTCGGGCGGCGCTCAGCGGTATCAGCAGCGCCGCCAGCAGTATCACCGCGTACCCGAGCCAGAGCGGGCCCACCGCGACGTCCATGGGGAACATGTCCGGTTCGGTCGGTCGATCCGTCAACCTGCCGTACCCGTAGTGCAACGCCGTGGCGGCGACGGTGGTCGCGGTCCCGGCGAGCGCCCCCCGCGTCCAGCCGTACGGCCAAGAGGTGGTAAGCGTGACCACGACGAGAACCACCGCGCCGGCGGCGGCACAGAGCCACCACCGCTGCTGCTGCGCCCGCAGCTGGTCGGTCAGGCCGGCACCCTCCGCGGTCACCAGGATCGCCGCGGTGCCGCCGAGCGCCGCCGCGACGAGCGCCACCAGCCACGACCGCAGTCCTCCGGGCAGTTGTCGCGGCGACAGCAACGCGTAGGCCGGCAGCAGCCCGAGGACGAGGGCCGGCCACACCTGGTTGGCCAGCCCGTAGGTGAGCAGGTAGCGCAGGTCGTCGAGGTCGTGCAGGACCATGGCCACCAGACCGACGGTCCAGAGCGCGGCGACGGCGGCAAGCCCGGCCGCGCTCCCGGCCAGGCCGGCGTGGACCGGCCGCCCCCGGCGGGCCGCCAGCTCGGCCAGGTGGGCGGCGAGCGCGACCACCCCGGCGGCGACCAGCGTGAGCAGCAGCACGGAGAGCGCCGTCCGCGCCGAATCACCCGGCTGCGTCAGCGGGTAGCGAAATGGCTCGGACAAGAACACGACCGGCATGAACACCGCTCCGACGGCGACTCCGGCAGCGGTGCCGAGCACCGGACGCCACCACCCCCGGTGCGGCAGGCGGGCCCGCCGCAGCAGCGACGGAAACAGCAGGCCGAGCACCGCAACACCGGCCACCACCGGGACGACGCCGTCACCCCACCCGTACCACTGTGGATCGCCGAAGGCGACCATCACGAGGGTGGTGTACATGGCCGCGACGGCGACGAAGCCAACCGCCAGCGCCTGCGCGAAGCCGCCCTCGTAGCCGGGAGTCGGCTGCCCCAGGGCGCGCATCCGGTCCGCTGGTCGGGGATGACGGGCCAGCAGCCGGCGGGCCCGGCCGAATGGTCGACGCTGCGCTGCCGGCGCCGTCCGGGCGAACGAAGCCGTCAGGGCGACCTCGGCGCCCACGCTCGCGGCGTAACGGTCCGCCTCGTACTCGCGCAGCCGTAGCAGCGCGGCCGCGAGCAGCGTCACGACCACCGCCAGCAGCGCGACCCCGAGCTGTGCCGCGATCCGCCGTGGCGTCACCCCGAACAGGTTCAGGAAGGGAACGCCGGCCAGCGCCACGGCGGTCGGCGCCAACCATGCCGGACCTCGGATCGTCGAGACCAGACTGACGTCGCGGGCCAGCACATGCGCGATCTCGTGGGAGACGACCGCGTCGAACCGGTCACCGGCGTCGAGGGCCAGCCGCGCCGGGACCACCACGGTGGGTCGTCGGCCGGGCAGGGCGGTGGTGAAGGCGTCCCGTACCGCCGGCCCGGCCACCCACAACCGAGGGGTACGCCCCCTCGGCAGCCCCTGCCGCTGGCACAGCTCGGCGAATCGCTGCTGGGCCGGCGGGACGTCGAGCCGGCCGAGTCGACCCAGCCGACGCAGATCCCACCACGGTACGACCACCGCCAGAGCCAGGGTTCCGGCGAGCAGGACGAGTGCGGCTGACCCGACCACGGCCCCGTGGACCCGCAGCTGCTCCGCCGCGCAGTCGCTGAACGCGTCGAGGGAATCCCGGTGCAGCGCTTCGCATCGCGTCGTCGTCAGGTCGTACGCGAGCAACAGGGGCAGGGTGCCGCGGAAGAACAGGTTGCCGGCCGCCACTCCCAGACTGGTGAGGGCGACCGCGATCAGCCCGTACAGCCACCACAGCGGCCGGGGCCGTTGCTGGTCAGGGGCGGGTGTCATCCGGCGACGCCGTGCTGAGGTGAACCGCGCCGACCAGGGCGTCGGCGAGCAGATCGGCGGCGGCCTCGTCGAGCCCGAGCGTCATCGCGTGTCCCCGGGCCACCGCACGCAACCTGGCCACCTGGGCGGCGGTAAGGACGACCCGACCGTCGATCGCGGGCAGCGCGGCGCGGTCCAGCTGACTCGCAGACGATGTGCGCCGGCCTCGTACCCGCCAGCGCCGCCACCGCGACCGGACGGTGGTGACACCGAAACGCAGCACGTCCAGGATCGATGCGGCCACCACCTCGATGACGATCGCGCTGACCAGCGCGTCCTCGATGCCGAAACCGACCCCGCCGCCCGGTGCCCGGCGCTGCGCCAGCCCGGCGCGCCAGACGGTCGCCACCTGGTCGAAGATGGTCGACTCCTCCGGAGCGAGCCGCCCGCTCACCTCCCGGGCCAACCGGATCACGGCCTCGGAGCCGTTGACCGTCGCCGGTGGATGGGTGGGTTCGATCGTCAACGCCGGCTCCCCGAGGCACGTCATGCACGGACGGCAGGTCCGCCACAGACTACCGTGCGCGACGGGCCCGGCAGGGCCCCGTAACCCGCCCGAACGGCGCGCCGGGGCCGCCGAACTCGCCGCCTGTCGGACCGACGTGGCACGATCGCTCAGGTGACCAGCAGATCCACCACCGAACAGCGTCTCGACGACCTGGCCCGGCTGCGCCGCGTGCGTGACCGCATCGACCGGGAGTACGCGCAGCCGCTGGATGTCGAGGCGCTCGCCCGTGGGGTCAACATGTCGGCCGGGCACCTCAGCCGCCAGTTCCGGCTGGCCTACGGCGAATCCCCGTACGGCTATCTGATGACCCGGCGCATCGAGCGGGCCATGGCGCTGCTGCGCCGTGGTGACCTGAGCGTCACCGATGTCTGTTTCGCGGTCGGCTGTTCGTCGCTGGGCACCTTCAGCACCCGCTTCACCGAGCTGGTCGGCGTGCCGCCCAGCGTCTACCGGCGCGACGCGGCCCGCGCGACGCAGGGCATGCCCTCCTGCGTGGTGAAACAGGTGACCAGACCGGTCAGGAATCGAGAAGCAGCGGCCCTGGCGCCGCAGTTAGCGTGACCGGCATGGACATCACGATTCACGCCAGCTTCCTGCCGCACAACGACCCGGACGCCGCCCTGGCCTTCTACCGGGATCTCCTCGGCTTCGAGGTCCGCAACGACGTCGGCTACCAGGGCATGCGCTGGATCACCGTCGGCCCACCCGGTCAGCCCGGCACCTCGATCGTGCTGCATCCACCGGCCGCCGATCCCGGGGTGACCGACGAGGAACGCCGTACCATCACCGAGATGATGGCCAAGGGCACCTACGCCTCGATCCTGCTGGCCACGCCCGACCTCGACGGCGTCTTCGAGCGGTTGCAGGCCAGCGACACCGAGATCGTGCAGGAGCCGACCGAGCAGCCGTACGGGGTTCGTGACTGCGCCGTTCGGGATGCCGCCGGCAACATGATCCGTATTCAGGAAGTGCGATGAGCAGGGACAACCGGTCGGCGGCACCACCCGCCGCCGACAGCCACGATTTGATCCGGGTGCAGGGTGCCCGGGAGAACAATCTCAAGGACGTCACCGTCGAGTTGCCGAAGCGCCGGCTGACGGTGTTCACCGGTGTCTCCGGTTCGGGCAAGAGCTCGCTGGTGTTCAGCACCATCGCGGCGGAGTCGCAGCGGCTGATCAACGAGACCTACAGCGCGTTCATCCAGGGCTTCATGCCCACCCTGGCCCGGCCGGAGGTTGACGTCCTCGACGGGCTGACCACCGCGATCATCGTCGACCAGGAGCGGATGGCCGCCAACCCCCGGTCCACCGTCGGCACCGCCACCGACGCCAACGCCATGCTGCGGATCCTGTTCAGCCGGCTCGGCAAGCCGCACATCGGGTCGCCTCAGGCGTACTCCTTCAACGTCGCCTCGATCAGCGGTGCCGGCGCGGTGACCATCGAACGTGGTGGCACCACGACGAAGGAGCGGCGGAGCTTCAGCATCACCGGTGGCATGTGCCCGCGCTGCGAAGGCACCGGGCGGGTGACGGACATCGACCTGACCGCGTTGTACGACGACAGCAAGTCGCTCAACGAGAGCGCGATCACCGTGCCCGGTTACAGCATGGACGGGTGGTACGGCCGGATCTACCGGGGTAGCGGCTTCTTCGATCCGGACAAACCAATCCGTAAGTACACGAAGAAGGAGCTGCACGACCTGCTCCACAAGGAGCCGACCAAGATCAAGGTCGACGGGATCAACCTGACGTACTCGGGTCTGATCCCGCAGATTCAGAAGTCGTTCCTGTCCAAGGACGTCGAGGCGATGCAGCCGCACATCCGCGCCTTCGTGGAACGGGCGGTCACCTTCACGATCTGCCCCGACTGTGGCGGCACCCGGCTGAGCGAGGCGGCCCGTTCCTCGAAGATCAAGGGCGTCAACATCGCTGACGCCTGCGCGATGCAGATCAGCGATCTCGCCGAGTGGGTGCGCGGGCTGCGTGAGCCTTCCGTGGCGCCGCTGCTGGCGTCGTTGCAGCACACCCTCGACTCCTTCGTCGAGATCGGGCTCGGCTACCTCAGCCTGGACCGGCCGTCCGGGACGCTCTCCGGCGGCGAGGCGCAACGCACCAAGATGATCCGCCACCTCGGGTCGTCGCTGACCGACGTCACCTACGTCTTCGACGAACCCACGATCGGGCTGCACCCGCACGACATCCAGCAGATGAACCGCCTGCTGCTGCGGCTGCGCGACAAGGGCAACACCGTGCTCGTCGTGGAGCACAAGCCGGAGACGATCGCCATCGCCGACCACGTCGTCGACCTCGGTCCCGGGGCCGGCACGGCGGGTGGCACCGTCTGTTTCGAGGGCAGCGTCGAGGGGCTGCGGGCCAGCGGTACGCTCACCGGCCGCCACCTCGACGACCGGGCCACCCTCAAGAAGTCGGTGCGTACGCCCACCGGGCACCTGCCGATCCGTAAGGCCTCGACGCACAACCTGCGCGACGTCGACGTCGACATCCCGCTCGGGGTGCTGGTCGTGGTCACCGGCGTCGCCGGTTCGGGCAAGAGTTCGCTGGTGCACGGGTCGATCCCGCCCGGTGCCGGGGTGGTGTCGATCGACCAGGGCGCGATCCGTGGCTCGCGGCGCAGCAACCCGGCGACGTACACCGGGCTGCTCGACCCGATCCGTAAGGCGTTCGCGAAGGCCAACGGCGTGAAGCCGGCGCTGTTCAGCGCCAACTCCGAAGGCGCCTGCCCCAACTGCAACGGTGCCGGCGTCATCTACACCGACCTGGCGATGATGGCCGGCGTCGCCACGGTGTGCGAGGAGTGCGAGGGCAAGCGGTTCCAGGCATCCGTCCTGGAATACCGCTTCGGCGGTCGGGACATCGCCGAGGTGCTCGCGATGCCGGTGAGCGAGGCGGAGGAGTTCTTCGGGTCCGGCGAGGCGCGTACGCCGGCCGCGCACCGCATCCTCAACCGGCTCGCCGAGGTCGGCCTCGGCTACCTCAGCCTCGGCCAGCCGCTCACCACTCTCTCCGGGGGCGAGCGGCAGCGGCTCAAGTTGGCCACCCACATGGCCGAGCAGGGCGGGGTCTACGTGCTCGACGAGCCGACCACCGGGTTGCACCTCGCCGATGTCGAGCACCTGCTCGGTCTGCTCGACCGGCTCGTCGACTCCGGCAAGTCGGTGATCGTCATCGAACACCACCAGGCGGTCATGGCCCACGCCGACTGGATCATCGACCTGGGGCCGGGCGCCGGTCACGACGGTGGCCGGATCGTCTTCGAGGGCACCCCCGCCGATCTTGTCGCCGCCCGGTCCACCCTCACCGGCGAGCACCTCGCCGCCTACGTGGGCGGCTGAGCCCGCCCATCCACCAGCGGTACCACGCTCACCCCACGGTGATGATCATCACCGTGGGGTGAAACCTACCCTCTCCGGAGGGTAGGTTCGGTGCTGGTCGTCGAGGTGCGGCTACGGCCCCTCGCGGTCTCCTTCTTGAGCGGTTTCTCCCGGGCGACGATGCCCGCAAACGGTCCGGAAACGTCCGACCGGTTCTGGTATGTGCAGATCACGTCGTTCCCTGCCCGGGGGAGCGGCATCGTGTGTGCGCCTGAGCGCGTGCACCCTGAGTGGAAACGGCTGTATGTCTTCGATGTTGTCCGCGGTCGCCCGGCCGCGTCTGTCCCGCCCGTCCTGGCTGTCGCCGAAGGTGTTCCGGACCGAGGTCCTCGCCGGGCTGGTGGTGGCTCTGGCCCTGATCCCGGAGGCGATCAGCTTCTCGATCCTGGCCGGGGTGGATCCGCGGGTCGGATTGTTCGCCTCGTTCACCATGGCCGTGGTCATCTCGATCTGTGGTGGCCGCCCGGCGATGATCAGCGCGGCTACCGGCGCGATCGCCCTGGTCGTCGCACCCCTGGCCAAGGAGCACGGCCTGGACTACCTGATCGCCGCAGTGATCCTGGGCGGGGCGATCCAGGTGCTGCTGGCCGCCCTCGGGGTGGCGAAGCTGATGCGCTTCATCCCGCGCAGCGTGATGGTCGGGTTCGTCAACGCCCTGGCCATCCTGATCTTCGCGGCGCAGGTGCCGTACCTGCTCGGGGTGCCGTGGCTGGTCTACCCCCTCGTCGCCCTCGCTCTGGTGATCATGGTCGGCCTGCCCCGACTCACCAGAGCCGTGCCGGCCCCGCTGGTCGCGATCGTCGTGCTGACCGTGATCACTGTCGCCGCCGCGGTGACCGTACCGACCGTCGGGGACCAGGGCGAACTGCCGAACAGCCTGCCCGCCCTCGGCCTGCCGCAGATCCCGTGGACGATGGAGACCCTGGCGCTGATCGCCCCCTACGCCGTCGGTATCGCGCTGGTCGGGCTGATGGAATCGTTGATGACCGCCAAGCTGGTTGACGACATCACCGACACGCACTCCAACAAGACCCGCGAGTCCTGGGGCCAGGGCGTGGCCAACATCGTCACCGGCTTCTTCGGCGGGATGGGCGGCTGCGCCATGATCGGCCAAACGATGATCAACGTGAAGGCGTCCGGCGCCCGGACCCGCCTGTCGACGTTTCTGTCCGGCGTCTTCCTGCTCATCCTGGTCGTGGCGCTCGGCGACGTGGTGGCCACCATCCCGATGGCCGCCCTCGTCGCCGTGATGGTCATCGTCGCGGTCTCCACCTTCGACTGGCACTCCGTCGCCCCCGCCACGCTCAAGCGCATGCCGCTGGGCGAGACCCTGGTCATGGTCACCACCGTCGCCACCACCCTGGTCACCCACAACCTGGCCATCGGCGTCGTCGCCGGCGTGCTCACCGCCATGGTGATCTTCGCCCGCCGGGTCGCCCACCTCGTCGAGGTCACCAGCGTGCTCGACCCCGACGGCGGCACCCGGATCTACTCCGTGCACGGCGAACTCTTCTTCGCCTCCAGCAACGACCTGGTCTACCAGTTCGACTATGCCGGCGACCCGGAGAAGGTGATCATCGACATGAGTCGGGCGCACGTCTGGGACGCCTCCTCCGTGGCCGCCCTCGACGCCATCACCACCAAGTACGCCGACCGTGGCAAGACCGTCGAGATCGTCGAACTGAACAAGCCCAGCGCGGCGATCCACGGCAGCCTCGCCGGCACCCTCAGCGCGGGCCACTGATGTCCGTCACCGGACGCGACGCCGGGCCGCGACAGGCGAGCGGCCCGGCACCCGGCCGACACATGCAGATCGGCGAGGCCGCCGAACGGGTCGGCCTGAGCATCCGCACCATCCGTCACTACGAACAGGTCGGGCTCATCGTCCCGTCGGCGCGTACCGACGGCGGCTTCCGCCTCTACACCGAACCCGATCTGGACCGCCTCGGGGTGGTCAAACGGATGAAGCCCCTCGGGTTCACCCTCGACGAGATGCGCGACCTGCTCGGCGTTCTCGACGCGCTGCCCACTGCCGAGGATGACCAACGTCGCGCCCTGCTCGACCGGCTCGCCATGTTCCACACTCTCGCCACCACGCGGGTCGACGCACTCCGCGAACAGCTGACCACCGCCGAAGGCTTCGCCGACACCCTGCGGCAGCGGATCGACAAGCACACCCGCCCGGACTAGGTGTACGGCCCAGGACGTCTCGGTCACTCGCCCGGCGGGCCCGCACCGCGGATCGTCGTCGACCGTGCTACATCCGAACGTCGACTGCCTGGCCATGCCTGATCCCCTTCCGAACGGGTACCGGTCCTGCGATCGGTGCCGCTTGGGGGGAGTGGGACGAATGCGCAGACGGCCCGGGACCGGAAGTCAGTCACGTCGCTGATCTCAGAGGAGGTCAGCCGTGACCGAACTCGTGCTCCGCCCGCTCGCGGACGCGTTCATGCAGGTGGGTGTGTACGTCGCCGTGATGGTGGCGCTGTTCGGCTGGCTGCGTTGGCGGTACGGGGACCGGCTCACCGACGGGCTGACCCGTCGCCGCCGGGTGGGCCCGCTGGTCGGCGCGCTGCTCGGGGTCACTCCGGGCTGCGGTGGCGCGATCATCCTCATGCCCCTGTACGCGCGCGGCAAGATCTCCTTCGGCACCGTCGTGGGGGCGCTGGTCGCGACCATGGGTGACTCGTCCTGGGTGGTGCTGGCCTGGAACCCGATCTTCGCGCTCCAACTGCACGCGCTGCTGTTCGTCGTCGGCCTGGCCACCGGGTACGCCGTGGACGCTCTCGGCATCGACCCGGTCCGGTCCGCCGGCCGACGGCGGTCGGTGCCCGTCACCACGCCGGTGCGTGTCCCTGCCGACGTCGCGCCGGATCTCACCGCGTCCCGCCGCCTGTTCGGCGGGCTGCTGCCCCGGGTGCCCGCGTCGACCGCGTTCTGGGGGCTGACGACGCCGGCCTTCGCGGTGTCCGTGCCGGTGGTGTTCCAGGTCGTCGACCCGGCGGCGCTGACCGTGATCGGTGGGGTCGACCCGTACCTGGCGCTCGGTGTGCTCGGCACCCTGGTCGCGGTGCTCATCTTCGCCGCCGGAGGGGGACGACTGGCCGACGACAGCCTGGAGACCGCGCACGCCAGCACGAGGGCCGCGACCCTGCGGCACAGCGCGCACGAGGCATCGTTCGTCACGGTCTGGGTGGCCGTGGCCTATCTCGGCTGGCAGGTGCTGAGCACTGCGACCGGCTTCGACGGTTCGCAACTCGTGCTGACCGGCCTTGTCGGCGTGCTTGTCGGCGCGCTGATCGGCCTGGTACCCGGCTGCGCCCTGCAGATCGTCTTCACCGGCCTCTACATCAGTGGCGGGCTGCCGCTACCCACGCTGGTCGCCAACGCGATCAGCCAGGACGGAGACGCCCTGATCCCACTCGCCGCCCTGCGCCGACACTCCGCGGTCGTGGCGACCGTCATCACCACCGTTCCGGCGGCAGCCGTCGGCGGGGCGCTGCTCGTGTTCTGGTGAACCGGCCGAAGGAGCCTGCATGTCGAACTCGAAGACGGACCTCGTCCCGATGTCGCGGGTCCGGCGCAAGCTGGCCGCTTTCAGCGGTCTGAGTCTCGTCGCCGTGGCCGTCGGGCTGCCGGGCTGGTCGATCGCGGCACTGGTGCTGACCAGCCTGGCGATTCCCGTCGCTGTCGGCCTGGCCGGCGGCGGCAGCCTCCTTCGCCAACTGCTGCGCCCGGGCGCGAATCGGGGCGGCTGGAGAGCCCGTCGCCCACGGCGGAGCCGCGCGTCAGCCTGAAGAAGGTTCACTGCTGATGCCGTCCCGGCCACCTGTTGTCCATGCGATGTCAACCTGAACTCTTCTCGGCGCCGGTACCTTGCGGTCTCCGTGAGTCGTGCCGGGCCTGCCGGCGGGTGCCACGGTGCGCCAACGAATTCAGACACAGCGCTCAGACGGGTATGCGGGGGAAGGCGGTTCTTCGGGTGTGGCTCGGGGCTGACAAGAAGGAGTTCGAGGCCTTCCTCGATTCCGCTGACGTTTACTGGCGCAAGAACCTGGGTTCCACGACGTCCCAGAACTACCTCGTCGTCGAGGTGTTCCACCAGGACATCAGGGTGGCGATGCGCAACCTGTCCGTCGCCAACGCGATCCGCCGCATCGTCCCCGCCCAACTGGTCGTGGTGACCGGGGTGGAGCAGATGTGGCACGACGCGCTGTGGACCGAGTTCGACGTGAAGCTGGTCGAGCGGATCGCGGCCGCCTACGGCGCCAGCCAGGTCATCGACCTGTACCGCCTCGTGGAGGAGCCGGCCAACTCCGCCACTCCGAGTGCCGTGCCGGTGGAGCTGTTCGGACGGCCGCTGCCCCCCGGCGCGCCGATCAGTGAGGAAACCCTCGCCGAGTTCGTCAGCGCCACCTACTGCCGGGTGACCAAGCGGCCCCGGCCGCCGGAGAACCCCTCCGCCGACCCGCGCTACCGGCGACGGCAGGCGCTGGCCCGGGCCATCTCCTCGGCCTACGACGCCCTGCTCGGCAGCGGCTCGGTGGTCGCGCTGGTCACCAGCCACGTCGACTACGACCACTGGGGGCTCGCGGTGGACTCCGCCCGCCGGGCCGGGGTACCCGTGGTGCACACCCAGCAGACCGGGTGTCTCAAGGCGTACGCGCTGTTCCCCGAGAACGACACCGGTGAGCACACCTTCCGTGGTGAACTCACCCACCAGATCGGTGCCTTCTTCGAACAGCGGGTGTGGTCACGACGCAACGAGGTGCGGCGCAACGCCGAACTCGTCGCCTGGCGGTCGAAGGTCAACCTGGGCCGGCCCAGCTGGTGGCGGGGCGGCGCCAGCGCCTCCGTCGACATCACCAACAGCAGTGAGCGGGCCCGGCTGCGGACGCACTTCGCGGCCCGGCTGGGGTTCGACCCGGCTCGTCCGGTGGTGGCGGTGTTCAACCACGCGGTGTCCGACGCGCCAGGCACGAACCACCAGTCCTTCCCCACGCTTGCCGACTGGTTCGAGGAGACCGCCCAGTTCGCCAGCACCGCCACCGAGGTGCAGTGGCTGTTCCAGGACCATCCCAGCCAGTTCCGCTACGACAGCACCGACTTCTTCGACTCGGTCGCCCGACGGTACGCCCGACACCGGCACATGGTGTTCCAGCCGAGCAAGGACCTGAGCAAGAACGGTCTGTGGAGCCTCGTCGACCTGGGCGTGACCGTGCGCGGCAGCGTCAGCAACGAGCTGCCCGCGTACGGCATCCCGGTGATCCAGGCCGGCTGGTCCGAGTGGAGCGAGTGTGGTCTGTCCACGGTGGTGAACGACCCGGAGACCTACTGGAAGGCACTCGACGCCGCGATCAGCGCCATGCTCAACGGCGAGGAGATCATCTCCGCCGAGCAGGTCGAGCGCGCCCGCCTGTGGTTGTGGTTCTACCGCAGCGCCACGGACCTGTTCACCCCTCAGGTGCCGCACTGGGAGGTGTGGCCCGCCGACTACCTGCTGCGCGCGGTGCGGACCTCGTTCCGACACATCGAGAGCGACGCGGACCCGGTCTTCGAGGCCGTCGAGCGGATGTGGACCCGGCGTGAGCCGGTGCTGACCCGGACCGACCTCCAGGTGCCGGGAGGTGTCCGGTAGTGGCGATCGGTGCCTGGTTCGCCACCGAGTTCGACGAGCCGATCCCGGCCCGGGAGCTTCCCGCGACGTTCACCTCGGGCGGGGATCCCGAAGTGTTGCTCGCCGACCAGGTCGCCCGGGGCGTGGCGATCGTGGGCCGGGTCCAGGGCGGGTCCGGCGCGGTCGTGCTCAAGGTACGCACCGACGGCCGCCCGGTCCGCGTCCGGGTCGACCTGCACATCGACGGTGCCTCGCAGACCGCCTGGTCGCGGGCGGCGGCACCGGCCCGGGGGATGCGCGAGCTGCCGCGACTGGTCATGGTCCGGGCCCAGGGCGCGGACCGGGCCGCCGCGGTGATCAGCCGCCAACGGGGGCGGTTGCGGATGGTGGAGGCCCACGCCTGGGTGGAGTTCGACCTGCGGGCTGACGAGGTGGGCGACGACGGCCTCTTGATCATCGAGGTGGTGGACGGCACGCTGCCGTCATGGGCGTCGACCGCGCTCAGCCCGCTGGCGGCGATCGGCGTGCGGATCAACCAGGTCGAGATCGTCGCGATCGACGCGGCCGAGCAGCGCGGCGACGCCACTCGACTCGCCGGTGCCGCCGCGCAGCTCGCCGGGCTCGTCAGCGCCGGCGGTCTGGTCGGGGCGCGAGGTCGCGGACAGGGGCACGCCCGGTCGCGGTTCATCGTGGTCAACGCCGCCGACCCCACCGTACGATGCCGGCTGCGGATTTCGGCCGCCACGGCCCCACCGGCAGCGGTGCGACAGCCGAGCCAGAAGTGGCTGCGCCGCCAGCAGGGCCAGACCGTGCTGAAGGCGTTCCGGGTGGCGCAGCGTGGGGCGGGATACGCGTTGTTCGAGGCGTCGCCGTTCACCCGGCCGCCGCAACCGGACCGGCTGGTGGTCCGGGGCGTCCATCTGGTCGACGGCGCCGAGTGCCGGGTGAGCGCCACGCCGCAGGGCGAGGACACCCTCGACGTGGTGGTCGAGCGTACGGCGCCCGGTCCGGTGCTGGTCGGGCTCGCCGAGCACGACAACCCGGCGGTACGGCGGCGGGTCGCCGAGACCGTCTGCCAGCTCGTCGAGTTGGAGTGTCACCGGTGACCGAGCACAACCGCCACGACCTGACGCTCACCGATGATCCAGCGACCAACCGGCGGGCGCTCGAACAGATCCTGGCGTCCGGGACCGGGGGCACCCTGCGGCTGCCGGCGGGCACCTTCACCCTGGACCGGGGAGTGGTGCTCAGCTCGGGCTGGACGCTGACCGGGGCCGCGCACGGAAACGGGCCGGTGACCACCTGGCTGACGTCGTCCTCGTCGGCCGGCGAACCCATCGTCCACGTGCTGGGCTCACGGGTGACCGTCCAGGACATCGGCTTCCGCCCGCCGCCGTGCGTGCCGGGGGAGCACGGCGGCGACCGGGGCACCGCCATCACCATCGGGAACTACCTCTACCCGGCCGAGGCGGAGTGGATCGAGGACATCCAGATCCGGCGCGTCCAGGTCGAGCGCCGCGACGAGCGCGCCGCCAACTGTGTCGCCGTCATGGGCGCGGTACGCGACATCATCATCAGCGACGTCTCCATCGTCGGCGGCTGCACCGGCATCGCCGTGCACTGGGGTGCAGTCGGCGACGGGGTCGACTCGATCGTCGGCCCCTCGTACCATCCGCACCACCTCGAACTCCGTGACCTGCGCGTGTCCGACGCGTTCGAGGGGTTCTACCTCAGCTCGGTGCACGACGTGACGGTGGACCGGGTCCACCTGAGCGAGGTCGAGATCGGCTTCCGGCTGCTCCCCGGCGACAACACGGACCGGTTCCACTCCGCTGGCGACAACCCGGTCGGCGCGCGTATCCGCGTCTCGGGTGCCCACGTGGCCTGGAACGGCCCGTTGTACGCGGTCCGGATCGCGGGCTGGGGACGCAGCGAGATCGACCACTCGTTCCGGGTACTCGAATACCGGGACGTGGTGGTCCGGGACTGCACGTTCGTGCCGCTGCCGCTCGCCACGGCCGGGCCCGGCGAGGCGCGGCGCCCGCGGTCGCCCATCGTCGTGGAGCAGGCATCCGGTGTGATCCTGGAAGGGGTCCGCGTCGACCTGCGGGCGGACCCGGCCGGCCCGCTGCCCGATGACGAGGCGACCGTCGGTCGCCGCCAGCCGGCCGGGTTCCGGTAGCCGGAGATCGATCAGCGTATGCGGACCAGGTCGGCCAGTGAGTAGACCTGCGGGGCCCGCGGCGTCGTCCACGGCACGCCGGATTCGCTGACCGCCCGCTCCGTGCCGTGCTTGGCCTCGGAGTAGCCGATCGGAACCCGGCCGGCACCGATGACCGAGATGTAGACGACGCCGTCGACACCCGTTCGGAGGTCTCACACCGGAATCGCCGTGTCCTCGCGGGCGCGGCGTCCGCGCGCCGCCGGACGCGCTCCGGCGGTACCGTCGCGCCGCCGGATGATCCATTCCGCCAGTATCACGTTGATCAGCCAGGCGGCGGTCATCGTCCCGGTCCGGCCGAAGGTCGTGAGTGGACCGACGGCGGCTAGCCAGGCCATCTGGGTGAAGAACTGGGTACCTGCGCCCATTCCGATGGCGTAGCCGCGGATCATCCACGCGCGGTGCCGGGTGAAATCGCGGCGTCGGACCGCCACGAAGCCGAGGACGATCGACCCCGCCATGGCGACGCTGACCACCACGCGGACGGCGACCAGCGTGCCGCTGTCGAGCGCCCCCGGGGGCAGGAACAGGGTCAGCCACAGGCCACTCAGTGCGGTGAGCAGGCCGCAGGGAATCAGGATCCGGCCGGCGACCCGGTGCCAGCGGCGGTGGCGCCGTCGGAACCGGGGCGCGAACTGGAAGGCACCGAGCACGCTGAACCCGGTCACGGCGACGATGTGGACGATCACGGGCAGCGGGGCTGAGGCGATCCGGTCGCCGTCGGGCAACACCTGGGCGCCGCCGGCCAGTTCGGTCAGGCGGAGGCCGCCGGCGGCCACCGGCACCGCGCTGAGCAGCAGCAGACCGGCGGGGATGAGCCAGGTCGACCTGGCGGAAGACGGCACAGCGATGGGTCCCTTCTCGCGGCGACCGGGACCCCGACCACGTCACCGCTCCGGGTCCGGCCGACCTTGGACGGACACGGTGCGCGGTTCAGTCGGGAAGGGCCTCGGTCGCTCCTGCTCCGTCGATCCTGGCAACGCGGCGGACCGTACTCATCGCCGTGCGGGCCGGCGTTGTCTCGGCCGATGGACGGGGAAGCCGGCCGTACTTTGGGCCGGGCGGCCGGCCGTGTTCAATCGTGGGGTGGCCATCCGCGTGATCGTCGCCGACGACCAGGAGATCGTTCGTACCGGCCTGACGATGATCCTCAA
The DNA here is from genome assembly GCF_018070435.1 of Micromonospora sp. C51. Classification (NCBI taxonomy): domain Bacteria; kingdom Bacillati; phylum Actinomycetota; class Actinomycetes; order Micromonosporales; family Micromonosporaceae; genus Micromonospora; species Micromonospora sp. C51. Next base: position 371,721 of record NZ_JAGPXQ010000001.1, on the reverse strand, counting down.
CGCCCAGCCGGACATCGAGGTGGTGGGCGAGGTGGGCGACGGTCATCGAGCCGTCGAACTCGCCCGGCGACTACGCCCGGACGTGTGTCTGTTCGACATCCGGATGCCCGGCGTGGACGGCATCGAGGCCACCCGTCGCCTCGCCGGCCCGGCCGTGCCGGACCCCTTGGCGGTGGTCGTGATCACCACCTTCGACCTCGACGAGTACGTCTACGCCGCGCTCCGCGCCGGAGCGCGTGGTTTCCTGCTCAAGGACGCCGGCACGGCTCTGCTCACCCAGGCCGTGCGGGCTGCCGCCGCCGGGGACGCGCTCATCGCGCCGAACATCACCACCCGGCTGCTCCGGGCCTTCGCCGACGCGGGCCCGGCCGCGCCGCCGCGGCAGCCGGTCGACGCGCTCACACTGCGGGAGGAGGAGGTGCTGGTGGCCGTCGCGCGTGGCCGTACCAACACCGAGATCGCCGAGGAGTTGCACATCAGCCTCAGCACTGTGAAGACCCACATCGCCAGCCTGATGGTCAAGCTCGGTGTCCGTAACCGGGTGGAGATCGCGATGTGGGCGTACCACACCGACCGCGTCCGCAACGGTCCGGAGCGCCCGGCGTAGCGCCGCGACCGCCTGTCCGGAATCCGTCTCAACCCAGGCTTGTCATCGTTCACCTTGTTTCGTAACGTGACGTCGCCACAACGATGTGAATGCATTCCGGGCCGACCTCACGGAGCGTTCATGCAACCGTCGGAAGCCGACGTCGACAATCCCACCGTCGTACGTGAGATTCCGCTCGGCGAATCTGTCGATCTTCAGCATCTCAAAGATGTGTTCCGGCAGCGAGGCGTCCGGCCGGACGACGACGCTCTCACCCTTATCGACTTCCGTGTTAGCCGCACCTTCGACGTGGTCGCCCTGCTCTGGGTGCTGGCGATGATGGGCACCCGGATCACCAGTGACCGGTTGACCCGCTTTCGGCTCCCCGTCGTCCGTGCCGCTCTTGACGTGCTGCGGCGGGACCGATTCTTCGAGGCAGCCTGCCAGGTCGCGCGGGCGCCGCTGCCGATGCTGCTGCACCTGGAGGACGTCAAGCGGGTCAACGAGAGCGCCCCTGCCGCGTTCGGCACCGGGACGTCCGGTGATCCGAGTGACCAGATCGTGCAGCACCTGCGCAAGAAGCGCGTGTTCGGGCTGTCGCTGTACCGCCTCGACAGCGCCGACGCCCGGACGGCGATGATGCGGGAGGAACTCGGGCGCTGGACGGACCCGCTTGCGTTGGCCCTGTTCAGCCGGCATCTCAAGGGTACCGCTGAGTGGGACGTGGCTCGGGTGGTCGTGCACGAGATCTTGGCCAACGTCCAGGAACATCCGCACGCGTCGACCGCCGTCGTGGCCTCCGACATGGTGCTGCCGCGCGACGACGTGCCGCAGGCCGCACTGACCATCGCGGTGTGGGACAACGGCGACTCCATCGTCGACACCCTGCGCAGGGGCCTGGTCTGCCGGGGCGACGTGCGGGTGGCGGCAGCTCCGGCGACAGACACCTTCAGGATCCGCCGGGAGGGGGCCGACCCACTGGTGGCGGACGAGCTACGGACGTCGGATTGGAAGCCCGACGTCGCCAGCGACGACCGCGACCTGCTCATGGCCAGTCTGTTGCCGGGCATCTCCAGCAAGTCGGACGACGGCGACGCGCGGTCGCGGGACCGTCTGCTCGGCTGTGGACTCTATTTCCTCTACCACCATGTGATCGACGTCTTCCAGGGCTCACTGGACATCTATGTCGGCGCGATCCGATTGACGGTGGAGGCGGAGTACGAGCCCGACTCGTCGGCGCAGTATGTGGTCACTCTCCGGGAAGGGCTGGGTATTCCGAAGATCCGCGGCAACCTCGTCGTCGCCCGGCTGCCGACTCATGGCTGAACGTTGGCGGATCATTCCAAAGGTCATCCGGCTCGGCAGCGCGACCACAGAGGACGTACCCGACGATCGGCTGCGTTTCTACCGTGACCTCGTCGCCGAGGTCCACCCGGGTACGGTGAGCGCGGAGCCGAGTCAGACGATCTATCTCAGCTTCGAGCAGTTGAGGTCAGCGTGGCAGGTGTACGACCGGCTCATCGCTGACGTCTCGGCGAGCGAGGACCCGGTCGAGGGCACGCTGGTCCTGGTCGATTTCACCCTGAGCCCGCACGAACTCATCATCCAGACCGTCGCCGCGTACACCGGCAAGGCCCTCGGCACCCTGCTGCTGACCAATCCCGGCCTGGAGGTGCTGGTCCTGATGCCGGCGATGGGGACCGGCCTGCAACAGGCTTTCCGTGACATCGTCGGCACCGACCATCCCGGGCACATCGTCATTCAGTACGGCGACGGCTCCCGGGTTCGGGTCTCGGCCGGGCAGGTCGACGACGAACCGATCCAGCCGCCAGACCCCGAGTACGCCGAGCAACTCCAGCGACTGAACCAGCCGATCAGCGACCGGCTGGGCGGCAAGATCCTCCGTCGACTGGGTCACTACAAGTTCGGCACCAGCGAGAAGTACTGCACCCGGTATTTCTTCGACGCGTCGTACGCCATGCAGGAGGTCAGCCAACTGACCAAGGACATCGTCCTGGAGGAGCAGAACGGCAGCTCCGGACCACTGATGATCGTCTCGCACCAGGCGCACTCCCCGTGGCTCGTCGAGGTGGGCGCGGAGGTGGCGCAACGCCTCGGGATCAGACATTTCCCGGTCTCCGCCGGCGACGACCTAGCGAACCTGCCGACCTCCGGCGACGCGCTGCTGATGCTGGACGTGGTCAACACCGGTCGGACGACCGAGGCGTTGATCGGACGGCTGGGTGCGCGCGGCCTCGTGGTGAGACCCACGATCATTGCGGTCTTCATCGACCGGGAGCGGTTGGGGCCGGCCAGGGACTCCTTCCAGATGGTGGTCGACCGCCGCGCCTACCGGGTGCGTGGTGTGGCCGGCCCGATCGCCCGGCGGAAGACCGAACGCACCCGGTGCGATCAGTGTCTCGCGAAGAGCCTCCCGGCGGATCCCCTGGCGGACCGGCCCGGCATCCGGTCCTACGACATGTGGGAGATGCTGCTGACCCACGAGTGGGTGCCGGAGAAATATGGCCCCGGCGACCCGGACCAGAGCTCTCCGGGGCCGCCACGCTTCTCCCTGGTGCCCGACTTCAAGCGGATGTTCGAGGAGTACGGCGACTGGATCGCCTACAAGCTCGACGAGATGCTGGAGGCGACCCGGATCGGCGGCGCGGGCGTCGAGGAGGCGGTCTACGTCTGTCCGGCGGAGCCGGCCATGAACACGCTCACCGACCAGCTCAAAGCCCGCCGAGGCGCGCGGCCGGTCGCGGTCAAGATCCCCCGCAGGATCCTCTGGGCTGCGGAGCGGGACGACTTCTCGGAGGTCGACCGGCACACGGAGATGGGCTGGGGCCGTCAGCTCAGCCTGCTCGCCGAGCGCGACTCGTACGCCGTCGCCATCATCGACGAGTTCAACGGCTCGAACACGACCGCGCTGTCGATGCTGAAGATCCTGCGACGGTTCGGGATCACGGCGTTGGCCTATCTCCCCGTGATCAACCGGAATCCTGGTTCGGCGCTGCGGCTCGCCGGCGGCCCGGAGGTGCCTATCCGCCCGCTCTACGAGATACCGTCCCCGCGGCTGTCCGTGCTGGACGCCGCTGACGCTGCCGGTGGCCGATGAGCGCCGACGCGCCACCTGAGCGGCTGGCACGGGTGTTGGAGGCCGTACCCGACCACGACGAGGGCGCGGTCACGGCCGACCAACTCTGCGCGGCAGCCGGGTTCGGCGGCGCGGCCGGACCGGTGGCGGCTGAGGTGGTCACCGGTTTCCTGCAGCTCTCGGGTGCCGTGCTGGTGACCGAGGATCCGGCCACCGGTCGGCACACGGTGAAGGCGGCGAGCCCGGCGGCGGCCCTGTTCCTCAAGAGCCTCGCCGCCTACCTGCGCAGCGGCACACCTGTCATCGACAACTGGGCGCGAGCGGGCACCACGGAGCCGCCGTACCAACCGCAGCAGGTGCTGGCCGGTGCGCAGTTCCTGTACGTGATCGAGCACCGCCGGCTCAGTCTCGACCCGCAGGCGTCGCCGCTCCGGTCTGGGCGGGTGGTCCAGGTGCTGATCAAGACGCGACTGCGGCTACTCGGCCCGCGCTACCTGATGATCTACGACCGGGCGGCCCGGCAGTATCAGCTGCCCGGTGGCCACCTGCGTTCCGACGACCGGGACGCGTTTGCCGCGGCGGTCCGGGAGTTGGAGGAGGAACTACCCGGGTTCAGCTTCGACGCCCGGCGGGACCGTCTGGTCGAGTTGGGTGAGGTCGAGGTCGTCCAACAGTCGCGCACCTACGGTGCCGTCACCCGGTACCGGATGCACTTCGTCCAGTTGACGTCCACCCGCCGTGAACTCAAGGCCGGACCGGACGGGCAGTGGGTCACTGAGCGGGCGCTGCTGGAGGAGGGGCGGCTCGTCAAGGGCAGCGGCGTCAACACGACCGGGTTGCGGCGGCTCGTCGCGGGACTGCCCGGTGGGCTGGGCCGGCTGGCGCCCGGGCTCGTGTTGGGCCGGCGTCCGTCGACCACCGTACTGATCAGGGAAAAGCCCTGGGAGGTGCTCGGCGCGGTGCTGAGCGTCGCCGGGATCGTCGTCGCGATCGTCCAGCTGGTCGCCGAGTGGGGAGTCGGCTGATGCCGGACGAACCGGAGCTGACCGGCGACTGGAGCCGGATTCCGGCCGGGCAGACGGCCGCCTTCGAACGTTGGGTCCGGGTCAAGCGGGTCTCCGTCGAAATCGTGCGCTATCAGCAGGGCGGCCACAGCGGAACACCGATAGCGCTTGTGGTCTGGCGGGAGCCCGGCCAGCGTGACCGGCAACGGTTCCTGCGCTTCTACGACGGTCAGACCGGCGAGATCGAGCGTGCGCAGCTGGCGTACGTCGACTCACCGCCGACCTTCGTACGCCGGCATCTGCCCACCGCCCAGCTGGAGTCGCTCGGTGACAGCTGGGTCGCTGCGTTCGACGTCGCCGCGGGAGACCTGTTGGCCTGCCCGCCGCTGACCGAGGTGATGGCGCTGCCGGACTTTCCCGCTCAGCTGCGCACCATCGTGCAGTCGGTGGTGCACGATTGGAACCAACCACCACCGTCGAGCCAGCAGCGGCCCACCACCGTCGGCGGTTATCTGGCCGAACTGCTCGACGGACGGCCGGAGCGGCGCGGTACGCCCGGTGCGCGCCTGCGGGCCTGGGCAAAGCGGGCGGGCGTACCGGACGGGCAGGCGCGGGTCCAGTTGGGCTGGTGGCGGTCGGAGCTGCCCAACCCGCTCGCCTTCCTTGCCGGTTCCGCGCCACGAAGCAGTGAGGAGCTGTCGCTGCTGACCGGCCATACCCATGGTGACCTGAACATCGGCAACATCCTGGTGCCGACCGAGCCCACTCTCGAGGGAAACGGGTACCAGCTGATCGACCTCGGCGGCTACCACAGCGACGGGCCGTTGACCCGAGACCCGATGCACCTGTTGCTCTCCATGGTGGCGCACTGGCTCCGGACCTCCACCCGGATCGAGGGTGACACCGGCACCGAGTTGATCCGTGCCCTGCTGCGCATCGCCCCGGCCACCGGTCAGCGGCCCGAGCTGCTCGGGCACGCCGAGGTCAGCGCGGCGGTGCATGAGGCGGGCCGGGCGATCGCCGCCATCCAGGGGTTCGGTGAGCGATGGCGACTGCAGACGCTGTTGTCGTTGGCCGGCTGCGCGTTGCTCTTCGCCGACCGGGACCTGCGAATGCGCGACGAGGACCAGGCACGTGGCTGGTTCTTCACGCTGGCCGCCGCGGCGCTGGAGGAGTACCTGTGGCACACCGGCGGGCAGTCGGCGGCACCGGTGGTCGGCGCGACGCCCCAGCCGGCCGCCGACCTGCGCCGGCCGTCAGCGGCGAAGCCGGCGGAAAACGTCGGGCTCGACGAGGTTGAGGTGGCCCGTGAGTCCTGCGAGGCGATCGTGCATCATCTGGTGCTGCGGGCCCGCGCGGCGCGTGGGTTGACCCCGGAGCAGGTGCACCTGCTCCTGCTCGACTTCGGCGCTCGGGCCCCGCTGCTGACCGAGGCGGAACATGCCCGACTTTCGGTGCAGGCCATGCACGCATTCTCACCGCAACCCACCCTCGGCGACGAACGTGACCAGGAGCCGACGTCTCCGTCGGTGCCCAGGCAGCCCTCGGCCCAGCAACCCGCATCGGAGACCACGACCGGTGCCGCCGGCAGACCGACGCGTCGTGGCGTGTCCGGCACGCTTCCGGCGGAGTCGGCCAGACGGGTCGACGTCGCGGTGCTGACCTCGCACCCGGCGGAGTACCGTGCGGTGCTCCAGGTCTTCGTGCCGGAGTTGGCACCGGAGAGCCAGGCCACGGAGATCGGTCGGTGGATCGAGGTGTCGGCGGAGCGGGCCGATCGACCGCTCTCGGTCTACCTCGCCCGGTCACCGGAGCGCTTGACGCCCGGGCGGGCACGCGCTGTCCGGAACATCGTGGAGCGGTTCAATCCCTCGGCGTTCTTTCTGGTCGGCACGGCGAGAGGGGACGGCGCCGGCGACGTCGTGGTTCCGCGCTGGGTCGGCCACTACGAGCGGCTGGCGTCGGGGGAGGTGGTGACCCGGGTGCCGCAGCTGTGGATTCCCGACTATGTGCGGACTCTGTTGGCCTACTACCGTCGGGTCAACACCCGGTTCCAGGATCTCGTGGTCGACTTCCGCAAGTCGGCTCGGGCAGAGGACCTACCGGTATCGCCGACCGCACCCCGACCCGAGATCGACTTCGACGGCGCGGTGGCCAGCGGACCGCCGGAGCTGATGACCGAGGCGGCTCTGGCGGAGTTGCGCGACCAGGATGGACGCCTGACGGCGCTGGACACCGAGTCGTACGAGTTCGGCCTCTGGAACGAGCGGCGGCTCTGGGCGGTCTTCCGCGGAGTGGTCGCGGGGCACGTGGCCAGTTCCGGCTCGACTGCGGAACTCTTCTTGGCCGCCGGGCACGCGGCCGCCTGTCTCAAGGATTTCCTCGCGCACGAGTACCTGCCCGAGTGAGCCGCCGGCGGGTCTTCATGTGGCGTTAACGGCGCTTGTGGCGCGATGACATTTATTGATCGCGATTTCTGCGAGAATCCTGATGTCGCCTGCCGCGCCCCCAAGTCGGGTTCCCCCACCCGCCGTCGCAGGAGACAGTCAGGAGTCGTCCCGTGGCTCGCCTACGCAAGGTGGCGATCGTCTCGGCGATCGCTGTCGCCCTGTCGGTGGTACTCGTGCCGCCGGCCGCCCACGCCACACCCCCCAACATCCCCTCGTACAGCACGGCGGTGAGCCGGCTGAACTCGCTCACCGTCGCGGCCGAGTCCCACCAGTCCAGCTACAACCGCGACCTCTTCCCGCACTGGATCACCATCACCGGTGCCTGCAACACCCGGGAGCAGGTGCTCAAGCGGGACGGCAGCAACGTCGTGGTGAACTCCAGCTGTTATCCGACCTCCGGGTCCTGGTACAGCCCGTACGACGGGGTGACCCGCACGAACCCCGCCGATATCTCCATCGACCACGTGGTGCCGCTGGCTGAGGCGTGGCGTTCGGGCGCCTGGGCCTGGAGCACCTCGCGTCGCCAGACCTACGCCAACGACCTGGGCGGGCCGGAACTGTGGGCGGTCACCGGCACGGTCAACTCGTCCAAGGGCGACAAGGATCCGGCCGCCTGGAAGCCGCCGCGCGCGGCCTTCCACTGCACCTACGCCCGGGCCTGGATCCAGGTGAAGTGGTATTACGGCCTCACCGTGAACAGCGCGGAGAAATCGGCGCTGAGCACCATGCTCAACACCTGCTGACCAGTCGCCGGCCGGGGCGGCATCGGTGACGGGGGCGTGACGTCGACGGCGTCACGCCCCCGTCGCGCTCGACGTGCCGCGTCCGGCCGGGCGGCCGTTCGGTACCGAGCGTGCCGGGAAGGAGGGGTTGACAGCTGAAGACCTGCAACGTGCAATATATTGCATGTCTCTCGACGTGTTCGACCGCTACCCGTTGCTCTTCGGCCCCAGCCCGGTCCATCCGCTGGACCAACTGAGTCGCCATCTGGGCGGCGCCCGGATCTGGGCCAAGCGGGAAGACTGCAACAGCGGCCTGGCCTTCGGCGGAAACAAGACCCGCAAGCTGGAGTACCTGCTGCCCGACGCCCTGGCCCTTGGCGCGGACACCCTGGTCAGCATCGGTGGTGTGCAGTCCAATCACACCCGTCAGGTGGCCGCCGTCGCGGCCCGGGCCGGCCTGAAGGCCGTCCTGGTGCAGGAGAGCTGGGTGGACTGGCCGGACCCGGTCAACGACAAGGTCGGCAACATTCTGCTGTCGCGCGTGATGGGGGCCGAGGTGCGCCTCGCACCGGACGGCTTCGGCATCGGCGTCAAGGAGAGCTGGCAGCGGGCGCTGGAGGAGGTCCGGGCCGGCGGTGGCGTGCCGTACGCGATCCCCGCCGGGGCGTCCGACCACCCGCTGGGCGGGCTCGGCTTCGCCAACTGGGCGTACGAGGTCCAGCAACAGGAGCGGGAGCTGGGGGTCTTCTTCGACACCATCGTCGTGTGCAGCGTCACCGGCAGCACCCAGGCGGGGATGATCGCCGGTTTCGCCGACCAGGACCGGCCCCGGCGGGTGCTCGGCATCGACGCCTCGGCGAAGCTCGACGAGACCCGGGCCCAAGTGGAGAAGATCGCCCGTGACACCGCCGCGCTCATCGGTCTCGGGCGGGACCTGCGCGACGACGAGATCACCGTGCTGGCGGGCTGGGCAGGGGAGCGGTACGGCATTCCGGTCCAGTCCACCCTGGACGCGATCCGGCTCACCGGTGAGCTGGAAGGCATGATCATCGACCCGGTGTACGAGGGCAAGTCGATGGCGGCGCTGATCGACCTCGTCCGTGCCCGGGACATCCCCGCCGACGCCAACGTTCTCTACGCCCACCTGGGTGGCCAACCCGCCCTGAACGCCTATCACACGCTCTTCGCCTGACCGGGCCGCAGCGCCGGCAGGGGTGCCACCCGCCACCCCTGCCGGTTAGGGTTTTCATGTCCGACAAGATGGAGGGGGCGTCGATGACGGGCAGTGCCCGGCCCAGTGGGGCCGCGGAGGTGTTCGACCAGGCCGCGCCGAGCTACGACCGCACCGGAGTCTCCTTCTTCGGCCCGTTCGGTGCCGAGCTCGTCCGGCGCGCCGCCATCCGGCCGGGTGAGCGTGTTCTCGACGTCGGTTGCGGTCGCGGCGCGGTGCTTTTCCCGGCGGCGCACGCCACCGGACCGACCGGGCACGTCACCGGGATCGACCTCGCTCCGGCCATGGTCGCCCTCACCGCCGAGGACGTCACCCGCGCTGGTCTGACTCACGTCGACGTCCGGGTGGACGACGCCCAGCAGCCCGACTTCCCGCCCCGCAGCTTCGACGCCGTCCTGGCCGGGCTGGTCGTCTTCCTGCTCCCGCAGCCGCAACAGGCCCTGGAGGCGTACGCTCGGCTGTTGCGGTCGTCCGGCCGCCTGGTGATCAGCACCTTCGGTGCCCAGGATCCGGCCTTCGTCGCCGCCACCGACGCCCTGGCGGCGCATCTGCCGACCGACCAGGCCCGGCCGGCGCGCCCGGCCGGCCCGTTCGCCGACGAGCAGGCGATCACCGCCACCATGGACGGCGCGGGCCTCACCGTCACCTCGATCGTCGCGCACCGGGTCGAGAGCCGGTTCGACGACGTCGACCACTGGGTGCGGTGGATGTGGTCACACGGCGGACGAGCGTTGCTGCGACACCTACCGGCGGACCGACTGCCCACCGCGACCGCCGACGCCGCGCAGGCGCTGGACGCCGCCCGCGACGACGGCGGCGGCTTGTCGCTGACCACCGAGATCCGGATCACCGTGGCGGTACCCGCGGAGCGGACGGGTGACCTACCTGGGCCGTCGCACGCCTGACACCTCGAACGCTGCGGCGACGGCGGCCCGGCTGCCGAAGCCGTCGGTGCCGCCCGGTCACCGTGGGTCAGCCGTCGGTGAGGCGGTCGGCGCGAGCGTTGAGGTAACGCTGCTGCGCCAGGTTGACGGCCCGCGCGGCAGCTGTCCGGTACTCGGCGCGGGCCGCCGCCGGGTCGCCGCGCCGCTCCAGCAGGTGCGCGCGTACGGCGGGCAGCCTCGGATCCCGGGCCAGCCGACCGTCGGCGGCCACCCTGTCGACCAGCGCCAGTCCCGCGTCGGGACCGTCCGTCATGGCCACCGCGACGGCATGGTTCAGCGCGACCAGGGGGTTGCTGTCCATCTCCGTCAGCACCTCGTACAGCGCCGCGATCTGGGGCCAGTCGGTCTCGTCCGGGCTGGATGCCTCGTCGTGCAGGGCAGCGATGGCGGCCTGGACCTGGTACGGCCCGGGGCGCCCCCGGTGCAGCGCCTCGACCACAAGCGCCGTGCCCTCGGTGATCTGATCGGCCCGCCAGCGGGAACGGTCCTGCTCGGCCATCGGCACCAGCTCGCCGTGCGGCCCGGTGCGTGCCGGCGCGCGGGCGTCGGTGAGCAGCAGCAACGCCAGCAGACCGGTAACCTCCGCGGCGTCGGGCAGCATCCGATGCACCAGCCGGGTCAGCCGGATCGCCTCGGCACACAGGTCAGCGCGGAGCAGTCCGGGCCCGGAGGTGCTCGCGTACCCCTCGTTGAAGATCAGGTAGAGCACCCGGAGCACGGCCGTGAGGCGCGTCGGGACCTCGGCCGGGTCGGGCATCGCGAAGGGCAGGCCACTGTCGCGGATCCGCTGCTTGCCGCGGCTGATCCGCCGGGTCATGGTCTGCTCCGGCACCAGGAACGCCCGGGCCACCTCCGCCGTGCTCAGCCCGCCGACCGCCCGCAGGGTCAACGCGATCTGCGCGGCCGGGGGCAGCGACGGATGGCAGCACAGGAACAGCAGGATCAGGGTGTCGTCGGAGTCCGCGATCCGGTCACCCGGCGGTGGTAGCCGCCATTCGGCCAGCACCTGCCGGCCGACGAGGTCCTCCCGCTGCCGTCGCGCCTGCTCGGCCCGGAGCAGGTCGGTGAGCCGCCGCGACGCCACCGTGATCAGCCAGGCCCGGGGGTTGGCCGGTTCGCCGTCGCGGGGCCAGGCGGTGGCCGCGGCGATCAGCGCCTCCTGGGTGGCGTCCTCGGCGGTGTCGAAGTGCCCGTAGCGGCGCACGAGCGCGCCGAGGACCTGCGGCGCCAGCCGGCGCAGCAGGTCCTCGACGGTCGGTTCACCCATCAGACGAGATCGTCGACGCCCTCGGCGATCGGGCGGACATCGACGTACTCGCCCGGGTTGTCGGGGTTCACCAGCATGGCGGCGATCTCGACGGCCCGGTCGAAGCTGGCGCACTCGACCACGGTGTACCCGGCGAGGACCTCCTGCGTCTCCGGGTACGGGCCGTCGGTGACCATCGCAGCGCCGGCGCGTACCTGGACCCGGCGGGCGTGCACCGGCGCGGTCAGCCCCTGAGCGTCCACCAGCTCACCGGAGTCGGCAAGATCCTGGTGCACCCTGCCCATGTGCTCGTGCATCGCGGCCACCTGCTCGGCCGACATCGCCGGTCGGTCGGCGGCGTGCCCGGCCATCGCGTCGTAGTCCCGCTGCGAGCCGTACAGCATGATCATGTATTTCACGGGGTCTCCCTCTCGCGTCCGCCACCATCGCCGGTGCCGGTTCACCGGGGACGTCGGAGCCGGGCGTCCGTTCCGGACACCGACCACCGCACCCTAGTGAGGTGGCCAGCAACGTTCACCGGGCCGCGCCGACTCCAACGCCGCCTTCCCTCGCCGCGACACCGCCAACGTTTCTGGCCACCGCACTGGGCCGGGATCGATCCGACTGGCCCAAATCGGCCGGATGAAACCCGCTGGCAGACGGGCAACTGAACCGGACGGGACGGGACGGCGTACCTGACGGCAACGGGCGTGACGGTCGTACCGTCGGGGTACTGGACCGGCGACGCCGAGGCGGGAGGAGCACGGTGGCGGCAGGTGGGCGAGGGCGACGCCGAGGCAGGCTCGCCGGCCTGGCGGTAGCGCTGGTGGCGGCGGCCGCCTGCATGGTGGAGCCGGTGGGGGGACCGGCGGACCCGGGCGGGCAGCGGCAGCCGGCCGAACCGACGGCCGAGGTGACCCGTGCCGACGGCACCGACACGGTGGAGGAGTTCCGGCAGGACGTGGCCGACGCGCAGCGGCTCGCCGAGCTGTACTGGGCTGACCAGTTCGAGGTGTCGGAGCAGTCCTTCCGGCCGATCCGGCAGGTCATCCCGTACCAGCGCGACGGTGAGGTTTCCTGCGGCGGGCAGGAGGTGCCCCGCAACAACGCGGTCTACTGCACCATCGACGACTACATCGCGTACGACATCAACTGGTCCTTCGGCGCCTTCCGGCAGATCGGTGACGCGTTCGTGTTCTACCTGCTCGGCCACGAGTACGCGCACGGCATCCAGACCCGGCTGGGCATCCGGTACAACTTCACCATCCAGCAGGAGTTGCAGGCCGACTGCATGGCCGGGGCGTTCCTCGGCGACTCGGTACGGGCCGGCCGGCTCACCCTTGAGGAAGGCGACCTCGACGAGTTCAACGACGGACTGCTGGCCGTCGGCGACGACCCCGGCCAACCATGGTTCGCCGAGGGCTCCCACGGCACCCCCGAGCAGCGGACCGAGGCGTTCTTCCGCGGCTACGAACGATCCCTGGCCGCCTGCGATCTCGGTTGAGAAAGGTCACTGTGCCGGGCGCGGAAGCACCGTCGGCTGACAGGATTCACCGGTTACCCGAGCCCGAGGAGGATCCGGTGAGCAGCACCCGTCCGGCCGCCGTGCTCTTCGACATGGACGGCACCCTGGTCGACAGCGAGCGGTTGTGGGACGTCGCGTTGGCCGAACTCGCCCACCACTACGGCGGCGCCCTGTCCGCCGACGCCCGTCGGGCGATCGTCGGCACGGGGATGGCCGACTCGATGCGCATCCTGCACGACGACCTGGGGCAACCGCACCGGGATCCGCAGACCAGCGCGGAGTGGATCAACGCGCGGATCCTGGAGTTGTTCCGCACCGGGCTGCAGTGGCGGCCGGGGGCGCTGGCGCTGCTCGGCGCGGTCCGGCAGGCGCGGATCCCGACCGCCCTGGTCACCTCCAGCGGGCGGGCGCTTGTCGAGATCGCCCTGGACACTCTCGGCCGCGACAGCTTCGACGTGGTGGTCTGCGGCGACGAGGTCGACTCGACCAAGCCGCACCCGGAGCCCTACCTGACGGCCGCCCGGCTGCTCGGAGTGCCCATCGACAGGTGCGTGGCGATCGAGGACTCGGCGACCGGGGTGGCCAGCGCGGTCGCCGCCGGGGCCGCGGTGCTGGCCGTACCCGCCGAGGTGCCGCTGGCGCCGGCCGACGGCGTACACCAGTTGGAGAGCCTGCTCCTGGCGGACCTGGACCTGCTGGCGGGGCTGCTGCGCCGAACCCCCGCCTGACCCCGCTACCGCCCGGCTGGTCGGCTGGACGCGCAGCGCAAGGCCCTGCCACCGGATCGGTGACAGGGGCCTTCGCTTCGGCGGTGCCTCAGTCGTGGGCGATGGCGCCCAGCACGTTGATCCGGGCGGCCCGGATCGCCGGCAGCGCCGCCGCGATCACGCCGATGATCGCGGCCAGGCCGAGGAAGACACCCATCTGGCCCCACGGCAGCACCAGCTTGGTGATTCCCTCGTCGCGCAGGGCCTCCACCACCGCGGCACCCAGGCCGGCACCGACCACGACGCCGAGCAGCGCGCCGAACACCGAGATCACCACCGCCTCCACGGTGATCATCCCCATGGTCTGCGACCGGCGCAGGCCGATGGCACGCAACAGACCCAGTTCCCGGGTCCGCTCCAGCACCGACAGGGCGAGGGTGTTGATGATGCCGAGCACCGCGATCACGATGGCCAGCGCCAGCAGGATCTGGATCATCTGGAGCAGCCCGTCGAGTTGCCCGGCCTGCTGCTCGATGAACGCGTCCCGGTCGGCCACCGACACCTCCGGGCTGTCCGTCAGCAGCGCCTCCACCTGGGGCAGCACGTCGGCCGCCCGTACTCCGGGCTCCAGCTGGATGTAGCCCTGGATGGGCTGCGGGATGGCGAAGTCACGCGCCGCCTCGGCGGGCAACGTCACGCCGCCGAACAGCGGGGTGCTCTCGTAGATGCCGGTGACCGTGTAGGTGCGTTCCTCGCCGCGGGCCAACTGCACCGGTACCGTCGAGCCGACCGACAGGCCACGCGACTCCGCCGCGTCAGAACTGATCAGCATCTGGCCCGGCCCCAGCCGCCCGATGTCCCCGGCGGTGGCGGTGGCGCCGAACATCTGCACCAGCGCGCTCGGTTCGCTGCTGGCACCGACCCAGGTACGCTCGCCGCCGACCAGCGCCATGTCGCCGTACTCGCCGTCGACGAGGCGGACACCGGGGATGGCCTTCGCCTCGTCCAGCACCGCCGGGTCGAACGTCGGCGGGCGCGGACCCGACTGCGCCCCGGCGATCACCAGCTCGGCGCTGATGCTGTCCTGCGCCAACCCGCTGATGCTGCTCTTGGCCGAGTCCAGGATCACCGTGATGCCGGTGACCAGGGCGATCCCCACCATCAACGCGGCGGCGGTGATCGCGGTGCGGCGCGGGTTGCGGCCCGAGTTGAGCCGACCCAGCTTGCCCGGCACCCAGCCGGAGAAGACGGTGCCCAGCGCCGCCACCACCGGACGACTGATCAGCGGCGTCAGCAGGGCCACCCCGATGAACGAGAACAGCACGCCACCGAGAATGGTGGCCAGTGTGCTGCCACCGGCGTACCCGCCCAGGCCGAGGAAGAGCAGGGTGGCGCCGATCGCGGTGACCAGCGCGCCGCCGACGGTCACCTTGGTCAACGGCCGGTCCGGCGTGGCCACGTCCTGCATCGCCGCGATCGGTGGGATCCGCGCGGCCCGCAGCGCCGGCAGCAACGCCGCCAGCACCGTGATCACCAGACCGACGCCGAACGCGCCGATCACCGCCGAGGCCGGCACCGCGACCCCGGCCAGGGCCAGCCCGCCGGCGAGGTTGCCGAACAGGTACGCCAGCAGCGCGCCGACGCCGATGCCGGCGGCCAGGCCGAACACCGAGGCGATCAACCCGACGGCGATCGCCTCCAGCACCACCGAGCCGATGATCTGCTTGCCGCTGGCGCCGACGGCCCGCAGCAACGCCAGTTCCCGGGTGCGCTGCGCCACGATGATCGAGAAGGTGTTGAGAATCAGGAACGTACCGACCAGCAGGGCCACCGCGGCGAAGCCGAGCAGGATCCGGTTGAAGAAGGACAGCCCTTCCTTCAGGCCGGCGGCGGCGTCGGCGGAGAGCTGCTCGCCGGTCTTGACCACGTAGCCGTCGCCGACCGCCGTGGCCACCGCGTCGCGCAACTGTTCGTCGGAGACGCCGTCGGCGGCGGTGACCACGATGTTGCTGAACACGTCCGGCTCGCCGAGCATCAGCTGCTGCGCCACGGGGGTGGTGAACATGACCTCGTTGGCACCGCCGAGGGAGTCGCGGTCACCGCTGTAGCCGAAGATGCCGACGATTGTGAAATCCTGGCGCGGCTGGAGGGTGAGCACCCCCACCCGGTCGCCGAGCGCCACCCGGCCGGCGTCCGCCAACCCCTTGTTGATCACGATCTCGTCGTCGGCCTGCGGTTCCCGACCCTCCCGCAACCGCACCAGGTCGCTCTCGCCGGTCCAGTTGCCGCCCAACTGCGGCGGCCCGAACGAGGTGACCGCCTTGCCGTTGCTGCCGATCAACCGGGCCCCGTCGACGCCGACCACGCCGGTGGCCTCGGCCACCCCGTCCACCGCGCGCACCGTCTCCACAGTGGCGGCCGGGAACGGGCTGGCCAGCTGCTCGCCCTCCATCTCGCCGATTTCCAGCTTCGGCTTGGCGGCCACGTTGACGTCGACCTCGGCGTACGCGTCGGCGAACAGCGAGTCGAAGGAGCGGCCCAGGGTGTCGGTGAGGACGAAGGCGCCGGAGACGAACATCACGCCGAGCACCACGGCCAGGCCGGACAGGATCAGCCGGACCTTGCGGGCCAGCAGACTCTTCAAGGTTGCCCGGAACATCAGCCGGCCACCTCGGCGGGCGTGTCCAGCTTCTTCATCGTGTCCAGCACCGTGTCCGCGGTCGGCTCGATCAGCTCCGAGACGATCTGCCCGTCGGCGAGGAACACCACCCGGTCGGCGTACGCGGCGGCCGTCGGATCGTGGGTGACCATGACGATGGTCTGG
The DNA here is from genome assembly GCF_018070435.1 of Micromonospora sp. C51. Lineage (NCBI taxonomy): Bacteria > Bacillati > Actinomycetota > Actinomycetes > Micromonosporales > Micromonosporaceae > Micromonospora > Micromonospora sp. C51. Next base: position 355,385 of record NZ_JAGPXQ010000001.1, on the reverse strand, counting down.
CCGTGCTCGCGTACCGAGTTGCGCAGGAAGTTCAACACCTCCGCGCCGGAACGCGAGTCGAGGTTACCGGTCGGCTCGTCCGCGAAGATCACCTCGGGGCGGGCGACCAGGGCCCGGGCGCACGCCACCCGCTGCTGCTGGCCGCCGGACAACTGCGCCGGCCGGTGACCCAGCCGGTCCCGCAGACCCACCGTGTCGATCACGACGTCGAACCATGCCGGGTCCGGCTTGCGCCCGGCGATCGACAGCGGGAGCAGGATGTTCTCCTTGGCGGTCAACGTCGGCAGCAGGTTGAACTGCTGGAAGATGAAGCCGACCTTGTCGCGGCGCAGCTTCGTCAGACCCGCGTCACCGAGCCCGGTGACGGTGGTCTCGCCGATCTCCACGGTCCCCCTGGTCACCGAGTCCAACCCGGCCAGGCAGTGCATCAACGTCGACTTGCCGGAACCCGACGGGCCCATGATCGCGGTAAACCGTCCACGCTCGAACTCCGCGCTGACCCCCCGCAGGGCGATGACCTGCGCCTCGCCGGTGCCGTACACCTTCCACACGTCGCTCGCCCGGGCTGCGGCTGATGCCGGCTGGCCTGTGGTAGCGGTCACGTCACGTACCTCTCCGTCGCGTCTGCTCGCACCGCCCCCGCTGGTCCGGTGCGAGTCCATCATCTGTGCTGCCCACCGCCGATCCGTCCGACTCCGGGCGGAGCCGAAGCGGATTTCCGGCTGCGGGTACCCCCCAAACCGAAGTCAGGGTTGTCCCCGACTCCGGCAGCTGTCGCTCGTCTGCCGTCGGTGGTCATGGTCATCCTGGACGTTGCCGTCGCGTGAGGGTCAACCGATTTCCGCCGCAGGTCGTCACGGTAGGTGACGGATGCAACGGTGGCGTTAACCCCCAGGTCGGACCAGGCCCGACTCGTACGCCAGCACCACCGCCTGCACCCGGTCGCGTAGCCCGAGCTTGGTCAACACATGTCCGACGTGCGTCTTGATGGTGGTCTCGCTCACCGACAGCGCCCGGGCGATCTCGGCGTTCGACAGGCCGCGGGCGACCTGCACGAGCACCTCCCGCTCCCGTTCGGTGAGCGCGCCCAACGCCTTCGGTGGCGTCGCGGACGGATCCGGCAGCACGTCGGCGAAGCGGTCCAGCAGCCGACGCAGGATCCGCGGCGCCACCACCGCGTCGCCGGCGGCCACCGTGTGGATCGCGGTGACCAGGTCCTCCGCCGGCACGTCCTTGGCCAGGAAGCCGCTCGCCCCGGCCCGCAGCGCACCCACCACGTACTCGTCGAGGTCGAAGGTGGTCAGAATGAGCACCCGCACCGGCAGCCGGGCATCCACGATCGCCCGGGTGGCGCTCACCCCATCCATCCTCGGCATCCGAATGTCCATCAGCACCACGTCCGGCAGCAACCGACGGGACAGCTCCACCGCCTCCACCCCGTCGCCGGCCTCCGCGACGATGTCCAGGTCGGCCTCCGCGCCAAGGACCATCCGGAAACCGGTACGCAGCAGTGGCTGGTCGTCGGCGAGCAGGATCCGCACCGGCCGGGCCTGCCCCGTCGAATCGGCCATCTGATCCTCCCTGTCGACTGCACCGCTCACCAGGCCCACCTCACCGTCGGCTCGTCTCGGGCAGCGGCTCGACCGGAATCCGGGCATACACCCGGTAGCCGCCGCCGCTGCGCGCGCCGGTGCGCAGGACCCCACCGTAGAGGCCGACCCGTTCCCGCATCCCGACCAGGCCGTGCCCGATCCGATCCGGGTCCGGTGACGGCCCGCGACCGGTGTCGGTGACCTCGACCTCCACCGCGTCGCCACCGAAGCCCACCCGCACCTGCGCGGTCGCCGACCCGGCATGTTTGAGGGCGTTCGTCAGCGCCTCCTGCACGATCCGGTACACGGTCAGCGCCACCCCCTCCTCCAGCTGCCCCGGCGTGCCCGTCACGGTCAACGTCACCGGCAGCCCGGCCTCCCGGACCTGATCGGCGAGCGTCGCGATACCGGCCAGACCCGGCTGCGGCGCCAGCTCCGCCGCCGGCTCGGCCTCGGTACGCAGCACGTCCAGCAGCCGGCGCAGCTCCCGCAGCGTCGCCCGGCTGGTCTCCTCGATCGTGGCCATCGCCTCGTCGGCGCTGTCCGGGTCGCGGCGCAGCACCCGCCGCACCCCGGTCGCCAACACCCCCATCACGCTGACGTGGTGGGCCACCACGTCGTGCAACTCCCGGGCGATCCGACGCCGCTCGTCCGCGACGGCCTGCTCGGCCAGCGCCCGCTGATTGGCCTCGGCGACCCGGGCCCGTTCCCGCAGCGCCTCGGTGGACGAGCGGCGCGCGTGCACCGTGCGCCCCACCGAGAACGACACGATCCCCACCAGGATGCTGTTGGCGATCAGGAACGCCGAACTGACCTGCGGAACCCCCTCCGGCGGCACCAGGGCGTTCACCACGGCCACCGGAAGCCACAGCGCCACCGCCGCCACCAGCGCCGGCCGCACCGGACGGTAGGCCGCCATCGTGTAGGTGAGCACCACGAAAGTCAGACTCTGCGTGTTCGGCGCCACCTCGATGACGAAGGACGGCAGCAGCGTCGCCAACGCGGCGAGCAGCGCCGGCCACGGCGCCACCCGGCGCAGCACCACCGGTGCCGCGCACACCACGCTCCACCCCAGCGTCGCCGGCAGTGGCCGCGGCCAGAGCTCCCGGGGAGCCAGCAGGGTGAACACGACCTCCGCCAGGACCAGGCCGACGGCCAGCAGCGCGTCACCAGCCGCCGGATTGCGACGCAGCCACTGCCTCAGCGCGTTACCCACGCCCCGACGCTAGCCGCCTCCACCGCTGAAAGATCGTCTTGTGTGGTGACTCGTCCCTCATCCCCGCGAAGGAGGGCGGCTACTCGTCGGCGCCGGGTGGCGCGGGGGAGGACCGGGCGTCGCGCAGCGGATCGGGCGTCGTCGTCGGCTCTGGGAACGGCGGCGGCGTCCCCCCGTAGCTGGGGCAACGGGCCTGATGACTGCACCAGTCGCACAGCCGGCTCGGCCGGGGCCGGAAATCGCGGGCAGCGGTGGCCTGCTCGATCGCCCGCCACAACGCCACCACCGTCCGCTCGAAGCGCACCAACTCCTCGGCCTCGGGGGCGTAGTCGCACACCTCGGCGTCCTTGAGGTAGAGCAGGCGCAGCACCCGGGGCACCACGCCACGGGTACGCCACAGGACCAGGGCGTAGAACTTCAACTGGAACAGGGCCCGCGCCTCGAACGCCTCCCGGGGGGCGCCGCCGGTCTTGTAGTCCACCACCCGCAGCGCACCGTCAGGAGCCACGTCGAGCCGGTCGAGATAGCCGCGAATCAGCAGCTCGTCGTCGACCACGGCGGAGATCAGGCTCTCCCGCTCCGCCGGCTCCAGCCGACGCGGATCCTCCACCGCGAAGTAGCCGCCCAACAGGGCCGACGCCGAACGGAGGAACTCCGCCACGGCGGCCGGGTCGTCATCGGGGAACAACCCGGCCAACTCCGGCTGCTCGGTGACCAGGCGGTCCCACTGGCCGGGGACGAGATCACCGGCGGCCTCCGGAGTGCGGGCGGCCGGCGCCAGGTCGAACAACCGCTCCAACACCGCGTGCACCAGCGTGCCCCGAGCCTGCTCCACGCTGGGCCGCTCGGGCAGCCGGTCGATGCTGCGGAACCGGTAGAGCAGCGGGCAGGTTTTGAAATCCGCCGCCCGCGACGGTGACAGCGAGGCCCGCACCCCCGCCGGCAGCTCCGTCGGGGTCGGGGCCTGCTGAGTGATCACCGGATCCGCCGTCATGCCCCGGAAGGTTAGGCCACCGGTATGACAGGCCGACCGCCGCCGCTCCGGTAGGTGATCTCCCGCCGCGTAGCATCAGCCCGATGGAACAGCGCAGGCGACCACGGGCCGCCCGGCGCCCCGGCATGCGGGTGGGCCGGATCCTCGGGGTGCCGCTCTACCTGAACGGCTCGATCCTGCTGCTCGCCCTCCTGATCACGGTCCTGTACGGCGAACTGGCCGGTCAACGACTGCAACTGTCCCCGCTCGGCGGCTACCTCGTCGGGGCCGGGTTCGTCCTCGCACTGCTCGGCTCGGTGCTGGCCCACGAACTCGGCCACGCCCTCACCGCCCGCCGCTTCGGCATCGGGGTGCGCGGAATCACCCTGGAACTGCTCGGCGGTTACACCGAGATGGACCGCGACGCGCCCTCCCCACGGGTGGACCTGCTGGTGTCGCTGGCCGGGCCGGCCGTATCAGCCGTACTCGGCGCGGCGGCCGTCGCCGCGACGCTGGCCCTGCCCGACCGCACCGTGGCCGATCAGCTCGCCTTCCAACTCGCGGCGAGCAACGTCATCGTCGCGCTGTTCAACATCCTGCCCGGGTTGCCGCTGGACGGCGGTCGGGCGCTGCGCGCGGTGGTCTGGGCGCTGACCCGGGACCGGCACCGGGCCACCGAGATCGCCGGTTGGGCCGGACGGATCCTCGCCGTCGGCACCGCGCTGCTGGTGGCCGCGCTCTACGCGATCGACGTGCTGAGCCTGCTGGCCCTGCCGCTGACGGCACTTGTCGCCCTCACCCTCTGGCACGGTGCCGGACAGTCGATCCGGATGTCCCGCATCGGCCGGCGGCTTCCCCTGGTCGACCTGGCCACCCTCGCCCGTCCGGTGCACCCCGTGCCCACCGGCACCCCGCTGGCCGAGGCGCAGCGCCGCGCCGCGCAGACGCACCCGACCACCGAGCCGCAGCACCCGGTCGCGTTGCTGGTCACCGACTCCACCGGCCGACCGGTGGCCCTGGTCGACCCGGCCGCCGCGGCGGCGGTGCCGGAGGCCCGCCGCCCCTGGCTGGCCGTGGACGCGGTCGCCCGTACCCTCGCCGACCTGCCGGCCATGCCGGTGGACACGGACGGCGAACGGGTGCTGGAGACCGTGCAGACCCACCCGGGCGCACAGTACGTCGTGACGGCAGGCGAAGATGTCGTCGGCGTTCTGCACATCGCGGATCTGGCTCAACTGCTCGAACCTCACCGGAAGATGAACACGTGACCGTCACCCACTCCGCCCACCCGGCCAGCGACCTGCCCGAGCAGAAGGTGGAGCCGCCCGCCGTGCGGCGTGGGCCGTTCCAGCCCGGTGACCGGGTGCAGCTGACCGACCCCAAGGGGCGGATGCACACGGTGACCCTGGAGCCGGGCAAGGAGTTCCACACCCACCGCGGCATCCTGGCGCACGACGCGCTGATCGGTCTGCCCGACGGCAGCGTGGTGACCACCTCCGGCGGCGGCACCGCGTTCCTGGCGCTGCGCCCGCTGCTGTCGGACTACGTGCTCTCCATGCCCCGGGGCGCCCAGGTGATCTACCCCAAGGACGCCGCGCAGATCGTCGCCATGGGTGACATCTTCCCCGGGGCCAAGGTCCTCGAGGCCGGCGCCGGCTCCGGAGCGCTGAGCTGCTCGCTGCTGCGCGCGGTCGGCACCGCCGGAGAACTGCACTCCTACGAACTCCGCGACGACTTCGCCCAGATCGCCCGACGAAACGTCGAGTCGTTCTTCCACGGCTCGCACCCGGCCTGGCACCTGCACGTCGGTGACGTCGCCGAGTGCCGCGAGACCGGTTTCGACCGGATCATCCTGGACATGCTCACCCCCTGGGAGAACCTCGACATGGTCGAGCGCGCGCTGCTGCCCGGCGGCGTGTTCATCGGCTACGTGGCCACCACCCCGCAGCTGTCCGAGCTGGTGGAGGCCCTGCGCGAGCGCGGCGGCTGGACCGAGCCGCGGGCCTGGGAGTCGCTGGTCCGGGACTGGCACGCCGAAGGGCTGGCGGTCCGCCCCGACCACCGGATGATCGCCCACACCGCGTTCCTCGTCTCCGCGCGTAAGCTCGCCCCGGGCGTGACCGCCCCGCCCCGGCGTCGCAAACCCAGCAAGGGCACCGAGGCGTACGCGCAACGCCGCCAGGCGCTACGCGAGGTGGAGGCGGCCCGGCAGGCGGCCGTGCCGCCACACGAGGCACCCGCCGAGCAGACACGGCCTGACGTGGCGCAGGAGACGGACCGGCCGTGACGGCGGAGGTGATCCGATGAGTGAGCGTCAGCGAGCGAATCATCAGCTCGGTGCCTTGGTGCCTCATGTCGGCCCGCAGCGCAGCGGAGGGCGGGCATGAGTGAGCGTCAGCGAGCGAATCATCAGCTCGGTGCCTTGGTGCCTCATGTCGGCCCGGAGCGCAGCGGAGGGCCGACATGAGCCGGCCCGGCTTCGGCGGTGGTGACCTGCCTGCGGTCTTCCCCGACTGGTCGCCGTACACCGACCTGGAATCTGCGGCGCGCGCCTACCTGCGCGACCCCGACGTCGCCCTGGAAGCGCTCGGCGGCGTACTGCGCGGGGCGTCGGTGCTCGGCTTCACCCTGGAACGCTTCGTCAACGAGGTGAACGGCGTGTGGCAGGAGGTCGTCGTCTGCGACGGCAGCCGTCTGGTGCTCTGGCACGGCGAGGACGTGCCACCGGGGGAGGGACCGCCGGGCTCGATGACCTCCTCGCTGCGGGTGGTGCCGGTCTCCTCGGTCACCGAGGTCGGCTGCCGACGCCGGCTGTTCCGCCATGACAACGGGGAGATCCGGGTCGACAGCATCGACGTCTACCTGCTGCTGACCTCGCTGGACGAGTCGCCGCCGGGCGAGGAGAGCGCTGGCGGCCCGCGCCACGACGCACTGCGCTTCGGTAAGACCCTCGACGACGGCGGCGCCGGACAGATCGCCCGGTTGGAGGAGTTCGCCCGGCTGGTCGCCTCGGTGGTCGGTCGCCCGTTGCTGTAGCCCGACCGGGTGATTCCGTGATCAGCGGGTCAGTCCTCGGCCTCCGGGCCGGCGACCTCGACGCCGTCGCTGCCGCGTACGACGTGAATGCACTCGCCCGGGCACTCCTTCGCCGAGTCGATCACCTCCAGGCGCAGGTGCTCCGGCACGTCCACCCGGCCACCCGGTGCCTGCACCAGCTCACCGTCGGGACCCTTGACGTAAGCCAACCCGTCGACGTCGAACTCGAAGACCTCCGGCGCGTACTGCACGCACAGCCCGTCGCCCGTGCACAGATCCTGGTCGACCCAGACCTGCAGCTGATCGGTCGCGACCTCGGCCACCGGTGCACCCCCCATGTTCTCCCGTCCCACCCCTCGACGGTACCCGAATGCCCGTACCCGCCCGTCGACCCACCCTTGGCGATCAAGCTTCGGTGACGGGCGCGTTGCGGAGGACCGAATCGGGCTCATAGCGGCTAGTGTTAGGTCAGAACGTTCAAGCCCCCCGGGGAGGTGGGACGTGGCACGCAGCGACGACGCGGACTCGCGCGCCGCACGGTGGGAGAAGGAGGCCCACGATCTCTCCACGCAGGTCGCGTTCCTTCAAGAGGAACTCGCTCTGGTGCGGCGCAAGTTGACCGAGAGCCCCCGACACGTCCGGCAGCTCGAAGAGCGGCTGGCCGCCACCCAGGCGCAGTTGGCGCGGCTGACCGAGAACAACGAACGGCTCGTGAGCACCCTCAAGGAAGCTCGCGCGCAGATCGTGACGCTCAAGGAGGAGATCGACCGGCTCGCACAACCCCCAAGTGGCTACGGCGTCTTCCTGGCCCGGCACGACGACGGCACGGTCGACGTCTTCACCGGCGGACGGAAACTGCGCGTGGCCGTCTCGCCCTCGCTCGACGTCGACGAGCTGCGGCGTGGCCAGGAGGTCCTGCTCAACGACGCGCTCAACATCGTCGACGCGTTCGGCTACGAGCGGGTCGGCGAGGTGGTCATGCTCAAGGAGATCCTCGCCGGTCCCGAAGGCGCGCCGGGTGACCGGGCGCTGGTGGTCTCGCACTCGGACGAGGAACGCATCGTGCACCTGGCCGAGACCCTGATCGGCAGTCCGATCCGGGCCGGCGACTCGCTCATGATCGAACCTCGCTCGGCGTACGCCTACGAGCGGATTCCCAAGAGCGAGGTCGAGGAACTCGTGCTGGAGGAGGTGCCGGACGTCGACTACACCGACATTGGCGGCCTGCACTCCCAGATCGAGCAGATCCGCGACGCGGTGGAATTGCCGTTCCTGCACGCCGACCTGTTCCGCGAGCACCAGCTGCGCCCGCCGAAGGGCATCCTGCTCTACGGCCCGCCCGGCTGCGGCAAGACGCTGATCGCCAAGGCGGTCGCCAACTCGCTCGCCAAGAAGATCGCCGAGCGGCAGGGCAAGGAGAGGCACACCAGCTTCTTCCTCAACATCAAGGGCCCCGAGCTGCTCAACAAGTACGTCGGCGAGACCGAGCGGCACATCCGGCTGATCTTCCAGCGCGCCCGGGAGAAGGCCGGCGAAGGCACGCCGGTGATCGTCTTCTTCGACGAGATGGACTCGGTCTTCCGCACCCGCGGCTCCGGTGTCTCCTCCGACGTGGAGAACACCATCGTGCCGCAGCTGCTCAGCGAGATCGACGGCGTCGAAGGGCTGGAGAACGTCATCGTCATCGGCGCCTCCAACCGGGAAGACATGATCGACCCGGCGATCCTGCGTCCTGGACGACTCGACGTGAAAATCAAGATCGAGCGTCCGGACGCCGAGGCGGCCAAGGACATCTTCTCCAAGTACATCCTCTCCGGCCTGCCGCTGCACGCCGACGACCTGGCCGAACACGGCAGCGACCCCCAGGCCACCGTCGCCGCCATGATCGACGCGGTGGTGCTGCGGATGTACTCGGAGACGGAGGAGAACCGCTTCCTGGAGGTCACCTACGCCAACGGTGACAAGGAAGTCCTGTACTTCAAGGACTTCAACTCCGGCGCGATGATCCAGAACATCGTCGACCGGGGCAAGAAGATGGCCATCAAGGAGTTCCTCACCTCCGGACGCAAGGGGCTGCGCCTGCAGCACCTGCTCGACGCCTGCGTCGACGAGTTCCGCGAGAACGAGGACCTGCCCAACACCACAAACCCGGACGACTGGGCCCGCATCTCCGGCAAGAAGGGCGAGCGGATCGTCTACATCCGCACGCTCGTCTCCGGCGGCAAGGGCGCCGAAGCCGGACGCTCCATCGAGACCGCCAGCAACACCGGTCAGTACCTCTGACCGACCGGCGCCACCGGGGCCCGCGACGCACCGCGTCGCGGGCCCCGTCGTACTCCCGGACCGCGTCGCACAAGGCTCGCCACCCCGGTCCCGGGACGGACCCGCCCCACCGCCACGCCCCCGGTTGGCGAAGTGGCGACTACGCTCGACATGACGGGGACCGGTCGGGCAAACGAAGCGGGTAGGTCGATGAGCGTTAGACGAATCATGGGCACCGAGGTCGAGTACGGCATCTCCGTGCCCGGCCAGGCCGGCGCCAACCCGATGGTCACCTCCTCCCAGGTGGTCAACGCCTACGGCGCTCGACCGGAACTGAACCGCGGTGGCCGGGCCCGCTGGGACTACGAGGAGGAGTCACCACTGCGGGACGCCCGGGGTTTCACCTACTCCGGCGCGGCCTACGACCCGGCCGAGGCGCTCGCCGACGAGGACCTCGGCCTGGCCAACGTGATCCTGACAAACGGGGCACGGCTGTACGTCGACCACGCCCACCCGGAGTACTCCACCCCCGAGGTGACCAACCCCCGCGACGTCGTCCGCTGGGACAAGGCGGGGGAGCGGGTGATGGCGGAGGCGGCGCGGCGGGCCGCCACGATCCCCGGCACGGCGCCGATCCACCTCTACAAGAACAACACCGACAACAAGGGCGCCAGCTACGGCGCGCACGAGAACTACCTCATGCGCCGGCAGACGCCGTTCGCCGACATCGTGGCGTACCTGACGCCGTTCTTCGTGACCCGGCAAATCGTCTGCGGCGCCGGCCGTGTCGGCATCGGCCAGGACGGTGGCCAGAGCGGCTTCCAGATCTCCCAGCGATCCGACTTCTTCGAGGTCGAAGTCGGCCTCGAGACCACGCTCAAGCGGCCGATCATCAACACCCGCGACGAGCCGCACGCCGACGCGGACAAGTACCGCCGGCTGCACGTCATCATCGGTGACGCGAACCTCTCGGAGATCTCCACCTACCTCAAGGTGGGCACCACCGCGCTGATCCTCACGATGATCGAGGAGAAGGCACTCGGCCCCGACCTCGGCATCGCCGACCCGGTCGGCGAACTGCGCGCGGTCAGTCACGACCCGTCGCTGTCGCACCTGATGCGGCTGCGCGACGGACGCCGGCTGACCGCCATGGACGTGCAGTGGGCCTACCTGGAGCGGGTGCGCGCGTTCGTCGACGACCGCTACGGCAACGACGTCGACGAGCAGACCGCCGACGTGCTGGACCGGTGGGAAGGCGTGCTCGACCGGCTCGGGCGCGATGTGATGCTCTGCGCCGACGAACTCGACTGGGTGGCGAAGCTGCGGCTGCTGGAGGGCTACCGCGAGCGGGAGAAGCTCGGCTGGGGCTCGCACAAGCTCCAACTGGTCGACCTGCAGTATTCCGACGTACGCCCGGAGAAGGGCCTCTACCACCGGCTGGTCTCCCGCGGGTCGATGAAGACGCTGCTCAGCGACGAGGAGAGCCGTACGGCGATGACGGAGCCGCCCGAGGACACCCGGGCCTACTTCCGGGGTCGCTGCCTGGCCCAGTACGCCTCCGAAGTGGTCGCCGCCAGCTGGGATTCGGTGATCTTCGATGTCGGCCGGGAGTCGCTGGTGCGGGTGCCGATGATGGAGCCGGAGCGTGGCACCCGGCGGCACGTCGGAGAGTTGTTCGACCGCTGTGCCAGCGCCAAGGACCTGCTGGAGACTCTGACCGGCGGCTGACCCGCCGACCACGTCCACCAAACTAGTTCGTCCCCCGCGCGCCGGTACCGGCGCGCGGGGGACGTTTCGTCGCTCGCGCGAGGTAAGTTCATCGCAGGGAGATCGTGGAGGAGGCAACGATGGCCACTCGTGACAGCGGCGGTCAGTCGCAGTCGGGCAAGTCCCGTCAGGGCGAAGAGGTCGAGGACGTCACCGTCGAGGCGAACCCGGAGGTCGCCGAGCGGCACGCCGAGATCACCGAGGACGTCGACGACCTGCTCGACGAGATCGACTCCGTCCTCGAGGAAAACGCCGAAGAGTTCGTGAGAGGTTACGTCCAGAAAGGGGGTCAATGAGGCATATGTCCGATTTGCCCTTTGGGTCGGACAAGACATGCCCACAATGCCAACGCACGTTGCCTCTCACCGAGTTTCACCGCAACATCCGCCGGGTGGACGGGCGTGCCTACTACTGCAAGGCGTGTGCGACAGCTCGCTCCCAGGCCAGCCGGCACAAGCGTGGCATCGCCCCCGCTCGGAGGTCGGCGTTTCCGGTGGGCCAGGGTCTGAAGTGGTGCCCGGACTGCGAGCAGATCAAGCCGTTGGGCGAGTTCCCGAGCACCACCCGGAAGGCGAGCGGCCGGCACAGCTACTGCAAGCCCTGCCACAACACCCGCACCAACGAGACCAAGCAGCGGCTCTACGGCGGCAATCGCGAGTATCACCTACGGCGGCGGTACGGCATCGGGCAGCAGGAGTTCGACGAGCTGCTGGCCGAGCAGGGCGGTGTCTGTGCGGTCTGTGGTGACCCCGATCCGGAACATGTGGACCACGATCATCGCACCGGGTGGGTGCGCGGGATACTCTGCTTCAACTGCAACGGTGGTCTTGGCCAGTTCCGTGACAGTCCGACGAGGCTGGCCAGGGCCATCACGTACCTGAGAGGAACCACGTGGCAGCGGGTTTTGATCCATCCGGGCGTCTTCCAGATGTGTTCACCAACGCGGGGACGTCCTCCTTCACGGCATTCCTGAGCAAGGTGGCCCCTGAGATGCTGCCGGGCCGTCGGGCGCTGCCCCCGGGCATGGCCGCCGATCTGGCCCCGCACGCCACCACGATCGTGGCCATCGCCGCGGCCGGTGGTGTCGTGATGGCCGGTGACCGGCGGGCCACCATGGGCAACCTGATCGCCCAGCGGGACATCGAGAAGGTGCACCCCGCCGACGCGTACTCGCTGGTGGGCATCGCCGGCACCGCCGGCATCGGCATCGAGCTGATGCGGCTGTTCCAGGTGGAGCTGGAGCACTACGAGAAGATCGAGGGCGCGATGCTCTCGCTCGACGGCAAGGCCAACCGGCTCGCCTCGATGATTCGCGGCAATCTGGGTGCGGCGATGCAGGGGCTGGCGGTGATTCCGCTCTTCGCCGGGATCGACCTGGCGGCCAGCGATCCGGCGCGGGCCGGGCGGATCTTCAGTTTCGACGTCACCGGCGGCCCGTACGAGGAGACTGGCTACGACGCCATCGGCTCGGGTTCGCTGTTCGCCAAGTCGGCGTTGAAGAAGCGGTACCGGACCGGGCTCTCCGTTGACGACGCGGTGCGGTTGGCGGTGGAGGCGCTCTACGACGCCGCCGACGACGACACCGCGACCGGCGGGCCCGACCTGACGCGGCGGATCTACCCGGTGGTGATGACCGCGACGGCGGAGGGCACGCACCGGCTGACCGACGCGGAGACCTCGGCGATCGCGGAGAGCGTGGTCGCCGGTCGGATGGAGAATCCGGGCGGCTGAGCCGCCCGCCCGCAGCTGATCCCGTTTCCCGAGTACCGCCCGAAGGAGAGCCGCCGCCGTGGCCATGCAGTTCTACGCCTCGCCCGAGCAGATCATGCGCGACCGTTCCGAGTTGGCCCGCAAGGGCATCGCTCGGGGCCGCAGCGCGGTGGTCGTCAGCTACGCCGGCGGGGTGCTCTTCGTTGCCGAGAATCTCTCCAGCACGCTGCACAAGGTCAGCGAGATTTACGACCGGATCGGTTTCGCCGCCGTGGGGCGGTACAACGAGTTCGAGAACCTGCGCCGGGCGGGTGTGCGGATGGCCGACCTGAACGGTCTGAGCTATGACCGCCGGGACGTGACCGGTCTGGCGTTGGCCAACTCGTACGCGCAGATCCTCGGTGCCATCTTCACCGAGCAGTCGAAGCCGTTCGAGGTGGAGATCTGTGTGGCGGAGGTGGGTGGCACGCCGGAGGAAGACTCGCTGTACCGGTGCACCTATGACGGGTCGGTGACCGACGAGCCGGGCTGGATGGCGATGGGCGGTCAGGCCGAGTCGATCTCCGGGGTGCTGAAGTCGAACCACCGGCCGGACATGTCGCTCGGCGAGGCGGTGAAGGTGGCGGTGCAGGCGCTGGGCAGTGTCGGCGGTGAGGGCGGTGCCGCCCGCACGATCGCCGGCGACCAGTTGGAGGTCGCGATCCTGGACCGCAACCGGAGGGGCCGTACCTTCCGACGGATCACCGGGACCGCGCTGACCGGGCTGCTGGACGGCGGCGCGGCCGGCGAGTCCGCGGCGGAGGGCGGCCGGGCACAGACCCCGAGCACGCCGACCGAGGAGGGGCACAAGCCGACCACCTCGGCGGGTTCCGCTGACCTGGAGGACAAGCCGGGCGACAAGTCGGACACCTGATCGTCACCCCGAGCAGTGGCGGCGCCCGAGCGGTTTCGGCCGGCGGGCGCCGCTTCGTTCGGGTCGACGGCCGGCGTACGGTGGGCGGATTCGGGGCGGGTCAGTGTCGGGTGAGCAGTGGCCGGGCGGCTGCCCACCACGCGGCGGCGACCGCGTTGAAGACACCCGTGCCGGGTGGGGCCGCCACGTTGGACGGGGTGACGCGGGCGGTCATCAGGTCGGCGAGGGCACCGTCTCCGACGGTGCGTTCGGCCTGTAGGCGGCGTCGACGGGCGCGTATCCAGTCCCGGTGACGCCACAGCCACGCCCAGCCGCGGGTCTTCTGGCGTCCCCAGCCACCCGCCAGCGCGGCGGCGAGCATGGCAGCCTCGGTGAGCAGCAGCATCGGTGCCAGCAGCGCCAGGGTCCGGCCCTGGTACGCGGTGAGCAGGGTGAGCAGGCGGTTGCGTTCGACCAGGTAGAGCTTGAGGTCGTTGCGGGAGAACTCGTAGTGGTGCAGGACGACGGCGTCGGGCACGTACTCCAGCCGTAGGCCGCGCTGCCACAGCCGCAGGCTGAGCTCGGTGTCCTCGTGGTAGGCGAAGTACTCGTCGGGGAAGCCGTCGAGTTCCTTCCAGCGGTGGCGGCTGATGACGAAGCAGCAGCCGCTCAGCGAGGGTACGGCGGTGCGCCTCGCGTGGGCGCTGGCCGGTTCGCCGTTGCCGCCGGCCCAGGACAGGCCGGTGAAGTGCAGCGGGTTGCCCGAGGTGTTGATCAGGTCGGGGTCGTGGGCGAGCCGGATGGAGGCCATGGCGGCGCCGATCCCCGGCTCGGCGGCCACCGCGACGACCTTGGCGAGGGCGTCGGGGGCCACGATGGCGTCGGAGTTGACGAAGGCCAGCCACTCGCTGGTGGCCTCGGCGGCACCGATGTTGCAGCCGCCGGAGTAGCCGGTGTTCGCCTCCGGCTGGATGACACGTACGCCGGGCAGGCCCTTGACCACGTCGATGCCGTGGCCGGTGCAGCCGTTGTCGACCACGACCAGCTCGACGTCGACGCCGGTGCTGGCCAGTACGGCCCGTGCGGCGTCTACCAGCCAGGGCTCGGTGCCGTAGGCGAGCATCACGGCGGTGACGCGGGGCGGTCTCATGGGGTTCCTCCGCTGGTGGTGGCGGGCATCGGCACGGCGACCGGCGGGGTCGGTGGGGTGGCCCGGGGGCGGCGCAGCAGGGTGATCATGACGGTGGCGGCCACCACGGAACCGACGGTGTAGCCGAGTTCGACGCGCAGCGCGACAGGCAGCGGGGGCAGGGTCGCGACGACCAGCGCGGCGACGCCGATGGTCCAGGCCAGGGCCTGGCCGCGGTGCCGGTCGCGGGCCAGCAGGGCCTGACCGAGCACCATCGCCCACAGGTACGCCAGGGTGGCCACCGAGAGCCAGGCGAAGTCGCCGTGGCCGAGGACGTCGGGGGTGTCGAAGAGAGCTCGCACGAGCGCCGGGCCGAACAGGGCGGCGAGGATGCCGCCGAGGGCCCCGAGGACGGTGACGACTGCCAGGGACCGGCGGAGCAGGGCACGGAAGGCCGGTTCGTCGCCGGTGGCGGCGGCGGTGGACAGGCCGGGGAGCAACGCTGCCTGCATCGAGCCGAAGACGAACAGTGGTATGCGGACCAGCACCAGCGCGGAGAGCAGCGCGCCGGCGGTGGCGACCTCGGCCGGGTCGAGCAACCGTACGTTGATCACTCCGACGTTGACGACCACCTGGGCGAGCAGGCTGGAGACGGTGAGCAGCGCGAGTCCGCGTAGCAGCGGCGACCAGGGGACCGTCGGTCCGCGGCCGATCGTCCGGGCGACCGGTGCGACGGTCAGCGCGACGGCGGTCAGCGGTGCCGCGACCAGGACCAGCGCGTAGGCGACGGGGGAGTCCACGCCGGTGACCGCGAGGGCGGCGACCAGACCGATGCGCAGTCCGCCGTCGAGGCCGAGTTGGGTGCCGTACCAGCCGAAGCGGCGCAGGCCGGAGAGCACACCTCGGCTGGTGTGTGCGACGGCCAGTGCGGCGAGTGCGCCACCGAGGGCGGGCACCATCGCGGGGTCGCCGTCGAAGAGCCGGTCGGTGAGCAAGTCTGCGGCGCCGATGGTGAGCACCCAAAGCAGGCCGAGCACGGCGGCGGCGACGGCGGCGCCCCGGGCCAGTACCGGCCCGGGTGGCAGGTTGCGGGTGCGCCGGGCTGCGACGAGGCGGGCGACTTCCTGTTCGACGGGGAAGAACACGCCGATGCCGAGGGTGAACACGACGGACCAGAGCACCGACAGTGAGGAGTAGTCGGCGGCGTCGAGGTTGTGTCCGGCCACGGCGAGGTGGACGTACGAGGCCAGTCCGACCACGGCGAGTCCGCTGCCGACGCCGACCGTGCCGGGTGGGACGAAGCGGAGCAGGCGGCGGATCACCGGCGGATGAGGGCGAGCGTGAGGACGGCCAGGGCCCGGCCGAGGTAGATCATCGCCCGGGCGGGGGAGTGGCTGGGGGTGCCGGCCATCCGGCGGCGCATGGCGACCGGGACCTGCTGGATCCGGTAGCCGCGGCGGGCGGCGTGCACCAGGGTCTCGACGGTGTCGCCGAGGTACTCGACGGGGTACCAGTGGGCGAACATCTCGATCATTCGTCGGTTTGCGGCCCGGAAGCCGCTTGTGGTGTCGGTCAGCGTGGCGCCGGCCAGGCCGGACAGCACCAGTGACAGCACGGCCATCGCCCAGCGGCGGGGGCCGCGTACGGTGTATTCGCCCTCGCCGGCGAACCGGGCCCCGATGACCAGGTCGTAGTCGTCGAGCAGGTCGACCAGTTTCGGCACGTACCGGGGGTCGTGCTGCCCGTCGGCGTCGACCTGCACGGCGGCGTCGTACTCGTGGTCGTGGGCGTAGCGGTAGCCGAGCCGCATGGCGCCGCCGACGCCGAGGTTGTAGGGCAGCCGGGCGACGCGGGCCCCGGCGGCGATGGCGACGGCGGCGGTGTGGTCGGTGGAGCCGTCGTCGACGACGAGCACGTCCGCTGCGGGTAGTTCGCCGCGGATCTCGCCGACGACGTCACCGATGGAGGCGGCCTCGTTGAACGCCGGGATGATGATGAGGAGTCGTTCGCCGTCAACCATCGCGGGAGACCATTTCCGTCCGGTCCAGGCGTCGGGTCCACTCCGCCCGTTCCGTCCGTTCGGCTTCGACTTCGGCGCGGAGCAGGGCGAACTCCTCGGCGAGCGTGCGGGTCTCCTCCTCCAGCGCGCTGACCTCCCAGCTGAGGTGGATGCAGACCAGCAGGAGGAAGACGATGCCGAGGAAGAGCACCAGGCTGACTCCGGAGGCGACGCCGAGCAGGTCGGCGACGCCGTCGAGCAGCCGGGGGAACAGCGACAGCGGGATCACCACGAAGAGCAGGCCGAGCCAGAGCATGCCGTACTTCTCGCGTAGTTGGCGGCGGCGCAGCAGCTCGACGATCGTGGCCAGCAGAAGCAGGCCGGTCAGGCCGGTGACCAGGGTGAGCTTCATACGACCTTCCGCGGGGAGCGTGGGGCGGTGGGGATGAACGCGTCGACCAGGGCGGCGTGCCAGTCCGGCAGCGGCGGCAGCCCGGCCTCGGCCCACCGGCCGTGCGCCAGCACACTGTACGTCGGCCTGGGGGCGGGTCGCACGAACCGGGCGCTGGTGGTGGGGCGGATCCGGTCCGGGTCGAGGCCGTGCCGGGCGAACACGGCGCGGGCCAGGTCGAACCAGGTGGTCTCGCCGGCGCAGGTGCCGTGGTAGATCCCGGGTGCGGCGTGTCCGGTGTGGGCGGCCTCGGCGAGCTTGACCAGGTGGCGGGCGAGGGCGTGGGACCAGGTTGGCTGGCCGCGCTGGTCGTCGACGACGTCGAGGGTGTCGCGTCGGTCGGCCAGGTCGAGCATGGTGGTGACGAAGTTGCGGCCGTGGGTGCCGTAGAGCCAGGCGGTACGCACCACGTACCCCGTGTCGGGCAGCAGCCGGGTCACGGCCTGTTCCCCGATCAGCTTGCCGCGACCGTACGCGTTGAGGGGGGCGGTCGGCGCGTCCTCGGGGTAGGGGGTGGTGGCGGTGCCGTCGAAGACGTAGTCGGTGGACAGTTGCAGCAGGCGGGCGCCGTGCGCGGCGCACGCGGTGGCGAGGTGGACGACGGCGTCGCCGTTGACGGCGGTGGCCGCCGACTCGTGCGCCTCGGCGCCGTCGACGTCGGTCCAGGCGGCGGTGTTGACCACCACGTCGTGCCCGTCGACGGCGGCGTGCACGGCGGCGCTGTCGGTGATGTCCAGTTCGGTGCGGGTGACCGCGGTGAGACGGTGTTCCGGTCGTGCGGCGAGGACGTCGACCAGGTCGCGTCCGAGCATCCCGCCGGCGCCGGTCACCAGGAATTTCACGCGTTCGCTGCTTTCAGTGGCTCCCACCAGTCGCGGTTGTCCCGGTACCAGCGGACGGTCTCGGCGAGACCGGTGTCGAGGGTGATGCTGGGGGCGTACCCGAGCTCTTTGCTGATCTTGGTGATGTCGAGGGCGTAGCGGCGGTCGTGTCCCTTGCGGTCGGCGACGGGTGTCACGCGGTCCCAGCCGGCGCCGCAGGCGTCGAGGAGCCGGGCGGTCAGTTCCTTGTTGGTCAGTTCGGTGCCGCCGCCGATGTGGTAGATCTCGCCGGCGCGACCCTTGTCCTGGACGAGGGCGATGCCACGGCAGTGGTCGTGCACGTGCAGCCAGTCGCGTACGTTGCCGCCGTCGCCGTAGAGCGGGACGCGGTGTCCGTCGAGGAGATTGGTGACGAACAGCGGGATGACCTTCTCCGGGTACTGGTAGGGCCCGTAGTTGTTGGAGCAGCGGGTCACCACCACGTCGAGGCCGTGGGTGCGGTGGTAGGCCAGGGCGAGCAGGTCGGAGCCGGCCTTCGACGCCGAGTAGGGGGAGTTGGGGGCCAGCGGCCAGTCCTCGGTCCAGGCGCCGTCGGCGATGGAGCCGTAGACCTCGTCGGTGGAGACGTGCACGAACCGGGCGACGCCGTGGCGCAGCGCGGCGTCGAGCAGGTTCTGGGTACCCAGGACGTTTGTGGTGACGAAGGGCGCGGCACCGGCGATCGAACGGTCGACATGGGACTCGGCGGCGAAGTGCACGACGACGTCGTGCCCGGCGACAGCCTGGTCGACCACGTCGTGGTCACGGATGTCGCCCTGCACGAAGCGCAGCCGGGGGTCGTCGGCCACCGGCGCGAGGTTGGCCACGTTGCCGGAGTAGGTGAGCGCGTCGAGCACGGTGACCTGGGCCGGTTTCCACGCCGGCACGCCCGCCGCGCCGCCACCGGGGACGCCGAGCAGCGTCCGGACGTATTCCGAACCGATGAAGCCGGCGCCGCCGGTGACCAGGATCCTCACGGGTCCGAAAGTCTACGCGAAACGGCCACATCGACAGTGCAGGCGAGGCGGGGCTGTGCGTCCGATTGCCGGTAGGCTGCCGCGGGTGCGTGGAATCCTGCTCGCCGGTGGCACCGGGTCCCGGCTGTGGCCGATCACCCGGGCGGTGTCGAAACAGCTGATGCCGGTCTTCGACAAGCCGATGATCTACTACCCGCTCTCCACCCTGGTGATGGCCGGGATACACGAGATCCTGGTGATCACCACGCCGGACGAGCAGGGCCAGTTCCAGCGGCTGCTCGGCGACGGCGCTCAGTTCGGGCTCCGGTTGGAGTACGTCGCCCAGCCTCGCCCGGAGGGCATCGCGCAGGCGTTCGTGCTCGGCGCGGACTTCATCGGCGACGAGTCGGTGGCGTTGATCCTCGGCGACAACATCTTCCACGGGGTGGGCCTGGGCCGGCAGCTGGCGGCGGCGGGCGAGCCGGTGGGTGGCCGGATCTTCGCCTACCCGGTGGCCAATCCGCAGGCGTACGGCGTGGTGCACTTCGACGCCGAGGGTCGGGTGCTGTCGATCGAGGAGAAGCCGCAGCGCCCGACGTCCCGGTACGCGGTGCCCGGCCTGTACTTCTACGACAACCGGGTGGTGGAGATCGCCCGGGGGCTCACCCCCAGCGCCCGGGGGGAGTTGGAGATCACGGCGGTGAACGAGGCGTACCGGCGGTGGGGTGAGCTGTCGGTCACCGTGCTGGACCGGGGGACCGCCTGGCTGGACACCGGGACGTTCGCCTCGCTGGTGCAGGCGGCGGAGTTCGTCCGGGTGATCGAGGAACGACAGGGCCTGAAGATCGGCTGTGTCGAGGAGGCCGTCTGGCGGGCCGGGCTGATCGACGACGCGCAGTTGCGTGCCCTGGCCGAGCCGTTGACCCGGAGCGGCTACGGCGACTACCTGCTCGATCTGCTCGCCGGTGGGGGGCGGCAGGAGCCGACCGGTGAGTTCCGTGGGGTGGGGGCGGGCCGATGAAGCTGCGGCCGTTGAGCGTCGAGGGCGCCTGGGAGATCACCCCGCAGCAGCACGGCGACCCGCGCGGGCTGTTCCTGGAGTGGTACCGCTTCGACCGGTTGGGCGAGGCGGTCGGGCATCCGCTGCGGCTGGCCCAGGGCAACCTGTCCATCTCGGCCCGTGACGTGGTGCGTGGTATCCACTTCGCCGACGTGCCACCGGGGCAGGCGAAGTACGTCACCTGCGTGCGGGGTGCGGTGCTGGACGTGATCGTCGACCTGCGGCTCGGCTCGCCCACCTTCGGCCGGTGGGAGGGGGTGCGCCTGGACGACGTCGACCGGCGCGCGGTCTACCTGGCCGAGGGGCTCGGCCACGGGTTCTGCGCGTTGACCGACGACGCCACCCTGACCTACCTCTGCTCGACCACGTACAACCCGTCGGCCGAGCACACGGTGCACCCGCTGGACCGGGAGTTGGGCATCGACTGGCCGACCACCGGGGCGCAGTTGTCCGCCCGCGACGCCGCCGCGCCCACCCTGGCGCAGGCTCGGGCGGCCGGGCTGCTGCCGCAGTACGACACGTGCCGTCGCTATGTCGAGACTCTCTCCGCCATGGCCGGTTCCACCGACGGCTGAGGCCGGCACGTCCCCGACAGTGACGAACAGGGCCTCCGTACGGCTAATGTCTCATCATGGAACGGCGAATCTTCGGTCTGGAGACCGAGTACGGCGTCACCTGTACCTACCGCGGACAGCGGCGGCTGTCCCCTGACGAGGTGGCCCGGTACCTCTTCCGCCGGGTCGTGTCCTGGGGCCGGTCGAGCAACGTTTTCCTGCGCAACGGCGCCCGGCTCTACCTGGATGTCGGCTCACACCCCGAGTACGCCACCCCGGAGTGCGACTCGGTGGTCGACCTGGTCGCCCACGACCGGGCCGGCGAGCGGATCCTGGAGGGGCTGCTCATCGACGCGGAGAAGCGGCTGCACGACGAGGGCATCGCCGGTGAGATCTACCTGTTCAAGAACAACACCGACTCGGCCGGCAACTCGTACGGCTGCCACGAGAACTACCTGGTGTCCCGGCACGGTGAGTTCGGCCGGCTCGCCGACGTGCTGATCCCGTTCCTGGTCACCCGGCAGCTGATCTGCGGTGCCGGCAAGGTGTTGCAGACGCCACGCGGTGCGGTCTACTGCCTGTCGCAGCGGGCCGAGCACATCTGGGAGGGCGTTTCCTCGGCGACCACCCGCAGCCGCCCGATCATCAACACCCGCGACGAGCCGCACGCCGACGCGGAACGCTACCGCCGGCTGCACGTCATCGTCGGCGACTCCAACATGAACGAGGTCACCACGCTGCTCAAGGTCGGCACCGCCGACATCGTGCTGCGGATGATCGAGGGTGGCGTGGTGATGCGCGACCTCACCCTGGAGAATCCGATCCGGGCGATCCGGGAGGTGTCGCACGACATCACCGGCCGGCGGAAGGTGCGGCTGGCCTCGGGCAAGGAGATCAGCGCCCTGGAGATCCAGCAGGAGTACCTCGCCAAGGCCACCGAGTTCGTCGAGCGCCGGGGCGGCGACCAGACCGCCAAGCGGGTGGTGGAGCTGTGGGGCCGGGTGCTGCGGGCGGTGGAGACCGGTGACCTGGAACCGGTCTCCCGGGAGATCGACTGGGTGACGAAGCTGCGGCTGATCGAGCGTTACCAGCGCAAGCACGACCTGCCGCTGTCGCACCCTCGGGTGGCGCAGATGGATCTGGCGTACCACGACCTGCGTCGGGGACGCGGGCTCTACGCGCTGCTGGAGCGGCGCGGCGACGTGGACCGGGTGGCCACCGATCCGGAGATCTTCGAGGCCAAGGAGACGCCGCCGCAGACCACCCGGGCCCGGCTGCGCGGTGAGTTCATCCGGCACGCCCAGGAGAAGCGGCGGGACTTCACCGTCGACTGGGTGCACCTGAAGCTCAACGACCAGGCGCAGCGGACCGTGCTCTGCAAGGACCCGTTCCGGGCGTACGACGAGCGGGTGGAACGGCTGATCGCCAGCATGTGACGGGTCGACCGGGGCCGTGCCGACCGGCCGGCCCCGGGTAGGCTGGTGGGGTCATGATTCCTCCGGAACCTCCCGCCCCGGACGCTCAGCGGCAAGGCTGGCTCGAACGCCGCCGCGACAAGGTCCGCGCCGAGATCGAGCGTAACCGCCGCGGCGAGTACACCGTGCCCACCTGGGTGCTGGCCGTCGCCCTGGCGCTGATCGTGGGTGCCTGGGTCGCTCTGATCATCTTCGCCTGAGGTGCGGGCAGGGCCCTGACGGTAGAGCGTTGCGCCTGGTCAGCGCTCGGCCGGTGCCGGGGGCGTCGCCGCCGCCAGCCGGGCGGCGTGCCGACCGGCTGCGGCGGCGGCCAGGAAGTAGGCGTGGTCGGCGTCCAGCCCGCGCCCCATCGTCGACAGCGGTACCGGGCTGCGTCGCAGCGCCGCGTCCAGCCCGGTGGTGTCCACCCGCACCAGGGTGTGCCGCTCGGCGAGTGGTTTCAGCGCGGCGTCGACCTCGGCGGCCAGCAGCGGCTCCAGGTCCGCCGGCACCACCAGCTCCGCACGGGCCAGCGCCACCCGGCCGTACGCGGTGAGGCTGTGGTGCGAGACGCCACGGTGCCGGGGTCGCGGGTCGGCGGCGGAGATCCGCAGCGAGCCGACCGGGCGTCCGCCGAGGGTGGCGACGGCGTTGACCGCCTCACCGACGGCCACCCCGGAGAAGCCCCAACGGGTGCCGGTGCCGAGATTGCCCGGGCCCTGCGCCACCACCGCCACGTCGGCGCCGAGCACGTGCCGGGCGGCGAGCAGCCCGCTGTGCAACGTCGAGGCCTCCAGATCGCCGCCGAACGCCTGCCCGACACTGATCGTGCCGACCAGATCGTCAGCCAACCCGGCGAGGGTGCGGGAGAACCACGCGGGCAACGCCCCGCCGTCGGTGAGCAGGTACGCCACCCGCGCCTGCGGCGCGTCGACCCGAATTCCGGCCAGGATCGCCGGCAGCGCGGAGTGCAGGTCGGCGGTGACCACCGGCAGACCGGCCAGGTCGTCGGCGGCGGCCAGCACCTCCCGGTGCGGTGACGCCTCCTCGTCGACACCCAGCAGGATCGGCTGCAACGGGGTGTAGCGGGCCTTGACCAGATGTCCCGCGTCGCGGGAGTCGAGAGCCTGCGGCGGGTCCGGCGGCAGCCGCTCCGGCAGCGCCACGACCAAGGCGTACCCGCCGGTGCCCAGGCCCATCAGCAGCGCACCGGCGTTGAGCAGCACCCGATCGCCCAGCTCGGGCTCACCGACCAGCGCTGGATAGGCCAGCGCCCGCATCGAGCCGCCGCCGTCCACCTCGACGTCCAGCTCCACCGCCCCGGCCCACCGCCGACGCACGCCCGTCACCGCACCTGCCCGCCACCGCACCACCCCCGCACGCTAACCCCCACCCCGCCGCCCCGGCCCGCCGGGTACCGCCGCCGATCATGCAGTTGTGGCAGGAGCAAAAGCTGTCAATCAGGGCATTCGACCGACCACAGCTGCATGATCGGCGAGACGGGGCGGATGGGTGGCGTGGGGTGCCTGCGTGCGGGGTGCGGGCTGCTAGCGTCTACGGGGTGTCGCGCAGCCGCACCGAACGCCTGGTCAACCTGGTGATCTGCCTGCTGTCCACGCGGCGGTTCCTGACCGCCGCGCAGATCGCCGCGACCGTACCCGGTTATGAGCACGATCCGGACGACGCCCGCGAGCACGAGGCTTTCCAGCGCAAGTTCGAGCGGGACAAGGCCGAGTTGCGGGAGCTGGGCGTACCGCTGGAGACCGGGACGGCGAGCGCCTTCGACGCCGAGCCCGGGTACCGCATCGCCCGCCGGGAGTACGCGCTGCCCGACATTCCCCTCCAGCCGGACGAGGCCGCCGCGGTCGGCATCGCCGCGCGACTGTGGCAGCACGCCGGCCTGGCCGCCGCCGCATCGTCGGGGCTGGCGAAGCTGCGCGCCGCCGGCGTGGACGTGGACCCGCAGGCCACTCTCGGGCTGGAGCCGATGGTCACGGTCGATCCGGCGTTCGCGCCACTGACCGCGGCCGCCCGCGACCGGCGGGAGGTCCGCTTCGACTACCGGGTTCCAGACCGTGACGCACCCGCCCGGCGTCGGCTGCAACCGTGGGGTGTGGTCTGCTGGCGGGGCCGGTGGTACGTGGTCGGCCACGACCTGGATCGCGACGCCACCCGCTGTTTCCGGTTGTCGCGGGTGGTGGGCGCGGTGCGGGCCACCGGCGAGCCCGGCGCCTACCAGCCACCCACCGGAGTCGACCTGATCAGTCACGTGGCCCGCTGGTCCGGCCCGGTGGAGCGATCTGGCCGGGCGACCGTGCTGGTCACCCCGGGGCGCGCCGCCGGGTTGCGCCGCTGGGCGGTCGAGGTCACCGCCGGGTCGGACGCGGACCGGCTGGTTCTGCCGTACGGCGATGCCTGCTCGCTGGCTGGTCACCTCGTCGGCTACGGGCCGGACGTGCGGGTGGTCGACCCGCCCGAGGTCCGGGAGGCGGTGATCCAGCGGCTGAAGGAGATCGCCGCGCGACACGACACCCTGGCGGTGGTGCCGTGAGCAGCACGACCCGTCCGGCGGCGCGTGCTGGTTCCCGGGCCTCGGCGGACCGGCTGGCTCGACTGCTGAACCTGGTGCCGTACCTGCTCGCCCGCCCCGGGATCGAGATCGCCGAGGCGGCCGGTGACCTGGGCGTCACCGAGCGGCAGCTGCGGGAGGATCTGGAGCTGCTCTGGGTCTGCGGGCTGCCCGGGTACGGCCCGGGTGACCTGATCGACATGGCCTTCGACGGTGACCGGGTGACCATCACCTACGACGCGGGCATCGACCGGCCGCTGCGGCTCACTCCGGACGAGGCGCTGGCGTTGGTGGTGGCGTTGCGCATGCTGGCCGAGACACCGGGGGTGGCCAACCGGGAGGCGGTCGAGCGGGCGCTCGCGAAGATCGAGGACGCGGCCGGCGACCTGGTCGCCGCGCCGGTGGAGGTGCGGTTGCCCGGGGACACCGGGCGGGTGGAGCAGTTGCGTGCCGCGGTGGAGGGTGGTCGCGCGCTGCGTATCACGTACTACACGGCGACCCGCGACGAGACCACCGAGCGGGTCATCGACCCGCTGCGGGTGCTGATGGTCGGTGGCCGGACGTACGTGGAGGCGTGGTGCCGTCGCGCCGAGGCGGTACGGCTGTTCCGGGCCGACCGGATCGACGCCGTCACCGAGCTGGCCGAGCCGGCCGTCGTACCGCCGCAGGCCCGGCCGCAGGACCTGCGCGAGGGGGCGTTCCGGCCCTCGCCCGACCTGCCGCTGATCACGTTGCGGATCGGTCGGGGTGAGCGGTGGATCACCGAGTACTACCCCTGCGAGCGGGTCGAGTCCGACGGCGAATGGTGGGTGGTGTCGCTGCGGGTCAGCGATCTCGGCTGGGCCCGTCGGTTCGTGCTGGGTCTCGGCCCGGACGTCGAGGTCGTCGCGCCGGCCGAGCTGGCCGGGCAGATCCACGAGTCGGCGGTGGCGGCCCTGGAGGCGTACGCCCGGCCGGTGGCCGCCGACGCGGACCCGGCGGCGGCCGGCGACAGGCAGTAGGCTGGCCGGCGTGCTGAAATGGATCGTCCTCGCGCTGGTGCTGGTGCCGTTGGTTCTGCTCGCCCTGGCGGTACGACCCGTGTTGGCGCGACTGCCCCGGCTGCGTCGGGCGGCGCTGGCGTTGCAGCGGCGCGCCGACGAGGCGACGGCGCTGCGTGACGCGGCGGAGAGCCTCCAGCAGCGGGCGGAGGGGTTGCAGAGCCGGCTGGAGACGACCCAGCAGCGGCTCACCGTGATCAAAGCCCGCCGCGGCGACTGAAGCCGCCGGTCCACCGGCGGAGAACGCGCGGTGCGCGTTTCTGCCCGTACGGTGCGTCCTCCTGCACGCGGCGAGCCGACTTCGCGCAGAATGATCCAGCCGCCTGGTTGACGGGACACTCGTGGTTGGCCGAGACTTCACCCGCCGGGACGAACCACCACCGCCCCGGCGGGTGGCAACGGCCCTCGTCGCACGTACGATGGGCTGCGGAACCACCCCCGTTGGCACAAGCGACTGGAGCTTCACATGGGTGCCCTCAAGCCGTGGCACATCGCCGTACTCGTGGTCGTGCTGATCCTGCTCTTCGGCGCGAAGCGGCTTCCCGACGCCGCCCGGTCCCTCGGTCGCTCGCTGCGGATCATCAAGGCCGAGACGAAGAGCCTGGCTGACGACGACCGTGACCTCGCCGGCAAGGCCGACGCACAGGCCGGCTACCAGCCGTACCCGCCGCAGCAGCCGGCGCCACCGCAGCAGCAGCCGTACCAGGGCACCGTGCAGCAGCCGGTCGTCGACCCGGTGCAGCGCGTCCGCGAGAACTGATCCACGGGTCCGGTAACCGTGGCCTTCGGACTCCGCAAGCGCGGACCGAGCAACTTCGCGCGGGCCGCCGACGGCTCGATGACCCTCGTCGAGCACATCCGCGAGCTACGCGATCGGCTGTTCCGCGCCTCGCTGGCGATCGTCGTCGGGCTGATCGGGGGCTACCTGCTCGCCCAGCCGGCGTTCGACCTGCTGAAGCAGCCGTACTGCCGACTGCCGGGGATGATGGTCGACGGCGAGTGCCAGCAGTTCCTGATGCTCGCTCCCGCCGACGGTTTCATCCTCAAGCTCAAGCTGGCGCTCTGGATCGGTCTGATCCTCGGTGCCCCGGTCTGGCTGTACCAGCTGTGGGCGTTCATCGCACCGGGGCTGCACCGGCATGAGCGTAAGTGGGCGTACGTCTTCGTGGCGATCGCGGCACCGCTGTTCGCCGCCGGCGCGGCGCTCGCCTTCCTGGTCGTCGACAAGGGTCTGGCGTTCCTGCTCGAAGCCGGTGTCACCGGCACCGACTCACAGCTGGAAGTCACGCGCTACATCAGCTTCGTCACCACCATGATCCTGCTCTTCGGGGTGGCGTTCGAGTTCCCCCTCACCCTGCTGATGCTCAACTTCACCGGCGTGGTGAGCGCCCGGCGGCTGCTCAGCTGGTGGCGGATCGTGGTCTTCATCTGCTTCGCGTTCGCGGCGGTGGCCACGCCCGACCCGGGCCCGTTCGGCATGACGTTGCTGGCGTTGTGCCTGTCGTTGCTCTACTTCATCGCGGTCGGGGTGGCGTTCCTCAACGACCGGCGGAAGGGCCGCGGCAAGGAGCTGTACGCGGACACCGCCGACGACGAGGCGTCCCCGCTGGAGTTCGACCGGGATCCGGTGGAGGCGGGACAGCCGGTCGGCGGGGTCAGCCCGATCGACGCCCCCGAGCCGGTGACCCGACCCCTGTCGATCGAGCGACGCTACGACGACGTGACCTGACCCGCGCCGCTTCGCGGCACCAGAGCGACAAGCCTTCCACGTCTGGAAGGCTTGTCGCTCTTTGGGTGGGAGCGGGCGACTGCGGGTGGCCGCGCGGCTACCTGACGGCCGTGCCGCCGTCAGCCGGACAGTCGGCAATCCGTCACCGGGTTGTTCACGGTCAGCGACTGGGTACAGGACTGAATACGATGAGTCGACGTTCTCGGCGAGAGAGAGGCTCCGTGCGCCGTCCGACGTTCCGCCGTCCACCCGCCGCCCGGCGGGGGCCCGACGCCTCGGCAGCGCGCCTGGGGGCCACCATCGCCCGTTTCGCCTTCATGGGAGCCGCCGCCGTCGGCGTCGGGTTCCTCCTCGGTGCCCTGTCGAGCGACCCGGCCAGCGCGGACACCGCAGCTGTGCCGTCGGTCGGCGCCGACGAGCGCAAACTCGAACGGATCCGGGCCACCTCGCCCATCGATGATCTGATCACCGGCCTCGTCGAACGCCCGGAGGCCCGGCATCCCGGTGCGGGCCGGAGCGCGACGCGGGCTTCCCCGGACGCCGGTCGGCAGGATGACCAGCGCGGTGCGGGACGAGGCACGGCGCGCAGCGGCCGACCTGCCGGGGACCGCCCGGCGGCGCCACCAGCACGTAACAGCCGAGGGCCTGCGCCGAACGGTCCGTCCGCCGACCCGTCGCCGGGCAACCGTGCATCGGCTGACCGGTCGCTGACTGACCGCTCACCGGCTGACCGGCCGCTCACCGGGCGTCCACCGGATGACCGTCCGGTGGCTGCCCGGTCGTTGGAGGACCGTTCGGCAGCGGACCCCGCGTCGGTCGGGCGCGCACTCGCGGCATCGCCGGCCCGGTCGACCGTACCGATCGTCGGCGCCCGGACTCCGGCCCCGGCCGAGGGGACGGACCTACCGGAGGTGACCCGGGCCGCGACCGGCCTGGCGTCCCTGCCCACGACGGCCCTGGCGGCCCTGCCCACGACGAGCGCAGACCCGCTGCTTACGGCGGGCTTGGCGGCCCTGCCCGCCACGGAAGCCGTCATCGGGCGAACCGAGGCTGTCGTACGGCCGGTGCTGGTCACGGTCGTCGCGGCGGTGTCGTCCGGCGTGGCAACGGTGACGACGCCGGTCACGCAGCTGCCGGAGCTGGTCACCCCCAGGCTTCGGGTCCTGCCGGGACGGTCCGCTGGCGGCCTGTACACAGTGGGCGGGTCGACGTCGTGGACGTCGACCACCGACCCTGTCGCGGGTGTGACCCCGCCGGCCCGGCCGCTGGCGCCCGATCCGCCGCCCGCCGCAGCACCACGGGCCGCACCGCCGGGGGAGGTGGCGTCGGACGCGACCGTGGCCGGGGTGACGGTCGGGTGGCATCGGCCCTCGACCGGCATGTCAGGTGCGGGACCGGGGTCCACACCGGCACCGACCGGCCTTCCGCAGCGCCCGCACCCGCCCGGTGGAGACGGTGTCGCCGGTGCCGATGGCGGCCCCGGGCCGCTGCGGGCGATGATCTTCGACGGGTGTCAGGTGCCGGCGACGGCCAGCACCCGGGCCGATGTCCGTTCGCCCCGCAGGCACGCGGGCCGTTTCCCCGGGGTGGCCGCCCGACCCGGCTGAGTCCGCCCTGACCCGCCCGCGCCGCCGGGAATCACCGGCTGGTCGCCCGGCGTGGTCGTACGGGTGCCCGGGGTCGTCCAGTCGACGTCCCACGGGCCGGGCCCAGTCCGTTCGCGTCTGGCCGACCTGCGCAGTCCCGTTCAGGGGACCGGGAGATGGCCGTGGCGCGTACCTCAGATCGGAGCTACGTGGTGATCCGCGTTGTGGTTGGCGAAAGTATGGGTCTGCTGCGCAGTGCGTTGTGCGCGGCGCTGGCCGGTGAGGAGGACATCGAGGTCGTCGCCGAGGTGACGGGTATCGGTGAGTTGCCCGCGATGGTGCGCCGACACCTGCCGGACGTGGTGCTGGTGGACCTGGCGTCGGGCGTTCCCGAGCCGGTGGCAGTGATCGTCGAGATCACCGAGGCGGCACCCGCGACAGCGGTTCTGGCCTTGAGCGACAGGTGGGGCCGGTGCCTGGTGGAGGAGGCGCTGACGGCCGGAGCGAAAGGACTGGTCGGCAAGGACGAGCCGCTGCACGAGCTGGTCCGGGCCGTACGGGCGCTCGCGGCGGGGGAGCGGGTCATCGACGTGGCCGCCGCCGCGACGGCGCTGCGGCCCGCCACCGGCCCGCTGACGCCTCGGGAGGCCGAGGTGCTGCGGATGGCCGCCGAGGGGCTACCGCTCAAGGAGATCGCCCATCGGCTGTTCCTGGCGCACGGCACGGTGCGTAACCACCTGTCGGCGATCATGCGCAAGACCGGTGCCCGCAACCGGATGGAGGCGGTCCTGCTCGCACGCCGTGACGGCTGGATGTGACCGTGGCTGGGGCCGCCGCCCGGCGGCCCCAGCCGGCCGCCGCCCGTCGACGGGCGAAACCGGCCAAGGCGTGTTTGAATGCTGACGTTCGGTGATCCAGCTGACGATGCTCGGGGAGCCTACGGTGATCCGTACCCTGCTCGCTATCGATGGCGCCCTGGTCCGTGGCGCCCTGTCCCTCGTGCTCGCCGCGGAGGACGACATCAGTGTGGTGGCGGAGGTGGATCGCGGTGACGTGGTCACGTGGACGATCCGCTCCCGCCGTCCGGACGTGGCAGTGGTCGACCTCGACCTCGTCGAAGGGCTGCCGGCGACCGACTCGTGTCCGCTGTTGGTGCTCGCCGAGCCGCGCCGGGCGGGGAGTCTGCATCGGATGCTCACCCCGTCCCGGACCGTCGGCGTCCTCGGCAGCGACGTCCCGCCGCAGCGGGTGGTGGACGGAATTCGCCGGCTGTCCCGTGGCGAGTCGGTGGTCGACGCGGATCTGGTGCTGGCGGCGCTGCACCGGGACAGCCCACTCACCCAGCGTGAGGCGCAGATTCTCGACCTGACCGCAGGTGGCGCGCCGGTCTCGGAGGTGGCCGGCTCACTCGGTCTCGCCCCTGGCACCGTCCGCAATCATCTCGGCAGGATCATCCGGAAGACGGGCGGCCGCACCAGAGTGGAGGCAGTCCAGGTGGCCCGGGACGCGGGGTGGATCTGACCGGGCTGCCGCGCCGGGTCAGCCGCGATGCGGCAATCCTCCGGCAGCCGCAGCACGCTCCGCGACAGCGGCACGGTCGGTGGTGACGACCCGATCCGCGCCGACCGGACGATCGCCGTCGGCGGCGCGATCCGGGTCGGCGGCTGGCGACGCCGTCGCGTCCCAGTGCCCAACCAGATCCCGGTAGACCGGTGAACGGGCGAGCAACTCGTGGTGGCTGCCCGCCAACGGACCGTCCTCGTCGAACACCAACACCCGACGGGCGCGGACGGCGGAACTGATCCGGTGGGCGATGACGACGAGGGTGCCCGGTCGTCGGGCGAACGCCGACTCGACGGTGGCCTCCAGCGTCGGGTCCAGGTGACAGGTGGCCTCGTCCAGGATGACCAGCGGGGCGGGGGCCAGGTAGGCGCGCACGGCGGCGATCAGTTGCCGCTCACCGGCGGAGAGCGTGGCCGGGTCGACCGTGGCGGCGAGGCCGCCCAGCCGCCGGGCGAGTACGTCGGCGCCGAGCCTGGCCAGCGCGGTCTCGACGGCCGCGTCGTCGGCGTCCGGACAGAGGTAACGGAGGTTGTCGGCCAGGGAGCCGCTGAAGACGTACGCCTCCTGCGGTACGAGCACCCGCAGCGTGGCCCGGTCGGCGGGGGCGACGGCGGCCACCGGCCGACCGGCGAGGTGGACCGTGCCGCGTTCCGGCTCGACCAGGCCGGCGACCAGTGCGGCCAGGGTGGACTTGCCGGTTCCGCTGGGCCCCACCACCGCGAGATGCTCCCCCTCGGGCAGGGCCATCGAGAAGTTGTCCAGGATCGGTCGGGCGCGGGGGCCATACCGGAAGGTCAGGTCGGCCACCCGAACCGCCGTGCGGTCAGCGTCCGGTTCCGGGGTGGGGATGGCCGCAGAGCCGCTGTGCGGAGGGGGACGGCAGGTGACCAGGATCCGTTCCAGAGTGACGGCGTAGCGCAGCCCTCCGCCACCGAGCCCCTGCACCAGGGCGTGCAGCGCGGGTTGCAGGCTGGTGGTGACGTAGACCAGCGCGCCGAGCACCGCGCCGGTGCTCAGCCCGCGCCGCACCAGCCACGGCGCGGCGAGCAGCAGGACCACCACCGGCAGCCAGCCGCCCAGGCCGAGGCTCAGGCTGCGCAGCGCGGACATCCGGGCGAGGGTCCGCTCGGCGTCGGCATGGTCGTCGACCCTGCGGTCGACCTCGGCCACCGCGCGTTCCTCGGCGCCGCAGGCGAGCACATCGCGGTGACCGGTGAGCGCGGTCGCCGCCGACCGGCCGAGCGCCTCACCGGCCCGCACCTGGGTGCGTTGGTGCGCCAGCATCGCCGGGAGCGCGGCGGCGAAGACGACAAGCCCGGCGAGCAGCGGGGCCGCCACCAGCGCCGCGACCGTGGCATCCAGGGCCAGCAGGCCGAGCAGGGCCGCTCCGGCGGTGAACAGGAAGCCGCGTACCACCATGACCAGGCCACCGAAGGTGTCCCGGACGATCTCCACGTGGTGGGTCAGGCGGGCCACCGGGGCGCTGTCCGGGTGACCGCCGGCCCGGGTGGCGTCGTGCAACGCGCCGTGGACCACCAGCCGGGCCAACTCGTCGCGGAACGGTTCCACCACGGCACCCAGGCTCCGGTAGACCCGCCCGGTCGCCACCGCGCCGAGCAGGATGGCCACGGCGAGTCCGCCCAGCCAGGCCAGGCCGGTGGCGAACCGGCCGGCCAGGAATCCCTGGTCGACGGCGCGGGCGACGAGCAGCCCGGCGAGCAGCGCCGGCAGGGACTCGACCACCGACCAGGCGGCGAGCCGGCCGACGTCCCGGCGACGCGCCCGCAGCGCCCGCCACGTCGTCCGGCCGATCTCGGGGCCGCTCATTGAGGGACACCGTCGCCCGCGAACACCGCCCGGTAGTCCGGGTCCGCCCAGAGCCGCCGGTGCGGGGCCAGGGCGCGCAGCCGACCGGCATCGAGCCAGGCGACCAGGTCGGCCGCGGCGGCCGTCGTCACCCGGTGGGTGACCACCAGGCGGGTACGTCCCGAATTCCGGCCGGTCAGCGCGCGGGTGATCCGATGTTCGGTGGCAGTGTCCAGGCTGGACGTCGCGTCGTCGAGGATGAGCAGCCGCTCGGCGTGGAACGCGCGCGCCAGCCCGAGCCGTTGTGCCTCACCCCCGGACAGCGGTGCGTCCACGGTCCGGGTACGGAATCCGTCGGGCAGCCGGGCGACGACCCCGTCGACCTGCGCGGCCCGGGCCGCCGCCAGGACGGCGGCGGTGGCCGGCGCACCGGTCGACGGCGGCCGGGCCGACCGTTCGGGCAGGCTGAGGCCGATCGCGTCGTGCACCGTCTCGCCGACCAGCACCGGGCGGTCGAAGGCGTGGCCCACCGCCCGACGCAGCGCGGCCCGGTCGAGACGGGTCAGCGGCACCCCGTCCAGCAGCACCTCACCGGTGTCCGGGTCGTACAACCGACCGGCCACGGCGGCCAGGGCGGACTTGCCGGCGCCGGAACGCCCGACGACGGCCACCGTGCAGCCGGCGGGCACGTCCAGGTCGATCGCGTCCAGGACCGGTCGGTCGTCGGCGCGCACACCGACCCCGCGCAGCCGCAGGTGGCCGCCGCCGGGTGGCAGCGGCTCGTCGCCGCCGGGGCGGACCGGACACGACAGCGGCTCGGCGATCCTGCGGGCCGCGGCCCGGCTGCGGACCAGCCGGTTGAGGGTGGCCAGCACCGCACCCAGCCCGGCCCCGAGCGCGGCGTACTGCACCGCGGCGACCAGTTGCCCGGGGGTCAGCCAGCCGACGCTCAGCGCGTACCCGCCGACGGCGACCACCGCGACCTGGAGCAGCGGCGCCACGGCCGCGACGCGGGCGTTGGCCCGGGCCAGCAACCGCCAGCCGAGCCGGCCGTGGCCGCGCAGCTGGGGCAGCGCCGCCAGCACCCGGTCACACTCGATGTCGGTGGTGCCGGCCGCGGCGATGGTGCGGGACCCGCCGAGCGCCTCCTGGAGCCGGCCGGCGATCGTCCCGAGCACCCGCTGGTACGCGGTGATCACTGCCGAGGCGTCGGTGACGAAGGTGGCCATGAGCACGGTCAGCACGCCCAGTCCGGCGAGGAGGGTGAGCCCGAGCACGGGCTCGAGCAGGAACAGTGCCACCACGCTGCCCAGCGGCGGCAGGACCGCGATCCCGCCCAGTGCCACGGCGGTGCCGGCCTGCCCGGTGTCAGCGGCCTGCCCGGCCAGCCGGCCGACCAGGTCACCGACCGGAAAGCGGCGCACGGCCCGGACGTCCAGCGCGAACAGGTGCCGCAGCAGCCGCCGGCGGAGCCGGGCGGTGGCCCGGGCGGCTCCGTACCCGCCGGCCAGGTCACCGAGGACGTCGGTGACCAGCAGGATGACGACCAGGGCGCAGGCGAGGACGGGCCACCGGGAGACATCACCACCGACTGCGGCGTCCACGGCGAGCCCCAGTACCGCGGGCAGGGCCAGTTCGGCGGCGGCACCGGTCAGCGCCACCACCACCAGCGCGACGGTCCAGCCGCCACCGTCGCGGACCACCCGGAACAGCAGGCGGTCTTCGCCGGCCAGCGTTCGCATCGGTCCTCCCGGTCGTACGGCGTGGCCCTGGACGGTCAGGTCACCGTCCAGGGCCTCGCGTGGTGCGGTCCGATCAGTTGCAGGTCGTCACGGACAGCGAGCTGTCGCCGCAGAGCAGCAGGCTCGCCCGGCTACCACCGCCGGTACGGTCGGCCGGAGCCGCCTCCAGTCCCTGAAGGTCGAGGAGCGCCATGTCGTGTCACCTCCTATCGGGCGTCGGGGTCAGGGTCGCCCCCGCCGTCGCGGGGGAGTCCGGTGCGCCGGTGAGGGGCGCGAGGAAGGGCAGGGTCGTCGGGGCGTCGGGTCGGGCGGTGGCCAGGGCCAGCAGTACGCCCGCGGTGCCGGTGGCGAGGTCCATGGACAGCCGCAGCAACTGCTCGCCGGGGAAGGCGGTGCCGTCCCGGTACGGCAGGGCGTGCCAGCCCAGCCGCCGGATCTGCCCGTCCAGCTCGCCGCGTAGCTCCGGATCGTCGGGTTGGGCGGCGAGATAGGCGATGATGCCGGCCCGCCCGGCGAAGAGGCCGGACTGTGCGTAGAACGGCGACCGGGCGGCGCGACGTACCGCGGCGCTCGCCTCGGCGAACTGCTCGTCGCTGCGGTGGCGCAGGTACTGGTCGAGGATGAGCCCGATGCCGACGCTGCCCTGCCCCAGGTAGGGCATGGTCCGCCAGCCCTCGTTGACCTCCAGCGCGCCGTCGGGACGTACCACGCAGCGACGCAGGTCCTGTCGTAGCGCGGTGGCGGCGTGGTCGAGCAGGTCCGGGTCGCCGGTCAGCTCATACATGCGCACCAGCAGCAGCGCCGCTCCGGTCCGGCCGCGTAGCAGCCCGGCGTAGGGGTGTCGCCCGCCGCTGACGTCGCCGCCGGGGTCGTCGGCGAGTCGTTCCACCAACTCTCCGGTGACCTGCCAGGCCGCCTCCCGCAGCGCCGGTTCCCCGGTACGCCCGCCCAGCTCGGCCAGGTTGAGGGCGATCCCCGCCAGCCCGCCGGCCAGGCTGTGGTCCAGCCCGGTGGTCGATTCGCGTAGGCAGATGTCGAGCACGTCGAGTGCGTCCTGCCGGCGACCGAGCACTTCCAGGGCGTACGCGACGCCGTGCAGGCCGTCGTAGAAGCCGCAGCGGGTGCCCGACGGGGGTGAGGTGGCCTGGCGGACCAGCCACTGCTCGTGTTCCGGCCACCGGCCGGCGCCGCCCTGGTGCAACGCGTACAGCACGCCGGCCGCCCCGTGGGCGAGGTTGAGCCCGCCGCTGCGGAACTGTTCGATGTCGCCGGGGAACAGCCGGTCGGTGCGTGCGGGCGTGGCGCTGGTGAGGATGGCGCGGGCCAGCCGGTCCCGGTCGACGGGTGGGACGTCGGCGGTGGGTGGGACGCGGTCCCCGGACTCGGCGTCGGCAGCGGTGATCTCGGCTACCGCCGCGTCGAGGAAGTCTCTCGGCACCGGGAAGGTGTCGGCGATGATGTCGGCCAGGTGCGCCGCCTTCGCGGGGACGAGGCGGACCAGTTGGGTCAGCGGCAGGAACAGGGCCAGCCGCAGGCAGGCCAGGGCGTAGTGGTCGACGGCCACGCCGGTCCGTCCCCGGGGCGCGGCGAAGCCCTGGTTGCGCAGACCTGGCCGACGGTGCCCGTCGATCGGGGCGGCCACCTCGAAGTCGACGAGCGCGACCCGGTCGTCCGGACGCAGCATGATGTTGAACAGGTGCAGGTCACCGTAGACCAGGCCGCGTGCGTGGATCGGCCGGACGACCTCGTCGACCTGGCGGTGGACGTCCAGCGCCCAGCTCGCGTACGCGGCGCGGTCCTCGTCGGTGGCGTCGGCGTCGATCAGCGGGTAGCGATCGACCAGGACCTTGTTCAGTGGGCGGCCCTCGATGAACTCCAGGGCGAGGAACCGGTGGTCGCCCAGGGCGAACTCGTCGTGCACCCGGGGCACCTGCGGCAGGTCGGCGAGCTGGCGCAGGACGGCGGCCTCCCGAGCCAGCCGGGTGACGGCGTCGGTACCGTCGGCGTCCAGGCCGGCGTGCGGCCGAGCCTCCTTGAACACGAGCTGGGTGTCGGTGCGCCTGTCGCGTCCGACGTACAGGCCGCCGCCGTTGGAGAAGTGGATGACCTTCTCGATCCGGTAGGGGACCTCTTCGGTGCTTGTCGCGTTGCGGGCGGCCAGGTGAGGCGCGAGGAAGTCGGGCAGCGTCACCCAGGACGGCACGTGGAAGACCGGGTCGCGGCGGTCCGGGACCAGGGTGCCGGTGTCGTCCTCGACGGCCGGGACCACCTGGCCGTCGGGGGAGTGGCAGTACCGGGCGGCGAAGCCGCCGTAGCGGACGTACACCGGGCCGGCCGCGTACCGCAGGTCGCTGAGGATGTACGGGCCGGCCTCGCCGGAGAGCAGCTCGTCGAGTTCCTTGCAGATCAGCTCGAGCTCGGCGTCGTCGCGCGGGTAGACGGTCACGAACTTGCCGCTGGCGGCGCGGGCCGCGTACTTGGAGTTGCGCAGCAGCAGGGTGCGGGGGCCGCGCAGGAACTTGAAGGACAGCCCCCGGGGTACGCAGTAGTCCCAGACGGTGTCCAGCACCCGGTCGGCGTTGGCGACCGTGGCCGACACGTGGACCTTCCAGCCCTGCTGCGGCAGGCGCTCGCCGTCCGGGGCGTGGATGAGCCAGTCGTCGAGCGGCTCCCGACGCCAGCCCGCCGGCAGCGGCCGATTCGCCGCGGCGAAGGTGGGCTGCGCGACGGCGCTGCCGAGGGAGTCGTAGAACAGCGGGTCGGCTGCGCAGTAGCTGTCGTAGCGCTCGTCCACTGTGTCGCCTCCCATCCGCCTGCCGGCTGCGGTCCTGTTGATGGATACGAGTCTGTCCGTTCGGCCTATGGCGTCCCTAGTGTTTTCAGTCATGGAGATGGATGCGTGCCGCACGACCGGTCATGACAAATGACAGTTGCGGCGCAGACGATGGGACTGTCCGGTTCCCGTTGCCGGCACGGGTCGGCATGGTCGCGCCCGCACCGGTCCGGGCAGGTACGGTGCTCGCCGTGACCTCAGACGATCACCTGTCGGTATCCGGTGGGCCCGTCGCCGTGCTGGCCAACCCGACCGCCGGCCGTGGCCGGCACCGGGGGTTGCTGCCGGACCTGCTGGACGGGATCACGGCCGCCGGTCGGCCGGTACGGCTGTTGCGGGCCGGCAGCGCGGCCGAGGCCGAGGCGGCCTGCCGGGCCGCCGTCGCCGAAGGAGCCGGTGCCCTGGTCGCGGTGGGTGGCGACGGCACGGTGCACCGGGCGATGCAGGCCGTCGCCGGCACCTCGGTGCCGTTCGGGCCGGTGCCGGCGGGCACCGGCAACGACTTCGCGGTGGAGACCGGCTTTCCAGCCGACCCCCGGGCCGCGGTCGACGTCATCGCGGCGGCCCTGCGCGAGGGGCGCAGTCGGCCGGTCGACCTGGCCCGGATGACCGGCGCCGACGGCACGCTCCGCTGGTACGGCGCGGTGCTGGCGGCCGGGTTCGACGCGATCGTCAACGAGCGGGCCAACCGGATGCGCTGGCCGCGTGGTCCACGCCGCTACGACCTGGCCATCCTGGCGGAGTTGGCCCGGCTACGTCCCCGCCGGTACACCCTCACCCTCGACGGCGAGCGGATCGAGGTCGACGCGGTCCTGGTGGCGGTCGGCAACGGCGCCAGCTACGGCGGCGGGATGCGGATCTGCCCCGACGCGGACCCGACCGACGGCCTGCTCGACGTGGTGGTCGGCGGCCGGTTCGACCGACGCACCCTGATCCGGGTCAAGCCGCGCATCTATGCCGGTACCCACGTCAACCATCCCCTGGTGCACACCTACCGCGTCCGCACCGTCACCCTCGCCGCGGACGGCATCACCACCTACGCCGACGGCGAGCGCTCCCTGCCCCTCCCACTCACCGTCACCGCCACCCCCCACGCCCTCCACCTCCTCCGCTGACCGTCCCCCGCCCCGCCGTTCCCCGCGTCCCCCGTTTCCCCGTTGATCATGCAGTTGTGGCACCGGATGAAAGCCGCGTACCCGAACGAATCAGGTGCCACAACTGCATGATCGCGGCGGTCAGGGGGTGTGCAGGAGGTTGAGGACGGAGCCGAGGGAGTTGGGTCGGCCGGGGTCGGCGGCGGGAAGGATCAGCGCGGCGCAGCCGGCGGCGACGGCACCGGCGTCGGCGGGGGTGTCGCCGACCATGAGTGACTCCTCCGGGTCGACGCCGAGCAGGCCGCAGGCCCGCCAGAAGATCGCCGGGTCGGGCTTGCAGCGGCCCACCTCGTACGACAGCACGTGGGCGTCGACCAGGTCGGCCAGTCCCCAGGCGTCGAAGAGGGGCCGGATGTCGAAACCGATGTTGCTGACCACGGCCACCCGGACGTCGGCGGTCCGCAGCGCGGCGAGGGTCGGCGCGGTATCGGGGTAGGGCACCCACCCCTGCGGCGTGCGCACCCGCTCGTACAGCGCCTCGGCGAAGCCGTCGATGCCGGTGTCGACCGTGTCGGCCAGCCCGGTGTAGGCACCACGGTGGGCGTGCTCGTAAAGATCCCGGTCGGCCCACAACTCGGCCAGGTGGGGTGGCACCCGGGCGGGCAGCGGCCCACCGGCGCGGCCGGCGGTGAGCAGCCGGTCGGCCAGGGCGGTCGCCCGGACGCGGTCCAGATCCACCCCGCACGCCGACGCGGCGGCCAGCACCCACTGGCTGGGCTCCTCCACCTGCGCCAGGGTGCCGTGGAAGTCGAACAGGACCGCCCGCACCTGCCGACGGGACGGACCCCGACCGTCGACGTCGGGCACGGGGCTGGTCGGTTCGGCATGATCCGGCACGTCGTGCACCCTACCGACCCACTCCGACCGCCCCGGCGGTCGGCCTTGCCGGGTGCTCGTCGTGGGCACGCACTAATCTTGGTGACATGTCGAGCCCCGCCGAGCGGTACGCCGCGGCGCGCCGCCGGGCCGCCCAGGCCTCACAGTTCCCGGCGCTGGAAGAGTTCACCGCTGACCTGGGGTTCGACCTCGACGACTTCCAGCGGGAATCGTGCCAGGCCCTGGAACGGGGCAGTGGCGTGCTGGTCTGCGCCCCGACCGGGGCCGGCAAGACGGTGGTCGGTGAGTTCGCCGTACACCTGGCGTTGCGGGGTGCGCCCGGGCGGCCGGCGCCGGTCGACGGGGTCCGGCGCAAGTGCTTCTACACCACGCCGATCAAGGCGCTGTCGAACCAGAAGTACCACGACCTGGTCGACCGCTACGGTGCCGAGCAGGTCGGGCTGCTCACCGGTGACAACGCCATCAACGGTGACGCTCCGGTGGTGGTGATGACCACCGAGGTGCTGCGCAACATGCTGTACGCCGGCTCGGCCACCCTCGACGGCCTGGCCTACGTGGTGATGGACGAGGTCCACTACCTGGCCGACCGGTTCCGTGGCGGGGTGTGGGAGGAGGTCATCATCCACCTGCCCGCCTCGGTGACCCTGGTGTCGCTGTCGGCCACGGTCTCCAATGCCGAGGAGTTCGCCGACTGGCTGATCACGGTTCGGGGCGAGACCACCGTGGTGGTCAGCGAGCACCGGCCGGTGCCGCTGTGGCAGCACATGCTGGTCGGCAAGCGGATGTTCGACCTGTTCCACGACGCCGCGGCGGCCCGCAAGCACGACGTGCACCCGGAGCTGCTGCGCTACACGCGGGACACGATGCGCCGGCTGGATCTCGGTGAGGGACGCTCCGCCGGCTTCGGTGCCGGCCGGCGCGGCCCCCGCTGGCGGGGGCCGCTGCGCCCGGACATCGTCGACCGGCTGGACCGCGAGGGGCTGCTGCCGGCGATCCTGTTCATCTTCAGCCGGGCCGGCTGCGACGCCGCGGTGCAGCAGTGCCTCGCCGCCGGGCTGCGGCTCACCTCACCCGAGGAGCGGGCAGAGATCCGCCGCGTGGTGGAGTCGCGGGTGACCGCGATCCCCGGCGAGGACCTGTCGGTGCTCGGCTACTGGGAGTGGCTCGACGGGCTGGAGCGCGGGCTGGCCGCGCACCACGCCGGGATGCTGCCGGCGTTCAAGGAGGTCGTGGAGGAGCTGTTCGTCCGGGGGCTGGTGAAGGCGGTCTTCGCCACCGAGACCCTCGCCCTGGGCATCAACATGCCGGCCCGCTGCGTGGTCCTGGAACGCCTGGTCAAGTACAACGGCGAGGCGCACGTCGACCTGACCCCGGGGGAGTACACCCAGCTCACCGGGCGGGCCGGTCGTCGGGGCATCGACGTGGAGGGGCACGCCGTGGTGGTGTGGTCGCCGGAGACCGACCCCCGGCATGTGGCGGGTCTGGCCTCCACCCGGACGTATCCGCTGCGGTCCAGCTTCCGGCCGTCGTACAACATGGCGGTGAACCTGGTCGGCAGCGTCGGCGCGGAATCGGCGCGGGCGCTGCTGGAGTCGTCGTTCGCGCAGTTCCAGGCGGACCGTTCGGTGGTCGGCCTGGCCCGGCAGGTGCAACGCAACACCGAGACCATCGAGGCGTACGGCGTCGAGGCGGAGTGCCACCACGGCGACTTCGACGAGTACTTCGCCCTGCGGGTCGCCATCGCCGACCGGGAGCGGGCCATCGCCCGGCAGGGGCAGAGCCAGCGCCGGGCGGCGGCGGTGGCGGCCCTGGAGCGGCTGCGGGTGGGTGACGTGATCCGGGTGCCGTCCGGGCGGCGGGCCGGCCTGGCCGTGGTGCTCGATCCGGCGGCCGGTGGCTTCAGCGAGCCGCGCCCGCTGGTGCTCACCCAGGATCGCTGGGCCGGCCGGATCAGCCCCGGCGACTTCACCACCCCGGCCGAGGTGCTGGCCCGCATCCGGGTGCCGAAGCATTTCAACCACCGCAATCCGGCGGCCCGGCGTGACCTGGCGGCACAGGTCAGCGGCACCGGACTGGACCGACACTCCCGCCGTGGCGCCCGGGGCCGGCAGTCGGGGGAGGACCACCAGCTCAGCCAGCTGCGTACCGAGCTGCGCCGGCATCCCTGCCACGCCTGCCCGGAGCGGGAGGAGCACGCCCGCTGGGCCGAGCGTCGTCGCCGGCTGGAGCGCGACACCGAGGAGCTGCGGCAGCGGGTCGCCGGTCGGACGGGGTCGTTGGCGCGTACCTTCGACCGGATCGTCGCGCTGCTCACCGGGCGCGGCTACCTCGCCGCCGACGGCGCCGTCACCGACGCCGGCCGGATGCTCGGGCGGATCTGGACGGAGGCGGACCTGCTCGTGGCGGAGTGCCTCCGGCGTGGCGTCTGGGACGGGCTGTCGCCCGCCGAGCTGGCCGCCGCGGTGTCGGTGGTGGTCTTCGAGGCCCGCCGCGACGTCGACGAACGCGCCTCGCTGCCGCGCGGCGCGGTGGCCGAGGCGGTCGACGCGACCCTGAAGCTGTGGAGCGAGATCGAGGCTGAGGAGGCGTCGCGCGGGCTGGCCGTCACCCGCGAGCCGGATCTCGGTTTCGCCTGGCCGGTCTACCGCTGGGCCCGGGGTGAGGCGCTGGCGAAGGTGCTGGCCAGCGGGCACGAGCTCGACGGCGAGATGCCCGCCGGGGACTTCGTCCGATGGGCTCGTCAGGTGGTGGACCTGCTCGGCCAGCTGGCCGACTCCGGTGGCGCCTCGACCGAGCTGCGGGCCACCGCACGGCAGGCGATCAACGCCGTCAACCGAGGTGTGCTGGCGTACCATTCGCCGGCCTGAACCGGCCCGGCTGCCGCCGGGCGACCGTCGGAATCGACGCATCGCTGCGTCACCGCAGCGGCACCCCACGAATTGCCCGGGGGGCCTGTTGTGCCTGGTGAGGGCGTCCCGGATCATGTCATCGGCGCGTGCGCTACGCGCCGGTAGCAGCTCTGGGGGGAGCCCACGTGGCGGACATCAATCACTTTGAGTACGGCTGGATCACACCGGCGTTGAGCTACGCGCTGTCGGTGCTCGGTTCCATCCTCGGCCTGGTCTGTGCCGGCCGCATCCGGACCGCCGCCAGCACCGGCCAGAAGCTCTGGTGGGGGACCCTGGCCGCCTGGGCGCTCGGTGGCACGGCGATCTGGACGATGCACTTCATGGCGATGCTGGGCTTCGCGGTGACCGGGTCGCGGATCCGCTACGACGTGCCGATCACCGTTGGCAGCGCGCTGATCGCGGTGATCGCGGTCGGCATCGGCCTGGCGATCGTGGGTACCGGTCGGCTCTCGGCGGGGCGGATAGTCGGTGGCGGCCTGTTCACCGGCGCCGGAGTGGCGGCGATGCACTACACCGGCATGGCGGCGATGCGGCTGGACGGTCGGTTGCTCTACGACAACCTCCGGGTGGGGTTGTCGGTGCTGATCGCCGTCGTCGCGGCCACCGTCGCGCTCTGGCTCGCGGTGACCGTACGCAAGGGGGTGGCGATCTTCGCCTCGGCGCTGGTGATGGGGGTGGCGGTCAACGGCATGCACTTCACCGGGATGAGCGCCCTGTCGGTGCACCTGCACGAGGAGCGCGGCGAGATCAGCGGGGCCGGTGTCGGTACGCTGCTGATCCCGATCGTGCTGTTGGTCATCTTCGGCGTGGTCGGTCTGGTGTACGCGTTGCTCGCCGCACCCACCGACGAGGACCGCGCCGCGCTCGCCTACCTGGACGCCCGGCGACCGCAGCCGCCCACGGCGACCGCGACGCCGAACGCCGACGCACCCGATCCGGTGGGGCTGCGCGCCCGGTCGACGCTGGCCCGCCCCGGGGCCCAGTTTCCGTCCCGCCGGGACCATTCGTCGCGCTGACCGTCGCGGAAAGTGTCGTACCCGGCACCGACCATGTATTCATGGCTGTCCCCGCCCTCACTCCGCGAAACGCCCCGGCGCGCTCGCTGCCCCTTCGCGAGGCGCGCACCCGACTCAGCCAACTCGTCGCCATGGCCGAACTGACCGACTCGGTCACGGTGGTCACCCGCGACGGCGACCCCCGGCCCGTCGCCGCGATCGTGCCGGCTGCCGCCGCCCGCACCGTCGCTGAGGCCCGCGCCGACGCCGGGCGCCTGGCCGAGGTCACCGCCGGCTGGTCTCGGCGCCTCGACGCTCAGCGGCAGCAGAGCGGGCGCCGGCACGCCGCCGAGCTGCGGGCGGTGACCACGGCGCTCGCCGAGGTCTGGGCCGAACTCGATCGACGTTTCCCGCCGGGAAGTGATCCCGCGCTGACCCGGTTGCGCGCGGCCCACGCCCAGCTGCTCGCCGACTGAGAGACCGCTGGGGAGATCGTCGCGGGGTCCCGACGGTCTCCGGGTCGTCCCGGGCCGGCTCGACCCGGCCCGACGGCGAGCCACGGTTTCCGGCTCAGCGCCGACCTGGGCGGCCCTTGAGTCGGCGGCCCAGCTCGCGGGCGATCTCCCGGTTCGCGTCGCGTTCGGCCAGCACCTGCCGCTTGTCGTACGACCGTCGCCCCTTGGCCAGCGCCAGCTCGACCTTTGCCCAGCCGCCGGAGAAGTACATCGACAGCGGCACCAGGGTGATCCCGCCCTCGCGGGTCCGGTCCAGGATCCGGGCGATCTCCACCCGGCGCAGTAGCAGCTTGCGGGTCC
The DNA here is from genome assembly GCF_018070435.1 of Micromonospora sp. C51. NCBI lineage: Bacteria > Bacillati > Actinomycetota > Actinomycetes > Micromonosporales > Micromonosporaceae > Micromonospora > Micromonospora sp. C51. The sequence goes on along the minus strand of NZ_JAGPXQ010000001.1, from coordinate 311,896 downwards.
GCCGGGGCGCGTGGTTGGTCCAGGTGCCGTAGCCGTACTCGGCGATGTGCAGGCCGTACAGCATGATCTCCCCGTCGCGTTCCTGCGCGAAGGCGTCGACAAGCGAGACGCGACCCGCCCGCAGCGACTTGACCTCCGTGCCGGCCAGCACGATGCCGGCCTCGTAGGTCTTGAGCACGGCGTAGTCGTGCCGGGCTCGACGGTTCGACGCGATCAGTGTCCGCTCGGCGCTGGGGGAGGTGCCCATTCGGGGAAGGATAGCCGCACCGCCGATCGGCTCAGGCCGGCTTGTCGTGCTCACGCAGCCGGGCCCGCAGCCGGCTCGCCAGCTCCGCCACCGCTGTTTCGAAGCGCGGATCGGATTCGCCGGGCCAGTGCCCGACGATCGGGTGCGGGACGCTGTCGCCGGGTGGCGGACGAACGCCGACCGGATCCCGCAGCCGCCGGTCCACGGTGCCGGCGGCGTCGGACACCGCCGGCGGACGCTCCGGCCGGTGCGGCGAGAACACCCATCCGCCGATCGGGTCGGTGTCCCGCCACAGGTTGGTCCACCGCCAGCCGACCCGGTCGCCCACCTCACGGAGCACCTCGTCACTGACGTACGCCGGAAACAGCCGGGCGTAGAGCCGGCGCAGCGGTGAGCCGTAGGTCAGCAGCGCCAACCGGCCGCACACCTCGGGCGGCAGTTGCAGGATCGTGGCCGCGAGCAGCACCGAGCCGTGACTGTGCCCGGTGAGCAGCACTCCGTGACCCTGGTCAGTGAGGTGCACGATCCGTCGACCCAGTTCCGGCACCGCGCGCTCGGCGTAGCAGGGCGGCGCGAAGGGGTGCGCCACCCGTGGCCAGAACGTCCCCAGGTCCCACAGCACGCCCACGTACCTGCGGAACCGGGACGTACGGTACGCGAAGATGCCGCCGACGAGCAGCGCGAGCACCACCGCCGCGATGAGGAAACTGCCCATCTGGATACCGAAGTTGGTCGCCGCGGCCGGAATGCCGGTGAACCGCTGCACCGTGGGGCCGGGCGCTAGCCCCAGCATGCCGAGCAGGCTGCTGGGCATGCCCACCCCGACGACACAGGCGTACACCACCGCGAGTGACTCCACCCGTTCGGTGAACCGCGCCCGGGCGATCATGCGTTCGACCTGGTGCAGGCGGTACCGGGCGGCCGGCGGTGCGTCGGGAAAGTCGTGCGCGACGGTGGCTCGGGCGGTACGCATCCGGGGGATACGACTGACCAGCACGATGATCAGCGCCGCCAGCAGGGTGGCTGCCGCTGCCACCAGGAAGACGAAGATGGCCCATTTGTAGCCCAGCGGCGGGCTGATCTCCCGCTCCCCGTCGGCGTCGGCACGGCGGTTGAGGAAATCGGCCACCCGGTAGACCAGGTCCGCGGAGATCGCCACCGCCAGCCCGGTCGCGCTGGCCGCGATCACGGGCGCGCCCAGCCCGCGTAGCGGTCCGGCGCCGAGCCCGTTACGGCCAAATCCGCGACGCGCCTCATCGGGCTCGACACTGGGTGCGGGTGCCGCACCGCGGCCGGCGCCTCGACGCCCGGGTGGTTCGGCGGTGTTGGCGGTGCTGTGGCGTCGGCTCCGGGCGATCAGCGCGCCTGTGCCGAGCAGGAACAGCAGGACCGCCTGGGCGGAGATGACCAGCCCGACGGCGGTGGCGTAGCCGGGCAGCCCGTCCCGGATCCGCCACGGAGTGGGGTCGACCGACACCGCGACCAGCACCACAGCGATCAAGACGAAGGCCAGGTTGCGCAGCCCGCGCGCGATCCGGTCCGCGTATGAGCCGGTCGGCAGCAGGTCGACGAACGGGTGCGCGCAGACCAGCACGATGCTGGCCAACAGCACCGCACCGCTGACGACGGCCAGGGCCACGCTGAGCGGCGACGGACCCGAATTGATCCGGGCGGCGACCAGGCCGAGGCCGAGGGTCATCAGCCCGGCGGCGCCGTGCAGCGAACAGAGCCGGTCCACGGTCGGCCCGCTGTCCCACTGGCCCACCGCGCTGAGCTGGTGGCCCCCCGAGGTGCTGATCGGGGTGTGAAAGGCGTCGAAGTTGCGGCCTGGGCGGACACCGAGCAGCCAGACCAGCATGAGCGCGCCGAGGGGCAGCAGCGCGAAGACCGCAAGGGTCAGCCCGGGAGGTCGGTCGCTGATCCAGGACAGCCACGGCCGCCCGGCCAGACAGGACGGGTTCGGCACGCACCGCCAGGCGATCAGATCCAGCGCCACGCCCATCGCCGCCAGCACGTACAGCATGGTGAGGCTGAGGGCGAGCAGCCGGCACAACGCCTTCACTCCGGAATCGGGCTTGTGGCCTGGGGGCGGCCGCATCCAGATCGCGACGTTGCACAGCATGAACGGCAGCAGGAACATCAGCGACAGCGTGCGGATGGTGGTGCCGGAGGGCAGTTCACCCCATCGGTACGCCTCCAGCGTCACGCCCGCCGGGCCCCTGGTGTCCGGATAGCCCGGGCGCGGCCGGTAGAACCCGCCGTTGCGGTCCCCGGCGACCTGGTGGCTGTGCGGACGGTCGAGGATCTGTTCGGCGTCGGCACCGGACACGCCGTGCACCCGCAGCTCCACGACGTCGTCCGAGGCCCCCGGCTCGCTGGTCATCGGCCCCCCGGAACGTGTGCACCGACCCGGCCTGGCACGGGCCGGCGTACCGGTGCGGTCCCCCCTTCTACCCGCCGAGCCGACGAACACGCCTGCTGGCGATGCCCGGCGGGTCAGACCGGGCGGCGGGCGAGGAAGTCAGCCAGTACCTCGGTGTGGGTGGAGAAGGCCAGCTCGGTCGGCTCGGTCAGCACCAGCCACTCGGTGGCCTCCGCGGTCGGCGCCGAGGGCGGAAGCTCCTCGGCGGGGCGTACCGGCAGCTCTCCGAAGATCAGCATGGTGCCGCCGGCCGGCGCGCTCTGCACGGTGACCAGCCTGGCGCCGGCCGCGTCGGCATGCAGGCCGGTCTCCTCGCGCAGCTCGCGGACCAGCGCGTCCTCCCACCGTTCGCCGTGCTCGATGAACCCGCCGGGCAGCGCGAGCCGCCCCCGGGCGGGTTCGATGTCCCGCCGGACGACCACCACGCCGAGGCCGGTGGCGGTCAGCACCGGCTGTACGGCCACCGCTACCGGCAGCGGATTACGCCAGACCTGTTGACCACAGCTCGCGCAGAGCCGGGGCCAGCCGACCGGCGGCGGGTAGGCCGCGCCGCAGTACGAACAATGCGAGTACGCCACGCCAGTCATGCCGCAGCACGTTACCTGGCATGCGGCCGGGCATCGCCGGCAGCGGAGCCCGGGCACGTCCCACCACCGCCCGACCAGCTGGGCAGCGCGATCGACCTGGCCCGTCAGCGCGGTGCTGGCAGACCGTCGGTCCGGGCGTTGCCGATCGCGTCCTTACGACCCCAGCGTCCCGGAATGTTCAGCAGCTCGATCCGGCCGAAGCGCGGCGGAACCTCCGGATGCACCACCAAGTGGTCGCCGTACGGCTCCAGGCCGAGCAGGGCGCGCAGCAGCAGGAAGGTGGCCCCCGTGGCGGAGGCCTGGGGGCTGTTCGCGGCCGGGTACGGCACCGGAAAGCGGGTCAGCTCGCGGTCGTAGCCGGCGAAGGCCTCCGGCATCCGCCCGGCGAAGTGCTGGGAGGCCTCGATGACGGCTTCGGCGATGGTCCCCGCCTCCTCGACGAACCCGTATTGGCGCAGCCCGTAGGCGATCAGCGAGTTGTCGAACGGCCACACCGTGCCGACGTGGTAGCCGAGCGGGTTGTAGCTGGCCTGTCCGGTGGCCAGCGTCCGCACCCCCCAGCCGGAGAAGAGCCGGGGCCCGAGCAGGTGACCGGCGACTGCGGCGGCTCGGGAGGTGTCCACGATGCCACTCCACAACAGGTGCCCCATGTTCGACGCCAGCGCGTCCACCTGGTCGCCGTCGGGGCCGAGCGCCAGTGCGAAGTACTCGGCCCCATCGATCCAGAAGTCCCGGTTGAATCGTTGCTTGAGCTGCTCGGCCTGCCGTTCCAGGCGATCGGCGTACGCCGGGTCGCCCCAGAATTCGCGGGCCAGCCGGGCCCCGCGCCGCTTGGCGTCGTACGCGTACCCCTGCAACTCGCAGGTGGCGCGGGGCAGCCCCGGCAGCCGGCCGTCGCGGTAGCAGATCGCCTCCGGCGAGTCCTTCCAGCAGTGGTTCTGCGCCCCGCTCTCGTCGTTGCGCGGCTGGTACCAGAGGTAGCCGTCGCCGCGCAGGTCGCCGTACTCGTCGATCCAGTGCAACGCCGCGCGGGCGGCGTCTTCCAGGTCCCGCACCAGCGCGGCGTCGCCGGTCCAGCGCTCGTACTCGTCGAGCAGCACGACGAAGAGGGGCGTCACGTCCGCTCCGCCGAAGTACGGCGACTGGGGACGATGTTCGAAGGCGGCCATCTCCCCGTACCGGAACTCGTTGAGGATCTTGCCGGGTTCCTCGTCGCGGAAGTCGTCGAGCACCGTGCCCTGGTCGATGGCGAGCAGGCGCAGGGTGGTCGCCGCCATCCGGGGCACGAACGGCAGGGTCTGGTAGCAGGTGAGCAGGTTGTCGCGGCCGATGATGGTGGCCGACCAGGGCAACCCGGCGGCGAGCATGGTCTCGTGCGGCAGCGCCAGCGGAGAGAAGCGCAGGCCGGCCAGGTCCACCAGCCCGCGCTGGTAGGTGGTGCACAACGACTTCCAGTCGCAGTACAACTGGGGGGCCTCGGCGACCCACTCGCTGAGGTCCTGGTGTAGCTCGGCGCCCACCTTGCCGCGTGGATGTCGCAGCCGTTCCCGGATGTCCGCTCCGTCCGGACGCAGCACCAGCCCTCTCACCCGCAGGGTCGTGCTCCACCGACCCTGCCGGTCGACCCGGATCCGAAAGGTCAATCCGCGTTCGTCGAACTCTGCCGGTTCGCTTGTCGAGACGTCGGTGACCCGATGAAACTTCTCCCGCCGGAAACCGAGCCGCAAACCGCTGTCCGACGCCTCGCGGTAGCCGCGTAGGGCCGACCCGTGCGGCCAGACCACGTCGTAGACCGGCGCGAAGTCGCTGTCCGCGTCGATGCGCAGCACGTAGTCGACGGGGCCGTTGGTGTGGTTGAGCACCGTGAGGTGCTCGATGAAGGCGCTGTCGGAGATCCACCGGTCGCGGATCACCGAGACCTTCGCGTCGACGTAGTGGGTCGGGTGACCGGGCACCAGGAAGAACCGGATCTTGTAGTAGCTCGGATCGTGCACGGCCAGCGGATGCAGCCGTTCCCCGTCCAGACGCAGCCGCCAGGTGGACAGGAAGCGGGTGTCGAAGGCGAAGAACCCGCTCGGATTGGTGGGGCTGAAGTCCATGTCGCCGTTGTCATCGCTCAGCGCGAAGATGTTGCCGTCGAGGATGCGGACCAGCTTCCTCACTGCGGCTCTCCGTCGCCGGCCGGGGGTGCCGCCTCGCCCGGCGACGGCTGTCGGTATGCGGCCAGCGCCCGGGCGGCCACCTCCCGGGGGTGGTGGGCGTCGGGCGGTGGTGCGAACAGCCGCTCCAACATGACGACGAAACGGAATTCACCGTCGGCGGTGAAGTCGTTGCGCAGCCACGCCGGCAGGGGCTTGACCTGGCCGCGGGCCATCCGGAGGAAGAACTGCGCGTCGGTGCAGATCACCGTGTCCGCATCCACCGCGTCGCCGCGCGACACCGTGATCCGGCCCTGGTCGATGCTGACCAGCCAGTGGTCGACCCGGTCGGGGTAGCCCAGGTCGAATCGCACGGTGCCGCAGACCTGCCGAAGCATCCGCCCCCCACCCTCGGCGAGGCCGTCGAAGAAGTCGCGCACCGCCTCCGACATTCCGGCACCTCCCGCGGGGCGTTGCCGGCCGACGAGGGCTGGTGCCAGGGTGGCCCGAGCCGGCGGCGAAGCGCCGGTCAGACTCCTCCGCCACCGTCACCTTAACGGCTTTGGTCCGCTCTGGTGCTGGTCTGTGTTGGCTGGCCACCTTGAGGTAGATCCGGAGGACCCGACCCGCGCCTGGGAGATCGGCATTGGTTTCCTGCCGGCCGCCACCTATGGTGGTCCGATGCGAACCGCCGCGCTGCTCAACCGCGCCGCCGCCGTCACGGCGGCGGCGGTTGTGCTGCGCGTGCCCGGCGCGGCCACCCCCGCGCCCCGGGCCCGGGGGCGGGCCGGTCACGGCCAGCCGCGTCCCGCGGGTCGCAGCCCTCCGGAAACCGTGCACGGACACGTGACGGCCAGGGGCGAAGCGCACAGCTTCGGCCCTTTTTCTTTTCCGGAAGGGAACCGACATGAGCGAACGAACCGGCACCTACGACCGGCAGTGGCGCACCGAACTCGAGGCGACGCTGAACCACGAGTTCGAGGCCCAGACGGCTCGGCTGACCGAGTTGACGGCCGACACCGGGGATCCGGCGGAGGCGCACACCAACGCCGCGTTGATCGCCGCTACCCGGCAGAGCCTCGATCAGATCTCCGGCGCGCTGCGACGCCTCACCGCCGGCGGCTACGGCAGCTGCGAGCGGTGCGGAACGGACATTCCCCGGGAACGCCTGGAGATCCTGCCGCACGCGCGGTTCTGCGTGCCGTGCCAGCAGAAGCAGAACGGCTGACCAGGTGGACCGGCCGCCGCTCGTCTCACGGGTGCGGCGGCCGGTCCGTCGCCACCTCGGGCGACCCGGACGGCTCGTCGCGCAGGCTGGCGGTGACGGTAGCGGTCAGACCGTCGGGCCGGCGGGTCAGCGTCAACGCCCCGGTCAGGTGATGGGCGAGCCAGAGACCCCGGCCACCCGGGGTGCTCGTCGCGGGCAGGTTCACCGGTAGGTCTCCACCGCGCTCGTGGCCGTGATCGGTGACCTCACAGATGAGCAGGTCGGCCCGCCGGAACAGGTCGAGTCGCCCCCGGCCCCCACCGTGCAGCACGGCGTTGGTGACCAGTTCGTGCACGGCCAGGACAAGATCCTCGGCCACATCGCCGGTGAGACCGGCGGCGGCCACCCGGGCGGTGAGCAGGTGCCGCAGCGCCGTCACGGTCTGCGCGGTGAACGACTCGGACAGCAGTGGGGTCGTCTCGCCGGCGCCGGGGGACGGGTCGCGGGAATCCCGGGCGTCCGGCGGGCCGAGGTAGTTCATGCAGGCAGAGTACGTCGTCCACGAACATCCGCGACCTTTGCCGAGGGGCAACCATCCGGATGCTACTGGCCACCCTCCACCGACGTGCGACCGAAGGACCGGCCGAGACGGTGTACCTCCGCCTCCATCCGCTCGGCCAGCTCCGCGCCGCCGAACCGGTCGATCAGCCGGTCGGCGAACCCGCTGAGCACCACCGGACGCAGCGCCTGGACCAGGGCGATGGACCGTGGCACGTAGACCTTGCGTCGCCGACCTTCGATGCCGCGCAGGAGTGCCTCGGCGCACCGCTCGACACTGACCGTGGTATTCAGCGGCCAGGGCAGTTTGCGCTGCGCGGTGTGGAACGAGGCGAGGTCGTCCCGGATGTCGCGCACCAGATCGGTGTCGATCCAGATCGGATGGGCGGTGCCCACGGTCAGCCCCCGGCGGCGGTTCTCCAGCCGCAGCACGTTGCCGAACTGCTCCACCCCGGCCTTCGACGCACAGTACGCCGCCATCCCGGGCATGGCGGCGAAGGCCGCCGCCGACGAGACGATCAAGACGTGGCCGCGGGCGGCGCGGACCTGCGGCAGCGCCGCGCTGACCGTGCGGACCACGCCGGTCAGGTTCACCTCGATGGTGCGTGCCAGGGCGTCAACCGGGCCGGTGGAGACGGTGCCGATGTTGGCGATGCCGGCGTTGGCCACCACCACGTCGATGCCGCCGTAGCGCTGCACGGTCGAGGCGACAGCATCGTCGAGGCCCGCCTGGTCGGTGACGTCGCACTCGTACCAGTGCCCGCCCACCTCGGCGGCGACCTGCCGCAACAGCGCCGGTTCCAGGCCGACCACGGCGACCCGGGCACCCCGGGCGGCGGCGGCCCGAGCCAGTTGGGCGCCGATGCCCCGGGCCGCTCCGGTGATCAGGATGGTCCGGTCGCGTAGGTCTAACCGCATGCTGCGCTCCTGGTCCCGGTCGCCGCCGGCGGCGACCCAGTGGTGGTCTGCCGAACGGTACCGGGCCTCCGTCGGCCGACCCACCCGGTGCCGGTCCGCCCGCCGCACCCGACGTCCGTGCCGGCCGTTCGTGGTGAGCGGCGCGGACATCGGGAAGGATCTACCCCGAGGCGGTACCGCTGCGAGGACCAGGAGAAGGAGAACCGCATGGCTGACTTCGTCGGCGCCGTGGACCAGGGCACCACCAGCACCCGGTTCATGATCTTCGACCACGGTGGCAACGAGGTCGGCCGCCACCAGCTCGAACACCAGCAGATCCTGCCGCGCGCCGGCTGGGTCGAGCACAACCCGCTGGAGATCTGGGAACGGACCCAGACGGTCGTGCGTACGGCGCTGAACACGCACAGCCTGGCGGCGGGTGACCTGGCGGCCCTCGGTGTCACCAACCAGCGGGAGACGACGGTGGTGTGGAACCGGCGCACCGGCCGGCCGTACTACAACGCCATCGTCTGGCAGGACACCCGGACCGATCGGATCGCCTCGGCGTTGGAGCGCGACGGGCACGGCGAGATCATTCGGCGCAAGGCCGGTCTACCGCCGGCGACCTACTTCTCCGGCGGCAAGATCCAGTGGATTCTGGAGCACGTCGACGGGGTGCGGGCGGACGCCGAACGCGGTGAGGCGATCTTCGGCAACACCGACACCTGGCTGTTGTGGCACCTCACCGGCGGCCCGGACGGCGGTGCCCACGTCACCGATCCCACCAACGCCAGCCGGACCATGCTGATGAACCTGGAGACCCTGGACTGGGACGACGAACTGCTGTCCATCTTCGGCATTCCACGCGCCATGCTGCCCCGGATCGTTCCGTCGTCCGATCCGGACGCCTACGGCGTCACCCTGCCCAACGGCCCGTTCGCCGGCCCGGTCCCGATCACCGCGGATCTGGGTGACCAACAGGCGGCCACCGTCGGCCAGGTCTGCTTCGCCCCGGGCGAGGCGAAGAACACGTACGGTACGGGCAACTTCATGCTGTTGAACACCGGGTCGGAGATCGTCCGCTCCGAGGCCGGGCTGCTCACCACCGTGTGCTATCAGTTCGCCGGCCAGCCGCCGGTCTACGCGCTCGAAGGCTCCATCGCCGTCACCGGTTCGGCCGTGCAGTGGCTGCGCGACCAGCTGAAGATCATTAGCAGTGCGGCGCAGAGCGAGGACCTCGCCCGCCAGGTCGACGACAACGGCGGCGTCTACTTCGTGCCGGCCTTCTCCGGCCTGTTCGCCCCGTACTGGCGATCCGACGCCCGGGGCGCGATCGTCGGCCTGTCCCGCTACAACACCGACGCGCACATCGCCCGGGCGACGCTGGAAGCCATCTGCTACCAGAGCCGCGACGTGGCCGAGGCCATGGCGCGGGACTCGGGCGTACCGCTGGAGCGCCTCAAGGTCGATGGCGGCGTCACCGTCAACGACCTGTGCATGCAGTTGCAGGCGGACATCCTCGGCGTGCCGGTCAGCCGGCCGGTGGTGGCCGAGACCACCGCCCTCGGCGCGGCCTACGCCGCGGGACTGGCCGTCGGATTCTGGCGGAACACCGAGGAGCTGCGGGAGAACTGGAACGAGAGCCGGCGTTGGCAGCCGTCCTGGTCGCCCGAGCAGCGCGCGGCCGGCTACGCCGACTGGCGCAAGGCCGTGCAGCGCACGCTGGACTGGGTCGACGTCGGCTGACAACTCCACCGTGGCCAGTTACGTTTCGTCCACGTTAACGTCACTGCGTGTCAATGTCGTGGTGCCGGAATGTCCGGTGGTTCTGCCTTAGCATCCCGATGTCCGGCAGCTGCCGGGGGTGGGCACAGGGAGGGCATCCATGCGGATCACGCGCGCGATCATGGCGGTCGTGGTCGTACTGTCGGCCGGCGTCCTGGCTGGCGCGGCGCACGCGGCGACACCGTTCACCGTGGTCAACGGCTCGATCCAGCCGGCGACGGGCACTCCCCGGCCGCCGTCGGGCACCCACGCCACGCTGTGGCACAACGCCAGCTACGCCAGCATTCCGGTGCTGGGCGCCGGCCGGCTGGTCGTCGGGGCGATCGGCGATCACTGCGACGGCTGGCCGACCCTGCGGGTCAGGGTGGCCGGCGAGCTGATCGGCGAGGTCACCGTGACCAGCGCCACCAACTACGGCAGCTATCCGGTGGGTGAGCAGCTGCCGGAGGGGCGGCACGACGTTCGGATCGAGCTGGTCAACGACCGGTACACCGGCGCGTGCGACCGCAACGCGCACCTGGCGTACGTGCGGGTGCAGCCGCCGCCGGCGGTCGACGCGACCTTCACGTTCGCCGTGATCCCGGACACCCAGGAGGAGGTGCTGTCCGCGAGCGACGCCCGGCTGCGTCAGCGCGTCGACTGGCTGGTCGCCCAGCGCGCCACCCTCGACCTGCGTTTCGTCACGCACTCCGGCGATGTGGTGAACTACGACTCTTCCGGCCACGTGCAGTACGAACGGGCCCGGGCCGCGTTGCGCCCACTGGAGACGGTCGGCATGCCGTACACCCTCGCCGTGGGCAACCACGACACCCAGGCAGCCGGGCCGGACGGGGAGTTGCGCAGCCCCGCCGGGCAACTGCTGCGCGACACGACGGTGTTCAACAGGTACTTCACGGCGGGCCGGTTCGGGGCGGTGCGCGGCCAGTTCGAGGCCGGCAAGGTGGACAACGCCTACGCCACCTACACCGCCGGCGGCGTGCGGTGGCTGGTGCTGAGTCTGGAGCTGTGGCCGCGCCGGGCGGCCGTCACCTGGGCGAAGGCCGTCGTGGCCGCCCATCCCCGGCACAACGTCGTGATCGTCACTCATCACTACCTGGAGAGCGACGCCTCGATCGGCCAGTCGGCCGGCTACGGCTCGACCAGCCCGCGGTACCTTTTCGACAACCTCGTCGCGCGATACCCCAACATCCGGTTCGTCTTCTCCGGCCACACCGGCACGGCGGCGTCCCGAGTGGACACCGGTGTGCACGGCAACCGGGTCTACTCTTTCCTGCAGACGTTCCACTCCCGCCGGACCAACCCGGTGCGGCTGGTGGAGGTCGACGCGGCGGCCGACTCGCTGCGTACCTGGATCTACGCGCCACACACCGACGAGGAGTTTCCGGCGCACGAGCGTACGTACGCCGGGCTCGGCCTGGTGCGGTGAGCTGTCGGCGGTGGCTCGTGCGCTGCGGGCCACCGCCGACGAGCCCGCTCGGCCGTGTCTCAAAACTATCTTGTAACTGTCTCATTATCCTGGTCGGCTTCGAGGTGGCGGTAGACGGTCGCGCGCGAGACACCGAACTCGAAGGCGATCTCGTCGGCCGAGTGGGTGCCCGCCCGGTGCATCCGGCGGGCGGCCCGCACCTGTTCCGGGCTCATCGACTTCGGGCGTCCCGGCCGTCGCCGGCCCACCCGGCCGGGCGTCGCGGCGACGGTGTCGGTGGGCGCGTCGGTCGCCGGCGCGGTCCGGTCGGTCGCTGCCACCTCGGGGGGCGTCTCACCCAGCAGCCGGCAGGCGCCGTCGAGCATGTCTCCCCGCAGCACCGACGCGGGCACGTCGATCATGAACACCACCGGATCGCTGCACATGGCGATGGCCTGGACCGCCCGGACCCGGTCCCGGCGCCCGGCGGTCGGCCCGGCGACGATCTGGTTGGCCCGCATGGCGATCTGCACCAGCCGGTGGTAGGTGCTGCCCCGGTCGACCAGTGCGAGGTCGTGGAAGAGCATGCCGAGCGGGCCGCGGTGCGCGAGCATGGTGTCCACCCAGCCCTCCAGCAGCGTCCACCTGGCCTGCTGGCCGGGCAGTGCCCCGGCCTTGTCCAGCAGTGCCTCCAGGTCGCGGATCAGCGGCTCGGCGAGTGCGGTGAGCAGATGCGCCTTGCTGGGGAAGTGGTAGAGGATGGCGGCCTTGGTCAGCCGCAACCGTTCGGCGATCTGCCGCAACGAGGTGCGTTGGTAGCCCTGCTCGGAGAAGAGGTCCAACGCGGTGCGCAGGATCCGGCTGCGGGTGTCGTCCGTCTTCTCCCAGGTCATGGCCCCCAGCGTAAGTGGTCCTGACCGCCGGCCGGTGCAGCTCGCAGCCATCCCTTACCATCGGTCAGTGCAGTGGCTCGGCAGACATCGGTACGGCGGGAGGCACCCATGTCCGTGATCTCCATCGAGAACCTCGTCAAGACCTTCGGCGGCGTACGCGCGCTCGACGGGCTCGACCTGACGGTGGAACCGGGGGAGGTACACGGATTCCTCGGACCCAACGGCTCGGGCAAGTCCACCACCATCCGGATCCTGCTCGGCCTGTTGCGCCGCGACTCGGGGCAGGTCCGCATCCTCGACGGCGACCCGTGGCGCGACGCGGTCGCGCTGCACCGGCGCTTGGCGTACGTGCCGGGCGATGTCAACCTCTGGCCCAATCTCTCCGGCGGCGAAGCGATCGACCTGTTCGGCGCGCTGCGCGGCGGGTTGGACCGGCGTCGCCGCGACGAGTTGCTGCAACGCTTCGATCTGGACCCGACGAAGAAGTGCCGCACCTACTCGAAGGGCAACCGGCAGAAGGTCGCCATCGTCGCCGCCTTCGCCTCCGACGTCGAGCTGTACGTGTTGGACGAGCCCACCTCCGGGTTGGACCCGCTGATGGAGGCGGTGTTCCAGGAGGAGGTCCGCCAGCTCACCCAGGCCGGCGCCAGCGTCCTGCTCTCCAGCCATGTGCTGGCCGAGGTCGAGGCGCTCTGCGACCGGGTCAGCATCATCCGGGAGGGCCGGATCGTCGAGTCCGGCACCCTGTCCGAGCTGCGGCACCTGGCGCGTACCACCGTCACCGTCGAGACCGGACGTCCGGTGAGCGGTCTGACCGAGTTGCCCGGCGTGCACGAGGTCCGCCCGGTCGACGGCCGCGTCCGGCTGGAGGTCGAGCCCGAACACCTCGACGCGCTTCTGGCCCACCTGGTCCGTTTCGAGGTCCGCGCGCTGACCAGCACACCGCCCACGCTTGAGGAACTGTTCCTGCGGCACTACGGCGAGGCCGTCAACGGTGACCGGCAGGCGACGACCGGAGGCACCCGATGAGCGCCTTCACCGGCACCGGCCGGCTCACCCGGCTGGCCCTGCGTCGCGACCGGGTCCGCCTGGCCATCTGGACGCTCGGCAGCCCTTTGATCGGCTATGCCCTCGCCGAGAGCGTGGCCAGCATCTACCCCGACGAGCAGAACCGCATCGGGTACGCCGAGGTGGCCAACACCAGTGTCGTCGCCCGCGCCTTCAACGGCCCGGTCGCCAGCACCGACCTCGGTGCCGTCGCGGTCACCGAGACGTACCTCACCCTCGCCGTGCTCGCCGCGCTGCTCAGCACGTTCGCCGTGGTCCGGCACACCCGGCAGAACGAGGAGACCGGCCGCGCCGAGCTGCTCGGTGCCGCCGCCGTCGGCCGGTACGCACTGCTCACCGCGGCGCTGGTCGTGGTGGTCGGCGCCAACGTGCTGGCCGGGGCGCTGCTGGCGTTCGCCTTCGTCGGCGCCGGGCTGCCAGCCGCCGGCTCGGTGGCCGCCGCCGCGGCGATCGCCGGTGTCGGCCTCGCCTTCACCGGCGTGGCCGCCGTCACCGCGCAGCTCTCGGTGACCTCCCGGGGCGCCAACGCCCTCGCCGCCGCCACGGTCGGGGTGGCGTTCCTGCTGCGGGCCACCGGTGACGTGCTCGGCCAGCGCGCCGCCGACGGGGTACGCCTGGACAGCGCCTGGCCGACGTGGTTGTCGCCCCTGGGCTGGGGCACCCAGATCCGAGCCTTCGGCGGCGAACGGTGGTGGGTTCTCGCGCTGCCGGTCGCCCTGCTGGTCGTCGGGGTCGCCGGGGCGTACGCGCTGGCCGAACGGCGCGACCTCGGCGCCGGCCTGCTCGCCGCCCGCCGCGGGCCGGCCCGTGCCGCCGCCGGCCTGCTCAGCCCGGCCGGACTGACCTGGCGTCTGCACCGTGGCGCGTTGACCGGCTGGGCGGTCGCGGTGGCGGTGCTCGGCCTCGCCATGGGTCTGGCCGGCAACGAGGTCGACGACATGATCGCCGACAACCCGGCCGCCGCCGAGGCGATCGCCCAACTCGGTGGCGGCTCCGAACTTGTCGACGCCTTCCTGGCGGCGATGCTCGCGCTGTTCGCCCTGACCCTCGGCGCGTACGTGGTGCAGGCCCTGCTGCGGGTACGGGGCGACGAGTCCGACGGCATCCTCGAACCGTTGCTCGCCACCGCCGTCAGCCGCTACCGGTGGCTGGGCACCCAGGTGGCCGGCGCGGTGCTCGGTGCGCTGGCGCTGATGCTGCTGGCCGGCGCCACCACCGGCCTCGGGTACGGGCTGGCGGTCGGTGACCCGGTCGGCTGGACCGTCGAGTTGACCGGCGCGGCGCTGCTGTGGTTGCCCGCCCTGCTGGTCGTCGCCGGGGTGGTGACCGCCCTGTTCGGGGCGCTGCCCCGCTTGTCGGTCGCGTTGAGCTGGGCGGTGCTCATCGTGTTCCTGCTGCTCGGTCAGCTGGGTGCCGCGCTGGACCTGCCGCAGGCGGCGCTGAACCTCTCGCCGTACACCCACGTGCCGTCGGTGCCCGCCGTCGACGTCACCGTCCTGCCCCTGGTGGTGCTCACCGCCGTCGCCGCCGCCCTGCTCGCGCTCGGCCTCACCACCTTCCGCCGCCGCGACACCCCCACCTGACGAGCCGCCGCGACTTGATCACTTGCAGTCGAGTGACTCGACACGCCACGGCGACGGTCACTCGACTGCAAACAATCAAGGACCCCTACCACATTTGGCACTGGGACGACGCGTTGTGCACAGCTTGGTGCGGTGTCCACAGGGGGCTGCGGGGTCGGCATGGCCTGGGGCAGGCTCTGTCGCCGTGGATGGCGTACTCCGATCGCTTGTTGAGGCTGGTGGCGGTGTGGTGACCCGCGCTCGGGCACTCGAGGTGGTACCGCCATGGGCGTTGCGGCGGGCGTACCGCGGTGGCTGGCTGCGTCGCGTGCTGCCGGCGGTCTACGTCGACGCCTCGTTGTTCGCCGCCTCGGACTCTGCCAGCCTGCTCGCGAGGCTGGCACCCGAAGTCGCCCGGCGGGCGGCGCTCGCGTACGCCGACGGCCGGGCGGCCTTGAGCGCGCTGACCGCGCTTGACGTGTACGACCTTCGGCCTCAACCAGCCGGTGAGCCCGTGTACCTCGACGTGCCGGCCGGTACCGGGCTGCGGAGCAGGGAGAGCCTGGTGGTGCGGCACCGGACGGCATTCGCGGCGGAACCATCTCACGTCGTGGTGCGACGCGGAGTGCCTCTCGTCCGGCTGGAGGCGGCGCTGGTGCACTCCTGGCCGTTGTTGCCCGAGGAGAGCCGCATCGGGCCAGTCGTCCGTGCCGTGAACGACCGAATGACCACTGGGTTCCGGCTCCGCGTCGCGCTCGCTCCGCAGCTGACCGGGCGGGCGGCGCTGTCCGCACTCATCGACCGGCTTGATGCCGGCTGCCGCAGCCCGCTGGAGATCTGGGGTCACGACCGCGTCTTCACCGGTCCGGAGATGCCGGTGCTGATGCGTCAGGTACGTCTTCGGGTGGGGAAGCGAACGATGTACCTTGACCTGTTCGCCGAGGAGGAGCGGGTCAACATCGAGCTGGACGGTGCCGCCTGGCACGGCGAACCGCGCCAGCGCGAGATCGACCTGCGGCGCGATGCGTTACTTGCCACGGTCGGCATCCTGGTGGTCAGGTTCAGCCACCGCCGTCTCGTGCGGGAGCCAGACGAGGTGCGCCGGGAGCCTCTCGCGATCCTCGCCGGCCGGCGCTTTTTACCGAGGCACCAGGCTCATCGCACCTGGGACAGGAAGCGACGTAGCCGGGGATGCTGCGGCGACTCGAAGACCGACTCCGGCTTGCCGGCCTCCAGCACCACCCCGGCGTCCATGAAGGCGACGGTGTCGGCGACCTGCCGGGCGAAGCCCATCTCGTGGGTGACGACCACCATGGTCATGCCCTGGGTGGACAGCTCCGCCATCAGTGCCAGCACCCCCTTGACCAGCTCCGGGTCCAGCGCGGAGGTGGCCTCGTCGAAGAGCATCACCTGCGGCTGCATGGCCAGCGCCCGGGCGATGGCCACCCGCTGTTGCTGCCCGCCGGACAGGTGCGCGGGCCGGGCGTCGGCCTTGGCGGCCAGGCCGACCCGGTCGAGTTCGGCCCGGGCCCGGGTCACCGCCTCGTCCTCGCCGAGCCTGCGGATGCGGCGCAACGGCAGGGTGATGTTGCGCAGCACGCTCATGTGCGGGAAGAGGTTGAACTGCTGGAACACCATGCCGATCCGCTGCCGCAGGGCGTCCGGGTCGTCGCGCAGCACGCTGCGCCCGTCGAGCAGCACGTCGCCACTGTCCGGTTCGAGGAGCCGGTTGACGGTACGCA
Source organism: Micromonospora sp. C51 (assembly GCF_018070435.1). NCBI lineage: Bacteria > Bacillati > Actinomycetota > Actinomycetes > Micromonosporales > Micromonosporaceae > Micromonospora > Micromonospora sp. C51. Next base: position 295,385 of record NZ_JAGPXQ010000001.1, on the reverse strand, counting down.
GCAGGGTGGACTTGCCCGACCCGGACGGGCCGATGACGCAGGCGGTGCCGCCGCGCGCCACGTCCAGGTCCACCCCGCGCAGCACCCGGTGACGCCCGAAGGCGAGGTGTACGTCGCGCAGGCTCAGGCTGACCGAGGTGTTCATCGTTGGTTGCCTCCGGCGGCGCCGGGCAGCGCCAGGTCCAGGTCGTCGGGGTCGTCGGTCGGCCCGGCCGCCGGCCGGCCGTGTCGCAGTCGCTTGTCGATCCAGTTGACGGCGTGGGTCAGCGGCACGGTCAGCGCGAGGTAGAACAGCCCGGCCAGCAGCAGCGCCGACTGGTTGCCGGTGTTGGCCGCGTAGTCCTGACCGATCCGGAACAGCTCGCGCTGACTGGCCAGCAGACCGAGGAAGTAGACCAGGCTGGAGTCCTTGATCAGGGCGATGAGCTGGTTCACCCAGGCCGGCAGGATCCGCCGGATGCCCTGCGGGATGATCACCCTCCGCATCGCCTCGCGCCAGGAGAAGCCCAGCGCGCGGGCCGCCTCCAACTGGGTGGCCTCCACCGACTGGATGCCCGAGCGGAAGATCTCCCCGAGGTACGCCGACGCGATAAGCGACAGCGCCAGGATGCCCAACGGGTACGGGTTCGGCCCCCACACCTGCATGCCCAGCGGGGCCAGGCCGACCCCGATCAGCAGGATCGTCGCCGCCGCCGGCAGGCCCCGGAACACGTCGGTGTACACCCGCGCCGGCCACCGCAGCCAACGGGTACGCGAGATGCCCGCCACCGCCAGCAGGATGCCGAGTGCCGAGCCGAGCAGGGCGGCGGTGACCGCCAGGATCAGCGTGTTCGGCAACCCGACGGTGAGCATCTCGGGTAACGCCTCACGCATCGACTCGCCGTCGAAGAACGTCTCCCACAGGGTGCGCAACGGATCCACGGTCAAACCTCCGCCCTGCTCGCTCGTGGTCCTACCGTCAGGAGGCGGCCGGTGCCGACACGTCTCCGCTGCCCGGGGTGAAGTCGGCCGGGATCGGCCGGCCCGGGTAGTACTGCTCCTGAAGGCGGGTCCAGGTGCCGTCGGCGATCACCTCGTCGAGCGCCTTGTTCAGCGCCTCGCGCAGCGCGTCGTTGCCCTTGGCGAAGGCGTACGCCGTCGGTGCCGGGCTGAGTTCCTTCGCCGCCACCGTGATCCTGCCGCCGCTGTCCGCCGCGGTCTTCTCACCGATCTCGGCGGGGGCGATCCACGCGTCCGCGGTACCGGCCTTGAGCTGGTTGATCGCGCCGTTGTAGTCGGGCACCCGGACCGGGTCCAGCTCCTTGTTCGTGGCGTAGTCGTCCTGGACGGTGCCCTGCACGACCACCACCCGCTTGCCGGGCAACTCGTCGAAGCTGCGCAACGTCGACCCGGCGGGCACGTCGAGCCCGAAGTAGCCGAAGTCGTACCCGTTGCCGAAGTCCACGGTCTTCTGACGTGCCTCGGTGATGGTGATCGAGGAGCTGCCGACGTCGAACTTGCGGTTGCCGACCTGGGCGAGCAGGGCGGAGAAGTCGGTACCCACGAACTCGACAGTCAGGCCGAGCTTGCCGGCGGCGGCGACCAGCAGGTCGTTGTCGAAGCCGGTGAACGTGCCGTCCTTCAGGTACACGTTCGGTGGGGCGTCGGTGAGCGTACCGGCCCGCAGCACCCCCGGTTGGAGCAGGCCGTACGGGTTGTCAGCGGTACTGCCGGCGGAGTCCGAGCCGCAGGCGGTCAGGGTCGCGGCACCGAGGATCGCGGCGACGCCGACGGCGGCGGCGCGGGTCAGGGTGGAAAGGAATCGCACAGGTGTCTCCTGGTCGAGCGGCGGCGGGCACGGACGTGCCACACCGACGGTCCGCCGCAGGGCGGACCGCTGGGATGGGATCGATGACAGAGTGGAAACGGGCCCCGGTCAGCCGAAGCGTCGGTGACCGGCGGCGACGCGGTCAGCTACACGCGGCGCTGCATACCCGCATCATGTCGACGTGGCGGCGTCGGGTCAGGCCCGGGCGGGCCACGGCGGGTCGACTGGGGTACGACATGGCGCTCCTCAAGGTCGTGATGACCTGGGCACCCAGGCCACGCTTGCACCGGAGAACGCTCCGATGCCTGGTCCTCACCCGGGGCACCCCTGCGCGGAGGAGGGTTGCCGGCCAGCGAGCCGGGGCTTGGCGCTGGCACTCATGACCTGCCGCCCAGGCTAGCAACCGCCGCCCGCCCAACGTCCACCCCATATGACCACCCTCACCCCGCCCCCCGCCCCCGAACCAGGTTGATCATGAGGTTGGCGGCATGTTCGATCTCCGCAGCTGCCGCCAACCTCATGATCAACGCGGGCTGGGTGGGGGCGTACGCCCGTCGGGGGTGTTGCCGGGGAAGCGCGTGATCCCTTACGGTCTGCTCAGCGGTGGGCGGTGCGGTCCGCATCCGATGACACCGCCGGTGGTCCACCACGTGGGCCGGGAGGGTGGAACTCCCGGGCCCGACGCGCGTGGTGGGTCGGTCCGGCGGGCGAACCCCGAACCGTGGCCGGCGCGTCGAGGCGCCGGGCCGGCGGCGTCGGGAGCGCGGACATCCACCGGGAGCACCCGTGTATCTCACCCCTCACGAGCAGGACCGCCTGCTCGTCCACGTGGCGGCCGACGTCGCCCGACGTCGCCGCGAGCGCGGCCTGCGTCTCAACTATCCGGAAGCCGTCGCGGTGATCACCGCCTTCCTGCTCGAAGGGGCACGCGACGGTGAGTCCGTCGTCGACCTGATGGCCGCCGGTCGCACCGTGCTCGGCCGCGACGACGTGCAGGACGGCATCCCCGAGCTGCTGAGGGAGGTGCAGGTGGAGGCGACGTTCCCGGACGGCACCAAGTTGGTGACGGTGCACCACCCGATCCCGTGATCCCCGGGGAGATCCTGCCGGCGGCCGGGCCTGTCGAGATCAACGTCGGCCGGCCGGTGACCACGCTGCTGGTGGTCAACACCGGTGACCGGCCGGTGCAGGTCGGATCGCACTACCACTTCGCCGAGGCCAACCCGGCGCTGGACTTCGACCGGGACGCAGCCTGGGGGCAGCGGCTCGCCGTACCGGCCGGCACCTCGGTGCGGTTCGAGCCGGGGGTCAGCCGCCGGGTGGACCTGGTGCCGCTGGGTGGCGCGCGGATCGTGCCGGGCCTGCGCGGCGAGTGCGCCGGAGCGCTGGACGAGGGAGGTAAGGCGTGAGCGTCGTGGATCGGGACCGCTACGTGGCCCTGTACGGGCCAACCACCGGAGACCGGATCCGGCTGGCCGACACGAACCTGCTGATCGAGATCGAGTACGACCACTGTGCCGGCGGTGACGAGGCGGTCTTCGGCGGCGGCAAGGTGATCCGCGAGTCGATGGGTCAGTCCCGGGCCACCCGCGCCGAGGGCGCCCTGGACACCGTGATCACCGGCGCGGTCGTCCTCGACCACTGGGGGGTGATCAAAGCCGACGTCGGGCTGCGCGACGGGCGGATCGTCGCGCTGGGGCGGGCCGGCAACCCGGACACCATGGACGGTGTCCATCCGGATCTGGTCATCGGCCCGGCCACCGAGGTGATCGCCGGCAACGGTCGGATCCTCACCGCCGGGGCGGTCGACACCCACGTGCACTTCATCTGCCCGCAACTTGTCGCCGAGGCCCTCGCCAGCGGGGTCACCACCCTGGTCGGCGGCGGCAGCGGACCGGCCGAGGGCACCCGGGCCACCACCGTCACCCCGAACGCCTGGCACCTCGCCCGGATGCACGAGGCACTCGACACGTTCCCGGTCAACGTGCTGCTGCTCGGCAAGGGCAACACCGTCTCGGAGGAGGCGCTGTGGGAGCAGTTGCGGGCCGGGGCCGGCGGGTTCAAGCTGCACGAGGACTGGGGCACCACCCCGGCGGCAATCGACGCCTGCCTGCGGGTCGCGGACGCCTCCGGCGTGCAGGTCTCCATCCACACCGACACCCTGAACGAGGCCGGGTTCGTCGCCGACACGCTGCGCGCCATCGGCGGACGGGCGATCCACTCGTACCACACCGAGGGGGCCGGTGGCGGGCACGCGCCGGACATCATCACCGTCGCCGGTGAGCCGAACGTGCTGCCGTCGTCGACCAACCCGACCCGCCCGTACACCCGCAACACCCTTGCCGAGCACCTCGACATGCTGATGGTCTGCCACCATCTCAACCCGTCGGTGCCGGAGGACCTGGCGTTCGCCGAGAGCCGCATCCGGCCGTCCACGATGGCCGCCGAGGACCTGCTGCACGACCTCGGGGCGATCTCCATCATCGGCTCCGACTCGCAGGCGATGGGCCGCATCGGGGAGGTCGTGCTGCGGACCTGGCAGAGCGCGCACGTGATGAAGGCCCGGGTGGGCGCCCTGCCCGGCGACGGGGCCGCCGACAACCACCGGGCCCGCCGGTACGTCGCGAAGTACACCATCTGCGCGGCCATGGCCAACGGTCTCGACCACGAGATCGGGTCGGTGGAGCCGGGCAAGCTCGCCGACCTGGTGCTGTGGGAGCCGGCGTTCTTCGGCGTACGACCGCACCTGGTCATCAAGGGCGGCATGATCGCGTACGCGCAGATGGGTGACGCGAACGCCTCGATCCCCACGCCGCAGCCGATGCTGCCCCGACCGATGTTCGGCGCGTACGGTGGCGCGGCCGCCGCCACCAGCCTGGCGTTCGTCGCGCCCGCGGCGCTGGAGGCCGGGCTGCGGTTGGACGTGCGGCGTCGGGTGGTGCCGGTGGCGGACGTACGGTCGCGCGGCAAGGCGGACCTGCCGGAGAACGACGCCCTGCCGCGCATCGAGGTCGATCCGGACACCTTCACGGTCCGCATCGACGGTGTGGTGGTGGAGCCGGATCCGGTGGCCGAACTGCCCATGGCCCAGCGGTACTTCCTGTTCTGATGACCACTGCGACGATGCTGCTGCTCCTGGCCGACGGGCGGTTCCCGGCCGGTGCGCACGCGCACTCGGCCGGATTGGAGGCGGCCGTCGCCGCTGGCCGGGTGACCGACCTGGACACCCTGGCGGATTACCTGCGGGGTCGATTGGCCACCGCGGGACTGGTCGCGGCGGCGTTCGCGGCGGCGGCTCGGGGCGTGGCCTGGTCGTCCGGCCGCTCCGCCGCGCTGGCCCGACTCGACGCCGAACTGGACGCCCGGACCGCCTCGCCCGCGCAGCGGTCGGTGTCCCGCCGGCAGGGGCGCGCACTGCTGCGAGCCGGTCGCCGGATCTGGCCGGCGGCCACCTTCGACGACCTGCCCGCCGTGCCGGACGGGCCACACCAGCCCCTGGTCCTGGGACTGGTCGGTGCCGCCGCCGGTCTCGACCCCGGGCAGGTGGCCACGGTCGCCGTCCACGCGACGGTGACCGGCTCGGCCAGTGCCGCCGTACGTCTGCTCGGCCTCGACCCGTACCAGGTGCAGGCCCTGCTGGTGCGGCTCGCCGGTGCCTGCGACGCCACCGCGACGCGGGCGGCCCGCGCCGCCGAGGAACCACCGGAGCGGCTGCCCGCCGCCGCCGCTCCGCTCGCCGACATCCATGCCGAAGCTCACGCCACCTGGGAGGTGCGTCTCTTTGCGTCCTGAATTCGACCACGACGAGTCCGTTCCCCACACCCACCCCGAGCCGGGTGTCGACCCGCACGCCCCGCTGCCGACTGCCGCGCGGGCGTTGCGGGTCGGCATCGGCGGCCCGGTCGGCTCCGGCAAGACCGCGCTGGTCGCGGCGCTGTGCCGGGCGTTCGCCGCCGAGTTGCGCCTCGGCGTGGTGACAAACGACATCTACACCACCGAGGACGCCGACTTCCTCAAGCGGGCCGGGGTGCTCGACCCGACCCGGATCAGGGCGGTGGAGACGGGTTGCTGCCCGCACACCGCCATCCGCGACGACATCGGCGCCAACCTCGACGCCGTCGACGAGCTGACCGACGCACTGGGCCCACTGGACCTGGTGCTGGTGGAGAGCGGTGGCGACAACCTGACCGCCACGTTCAGCCGGGGCCTGGTGGACCGGCAGATCTTCGTGGTGGACGTGGCCGGCGGGGACAAGGTGCCCCGCAAGGGCGGCCCGGGGGTGACCGCCGCCGACCTGCTGGTCATCAACAAGATCGACCTGGCGCCGATGGTCGGTGCCGACCTGTCCGTGATGGACCGCGACGCCCGTGCCCGCCGGGGCGACCTGCCAACGGTGTTCCAGTCCATCAGCGAGGATCCCCTGGCGACCCAGGTCGCCGCGTGGATCCGTCACGAACTGGCCCACCACCGGGCCGCGCAGTCCACGCCGGCCGGCCCGGTACCCGCCGGGCAGGCCTGATGCGGGCCACCGCCCGACTGGTGGCCCGGGCCGACCGGCGCGGCCACACCGTCCTGGCCGAACTGCGCGGCGAGAGCCCGCTGCTGCTACGCCAGGTACCGGCCCCCGGCGGTGGTGTCGCGGTGTACGTCGTCGGCGGTGCGGCCGGTCCGCTCGCCGGCGACGACCTGCGGCTGGACGTCGAGGTCGGCTCCGGCGCGGTGGTAAGCGTGCACACGGTGGCCGCGTCCATCGCGTTGCCGGGCCGCCCCGGCGCGGTCTCCCGGATGCTGGTCCGGGCCACCGTCGCCGACCGGGCGACCCTGTCCTGGCTGCCCGAGCAGCTGGTCGCGGCGGCGGGCTGCGCACATGTCGCCGACTCGCGGGTGGACGTCGCTTCGGGGGGCACCTTGCACTGGCGGGACGAGCTGATCTGCGGCCGACACGGCGAGCGGCCCGGCAACGTCGAGATCAACACCTGGGTCGACCTGGACGGTAGGCCGCTGCTGCGACAGTCCCTGGCGGTCGGGCCGAACGCTCCCGGCTGGGCCGGACCGGCGGTGCTGGCCGGCGCGCCCGCCACCGGCTCACTGCTGATCGTGGACCCGGCCAGACCGGCGCAGTCGGCTGCGGTGTGCGGTACGCGGGCCCGACTGCCGCTGGCCGGCGGCCCGGCGACCCTGTGGAGCGCCACCGCGCCGGACGCGCACACCCTGCGGGAGTACCTCGAACCCGATACCGCGGCGGATACCATCGCTGCCTCGGCCGGGGGAGAGGAGCGTGGGGTTGTACGAGTTGGGTGACATCGTCGCCGAGCGGCGGATCGCGATGGTTCTTCCTGACGACGGCACGTCGGAGCTGGTCGTTCGTTTCGGCAAGCCGCACCCCGACCCGTTGCCGGGCGGTGACTGGTGCTGCCCGTTCCAGATCGAAGGGCTGGCCGGCGGTGCGGTCGACGCCGCGTTCGGGGTGGACTCCCTACAGGCGATGCTGCTGGCCGCGTACCGCGTGCGGCTGCTGCTGACCGAACACGCCGAGCAGACGTCGGCTCGACTGGACTGGCTGGGCCAGCCGGACCTCGGCCTGCGCGTCGACCCGGGCCTGGTGCCCCAGGACGTCACCACCCGCAACGCCTACCTCGCCGCCGCCGACGTCGCCGCCACGCTGCTGCGTACGCCGGTGCTGGCGGAGCGCTGGACGACGCCGAGCGCGCTGCCGTACTACTCGACCGGCGGCCTGGCCCGGCACCTCGCCAACCAGATCACCCGGACTTCGGAACTGCTCGACGCGCCGTCCGGGCAGACCGCGATCGACGTCCTGGCGCACTTCACCGGCAGCGGCTGGGTCACCACCGGCGCCGAGGAGGCGGACAACACCGACATCCGCGAACGGGGTGAACGGGCCGCCGCCGAGATCGACGCCGCCCAGCTCGCCGTGGAGGTGGACGGGGTTCTGGCGAAACTTCGCCGCACGTTGTCGGCACAGCCGCCGCACCGGATCGTCGACCTTGGCGACTGGGGACTGGCCGTCGACGACTTCCTGCTGACCCGGCTGCTGGAGTTGGTGGTGCACACCGATGATCTGGCGGTCAGCCTGGGCCTGCCGACGCCCGAGATGCCGGCCGCGGCCACCGAGCTGACACGTGACCTGCTCACCCGGATCGCCACCTGGCGGCACGGTCCGCTCGCGGTGGTGCGGGCGTTGTCCCGTCGGGAACGGGCACCGGAGACGATCAGCGCATTCTGACGGCTCCAGTCTGTGCAGCTGCCCCGCCCTCGCCAACTCCCGGGTTCGCTGACCCGGAGATCCGTACACTTACCGGGACAGTGTCGCCTGGCTGGGAGTCGAGGCAGCAACTTCGCCGAAGTTGCGGGGGATCAGGAACGCGTCCGAGGGTGCGAATGCGGCGGGAAGACACCGCCCCTATTTCAGGCGGGCGGTTGCCCGGCGGCGCTCCGGCTCCAAGCGTCCGATCAGCGCGTCGAGCAGCCCGGCCAGGTCGGTGTCGTCGGGTAGTTCGGCCAGTTCGTCGCGGATCCGGGTGGAGAGGCGCTCGTGCTCTCGACGGCCTCGGGCGGTCAGGTAGGCGCGGATCCGGCGGCGGTCGATCGGGTCGATCCGGCGGAAGACGAGGTTGCGGTCGACGAGCTGGTCGACCAGCTTGGTCAGCGTGCCCGGCGGCAGCGACGCCTCGGCGGCGACCTCGCTCATCGGATGACCGAGACCGTCGGCGAGCAGGCAGAGGACCCGCCACGCCTCGATGCTCAGCGACTCGGCGGCGAGCACCCCGCCGACCCGGCGCGAGAGCAGCCGCTCGGCGCGGGTGAGCAGGGGTAACAGGTCGGCTGCGGAACCGGGAAGGTCTGACATGGCACTCCCGCCTCGCGGTTGCGGTGTCATCGTAGCGAGATGTCCCGCTGACTGGGAGGACTGGTCTTCACCAGCGGCGGCGGCCACCATGTGTTCATGTCCGCGCCGGCACCGGGGTCCGGGCGCCCGCAGGCGGGGGAGAGCATCACCGCCGGGGCGTCCTGGCTGACCGTCGACCGGGGCGTGGTCAGTATCGCGTTGGTATATCCGATGCGTGGGCCGGCGGGCATGTTCGGCCCGAGCTGTGAACTCTGCGCACAGCTCGCGGTCGAGGAGCTGAACCGGCGCGGCGGCGTGCTCGGCCGGGAGCTGCGGCTGGTGCCGGTCGACGGCGGGGCGCCGCCGGCCGAGGTGGCCGCCGAGGTGGAGGCGCTGGTGTCGGTGGGCGCGGTGCAGGGCGTCACCGGCTGGCACATCTCCTCCGTGCGGCAGGCGGTGGCGCCGCGCATCGCGCACCGGGTGCCGTACGTCTACACCGCCCTGTACGAGGGGGGCGAGCGTACCGAGGGTGTCTTCCTGACCAGCGAGACGCCGGACGCGCAGTTGTGGCCGGCGATGCGGGTGCTCGCCGGGGATCTCGGGGTGCGGCGCTGGTTCGTGGTCGGCAACGACTACGTCTGGCCGCGCCGGACGACCCGGGCGGCCCACCGGTACGCGTTGCGCAGCGGCGGACGCGTGGTCGGCCAGCACTTCCTGCCGTTGGAGACCCACGACTACGCCGAGGTGCTGCGGCGCATCGAACACAGCGACGCCGACGCGGTGCTCATGCTGCTCGTGGGCGCGGACGCGGTCCGGTTCAACCGGGCGTTCGCCCGGGCCGGTCTGGACCAGCGTTGTCTGCGCCTGAGTACCCTGATGGACGAGAACATGCTGCTCGCCAGCGGCGCCGCCAACACCCGGGGGCTGTTCAGCACGGCGGGTTTCTTCGCCGGTCTGGTGACCCAGGAGAACCTCGACTTCCACGGCAGCTTCGGTCGCCGCTTCGGCTTGGAGGCGCCGCCGCTGGGCAGCCTGGGGGAGTCCTGCTACGAGGGTGTGATGTTGCTGGCCGCCCTGATCGCCAAGGCCGGCACGCTGGACGTACGGGCGGTGGAGGCCTCCGCCGACGTGGTGTCGTACGACGGGCCGCGCGGCGAGTTGCGGTTGCGCCGCAGGCATGTCCGCCAGCGCATCTACCTGGCCGAGGCCGACGGCCTGGACTTCACCGTCCTGACTGAACTGTGATGGCCGCCGGGGCGTGACCGGACCGTGCCTTGACAGGTCCGCCGGCCGGCGGCCAAGATACTTCCTACGTGAAGCATCCGACCGTCGCGTCGGATATCGCCACCGTCCGGCGAGGGACGGAAAAGCGCAGCCGAATGCGGCTGAAAATCGTGTGCCGGTGTCATTCTGCCGATTCTCCTCGGCGATGCACCGGCATTTTTCGTGCCCCCATCAGAGCGGTCGGGCCAGCGGAAACACTCTATTGAGGACTGGGAAACATCCGTGCAATGAAACGGATCGAAGCTTTCCCTGCCCGATATCCGAATCGCCGCCCGGGCCGGTGTCCACCCGCCGTACCGGGCAGCGCCAATGATCCGACGGACCGCACCGCAGTTAGACAGATCCGCACTTCGACTCGGGGCCGACGACCGTTCCCGGGCACTGACTGACGTCACACGCGCGACGCAGGGAGATTTGATGACACTGATCCGGGGCCGCCGCATCCTGGCGGGTGCCATGACCCTGGTCGCCGCGGCCGCGCTGGCCGCGTGCGGCAGCAAGACCACCGATGGGAACACCTCGGCGGGAGTCGCCGCCGATGTCTCCGGCGACACCGTGAAGGTGGGCCTGCTCAACTCCCTCTCCGGCACGATGGCCATCAGCGAGGTCACCGTCCGAGACGCGATCATGCTGGCGATCGAGGAGATCAACGCCGCCGGGGGCGTGCTCGACAAGAAGATCGAACCCGTCGGCGAGGACGGCGCCTCGGACTGGCCGACCTTCGCGGAGAAGGCCGAGAAGCTGATCCGGGAGGACCGCGTGGCGGCCGTCTTCGGCTGCTGGACCTCGGCCAGCCGCAAGGCCGTGAAGCCCGTGTTCGAGAAGAACAAGGCGCTGCTGTTCTACCCGGTGCAGTACGAGGGCCTGGAGCAGTCGCCGTACATCTTCTACACCGGCGCCACGACCAACCAGCAGATCGTCCCCGGCCTGGACTACCTCAAGGCCCAGGGCGCCACCTCGCTGTACCTGGTCGGCTCCGACTACGTCTTCCCGCGCACCGCCAACAAGATCATCAAGGCGTACGCCGAGGCCAACGGAATGAAGGTGCTGGGGGAGGACTACGCCCCGCTGGGCTCCACCGAGTTCGGCACGATCACGAACAAGGTGAAGTCCTCCGGCGCGGACGCGGTCTTCAACACGCTGAACGGCGACAGCAACGTGGCGTTCTTCAAGGAGTACAAGTCCGCCGGGCTGACCGCCGCCACCATGCCGGTGGTGTCGGTGTCGATCGCCGAGGAGGAGGTCAAGAGCATCGGCACCCAGTACCTGGAGGGCCAGCTCACCGCCTGGAACTACTACCAGACCACGCCGGGGGCGGCGAACGAGAAGTTCGTCGCGGCGTACAAGGCCAAGTACGGGGCGGACAAGCCGACAAGCGACCCGATGGAAGCCGCGTACATCTCGGTCTACCTGTGGAAGGCGATGGTCGAGAAGGCCGGCACCTTCGACGTGGAGAAGGTCCGGGAGGCCTCCGACGGCATCACCTTCGAGGCACCCGAGGGCCTGGTCACCGTGGACGGCGCCACCCAGCACATCGCCAAGACGGCACGCGTCGGCAAGGTCGGTGCGGACGGCCTGATCACCGAGGTCTGGAACTCCGGCCAACCGATCACCCCCGATCCGTACCTCAAGAGCTACCCGTGGGCCGGTGGCCTGAGCTGACCCGGTGGGTCCGGGCGGCGCGGCCGTCCGGACCCACCCCCACCAGCAGTTCGGAGTACGCACCGTGACAGTTCTCATCGGCCAACTCTTCACCGGCGTCAGCATCGGGGCGGTGCTGCTGCTCATCGCGCTCGGCCTGGCCCTGACCTTCGGCCAGATGGGCGTGATCAACATGGCCCACGGCGAGTTCATCATGGCCGGGGCCTACACCACATACGTCCTGCAACAGGTCATCACCGCGGCCGGCTGGTCGCTGCTGATCGCCCTGCCGGTCGCCTTCGTGGTGGCCGGCGCGATGGGTGTGCTGCTGGAGGTCCTGCTGATCCGTCGCCTCTACGCCCGCCCACTGGACACCCTGCTGGTCACCTGGGGGGTGTCGCTGATCCTGCAACAGCTCGCCCGGGACATCTTCGGCAGCCCCAACGTGCAGACCCGCGCACCGGAACTGCTCACCGGCAACATCGCGCTGCCCGGCGGCATCACCGTGGCCAACAACCGGTTGTTCATCCTCGCGCTGGCCGGCGGCGCCGTCGTCGCGTTGACCCTGGCCCTGCGGGTCACCCCGCTGGGGCGCCGGATCCGGGCCGTCGTGCAGAACCGGGACCTGGCCGCCGTCTCCGGCATCCCCACCGCCCGGGTCGACCGGATGACCTTCTTCATCGGCTCCGGCCTGGCCGGCATCGCCGGCGTTGCCCTCACCCTGCTCGGGCCGATCGGTCCCACCATGGGCACCAACCTGATCATCGACGCCTTCCTGGTCGTCGTGGTCGGTGGGATCGGCCAGCTCAAGGGCACCGTCATCGTCGCCTTCGCCCTGGGCGTGCTCCAGGCCACCGGCGAATACCTCACCACCCTCAGCGTCGCCAAGGTGATGGTCTTCATCGCCATCGTCGCGTTTCTCCAGTGGCGACCCCAGGGCCTGTTCACCCTGCGCACCAGGAGTCTGGCATGACCACCGTCGCCCGAGATCCCGTCACCGCCGCCGACCCCGCGCCGGCACCACCGACCAGACCGGCGGCCGGGCCGTCCCGGCACCGGTACCGGGCCGCCGTCGGGTTCGCCTTCGGAGCGGCCCTGCTCTTCGCCGTCGCGCCGCTGGTGCTGTCGGACTTCCGGCTCTCCCTGCTGGCGAAGTACCTCTGCGTGGCCATGGTCGCGGTCGGCATCGGCCTGGCCTGGGGTCGCGGCGGCATGCTCACCCTCGGCCAGGGGGTCTTCTTCGGCCTCGGCGGCTACGCGATGGCCATGCACCTCAAGCTCGCCGACGCGGGTCCGGGCAACATGCCCGACTTCATGATGTTGTACGGGCAACTCGACGAGTTGCCACTGTGGTGGCGACCGTTCGCCAGCCCGTGGTTCGCCCTGCCCGCCACGGTGCTGCTGCCGATGGCGGTCGCCTTCGTACTCGGATCGCTGGTCTTCCGCCGCCGGGTGCGCGGTGCCTACTTCGCCATCCTCAGCCAGGCCCTCGCCGCCGCCATGGTGATCCTGCTGATCGGCCAGCAGGGCACCACCGGCGGCACCAACGGGCTCACCGACATCCAGGGCTTCTTCGGCTACGACCTGGACGACCCGGTCAACCAGCGGATGGTCTACTTCATCATCGCCGGCACCCTGCTCGCGCTGCTGGCCCTGGCCCGGCACCTGATGCAGAGCCGTTACGGCGAGCTGCTGGTGGCCGTCCGCGACTCGGAGGAACGGGTCCGTTTCCTCGGCTACGACCCGGCCACCGTGAAGCTGGTCGCGTACGTGGTCGCCGCCGGCATGGCCGGGCTTGCCGGCGCGCTGTTCGTGCCCGCGGTGGGCATCATCTCCCCAGCGCTGATCGGGATCGTGCCGTCCATCGAGTTCGTCATCGGCGTCGCCATCGGCGGGCGAGCCACGCTGCTCGGCCCGGTCCTCGGGGCGGTCGCGGTGGCGTGGGCGCGTACCGCCCTGTCGGAGCGCTTCCCGGGCACCTGGACGTACCTTCAGGGTCTGCTGTTCGTGGTGGTGGTGGCGTTCCTGCCCGGCGGCCTGGCGTCGCTGATCGGCCTGGCCCGCCGCCGCGACGACGGCGCACCTCGCCCGAGCCGACTCAGCCGTCTTCGACCTCGGCGGCGGGAGGGGGCGGCATGACCGGGCAGCTGCACGGGCTCTACGTGCGTGACCTGCGGGTCAGCTTCGACGGGTTCACCGCCGTCGACGGGGTCTCCCTCGACGTCGCGCCGGGCGACATCCGATTCCTGATCGGGCCCAACGGCGCCGGGAAGACCACCCTGGTGGACGCCGTCACCGGCCTGGTCCGGGCCACCGGCTCGGTACGCTTCGGTGACCGGGAACTGCTCGGCAGGCCGGTGCACCGGATCAGCCGGCTCGGCGTCGGCCGCACCTTCCAGACCTCGACGGTGTTCGAGGAGCTGACCGTGTTGCAGAACCTCGACATCGCCGCCGGGGCCCGACGCGGCTGGGCGACGTTGCTGCGCCGCCGCCACGGCGTGCCCGACGAGGTGGCCGAGGCCCTCGACGTGATCGGCCTGGCGAGCCGCGCCGACCAGCTCGCCGGCACCCTCGCCCACGGGCAGAAGCAGTGGCTGGAGATCGGCATGCTGCTGGTGCAGGACACCCGGCTGCTGCTGCTCGACGAGCCGGTCGCCGGCATGAGCCACGAGGAACGCGACGCCACCGGGCAGCTGCTGGAGAAGGTGAGCCAGGACCGCACGGTGGTGGTGATCGAGCACGACATGGACTTCCTGCGCCGCTTCGCGCGTACCGTCACCGTGCTGCACGCCGGTCGGGTGCTCAGCGAGGGCACCGTCGCCGAGGTGCAGGCCGATCCACGCGTGCAGGAGGTCTACCTCGGTCACCCGGTCGACGCCGGGTCGGCCCCGACGCACACGGAGGCATGATGCTCGCGATGCGCGGCGTGCACGCCGGTTACGGGCGCAGCCGGGTGCTGCACGGTGTCGACGTGGCGGTCCCCGCCGACGGGGTCGCCACGGTGCTGGGCCACAACGGCGCCGGCAAGTCCACCCTGCTGCGGGTGGCCGCCGGACTGCTGCGACCCAGCGCCGGCCGGGTCGAGCTGGACGGTGCGGACATCACCCGGCTGGCGCCGCACGAGCGGGTCGCCCGGGGGATCGCGTACGTGCCGCAGGGGCAGCAGTGCTTCCCCCACCTGACCGCGGCGGAGAACCTGCGCCTGGTCGCCGACGGCCGTCGCGACGGAGCAACGGCCACCGCCGAGGTGCTGGACCTGTTCCCGGCGCTGCGTCCGCTGCTGCGTCGGCGGGCCGGGCTGCTCTCCGGCGGCCAGCGTCAGCAGTTGGCCATCGCCCGGGCACTGATCACCCGGCCCCGGCTGCTGATGCTCGACGAACCGACCGAGGGCATCCAGCCGTCGGTGGTGACCGAGATCCAGGACCGGATCGTGGCCCTGATCGCCCAGACCGG
This sequence comes from Micromonospora sp. C51, assembly GCF_018070435.1. Taxonomy (NCBI): domain Bacteria; kingdom Bacillati; phylum Actinomycetota; class Actinomycetes; order Micromonosporales; family Micromonosporaceae; genus Micromonospora; species Micromonospora sp. C51. The sequence continues at coordinate 280,353 of NZ_JAGPXQ010000001.1, read as the reverse complement.
GTTCAGCGTGCTCCTGGTCGAGCAGCACCTCGGCTTCGCGCTGCGGGTCGCCGACCGCTACCACGTGCTGGAGTCCGGCCGGGTCACCTCCGCCGGGGACGGCGGCGCCACGGCCGAGCACACGGTTCGGGAGGCGCTCGCGGTGTGACGTGGCTTCCCCTGGTGGCCGAGACCGCCTAGGGTGTCGATGGAAGCGCTCCCACGACCCTTGGGCACGGGTCGTCGTCGACGTTCCTCGTCACCCACCACCAGAGGAAGTCGCATGTCCGCACGTACCAAACTCACGGCCGTCGCGGCGGCGGCCGTCGTCCTGTTCGGCGTGGCCGCCGCCGCGCCCGCCGCGACGGCGGCGCCGACGGTCGGTGCTCCGGCCGTCGCCGCCGCACCCACCGACGACTGGCTGCACACCGACGGCAACCGGATCGTCGACGAGGCCGGCAACCAGGTCTGGCTCACCGGGGCCAACTGGTTCGGCTTCAACGCCAGCGAGCGGGTCTTCCACGGCCTGTGGTCGGGCAACCTCGAATCGATCACCCGCCAGATGGCCCAGCGCGGCATCAACATCGTCCGGGTGCCCATCTCCACGCAACTGCTGCTGGAGTGGAAGGCCGGGCAGACGATCCGGCCGAACGTCAACACGTACGTCAACCCGGAGCTGGAGGGCCTGAACAACCTCCAGGTCTTCGACCACTGGCTCGCGCTGTGCGAGAAGTACGGTCTGAAGGTCATGCTCGACGTGCACAGCGCCGAGGCGGACAACTCCGGCCACGTCTATCCGGTGTGGTGGAAGGGCAGCATCACCCCGGAGCTGTTCTTCCAGGGCTGGGAGTGGATCACCACCCGCTACCGGACCAACGACACCATCGTCGCGATGGACGTCAAGAACGAGCCGCACGGGACGCCGAACGATCCCGAGCGGGCCAAGTGGGACTCCAGCACCGACCAGGACAATTTCAAGTACGCGTGCGAGACGGCGGGTCAGCGGATCCTGGCGATCAACCCGAACCTGCTGATCCTCTGTGAGGGCATCGAGATCTATCCGCGGGCCGGCGCGACCTGGGACTCGCCCAACACCAACCCCGACCGCAGCCCCAACTACCACTACAACTGGTGGGGCGGCAACCTGCGCGGCGTCGCGGAGCACCCGGTCAACCTCGGTGCCCAGCAGGACCAGCTCGTCTACTCACCGCACGACTACGGACCGCTGGTGTACGAGCAGCCGTGGTTCGAGGGCGACTTCGACAAGGACTCGCTGACCAACGACGTGTGGCGGCCGAACTGGTTCTACATCCACGAGCAGAACATCGCGCCGCTGCTGATCGGGGAGTGGGGCGGCCGGCTGGGGCAGGACGCCCGGCAGGACCGCTGGATGGCCGCGCTGCGCGACCTGATGATCGAGAACGGCATTCACCACACGTTCTGGTGTCTCAACCCGAACTCCGGTGACACCGGTGGCCTGCTGCTCGACGACTGGGCGAGCTGGGACGAGACGAAGTACAACCAGATGCTCAAGCCCGCGCTGTGGCAGCACAACGGCAAGTTCGTCGGCCTCGACCACCAGGTGCGCCTCGGCGGCGCCGACTCCACCACCGGCATGAGCCTCGCCGAGCGCTACGCTGGCGGCCCCGGCCCCGGTGACACCACCGCGCCGACCGCGCCGGGGCGGCCGACCGCCACCGACGTGACCGCCACCGCCGCCACGCTGAGCTGGGCGGCGGCCACGGACGACGTGGGCGTCACCTCGTACGAGGTGCTGCGGGCGACCGGATCCGGGGCGGCCACTGTGGTCGGCACGGTCTCCGGCACCACCTACCGGGCGACGGGGCTGAGCGCCTCGACCAGCTACACCTTCACCGTCCGGGCCCGCGACGCGGCCGGCAACGTCTCGGCGGCCTCGCCGCCGTCGACCGTCACCACTCCGGCCGGTAACGACAACGGCGACGGCGGCTGCGCCGCCACGTACCGGGTCACCAGTTCCTGGCAGGGTGGTTACCAGGCGGAGGTGACCGTCCGCAACACCGGTACGGCGGCCATCACCGGCTGGACGGTCAGCTGGACCGCCCCCGCCGGCACCACCATCGCGTCACTGTGGAACGGCCGGCTCACCACCTCCGGAACCACCGTGACGGTGCGCAACGAGCCCTACAACGGGCAGCTTGCCGCCGGCGCCAGTACCACGTTCGGGCTGACCGGCAGCGGATCGGGCACGCCTTCCGCGCTCACCTGCACCGCGTCCTGACGCTGGGTGCCCCTGCCTCACCCGGTATCGGGGTGGGGCAGGGGCCGCCCGGGAGCGTGACGCCACCTCGGACGGCCCCGCGCGGCCCGGGCCTGGGTGGGCCGCGTCACCGCGTTCGCATCGCCGAGCGCCGGGTCAGGCCAACCGGATGGCGTCCCCGTCAACGGTGACGTTCGCGGCGGGCAGCGGCGCCCCCGCCGGGCCGCTGCGCACCGAGCCGTCGGCGATGTCGAACACACTGTTGTGGCAGGCGCAGACGATGGTGCCGTCGGAGACCGAGGTGACCGTGCAGCCCTGGTGGGTGCAGGTCGCCGAGTACGCCTTGATGACCCCGTCGGTCGGCTGGGTCACCACCACGCCGGCGTCGGCGAAGATGGCGCCGCCACCGACCGGGATGTCGGCCAGCGTGGCCAGTGCCGGCGTACCGGGATCCGCGCCGTCATCGCCCGGGGTGGCGGTGCCGGAGGGGTCGGCACCGGAGGTGCCCGACGGGTCGGCGCCGGCGCTGCCGGCGGGCGGTGCGGCCGGCGGTGCCGCCGTGGGCTGACCGTACGTCGCGCAGCCGGTCAACGTGGCCACGCCCACCGCGCCGGTACCGGCCAGCAGGGCGCGTCGTGACCGGCAGCAGCCAGCCTGCTCGTGGTTCATCCGAGGTGCCTTGCCTTTCCGGGGATCAGAACTGGATGCCGAACGTGGTGAAGTACCAGACCGACGAGGTCAGGAAGACACCGATCAGGGCGACGAACACGACCCCGCCGACGGTGGGGAGCACCCAACCGGCGAGGCCCCGCTTGGGCAGGGTCAGCATCTTGGTGGCGAAGGCGCCGAAGAAGAAGCAGCCCAGCAGGGAGTGCAGCAGCGTACGGGTGTCGTAGTCGGCGAAGCCGAGCGCGTACAGGCAGTGCACCGCGACCGGCACGGTGAGCAGGAACGCGATCCGCCCCGACCAGCGGTGCGCCGAGCCGGCCCAGGACGGGGAGAAGCCGCCGAGCCGGCCCCACATCGCCAACGCGGACAGCAACTGGACGACGGCGAAGAACGCCGCCCCGGTGCCGAGCCACACCTTCACCGTCAGCGGGGAGGAGAATCCGGCCACGTTCACCGCGATGCCGGTGGGGGTGTGGGTGCGTCCGTAGACACCGAGCGCCACCGCCACCCCGGCCCCGACCACCAGCGGCACCAGCAGCGAGGGCCGCCGTCTCGGTGCGCTCGGCGGCGGGGCGCCGAAGTCCCGCATCACCTCGATGGTGGGCTCCGGCGCCCGGCGGGGCACCGTGCGTGCCCCGCCGTGTCGGTGCTGGGACATCACCGCGCCCCGGGGACGACCGGCTCGGCGACGAGGGTCACTCCGTTGACCACGGTGCTGTTGAAGGCGGGGTCCAACGGCGGCGCCGGAATCGGCTTGCCGTTCCAGGTGACGATGCCGATCTGGGTGCCGTCGGGCCGCATGATCCAGCCGCCGTCGTAGCCGGCCTTGCGGGTCTCGTCGGTCACCCGGTAGATCGCCGGAGCGGTGCCCGAGCCGGACTTCACCACCGCTTCGTCGGCCGACGTGTCGTCGGGGCGGGCGGTGAACTTCCAGCGCCGTACGCCGACGATCATCTCACCGCTGGCGCGGTCGCCCCGGATGACACCGGTCAGCTTCGCGTCCTTGCCGGTCAGCTCGATCTTGCCGTCGCGTACCGTGCCGGACAGCCACAGCTCCATGCTCCGGCCGTCGCAGACGTACGCCTCGGCCTTGCCGTCCTTCACGGTGATGGCGATGGTGGCCCCGTTCTCGAGTTCACCGATCCAGTTCCGCTCGACCGATGCCACCTCGGTCCCGGCCGACGAGGCGTCCGGATCCGTCGGCGGCGAGGTGCCGGCCGGTCGCCGGGCGTCGGCGTCGGGGTCGGTCGGTTCCTCCCCGGGCGTGGCCGCGTCGGGGTCCACCTCGGCGTCGGCGTCCGCCGCCACGTCGGCGGGTGGGGCCGGCGCGGCGGCCGGTGCACCTCCACCGGCCGCGGGTTGGGTGCCCGGCGGGGATGCCTGTGCACTCATTGTGAACAGCACAGCAGCCGTCACCGCCCCCGACAGGAGGGTGAGCAACGGGGTCAGGCGCTTCATGGGCCACTCCCTTCGCACTCAGGTACGGGCGGCGATGGTGGATCGGTTCAACCGCGCGCCAGGAACCTCTCGCGGGGATGTCGTTCACGCGCGAGTGGCCCGACGGAAGCGCCCAACTCCGGCCCGAACACCAGCAGCAGGGCGGCGGCGACCAGACACAGCACACCCAGCGCGATGGCCGGCAGCACAAGCCCGTTACCGAGGGAAAGGACCAGCAGCATGACGGACGGTCCGAGGATGCCACCGACCTTGGTGGCCGCACCGGCGAAGCCGGAGCCGGTGGCCCGCATCGCGGTCGGGTAGATCTCGGCGCTGTACGGCAGCAGCATCGCGTTGACCGCGGAAAGCGACAGCACCAGCACGCCGATGGAAGCCAGCAGCAGCACCGTCCCGCCGCCGTCGGCGGTCCAGAGGGCAACTCCGCTGAGCCCGATCGCGGTGATCGCGATGAACAGCGCAAGCGCCCGGCGACCGCTCCAGGCCGCGTAGAGCAGCACGACGAGAGCCAGGGCCGGGGTCGAGTAGAGCGCCGAGTCGGCCAGCAGTCCACTCGCGACGCCACCGGCCAGCCCGGCCTCGCGCAGTTGCGCGGGCAACATGACCAGGAAGCCGAAGTTCACCAGCCCCCACACCACACCGACCACGCCGATCACCGACGTCACGACGGGATACGCCCGAAGCATCGCCCCCACGCCGAGGCGTGTCGCCGCGCCCACGGCGGCCGGTGGCGTGGCACTCAGACGGGATCCGTAACGACGGAGCACCGCCTCGGCCTCGGTGCGCCGCCCGGCGCGCAGCAGGTACAGCGGCGACTCAGGGATCAACGGCGCCATCAGCAACAGCAGCAGCCCCGAGGGCAGCCCGATCAGCCAGAGCGCGCGCCAGGTCAGCGCCGGCTCGAGGTGGCGGGCCGCCTCGCTGGCCGCCAGGTACCCGCCCAGACCACCGATCCCACCGACGGTCACCGCCACCCAGCCGCGGTGCCGCCGCGGGGTCAGCTCGGCGATCAGCGTGAACACCAGGGGCAGCAGGCCACCGGCGGAGGTGCCCATCGCGAAGCACATCACCAGGTTCCACTCGAAGCTCGGCATGGCCCCGCACGCCGAGGTCGCGATGAACAGCAGGGTCGCCAGGAGCAGGGCGGTCCGCCGACCGTACCGGTCGCCGAGCAGGCCCCAGAGGACCGACCCGACGGCGGTACCGGTGAGAGCGACCAGGGGCAGGATCGAGATCGATTCGAGCGACATGCCGTACTCGTCGCTCATGCCGGGCATGACGAAGCCGAGGGTGAGTGGCTTCATGATGTCGACCACCAGGGCGATGGTCAGCACCGCGCAGGTGATCCAGTAGGCCGGTCTCAGCCGACCATGCTCGATCGACTCCACGGTGACGCCTTCGGAGTCCGGTGGCTGGATGCCCGCGAACAGTGCCCGTCCCGCCATCAGCAGGCCGGCGAGGAGCAGCAGCATGCCGAGGATCATCGTGGGCGTCCACATGTCCATCGGCTGGCCGGGGGGACCGCCTTCCATGCCGGGCATGCCCGGCATGCCTGGCTCCGCCGGTCGCGTGCGGGCATGGTCGATCATCATCCGCACATCGGGCAGTTGAAACAGGACGCCGGCCGTCACCAGCGCCACGCCGAGCAGGAATCCGGGCCGTCCGCGACGCTTCGTGGACATGACGCCGGCACTACGGGTTTCGGGCATGGTTTACCGACCTCCGGGCTGTCCCGGCGCGAGAAGAACGTCGGCGGATTGACGACTGCCGAAACCTACGGAAGCTTTATCAGACAAACATCAATGTTGCTCTCGGGTCGATCACGTTGCCCGTACGCGATCGGCGTGCTCCGGCGTGCGAGATGGCGTCGGTGCCGGATGACCTGGCTTCGTCGAGGGCGGCCAGGGCGACCCGCCGAGGTCAGACGGTGACGCGGCTTGCCGGACGGCGGGCCGTGGGCAGCGACGACACCTCGGCGGCGGGCCGTGGCACGTCGTTCGGCGTCACGTCGACCGACGATACGCCGGGCGGAACGGCGTTCTGCACCGCTGCGGCACTCAGTTGATCGAGCGCGGCGTCGAGACTGTCGAAGATCGGAAAGACCCCGTCGAGCTTCATGGTGTGTAGCACGGTACGGATGAACCTCGACGGCGCGGCGAGGCACAGCCGCCCACCCTGCTCGCGTACGTCCCGGTGGGCCCGGACGAGCATGCCCAGCCCGAGTGAGTCGATGACCTGCACGTGGGTCAGATCCACCACCACCGTCCCGGCTACGTCGAACGCGGCGCGCAGCGCGGTCCGCAGCGCGTCGCCGGTGTCCGGGTCGAGGTCGCTGTCAGCGGGCGTGGCCGCCACCTCGGCGCTGCGAACCGACCCAACACGGTCGCCGTCACCAGGCGAGCTGCCCGGCGGCAGCGAGCTGCACCGGGGGCAGCGGTGCGGACCGGTGGCGAACGGTGAACCGCTCCACCCCTGGTCGGAGACCAGCGTCCAGACAACCTCGGCGTCGGGCAGCACGCAGGCGGTGCCGGTGGTGGTGTCGCCACAGACGTCGCAGATCAGGGTCATCAGGTTGTCGTCCGGTACGACGGTCATCCTGCTTCCTCTCCGGTGCCGCGGCCGGTCGGCCGGGGTACGGAACTCGGGGCGGCGGGCGGAGCACCGTCGCCGTGCGGACTTCTCACCGGGAGTCGGAGCGTTCCTTGCCGGTCGTGGCGACCACGATCACCACCGCGATCGCCGCGAGCCCGGCCTGCACGACCAGACCCAGCAGGCTGAACCCCTGGACCCCGGCGAGCCAGGCGGTGATGGCACCGAGCAACGCGGCGACAGCGCCGATGGTCGTGGTGAGCCACAACGGCACGGCTGGGCGGCCGGGTAGGACCAGTCGCCCGAGGGCACCGACGGCAAGGCCCACGGCGAGGGCCGCGACGATCCCGGCGCTGGTCATGCTGCTCCTCGTGCTCACGATCTGGTGCGGTCGGCTGCGGTGGGTCAGGTGCGTACAGTGACCGCGGCGCGGCCGTACGCGGCAGCGCGCGGCGCCGTACTCGGCGGCGGTGTCCCGCCGGCCGGTGGGACGACACCCGCTCCGGCGGAGGCAGCGGCGGCGGGAGTCGCCGGGGCAGCTCCCGCGTCGGCGGCCGGGACCGGGGAGGCTCCCGCGTCGATGTGCACCGGCAGGATCTGGTCCAGCCGGGCGGTTTGCAGGATCCGGGTGATGCGCGGGTTCGGATTGCGTACCGCCAGCACCCCTCCGGCGCGGACCATCCGCCGGTGCACGTCGAGCAGCAGGCCGATGGCGGCGGCGTCGATGTGCCGGCAGCCGGCCAGGTCGATCACGACCTGCTGGGGGTGCAGGGCCAGCAGCTGATCGAGGACCGCGCCGGTCTCGGGCAGGCAGCTCAGGTCGAACTCGGTGATGGACACCTCCACCAGCGGCACCGAGCACTCGGGGCGTCGTGGTGCGGTCACGGCCAAGGCCCCCTCTCCTGCGGTCTCCGAGTGGCTCTCACCCTGCCCAGCGGGGTTGGCGGGCACCGCGCGGACGGATGACAGTTGCGTGACAAAACGCCCTGTTGTCGACCGTGGTTGGCCCGGTGGTCGGGGCTTGGGGATGATTCCGGTATGACAGCGGTACTGGTGATCGAGGACGACGACCGGATCCGGTTGGCGTTGCTGCTCGCTCTGGAGGACGAGGGCTACGAGGCCCGGGGAGCGGCCACCGCCGAGGAGGGGCTGCGCACGCAGCGCCGGGATCCCGCCGACTACGTCCTGGTCGACCTGATGCTGCCCGGCATCGACGGCTTCGAGGGCATCCGCCAGCTGCGCCGCGACGACGACGTCCCGATCGTCGTGGTCAGCGCCCGCGACGACACCCACGACATCGTCGCCGCGCTGGAGGCCGGTGCCGACGACTACGTGGTCAAGCCGGTGGCGATCAAGGAACTGACCGCTCGGCTGCGCGCCCTGCGCCGACGCGGCCGCGCGGTGACCGCGCCGGACGGTCCCGAGCCGGTGCCGGTGCTCGCCTTCGGCGAGCTGGAGGTGAGCCCCGAGGCGGGGGAGGTGCGGCGGTCCGGCGAGCCGGTGGCGGTCACCCGTACGGAGTTCCGGTTGCTGTGCGAGCTGGCCGAACACGCCGGCCGGGTGCTGTCGCGCCAGCAGCTGCTCAGCCGGGTCTGGGGGTACGACAGCGGCGACGAACGGCTGGTCGACGTGCACGTCGGTCGGCTGCGCCAGAAGATCGAGGCCGACCCGGCCAACCCCCGGCACCTGGTGACGTTGCGCGGCCTCGGTTACAAGCTGCAACGATGAGACGTCTCGGACTACGTGCCCGCGTCACCGCCGCGTTCGCGATCGGCGCGCTGCTGCTGTCCGCCTCGATGGCTCTGGTGTCGTACGAGCTGACCCGCCGCACCCTGCTCAACGAGCGGGAGCGCACCGTGCTGCGGGCGGCGTACTACGACGCGGCGGTGGTCCGCGCCGGCCTGAACACCGAGAACCCGGACGTCGCGGAGGCGCTGCGGGCGCTGGACACCGGCACCGGCCGACGACCCCTGGTGCTGCTCGACGGCGAGTGGTACGCGCGCAGCGCCGACACCGGGCTCACCACCATCGTGCCGGCCCGGCTTCAGGACCTGGTCTCGGCGGGGGAGCCGGCGGTGCAGCGGGTCCGCCTCAACGACAGCCCGGTGATGCTGGTCGGCGTGCCGCTGTCCGAGTCGACCGCCTTCTACGAGATCGCCTCGCTGCGGGAGCTGGAGCAGACCTTCCAGGTGCTGGCGCTGGCGCTCACCGCGGTCGCGATCATGGTCGCCGGGTCGGGAGCGGCCCTCGGCTGGTACGCCACCCGGCACGGGTTGCGCCCGCTGACCGCCGTGGCCGACGCGGCCGAGCGGATCGCGGCCGGCGACTTCACCACCCGGCTCGCCCCGGACACCGACCCGGACCTGAACCGCCTCTCCACCTCCTTCAACCGGATGGTCGACGAGTTGGCCGGGCGGATCGACCGGGACCGGCGCTTCGCCGCCGACGTCAGCCATGAGCTGCGCTCGCCGTTGCAGACCCTCGCCGCGGCCGCGAGTGTGTTGTCCCGACGCCGGGTGAACCAGGACGAGCGGACCGCCACCGCCGCCCGGCTCGTCGCCGACGAGATCGAGCGTTTTCAGCAACTGGTCAACGACCTGCTGGACCTGGCCCGTGGTGATCAGCCGGTGCACCGGGAGCCGGTGGACCTGCCCGAGCTGGCCCGCCAGGCGTGCCGGGACCGGGACCTGCCGGAGTCGATGGTGCAGCTGGCGGCGGGGACGCCGCCCAGTTGGCGGGTGGACCGCCGCCGGATCGCCCAGGTGCTGGCCAACCTGCTGGACAACGCCGAACGGTACGGTGCGGGGCCGGTCGCGGTGCGGCTGTCCCACACCGCGAACACGGGCGTGATCGAGGTCGACGACGAGGGTCCGGGAGTGCCGATGGAGGACCGCGAGGTGATCTTCGACCGCTTCGTCCGGGGTCGGGCGGCCAACTACCGGGGCGGCGGCGACGGCACCGGCCTGGGCTTGGCTCTGGTGGCCCAGCACGCCGTCGCGCACGGCGGAGACGCCTCGGTCAGCGATCGCCCGGAGGGCGGTGCCCGGTTCCGCGTCACCCTGCCCGGGAGCGTCTCATGATCCGGCCCGTCGCCGTCGAGCCCGCGCAGGCCGGTCGACCTGTGCGTACCGATCGGGCCCTGAGGGAGACCGGGGCAGCCCTGGTGGTGGCCACGGTGCTTGCCCTACTGGGGGCGTGCGGGGTGCCCGCCGAGGACCAACCCCGCGCGGTCACCCCGCCACCGGTGCCCTTCCCGTCCACCGCCACGGCGGCACCGACGGCGGCCGAGACCGGCGCGGTCACCGAGGTGCTCTACTTCTCCCGCGACGAACGCCTGGTGCCGGTGATCCGCCGCGCCGACCAGGTGCCCGCGCTCGACGCGCAGTTGCGGGCCCTGCTGGCCGGGCCGACCCCGGCCGAGCGCGACGACGGGCTGACCAGCGCTCTGCCGGGGGCGTTCACCAGCGCGGTGGTCGAGTTGGTCGACGGGGTGGCCCGGGTCACCGTCGGACTGACGGCGGTGGACACCGGCCGCATCGACGGTCGGCTGGCGTACGGTCAGATCGTCTGCACGCTCAGCGCCCGCACCGACGTCACGGCGGTGCTGTTCCTGGAGGGCGGCACGCCGTTGAGCGTCCCCCGGGCGGACGGCTCGCTGTCGTCGGGGCCGCTCACCGCGGCCGACTACGCTGTGCTGATCAATCCACGTTGAGGACAGGCGTACCACCGGACGCACGCGCAGCGCGACGACTCGTATCCTTTCCGCGAACCGTCGTGCCGACGACCGGAAAGGAATTGGTGTGAACGACCGGGCCGAGACGTTGGAGTTCCAGGCCGAGGCGCGTCAGCTGCTCCGGCTGATGGTCCACTCGATCTACTCGAACAAGGACGTGTTCCTCCGCGAGTTGATCTCGAACGCCTCCGACGCGCTGGACAAGCTGCGCCTGACGTCGATGGTCGACAAGGACCTCGCCGTCGACACCGGCGACCTGCACATCGCCATCGAGGTCGACCGGGACGCCCGTACCCTCACCGTGCGCGACAACGGCATCGGCATGAGCCGCGACGAGGTGGTCTCCGTCATCGGCACGATCGCCAAGTCCGGCACGGCGGAGCTGCTGCGGCAGTTGCGCGAGGCCAAGGACGCGGGTGCCTCGCAGGAGCTGATCGGTCAGTTCGGCGTCGGCTTCTACGCCGCGTTCATGGTCGCCGAGCGGGTCGAGCTGGTCACCCGGCGGGCCGGCGAGAGCGGTGGTACCCGTTGGGAGTCCACCGGCGAGGGCACCTACACCATCACCGAGCTGGACGACGCTGCCCAGGGCACGGCGGTGACCCTGCACCTCAAGCCCGCCGACGCCGATGACAACCTGCACGACTACACGGCCGAGTGGACGATCCGGGAGATCGTCAAGCGCTACTCCGACTTCATCGCCCACCCGATCCGGATGACCGTCGAGCGGCCCGGCACCGACGACACCCCCGCCACCACCGAGACCGTGACCCTCAACTCGATGAAGGCGCTGTGGGCCCGCCCGCGCGGCGAGGTCGAGCCCGCCGAGTACCACGAGTTCTACAAGCACGTCAGCCACGACTGGGCGGACCCGCTCGAAACCATCCACATGCGCGGGGAGGGGACCTTCGAGTACGAGGCGTTGCTGTTCATCCCCACCCACGCGCCGCTGGACCTGTTCTCCCCGCAGGGGCGACGGGGGGTGCAGCTCTACGTCAAGCGGGTGTTCATCATGGACGACTGCGACGCGTTGATGCCCAACTACCTCCGGTTCGTCAAGGGTGTGGTGGACGCCCACGACCTGTCGCTGAACATCTCCCGGGAGATCCTCCAGCAGGACCGGCAGATCCGCGCCGTGCGCCGCCGCCTGGTCAAGAAGATCCTCGCCACGGTCAAGGAACTCAAGACCGACCAGCCGGAGCGCTACCGCACCTTCTGGACCGAGTTCGGGCCGGCGGTCAAGGAGGGTCTGCTGGAGGACACCGACAACCAGGACGTCCTGCTGGAGATCCTGTCGGTGGCCTCCACCCACGACCCGGCCGAGCAGACCGACCTGGCCGGCTACGTCGAACGCATGCGCGAGGGGCAGAGCGACATCTACTACGCCACCGGCGAGAACCGGGTCACCATCGAGAACTCCCCGCACATGGAGGCGTTCCGCGCCAAGGGCTACGAGGTGCTGCTGCTCACCGACCCGGTCGACGAGGTCTGGGTCGAGCGGGTCGGCAGCTACGCCGGCAAGACGCTGCGCTCGGTCGCCAAGGGGCACGTCGACCTGGACACCGAGCAGGAGCGTACCGAGGCCGAAGCCGAGCGGGAGCGGCAGCGCACCGAGTACGCCGACCTGCTCGGCTGGATGGGCACCGTGCTTGCGGACAACGTCAAGGAGGTCCGGCTGTCGTCGCGGCTGACCACCTCGCCGGCCTGCGTGGTCGGCGACGCCCACGACATCACGCCCACCCTGGAGAAGATGTACCGGGCGATGGGGCAGGAGGTGCCGAAGGTCAAGCGGATCCTGGAGATCAACCCGACTCACCCGCTGGTCACCGGCCTGCGTAAGGCACACGAACAGGGCGGCACCGGCGAAGCCCTGGCGGAGACCGCCGAGCTGCTCTACGGCACCGCGCTGCTCGCCGAGGGCGGCGACCTGGCCGACCCGTCGCGGTTCGCCCGGATCCTCGCCGACCGCCTCGCCCGCACCCTGTAGCCGCGCCCGCTGCCGGGATCGAGTGGCACCAACTCGATCCCGGCAGCGGGTAAGACCGTGGCTGTGCGCGTCAGGAACGTGTCGGGGCTGCGGCTCGTCCGGGACGGCGGGACGAAGTCGGCCCCGACGGCGGGTCAGCGGGTGAGGCCGGCGAGGGTGCTCAGCCGCGCCACGCCGGCCGGTGCGGGTCGGCCTCGGGCGATCTCCGCCAGCAGCGTACGCGCCGACGACCGCGACCGGACCTCGGCCGGTGCCACCGCGTCGGCGGCGACCAGCATCCGGCCGGCGCCGAGCAGGTCGCCCGCGAGCAGGTACGCCCGTGCGGCGTCCACCAGGTAGGCACCCCGGTACTCGGCCGGCAGCCGCCGCCACCCGTCGCGCCGGATCACCACCTCGTGCCGGCACACCGCCTCGGCAGCCTCACCCCGCTCTACCGCCACCAGCACCCGCGCCGACTCCACCACGACCGGCCCGAAACACGTGCGCTGCGCGTCCTCCCCGGCACTTCGCTCGCCACCAGCGCGTTCGGGTGACGCGTCCGCGAGCGCGGCGGCCCGGTCGAGCAACTGCCCGGCCTGTCGAGCCTCGCCGCAGGACGCGGCGGCGAGCGCGGCCTGGAGCAGCAGCGTGCCACCCACCGCAGTAGCGCCCGGCGTCGGATCCGGCGCTCCCGCCGCCGGAGACAGCGGCACCAGCCGTACGGCGGCGTCCAGAGTCGAGGTCAACGCGAGCCGTTCCCGACCCGCGGCGCGTAACGCCTGCCCGACCGAGATGGCCGCCGCGCCGGCCCACAACGCGTCACCGCCTGCCACCGTCGCCGCCCGATCGGCGGCCAGCCAGGCGAGATCCGGCTCGTCGAGCTTCACCAGCACGGACGAGGCGATCCGGTACACCTGCATCAGCAGCTCGGCATCGGTCCGAGGGATGCCCCGGGCGGCGTCCAGCAGCCCCGGCAGCAACCGGACCACCTGCGGATACCGCGCATGCTGGTAGGTCAACCAGGCGTGCCCGACCTGTCGCCGTACCTGGACCACCGGCACCTGGCACTCCACCAGGGGAAACGTTCCGTAGCGGGCCAGCGCCGTCCGCACTCCGTCGAGCCCGTCCACCGGCACGGTGCCGACGGACGCCGCCGGTCGTTCGCCGATCAGTACCGCCGGCTCGACCCGCAGCACGTCGGCGATCTGCCGGATCATCGAGAACTTGTCCAGGGCACGCGCACCCCGTTCCACCTTGTCCACCCAGCTCTTTGACTTACCGAGCCGGTCGGCGAGCGCCTGCTGGGTCATCCGCCGTCGGGTCCGCCACTGGGCCACCCGCCGCCCGATCGGCACCTCACCCCTACCGGTCACGTCGCCAACGCCGTTCCGGTACCGCCCGCGTGGTCTCGTCCACCGGAATCCGCTCCGCCTCGGCCTGCTCCAGCAGTCGCCGCCGCGCAGCGTCCCGCTCGGCCGCCTCGACCTGTTCGCCCCGGCTCACAGGTTCCTCGTCCTGACCCCTCATGCCGCCTCCAATGAGCCCGCGCTACCTGGTGCTTCTCGGCGCAGAGGCGTGGATGTCCGATCGCGGCTTGTGCGGCCCGGACATCCACGCTGGCGAGGACGGCCCGACAGCGCCAACCGAGGGAACGGCCTCCGGTGCAACCTCCCACAGGTACCGTTGGGTAGTCAAGGGCTGACGTAGGTGGTCTACTCGTGTTGCCAACCGAGGGGACGACCGTGCCGCCGCGTTACCGCTACGAACAGATCGCTGACGACCTCGCCGAACGCATCGCGTCGGGCGAGTTCCCACCCGGCTCGAAGCTACCCAGTCGCCGAGAGCTGATCGAGCACTACAGCGTCACGGAGCCGGTGATCGATCGTGCCATGCAGGTCCTGCGGATCAAGGGCATGACGGAGACCTTGCCAGGCGTTGGCGTGTTCGTGGCCGAGTGATCTGACTCCAGGCACGCCGCTAGACAAGCTGGCAATGAGCTGGTGGGTCAGGGGTCCGCGGGCTGCATTTCGGGCTGGCGGCTCTACGCCCGACCGCATCCAACCAGGCGTGAAATTGCGGGCCGTCGGGTACCACTGGCCGGCATGAGTGCGAGTGTGCTTGTGGATCCGGACCGGCCTGCGCCCGCCGTGGCGGTCGGCACCGTCGCGGTCGTGGCCCACCGGAAGAAGAACCTCGGTGGCGGCCTGGACGAGCTGCGCGCCGCCCTCGTCGGCGCGGGCGTCGAGCATCTGCTCTGGTACGAGGTGCCCAAGAGTCGTAAGGCGCCGAAGAAGGTCCGCAAGGCGCTCGACAAGGGTGCCGAACTGGTCTTCGTCTGGGGCGGCGACGGCATGGTCCAACGCTGCGCCGACACCCTCGCCGGATCCCGCGTACCGATGGCGATTCTGCCGGCCGGCACCGCCAACCTGTTCGCCACCAACCTGGGCATTCCCGAGGATCTGCGCGAGGCGGTCCGGATCGGCCTGCACGGGCAGCGGCGCCGGCTCGACCTGGGCAAGCTCAACGGCGAGCACTTCGCGGTGATGGCCGGTGCCGGCTTCGACGGCGACCTCATTCGCGAGGCCGACCGGGAGATGAAGGGGCGTCTCGGTCGGCTCGCGTACGTGTGGACCGGGCTGCGTCACGTGCGTGGCGAGCTGACCCGGACCCGGATAACCGTCGACGGTGCCCTGTGGTTCGAGGGTGAGGCCAGTTGCGTGCTGTTCGGCAACGTCGGCACCATCACCGGCGGCATCCCCGCCTTCGACGACGCCCGCCCCGACAGCGGCTCGCTGGAGATCGGTGTCTCCACCGCCAGCGGTGCCGTCGACTGGGCCCGGACCCTCGGCAAGATGGCCACCGGCCGTTCCGACGACTCCAAGTTCGTGCGGATCACCCGGGGACGAAAGGTCAAGGTCCGCTTCGCCGACCCCAAGACGTACGAGCTGGACGGCGGTGCCCGCAGCAAAGCCCGGAAGCTGAAGGTACGCGCCGTGCCCGCCGCCCTGACCGTATGCTGCCCCGACCGGGACGCCGAGGAGGCGGCCGAGTCGCCGCGAGGGGCGTGACGCGGTCGAGGCCCGTTCCGCCCGGGCAGTTGGTCCGAGGGCGCTCATCTCGTCGTTACTGTGAACCACTGTGCCTGAGGGATCTCCGCGGAAATTCGTCAGAGAATGCCGGGCGCAGGACGTCCCCGTACTGGAGAGGGCCGTCCCGACCGGCCGGAACCGCTACCACGAGGCCCGCTACCGCCGGCAGAGCGAGGGCATCAGCACCTTCCTGATCGCTTACCTGGATGATGCTCCGGCTGGCTGCGGCGAGGTCAGGTGGCAGGGACCCAAAGAGTCGGATGTCCGTGCCCAGTTCCCAGGCTGCCCGGAGATCAACGGCTTGACAGTTGTTCCCGACCGGCGGTCTCAGGGCGTCGGAACGACGATCATCCGCGCGGCCGAGGAGCTCGCAGCACGGCGCGGCCATCACCGGATTGGCCTGGGCGTCGGCGAGGACAACGCGCGGGCATTCGCGCTGTACCTCCGACTCGGGTACGAGGACACCGGCTACCGCTACCTCGACCGGTACCACTACCTGGATGACCGTGGAACGCGTCACGAGGTCGCGGATCCCTGCCGTTTCCTGGTCAAGGCGCTCCCGCCCGCCGCAGCACAACGATCGCACGCACCTCGGCGATGAGCCTGATGACCAGCGGACGGGTGGGCCGTTGGTGCCGCACGGAGATGCGGCGTCCGATCACCGCCGGACAGTTGATCCTTGGTCGACCAGGCTTTGGGTCATGAACAACGCACTTGACGGCAAGGTGGCTCTGGTCACCGGAGGTAGTCGTGGGATCGGCGCCGCGGTGGCGCTGCGTCTTGCCGAGGAGGGCGCCGATGTGGCGCTGACGTTCCAGCGGAGTCAGCAACGCGCCGAGGGCGTGGTGGATCAAATCAAGACCGCAGGACGGCGGGCGGTCGCCGTGCGGGCGGACAGCGCCGACCCGGCGGCCGTGGTCGACGCGGTCGACCAGGTGGCCGGCGAATGGGGTCGGTTCGACATCCTGGTCAACAACGCCGGCGCGTTCCTGCTCAATCCGTTGGAGGAGCTGAGCCTCGATGAGTTCGAACAGACGGTAGCGGTGAACGTCCGGGCGCCGTTCGTCGCCACCCAGGCGGCGGTGCGCCACATGTCGGCCGGTGGACGGATCATCAACATCGGCAGCAACGTGGCCGAGCGGGCAGTCTTTCCGGGCTTCTCGCTGTACGCGATGAGCAAGACCGCCCTGATCGGACTGACCAAGGCACTCGGACGCGAGCTCGGCGGCCGGGCGATCACCGTCAACCTGGTGAACCCAGGGGCCACGGACACCGAACTGAACCCGGCCGACGGCCCCAACGCCGAGACGATCAACGGGTTCACCGCCCTCGGTCACTACGCGGATCCCGCCGACGTGGCTGCCGCGGTGGCGTTCCTTGCCGGCCCGGACGGGCGCTACATCACCGGGGCGACGATCAACGTCGACGGCGGCTTCACCATCTGATCCCCGGCTCTCCGCCCTCCTGTCCACCCTGGCTGGGCTGCGGCTCAGCCAGGGTGGCGAGAGCTGCCAGCCGGGACAGCAGCTGCGTACGGATGTTCCGCTGGCCCTCGTCGTCGGTCCGCGACCACGGGCATGCCACGTCGAACGCCACCACGCGGTCAGTCGCGAACAGCCGCGCGCAGGCGGCCAGCACGGCATCCGTCGACGGGCCGTTCGGTACCGGGAAACGGAGACCGGGCACCTCGCCCGAGTCGATGACATCCACGTCGATGTGCAGGACCAGCGGCCCGGACGGCACGGTGTCCGCGGAAACCTCGGAGACCGGGATCCGGCGGGTCGCGCTGACGGCCAGATACTCGACCTCGGCAGGATCCAGATCCCGCGCGTCGACCAACACGGTGCGCTCCGCCGGCACTGGCCGCAACCCGATCACGTCGGCGTACCTGTCGGGATGCGCACCGTTCAGCAGCCGCAGCGAAAGACCTCCCAGATAGCCTGATGTGCTCGTCTGCAAGGTGTGCACGTCACCATGGGCGTCAAACCAGACAACCGCCGGGTCGACTCCCGCTTGTTGCACCCCGGCGACGGTGCCGCCGGCAACCATGCAGTCGCCGGAGAGCACCACCGGTATGCCGCCGGCCGCAACCACCGGCGACACCGCCGCCGCAGTAGCGGAACACACCCCCGCCATGCGCTGCCAGGCATCTCCGTCGAGTACCTGCGACCGAACGGTGACATCCGCCGACACCGGGATCTCATCGTCCAGCAGTAGCTCATCTTGGTGGTAGGGCACCACGATTGTCGTCACGTCTCACCCTAGCCAGATGCGAGCCAGTACCGACACCGACATCGAAGCTCCTCGGCATGTACAGCGGATCTCCGTACGCCTTCGAGCAGCATCGGACGGTCCTCGGTCTGCTGAGCACGCCACGCTTTGTCGGTGAAGCGCCGGAAGCAGCTGCGGTCTGGGACCTCGCCCCTGTTCGGCGTTCTGGTACGACGCCCAACTCGGCCTGCTACGAGCCCTGGAAACGGCACGCGCGGCTGGTGTCGACGTGGTCGAGTCCCGCAGACCTCACTGAACATTTGACAGTCGTCCGTCATCTCATCGCGCTGCGGGCCGACCGACGTCTCGGCGATGGCGGATCAGCAGAGGTGGCGGCGCGAGTCGAAGCGCTCATCGCGGACGGCCGCGGCGGCGAGGGCCTGACCGCAACGGTCGGGTAGCGAACGGTCGACCGGCCCCGTTCCCCCTGCGTCAGAGCGGCAACCTCGTACAATCCGATCCTCGGATGCGAGACGACGGGGGTCGATGATGCGGGCAGGGACCATCTCGTTGGTGGCTGCTGCCTCGCTGGCGGTGCTGTTGCTCGGCTGCGCGGCCCCCGGCACCGGGGGCGACGACGTGCAGGCGACATCTACGAGCACGTCGGCGTCGCCCACAGTGGTGGCGAGGCCGGCCGCTCCGCGGGCAGGCGTACCCAACAACCATGCCGACAACAACGGCTGGAAGCGACGGCACGAGCTCTCCACCGCGGATCAGCGCGCCGGGCAGAAGCTCGCCGCGCGGATCCGGCCCAAGCTCGAGGCGCTACGCGAGGCTGGGGACTTCGCCCCGGAGTCCACCCAGCGAGTGCTGCTCGACCTGGGCATTGAGGCAGACGCGATCGAGGTCACCACCATGCGAACGCCGATCGGGCAGGAGACGACACCCCCGCCGGGCGCCGTGTACGCGGTGCGCTTCGCGGACGTGGGCTGTGTGATCGGGTCCGTGCGGCCCGACCGGGTCATGGTCAGGGTCACCGGCTCGGCTGTTGAGTTCGGGTGCCTGGAGCCCTTCTCGCATTGACGCGGTCCGGCGCAGCTCGCGACGTCAGCCCGGGACGACCGGCCGACGCGGGGGAGGGGTACGACGGTGTCCGGTCGCGCCGATCTCGCCAGGTCAGCGTGCAGGCGCTGAGGCAGACGGCGGCCGCGAGGACGAGCGGTGGTCGTGGGCCGAGCAGCACGGCGGCGGAGCCGAGCGGAGTCATCGCCGCGATCGGTCCGAACATGACCGTGTTGGCGGTGGCGACGACCCGGCCGAGCAGCGCGTCGGGGCTGTGTGTCTGGACAGCGGTGACGGCCGCGACGAGCGCCCACGGCAGTCCGAGGCCGGCCAGCACCGACGCGGTGACCACTCCCGGCCACCAGGGCAGGCACCGGACCAGGCAACTGAGCGCGAAGAGTCCGGCGCCGGCCAGGGCCACGGCCGTGGGACCGAGCCGGGAGATCAGCCGGCCAACGACCAGTCCACCGGCTACCGAGCCAGCGCCCTGGGCGCTGAGCAGCAGACCCAGGAACGTCGCCGGTAGGCCGAGCGTGTCGGTGACGACGGCGTAGCCGGCGGCGGTGGTGAAGCCGGACATGCCGATGGCGATCCCGGCCAGTACCACCGGTCGCCGGATGGGCGGGGAGCCGAACAGGACGGCCAGACCGACTCGGACTCCCCGGTCCGGTGGCGCGACCGGCGGCGGCGTGCGGGTCAGGCGCAGCGCCGCGAAGCCGGCTGCGGCGAGAGCCGGCAGGCCGGCGGCGAGCAGGGCGACCAGATGGCCGCCCTGCCAGGTGTACAGGCCGGCACCGGCCAACGGCGCCACCAGCTTGACGCCTTCCTGGGCGCTGGAGCGCCACCCGTTGACCCGTCCAAGCTGGACCGGCGACAGGGCCGCCGGCAGCAGAGCGCTCTCACCCGCGTCGATCAGGACGTACGCGATGCCGTAGACCGTGGCCACGCAGAACAGCAGCCACACCTGGCCGGGGCCACGGACCGCCAGCAGGCTCGGCAGGGTGGCGGCTAGGGTCAGGTTGGCCGCGATGACGAGCGGGCGCCGGGGCAGCCGGTCGACGACAGCGCCGAGCCACGGGCCGCCGAGGGTGGGGGCGTACCCGCAGAGGCCGGCGAGCGCGGCCAGGCCGGGGGAGCCGGTGAGGTCGAGGATCCAGATGCCGGTGACCAGGGCCATCGCGCTGCCGCCGAGGCCGGACAGCAGGGAGACCGCCACGAACAGGATCGCGTTGCGCCGCACGAGCCCTCCGGAATTGAGTCAGAGTGGCTCACAGCGTCCTGTCTTGAGTCGCGTCGAGGCAATAGTGGGGCGTAACGTCAACGTTGTGTTGACAGCGCCTCGGCGAGGTGGCGGACGATGGCGCGTACCGGGGCGGGCAGACCGGGATCGGCGACCGGCAGGTCGGCGCGGATCCGGGCGGCCAGGTCGTACAGGGCGCCCGGCTCGGCCTCCAGAGCGAGCACGGTGGTGCGGCGGGTCAGCGCGGCCCGGCGAAAGCGGCTGTCCCAGCGACGGTCGGCGTCGATCCAGCGCCGCAGGTCGGTGAGGAGGCCGCGCAGCGCTGCGACCTCGGCCGGCCAGCCCCTGTCGGATTCCGTCCGGCGGGCCGTACGCGCGACGGCCAGCCGCTGGCGGCGCTGTTCGGCGGCCTGGCGACTGCCCAGCCCGAGTGCTTCGGCGACCTGGTTCCAGGTGGCGCCGGTCTGCCGGGCCCGGTCGATGAGATCGAGTTCGGTGTCGTCGAGCCGGTCCCGGGCGGACGGGATGTCGGCGAGTTGGTCGAGCGGGTCGAGCATCCGTCAACGCTACATTGACATCGCGGCCCGGCCCGGCTCGCTCAAGCGGCGGCGGACTGGCGGCGGGAGTGGTCCGTCGACCAGGTCGGTCGGGTGGTCGAGTCCGCCCAGGTGTCGTCCCGGGTGGCGGCAGGAGTTGTCGTCTCGTCGGCCGTACCGCCCTGGGCGAGGTTCAGCGCCCGCTGCGCCTGCTGCCACGGTTCGCACGGCCAGTTCTGGCCGGCGCACAGCAGGTGGGTGCAGCCACCGTCCTCGCCCGGCGCGTGCGCGTCGGCGACGTCCAAGGCGAGCCGCCACAACAACGGGTCGGTGACCCCGGCGGGGCGGTCGGTTGTGTGGTGGTGCCGGTCGATGGCGTTCTCGGACACGCGTGATCCCCCTCGTTGTCGAGCCTCACGCTCTTGATCTCCAGTCTGCACGCAGGTCAAACACGATTTCCGGGACGGTCGTGCGGGGTGGGCGCGGTCACCGGAGGCGGGGCCGCCGATGATTGACAGATCCCTATCTGCGGGCGAAGGATGTCGGCATCTCGATCACTCCTACGACCCGGATGCGCGACGCTGCGTAATCGGCGATGCGGGCAGCGTCGACCGCCGAGCGCGTCGCCGTGGCTGTCCCGCAGGCTGGGCGGCCCGGCTGATCCGCGCTGAACCCGCTGCCTCCGTGCCGCGCGCCGAGAAGAGGGGCGACCGCCTCATGTCCAAGGTCCGTACGGGCTTGCGCTGGCGACCCCAGCTGCCCGCCGCCACCGCACTGGCCGCCTTTGCGGCCGTGCTGCTGTTGGTCAATCCCGCTGCGGCGATCGTGCCGCAGGCCGCCGCGCCGGTGACCGCGCCCGCCGACCTCGGCCGGCTCGCCGACGAGCGGGCCAGCGTGGTCGAGGTGATCCTGGCCGACAACGCCGAACTGGACGCTCTGGTGGCCACCGGCGTCGACCTCGACCATCACATCACCCACACCGGTGACGGCATCGTCGTGCACGCCGTGGTGACCGGCAACGAGGTCGCCACGCTGACCCGGGCCGGCTACACGTTCGGCAAGGTGCTGCACACCCCGGCGGACGCGGCGCAGCGGGTGGCCGAGCGGGAGGCCACCATCGCCGCCCACCTGGCCGAGAACCGGGAGTACGCGGCAGCGGCCGACTTCTCGGCCCGGTCCACGGTCTCCGACGTCAAAATCATCCGGGCGGACTACTACACCTCCGGCGACACGCAGGTGCTCTCGGTCGAGGCGAAGTGGGCGCAGGGCCAGACCGACGCCAGCCCGTTGACCGTCGAGCGGGACAGCGGGCCGGGCACCGAGATCGGCTCCGGCGGCACGCAGACCATCTCCCGGTTCGTCGACGCCGGTGTCTACCTCTACCACCGGGGCGCGGCGCAGGTGACCAGCCGTCCGGCGTACGTGCGGATCACCAGTCCGAGCGGTGACGTGGCGGTGGCCAAGGTCAACGAGTGGCTGCCCATTCCGCCGAAGGACCCCGAGGGGCCGGGCTACATGAAGGACTTCGTGGCCAGCTACCTGACCCCCACCGAGCTGTACGACCGGATCAAGGCCCTGTCCGCGCAGTACCCGAAGATCTCGGAGATCGTCGAGCTGCCGTACCGGACCAACGGCTACCGGCGCAAGGCGCAGGCCGTGCTCGGCACCGTCGACGCCAGCCGGGTCGCGGTCGACTCGCTGGCCTGGGGTCACCAGGGCGGCAACGACATCTCCGTCGAGTTCGCCGATCCCGGCGTCGCCGACGCGCCCCTGGCGGTGACCGTCACCGGCACCGGAGTCCGCGTCGACCTCGCCACCGACGGCAGCGGCACCATCACCAGCACCGCCGAGCAGGTCGTAGCCGCGCTCAACGCGCAGGCGGGGACGCTGCTGACCGCGTACACCTATCGGGGCAACCCGGGTGCCGGCGTGGTCGCGCCGGCCGCGCGGACCGCGCTCTCCGACGGCCTCGCCGCGCCGGCGTCGGTCTCCCGCGACCCACATCCGGTGTACGCCATCCGCATCGGCAAGCACCGCGACGGCTCCCGGCTCGGGGTGCTCGCGTACGCCCAGGAACACGCCCGGGAGTGGGTGCCGCCGCTGGTCACCATCGAGACCGCCGAGCGGCTGCTGCGCAACTACGCGCACGACCGCAAGACCCGCGACCTGGTGGACAACCTCGACATCTGGATCGCTCCGTCGATCAACCCGGACGGCGGGCACTACTCGTTCTACGACTTCAACTCCCAGCGCAAGAACATGACCAACCACTGCGCCCCGGAGGCGCCGGCGGACTTCCTCGGCCGCAACTCGTGGGGCGTGGACAACAACCGCAACTACACCGAGTACAGCCTGTTCGACGGGTACGCGGGCGCGTCGACCAGTTGCACCAGCGGCACGTACGCCGGGCCGGGCGAGCTGTCGGAGCCGGAGAACCGCAACCTCGACTGGCTGGCCGCCCGGCCGAACATCACGTTCTCGATGAACCTGCACTCGTCGGGCAACTACTTCATGTGGTCGCCCGGCTCGTACGCCGTCCCCGGCCGGATCTCGGCGCCGCGACCGACGCTGGCCGAGGAAGGGCTGTTCTGGGGCGCGTCGTCGCGGATCCTGACCGCCATCAAGCGGCACCGCAACCTGGCGGTCACCCCGGCCCGGACCGGTCCGATCGCCGACGTGCTGTACTCGGCGGCCGGCAACTCCGGTGACATGCTCTGGTACAAGTACGGCATCTATGCCTGGAACTTCGAGGTCGGCACCTCGTTCCAGCCGGCCTGGCAGGAGGCGCACGCCGAGACGATGGAGTTCGCCAACGGCCTGACCGAGATGCTGCGGGTGGCCCGGGACTTCGACACGGACCGGAAACGGCCGCGAAGCTCGCTGTCGGTGCGGGCGAGCGCCACCCCGGGGATGGTGGACGTGACCTTCTCCACAAGCGAACCGGCGGCGGTGTTCTACACCCTGGACCGGAGCCGGCCCACCTACGCCTCCACGCTCTACGGCTCGGCCGGCATCCGGGAGGGCGGCGAGACGCTCACCATCCCCGTCGGTACGACCGTGCACTGGTTCTCGGTGGACGCGGCCGGCAACGTGGAGCGCAACTACAAGCCCGACGGTCGGGGCAACAACCACAACAAGCAGAAGGTCAAGGCGCCGAAGCGCTGACCGGACGCCTCGGCAAGCCGTGGGTGCCCCGGAGATCTGCCGGCACCCACGGCTTGACCTTGACAGAGTGACAAGGTCTTCACTGTGTCGAGGAGGTGATTCGGATGAACACGTCACAGGCGGCCACGGAGACGGCGCGGATGCTGCGCGGGCTGGAGCACGGCGACCCGTCGGTGCGGCTGCGGGCCGCACTCGCGGCCGGCACGACTCCCGACCGCCAGTTGATCGCCAAGCTGGTGGAGCGCTGCGCGGTCGAGCCCGAGTTCTCCGTACGCGAGATGCTTACCTGGGCCCTCACCCGGCACCTGGCCGAACTGACCGTGCCCCGCCTCGTCGCGGAACTTCGCTCGGAAACCGCCCAGGCCCGCAGCCAGGCGCTGCACACGCTGTCCAAGATCGGGGACCGGCGGGCGTGGCCGGCGATCACCCGGGCGTTGCTGACCGACAACGACGACGAGGTGGCCCGCAGCGCGTGGCGGGCGGCGGTGGTGCTGGTACCCGACGGCGACGAGCCAGCCCTGGCCGAGGTGCTGGCGACCCAGCTCGGGCGCGGCGGACGGGAGACGCAGTTGAGCCTCAGCCGGGCGCTGATCGCGCTCGGTGAGGTGATCACTCCGATCCTGCGGGCCGCGGCACGCGATGCCGACCCAGGGGTACGTCAGCACGCGATCGCCACGCAACGTCTGCTCGACGACCCGGACGCCGGCTTCGCATTCGCGATCGAGGAGGCGAAGCGCGTGGTGGCCCTCGGCGAGAACGACCGGAAGCGGTGACCGGCGGTGCTGATCGGTGAGGTGGCGCGACGCTCCGGCGTCAGTGCCCGCATGCTCCGGCATTACGAGTCGCTCGGCCTGGTGGAGCCGACGGGCCGCAGCGGAGCCGGCTACCGGGAGTACTCCAGCGACGACATCCGCCGGATCTTCCACATCGAGAGCCTGCGGTCGTTGGGGCTGTCGCTGCGGGAGGTCCGGCGGGCGCTCGACGATCCCGGCTTCACCCCGGCACAGCTCGTGGATGACCTCATCCGGCAGACCCGCCAGCGGATCGCGGCGGAGACGGAACTGCTCACCCGCCTGCGTCGGATCGGGGCCGCGCAACCCGCCGACTGGGCGGACGTCCTCCAGATCGTCGCCCTGCTCCAGGCCCTCGGATCGGAGCACGCCGGGCGGCGCCAGCGCGCCGCCCTCTCCTCGGCCGGTGAGGCGGCGGTGCCGGTGGAGGCACTTGTCGAGGCGGTGTTGAGCGAGTCGGATCCGAACGTCGCGGGCGCCCTCCGCTGGGCGTTGGCACAGTCGGCCGACGGAGCGCCGGCGCTGCTGGCGGCGGGCCTCGACGCACCCGTGGCCGAGGTACGCAAACGCGCCGTCCAGTCCCTCGCCGAGATCCCGGACGGTGACGCGACAGCGCTGCTGCGGGACACCCTCGCCCACCCCGACCTCGTCGTCCGCCGGTACGCCGCGATCGCGCTCGGGACACGTGGCGTGGCCGAGGCGATCCCGACGCTCATCGAGATGGTCGTCGAGGAGACGAACGAGGCCGACGCGGCCGACGCGCTGACCGCGCTGGCCGGTGAGCCCGAGGTGGCGGAGCGGATCGCCACCCGACTCGTCGACCGCCTCACCGATACGAGCGTCGGGCCACCCGAACGTCGCCGGCTGACGCAGGCGCTCGCCGACATCCCGGGCCGCACGGCCGCGACCGCGCTCGGCGAACTGTCCCACGACGAGGACCGTGCGGTCGCGCTCACCGCGACGTACATCCTCACGCTGCGCGACGGGCGATAGCGGGGCCCGGCCGATCGGTCTGTGCAGTCAGCTCGACAGCGTCGACACCACTGACCCGTCGAGCGGCTCGCGGAGCATCAGCGCGGCTGAAGAGCCGCGTCCTGGAGCGCGTTGGGCACGGCGTCGAGCAGGGCCCAGTCCTGGCTGATGTCGGCGGCGGTGCAGAGCAGGCGCGGCAGGTGCTCCTCGGTGAGGGTGCGGAGCGAGGTTTCGGCCGCGTGGACTGTGACGTTTATGGCGGCCACCACCCGGCCCTGGCCGTCGCGGACGCCGGTGGCGACCGACCGGATGCCCGGGGCGAGATCCTCGTCGGCGAGGGCCCAGCCCCGGGCCCGCACCTCGCGCAGCGACGCGTCGAGAGCGGCCCGGTCGGGCTGCCAGCGGGGGGTGATGCCGGAACGGCCGGGCATCGTGAGCAGTCTGTCGAGTTCGTCGTCGGTCAGGGCGGCGAGCAGCACCTTGCCCATCGAGGTGGCGGTGGCGGGGAAGCGGGTGCCGATGGTCACCGCCAGGGTGATGATCTTCGGTACGGCGACCCGTGTCACGTAGACGATGTCGCTGCCGTCGAGCTGGGCCATCGACGTCGACTCGTTGGTCTGGGCGACGAGGCGTTGCATGTGTGGCCGAGCTACCTCCCAGACACCCAGCGCGTTGATGTACGTCATGCCGAGTTCGAGCACCCGGGGGGTGAGGGCGAAGCCGCGTTCGGCGGCGCGTACGTAGCCGAGGTCTTCGAGGGTGAGCAGGATCCGGCGGACGGTCGGCCGGGCCAGCCCGGTCGCACCGGCGATCTCGCTGAGCGTCATCACCGGTTGACCGGGCTGGAAGCAGCGCAGGACGTCGAGGCCACGAGCGAGGGCTTCGATGAAGTCGGGTCGGGCGTCGCGTGCCATCACTGCCTGCCTTCCGAGGGTCACGTGCCGCTCAATGCTTCCACTGCGCCGAGCCGGCGTCCCACTCGGTGTAGGTGTACGGGTTCTCCTGGATCTTCGTCTCCGGGATGTCGGGGTTCATGCCCTTGGCCCAGGCCTCGGCGCCCATCTCGCCGATCAGGTGGTCGATGGTCTGCTCGACGTGCCGACGGGCCGCGGCCAGGTCCACCCCGAGCAGCTGGTGGTCGTGCTTGACCAGCCGACCGTTGACCACGACGCTGTGCACGTCGCCACGCTGCGCCTGGAACGCGACGTGGCCGTACGGGTTGAGGATCGGGAACATCACCGGCGAGCGGTCGTTCTTGATCAGTACGAGGTCGGCCTTCTTGCCCGTCGCCACGCTGCCCACCACGTCGTCCAGGCCGAGGGCGCGGCTGCCGCCCCGGGTGGCCCAGTCGACGACCTGCTCGGCGCGCAACCGGCAGTGGGTGACGGTGTCGGCTCGGGCGTGGGCCTCCAGGTGCTCGCGGGAACGGTCGGCGCCGAGCGTGGTCCGCATCGCGGAGAACAGGTCACCGCTCCACCAGACGCTGGTGTCCATCGACAACGACACCGGGATGTCGTGGTGGCACAGCGCCCAGGTGGGCGGGTAACCCTGACCCGCGCTCTGCTCGCTCTCCGTCGACACCGACACCGAGCCGCCGGTCGCGGCGATGCGATGGTACGAGTCGTTGGTGAGCGTGGCGGCGTGCACGTACACCGTGGACGGGGTCATGAAGCCGTTCTCGTGCATCAGCCGGATGCCGTCGTCGTTCGTCGCACCCCACACTCCGGCGTGCGTGGTGACCGGCAGGTCCAGTTCCCGGGCCACCTCGAACGCGGCCCGTTCCGGGAAGGCGGGGTCGCCGGTGACGTCGAAGGCCAGTTGCAGGCCGAGCAGGTCGTCCCGGCTGTGGAAGCGACGCTCGACGAAGTCGCGGAACTGTGGGCTGGTCGCCCATTCCCACGGTCCCTGCTGGATGTTGCCGTACGCCAGCACGAAGCGGCCGGGCACCTCGCGCAGGGCGTCGACGGCGGCGTCGGCGTGGTCGGTGCTCTGCAGGCCGTGCGACCAGTCGACGGTGGTGGTGACACCGGCGTCGATCGCCTCGATGGCGGCGAGCAGGTTGCCGGCGTAGATGTCCTGGGGGCGGAACAGCTTGCCGGATTCCAGGTAGTACCAGACGAAGTACTGGGTCAGCGTCCAGTCGGCACCGTAGCCGCGCATCGCGGTCTGCCACATGTGCCGATGGGTGTCGATCATTCCGGGCATGAGGATGCCACCGGACGCGTCGATCTCGATGGCGCCGTCGGGTGCGGCCAGCCCGACGCCGATGTCGGCGATCCGTTCGCCGACGACCAGGACGTCGGTGCCGGGCAGGACGCGGTGCGTGTCGTCCATGGTCAGGACGAGGCCGTTGCGGAACAGCAGGGGACGGTCGGGACTCGGGCCTGATACGGGTGCGCTCATGGCGGTCAACTCCCAGCGGTGGTCGGTGCGGCCCACCTAACGGACAGCTGTCCGTACTGCGGTCGCACCTGTGATGGGCGCAAGTGTGGGCACCGTTTCCGGCAGGTGTCAACGGTTGACAGGGTGCATTGACGCTTCGATACTCGGCATTCACGGACACATGTCCGCCTGGCGGTCGGGAGTGGGATGTCGATGGCAACCGAGCACGGACGCGAACCGGATCCGACGCCGGGCGGTGGTCCGCTGCGGGGCCTGCTGGTCGCCGACTTCTCCCGCATCCTGGCCGGGCCGTACGCGACCATGCTGTTGGCGGACATGGGCGCCGAGGTGGTGAAGGTGGAGAGCCCCGGCGGCGACGACACCCGCACCTGGATGCCGCCGGTACGCGACGGCGTCTCCACCTACTACCTGGGGATCAACCGCAACAAGCGCTCCATCGCCCTGGACCTGCGCGACCCCGACGACCTGGCCGTGGCCCGCGCCCTCGCCGGCCGCGCCGACGTGCTGATCGAGAACTTCAAGCCGGGCGGGCTGCGTCGCTTCGGCCTCGACTACGACACGGTCGCCGCCGCCAACCCCCGGGTCGTCTACGCCTCCATCAGCGGGTTCGGCACCGGCCCCGGGGCTGCCCTCCCCGGCTACGACCTGATGGTGCAGGCGATCTCCGGCCTGATGAGCCTCACCGGCGACCCGGGCGGCTCGCCGTACCGGGCCGGCATCTCCGTGTTCGACGTGATGACCGGCATGCACGCCACCATCGGCATCCTCGCCGCCCTGCACCACCGGGGTGTACACGGCAACGGTCAGCACGTCGAGGTCAACCTGCTCTCCTCAGCGCTGTCCGGGCTGGTCAACCACTCCAGTGCCTTCGTGGCCGGTGGCACCGTGCCCTACCGGATGGGCAACGCCCATCCGAGCCTGTTCCCGTACGAGCCGCTGCCCACCGCCGACGGTGAACTGGTCGTCATCGCCGGCAACGACGGCCAGTTCGCCAAGCTCTGCGAGGTGCTCGGCGTACCGGAACTGGTCGACGACCCGCGCTTCGGGCGCAACCAGGACCGCACCGCCAACCGCGAGGAACTGCGGCCACTGCTGCTGGAACGGCTGCGTACCCGGGGCAAGGACGAGTGGTTCCGAGAGCTGATCGCCGCGGGCGTGCCGTGCGCCCCGATCAACACCATCGACGGCGGGGTGGCGCTCGCCGACGAACTCGACCTCGACCCGGTCGTCGAGGTCGGCGCGGGCGACCGGGCGGTGCCCAGCGTCCGGCACCCGATCACCTTCTCCGCCACCCCGGCCCGCTACGACCTGCCACCGCCCGGTCTCGACGAGCACGGCACCGAGATCCGCAGGTGGCTCACCGAGAGGCAGGACCAACCGTGACCAGCTTCCCGACGTCCATCGGCACCTCCGACGCGAGCAGCATCCGGCTGCTCGGCCAGGATCTCGCCGCCGACCTGATGGGCCACGTCGGCTTCGGTGAACTCGCCTTCTGGCTGGTCGCGCAGCGCCGCCCCACCCCGTCGGAGGTACGCGTCTTCGAGGCGGTGCTGGTCGCGCTCGCCGACCACGGGTTCACTCCCACGGCCATCGCCGCCCGGCTGACCTACCTCAGCGCCCCCGAGTCACTCCAAGGGGCCCTCGCCGCCGGACTGCTCGGCGGTGGATCCCGCTTCCTCGGCGTCACCGAGGACTGCGGTCGGTTCCTCGCCGACACGCTCGCCGCCGTCGACGGTCCGGTGCCCGCCGACGACGCCGGCTTCGACGATCTGGCCCGTGACGCCGTCACCGCCGCCCGGGCCGCCCGGCGGCTGGTGCCGGGACTGGGCCACCCCGTGCACAAGACCGAGGATCCGCGTACGCCGGTGCTCATCCGGATCGCCGAGGAGGAGCAGTTGCGCGGGCCGCACCTGCGGCTGTTCGAGGCGATCGGCCGGATCCACCCGGAGGTGCTCGGCCGGACCCTGCCGCTCAACGGCGCCGGGGTCTGCGGAGCGGCCCTGGCCGACCTGGGTCTGCCGGTCGACCTGCTGCGCGGCTTCGCGTTGCTGGCCCGGGCCGCCGGCCTGCTCGGGCACCTCGCCGAGGAACGCCACACCCCGATCGGCATGGACGTCTACCTGACCGTCGACCGCAACGCCACCTACACCACCCCCGACCCGTCCTGAGAGGAGCCGTCCATGGCCACACTCGTCGCGGTCATCGCCTCCACCCACCACCCCTTCTACTACCGGGCCAGCACCGCCCAGGGCGAGGACCGGCCACCCTTCGCTGACGAATGGGTACGCAAGATCACTGCGTTCCGCGAGACGCTCACCCGGGCCCGCCCGGACGTGCTGGTGATGGTCGGCTCCGACCACTTCCACCAGTTGTGGCTGGACAACATGCCGCAGTTCCTCATCGGCAAGGCGCCGTTCTACGACGCCAACTGGTACAACGAGGAACGCGAGTTCGGCCTGCCCCGGATGGTGCTGCGCGGCCAGGAGGACCTGTCGGCGTACCTGCTGCGCGAGGGCCTCGACGCCGGCTTCGACCTGGCCTACAGCAACGAGCTGCGCATCGACCACAGCATCACCTGCCCGATCATCACCCTGCGGCCCGAGGCCGACCTGCCGATCGTGCCGGTCTACACCAACATCTTCGCCCCGCCGCTGCCGCAGCCGAAACGCTTCGTGCAGTTGGGCAAGACCATCCGCGAGCTTGTCGAGTCCTGGCCCGGCGACCAGCGGGTCGCCGTCGTCGGCACCGGGCACCTGTCGCTGGAGCTGGGCGGGCCACGGCAGTTCGGCCCGCACGGCCCCGACCCGGAGTTCGACCGCCGCGCGGTGGAGTGGATCGCCAGCGGCGACCTGGAGGGCTGCCTGTCCGAGGTGACCCTGGACAGTCTGCACGCCCCCGGCAACGCCACCCACGGCTTCATGGACTTCATGCTGATGATGGGCGTCGCCGGTGAGGGCGCGAAGGCCGACTACGTCGACACGCTCGACCTGTTCCACACGATGGAGGCGTACTTCACCTGGTATCCGAACGGAGCGGCGGCATGAGCAGGTACCTGCTGAACAAGTTCCTCTACACCGTCGACCGCGACCCCGACCTCGTCGAGCGCTACCGCGACGACCCACGCGGCACGGTCACCTGGTGGGAGACCGAACGCGCCAACCAGATCCTCAACTGTCACGTCCCCGAGGCGAGCACCTGGCTGCGGTTCGACGAGATCGAGCGGGAGGCCCTGGCCACCCACGACTACGTCAAGCTGTTCGAGCTGGGTGCCCACCCGTTCCTGACCCTCACGCTGTTCATCGCCATGTTCGAACGCGACCACTCCGAACCGTTGGGGTTCCAGAAGGAGTACGCCCGCCGGCTGGCGCACTTCTCGCTGCCGTACCCGGACATCGCCACCTGATGGACGCCGCCGTCATCACCGCCTGCGGTCGCCCGCCCGCGGTCGCCCGTCGCGAACCACCACGGCCCGGCGACGGGCAGGTCCGGGTCCGGGTGGCCGCGGCCCCGATCACCCCGCTGGACGTCCTCTGCGCCAGCGGCACCTCGTACTTCGGCACCCCGGCCACCCCGTACGTGCCCGGGGTGCAGGGCGTCGGCCACCTCGACGACGGCACCCCCGTGTGGTTCGCCACGACGGCCGGGATGCGCCCCGGTGACGGCAGCATGGCCGAACACTGCGTGGTGCCGTACGCCGACGTGGTCGCCCTGTCCGGCGGCGTCGACACCATCCTGGCGGCCCTCGGGCTCTCCGCGGTGGCCGCGCTGATGGCACTGACCTGGCGTGGCGAGCTGAGCCGGGGGGAGCAGGTGGTGATCCTCGGCGCCGGCGGCGTCGTCGGTCAGGCCGCCGTGCAACTGGCCCGGCTGCACGGCGCCCGACGGGTCGTCGCCGCCGCCCGGTCGGCCACCGCCCGGGAGCGGGCCCGGCTGCTGGGCGCCGACGCCGTGGTGGCGCTCACCGACACCGACGACGTGGACACCCTCGCCGGTCGGCTGGTCGACGCCTGCGACGGGCCGGCGGACGTCGTGCTCGACCCGCTGTTCGGGTTGCCGGCCGCCGCCGCGCTGCGTACCCTCGCCCCGCACGGCCGGCTGGTCAACCTGGGCAGTTCGGCCGGCGAACAGGCGCCCTTCGACTCCGCGACGTTGCGCAGCCGGTCGCTGCGCATCCTCGGCTACACCAACAACGAGTTGGACCCGGCGCAGCGAGCGCAGGCGATCCGGGAGATCGCCGACCACGTCGCCGGCGGCCGACTCGCCGCGACCCACGAGACCGTGCCGCTGGCGGAGGTCGCCGATGCGTGGACCCGGCAGGCCGCCGGTCGGGCGGCCGGCCGGATCGTGCTGACCATGCCGAGGCGCTGAGCCGCCACCAGCCCGGCCGGCTCGGCTGGGTAGCGGGGCCCGGCCCCATCGCGGGCCGCCGACCGCCATGATGAGACGGTGAAGATCCTGTCCATCCAGTCCTCGGTCGCCTACGGTCACGTCGGCAACTCGGCGGCGGTGTTCCCGTTGCAACGGCTCGGCCACGAGGTCTGGCCGGTGCTGACCGTGCACTTCTCCAACCACACCGGGTACGGCGCGTGGCGCGGCCCGCTGCTGGCCCCCGCCGACGTCGCCGAGGTGATCGCCGGCATCGCCGACCGTGGTGTGCTCGGCGACGCCGACGCGGTCCTTTCGGGCTACCAGGGGGATCCGGCGATGGGTGCGGTGATCCTCGACGCGGTGACCCTGGTGAAGACCGCCAACCCGGACGCCCTCTACTGCTGCGACCCGGTGATGGGCGACGTCGGCCGGGGCATGTTCGTCCGGCCCGGCATCCCGGAGTACCTGCGTGACGTGGTGGTGCCGCGCGCGGACATCGTCACCCCCAACCAGTTCGAGCTGGAGTTCCTCGCCGGCCGCCCGACGAACTCGGTCGACGACCTGCTGGCCGCCGTCGACGCGGTACGCGCCACCGGTCCCCCGCACGTCCTGGTGACCAGCGTGCTGCACGGCGACCTGCCGGCGGACACGCTGGAGGTGGTGGCGGTCTCGGACGCCGGTGCCTGGGCGGTGACCACCCCGCTGCTGCCGATCAACCCCAACGGTGGTGGCGACGTCACCGCCGCCCTGTACCTGGCGCACCTGTCCACGACGGGTTCGCCGGCCACGGCGCTGGAACGCACCACCGCCTCGATCTTCGCGGTGCTGGAGGCCACCCTGGCAGCCGGCACCCGGGAACTTCAGCTGATCGCCGCCCAGGACGCGATCGCCGACCCACCGACCCGCTTCCCCGCCCGCCAGCTGCGGTAGGCCGACCCGCACCGTCGTCGGTCCTTCGCCGGCCGACGACTCGTCGGCGACCTCGCGATGGCTGTCGACGGCCGTCGGGAGATCGCCGACGCGCAGGAACGGTGACTGCCCGGAACCCTACCCAGCCGACCGTTACGGCCTGTGACAACCGGCCCCGACCGGCAACCCCCACCCCCCGCCCTTTGCTCTGCTTCACCATACGCATCGTTCGCTCTGGGTCACCGCCGCACGGTGATCGCCGGTCGCCGCCAGGTTCTCGGCCGCAGCTCAGCGGCTATTGCGTGGGGTGAAGCAGAGCAAAGGGCGGGAGGGGACTACTGGCCGCTCAGCGGGTGTATTCACGCAGGGTGAGCGTTACGCACGGTGTTCGTCGCGGCTGTGTCGCGAAGGTCCGGCGGTATCGCGGTGGTAGCGCCGTCGGGTTGGTGACGTGGACCGGGGTGTCGGGGCCGACCGCGGTCGGCCCCGACACCCCGGGGTGATCTGGCAACGGGACCGTCAGTACCGCAGGTTGCGCAGGTAGCGGTAGCCGATCTCGGCGGTGAGCTGAGGCGTCACGTCCGGAGTGTCGTTCTCCACGATGTACTCCAGCACCGGGTGCTTCCGGAAGATCCGCCTGAAATCGATCATGCCGGTGCCCAGGTCGGCCATGTCGCCGTCGGCGGCGTGCCGGTCCTTGACGTGGTACTGGAGCACCCGCTGCGGCGCGGCGCGGATGACGTCCAGGGTGAAGCCCTCGGGGTCGGTGGCCCCGTCACCGGACTCGATGCCGCCGGTGACCGCCCAGTAGATGTCGATCTCCAGGTGGACGAGCCGGGGGTCCAGCTCCTCGGTCAGCACGTCCCACGGGGTGCGACCGTTGCCGAGGTCGATGGTGAACTCGTGGGCGTGGTTGTGGTAGCCGTACCGCAGACCGGCGCGGGCCGCCGCGGCGGCCTCGACGTTCATCTGCTCCGCCCACCGCTTCCAGTCGTCGGCGTTCTCCGAGTAGAGGTACGGCACCACCATGAACTTCTGACCCAGCGTCACCGCGTTGCGGATCTTCTCCTGGAGCGCGGCGGGAGTTTCGCTGATCCCGTCGTGGCTGGACGTGGCCTTGATGCAGATGCTGTCCAGGAAACGACGCAGCTGGGCGGCGTTGCGGCCGAAGTAGCCCAGCGCCAGCTCCACCTTCGGGTAGCCGATCCGGGCCAGGTGCCGCAGCGTGGCGTCGTACCCCGGCTCGCCGTTCAGCGCGTCACGGACCGTCCACAACTGAATGCTGATCAGCCCCGGCGGCACCCGCCGTCGACCGGCATGCCCGTGTCCGGGGCCGTGTCCATGCCCGGGACCGTGCCCGTGCCCCGGGCCGTGCTTGGGACCGGCGGAGGCGGCCGTCGCGCCCGCCGTGGCGAGGCCGACACCGGCCATCGCGGCCACCGAGCCGCGTAGCAGGCCCCGCCGGTCGAGGACGGAACGCCGCAGCGCGGCCATCCCGTCGTAGCCGTAACACATGATGACTCCTCTCGTGGGTCTACACGCTGGGTACGAGCACGACCTGGTCGGTCCCGGTCAGCGGCGGCAGCCCGTCGTCACCGGGGTCGGTGTAGGAGGCGACGAACACGGCGGACAGGTTGTCGGTCGCCGGGTCGTGCCCCGAGGGGACAGTGGTCAGGATCGACCCGGTGCAGCCGTTGGCGGTGGTCTGCGGGTGGCCGTGGTCGTCGTGGCCGAGGATGTAGGTCACGCTGACCCGGGCGCAGTCCACCGGCTGGTCGTCGGTCACCCGTACCTCGTACTGAATGGTGTCGCCGAAGGCGAAGGGTTGGCCCTCGACCGGCGCGACCAGCTCGACCACCGGCACGGCGTTGCCGACCACGACCCGCACCGACGCCGACGCCGAGCGTCCCTTCCGGTCGGTCACCTTGAGCGTCGCGTCGTAGCTGCCGTTCTCGCGGTAGGTGAAGGTCGGGTTCGCCGACCGCGAGTCGACCCGGTCGTCATCGTCCAGGTACCACTCGTAGCGCAGTCGGTCGCCGTCCGGATCGGTGGTGCCCTCGCTGGAGAACTCCACCGTCAGCGGGGCCAGACCCGCGGTCTGGCTGGCCGAGACCGCCGGAATCGGGCTGCGGTTGCCGTCCCGACCGATGAAGTCGATCCTGGCCACCTGCGCCTCCGGATTCTCGCTGAAGAAACCGTCACCGTACTCGAGGAGGTAGAGCGCGCCATCGGGGCCGAACTCCAGGTCCATCGGGTTGTCGAAGACGACCGAGGGCAGCACCGGCTCGATTCCGTCGAGCTTGCCGCGCCGGTCCAGCTGGAACGCCTTCACGTAGTCACGGGTCCACTCGTAGAACAGCGGCTTGCCGTCGTAGTACGCCGGCCACGCCACCGGGTTACGGCCCCGGGTGGTCGCCCGGTCGAAGCGGTACGCGGGCCCGGCCATCGGGCCGATGCCGCCGGTGCCCAGCTCGGGAAACTCGGGGGCGAGGTCGTAGCTGTACCACACGTCCGGCTGCTGCGGCGCGGGCAACTTCCGCAGCCCGGTGTTGTTCGGCGACTCGTTGACCGGCGCCGAGCAGTCGAACTCCGCACCGGACTCCTCGGTGGCGAAGTCGTAGTCCCGGTACGGCAGTTGCGGGGTGATGCAGTACGGCCAGCCGTGGTTGCCGGCCTTGCGGGCCACGAACCACTTACCGTGCCCCGCTGGCCCGCGCAGCGGGTCGGGCTCGCCGGCGTCCGGCGAGTAGTCGGCGACGTACAGGTCGTTGGTCTTGCGGTCCAGTTCGATCCGGAACGGGTTACGCAGACCCATCAGGTAGATCTCGGGGCGGGTGTTCCGGGTGCCTGGCTTGAACAGGTTGCCCTTGGGGATGGTGTACCTGCCGTCGGCACCGACCTTGATCCGCAGGATCTTGCCGCGTAGATCGTTGGTGTTGGCCGAGGTGCGCTGCGCGTCGTATGCCGGGTTGCGCCCCGGCCGCTCGTCGATCGGAACGTAGCCACCGGACTCGAACGGGTTCGTGTCGTCGCCGGTGGACAGGTACAGGTTGCCCTTGGCGTCGAAGACGATGTCCCCGCCGACGTGGCAGCAGATGCCCCGGTCCACCGGCACGTCGATGATCCGCTGCTCGGTGCGCAGGTCCAGGGTGTCCTTGACCAGCCGGATCCGGGACAGGCGGATGACGCCCTGGAACGGCACGAGTTCCTCCTCGGAGCCCCAGGCCGGCGCGTCGCCCTCGTTGACGTCCGGCGTGGACGGGTCGTCGACCGGAGTGTCCATCGGCGGCGAGTAGTACAGGTACACCCAGTTGTTGCCGCGTCGGCCGAAGTTCGGGTCGACGGCGACGTTCTGCAGGCCCTCCTCGTCGTGCTGGTAGACGTCGAGAGTGGCGGCGATCGTGTTGCGGCCGGTGTCGGGGTTGTGCAGCCACACCACCCCGGCGCGGGTCACGTGCAGCACCCGGCCGTCGGGCAGCACGGCGAGGTCCATCGGCTCGCCGGGGCGGTCGTTGAGGGTGACCTTCTGGAAGGCCGAATCAGGTGGGGGACTGGTGGTGCCGGGCGCGGCCGTGGGGGTGGTCGGCGCGGCCATCGAGCTGGCGGGCGGGGCGACGAGCGTGATGGCCGTCAGGCCCGCCACGGCGAGCGCGAATCGTCTCTTCAACTGCCTCTCCTAGCTGTGAGGACGGGTCGGGCAGATCGGGACGTACGGGTTTGGGCTTCTCCTCCGGGTGTCGGGCAGCACCGAATGGCCCGTTGAATCGCCGGTGGGCGACGCGGGCGTGGAACTGGGAGCTGGGGTAGGTGTCCGAGGGGCCGTCGGAGGTCACGATCGAGGCGCTGGCCTCGGCGGCGGTTCACCTCGTCGTAACATCCGGGCTGAAGTTAACAAAAGCGATGTCGATATGTCCATGGCTTCTGCCAGGTTTAATCGAACTTTCGGCTATGGTGGCGAAAGGATCGTCCACACACGAAAAACCGCCCTCGGCTCCCGAGGTGGTTCCTCAGAGCCCGAGGGCGGTGCAGGTTGGACCGACGGCTCAGCGTGGCCGTTCAGGACGCCCGGCCGGGGTCGCGGCCGCCTCGGACCGCGTACCGGTGCATCGTCACACCCTGATCGAACGACGCCTGCTCGATCAGGTCCAGCTCTATTGGTTCGTCGTGCGCGTCGAACAACGGCCGACCGGTGCCGAGCACGACGGGATGGGTGAACAGCAGTAGTTCGTCGAGCAGCCCCGCCCGCAGCAGACTGGTCGCCAGGGTTGCGCCGCCGACCCCGATGTCGCCGTCGGTCTGCTCCCGCAGCCGTCCGAGCTGCTCGATCGCGTCGTCCCCACCGATGACCCGGGTGTTGTGCCCGGCGCTGTCGCGGGTGCGCGAGACCAGCACCTTGGGCATCGACGTCCAGATCTCGCCGTACTCACGCATGAAGCCCGGCAGGGACTCGTCATCTCGTGCGCCCGGCCAGAACGCCTCCATCGTCTCGTAGATCGTGCGGCCCTCGATCATGAGCGACATCGCCCGAGCCCGCGCGTTGAACTCCCGGTGCAACGACTCCCCGATGCGCATCCAGTCGCCGCCGCCCTGCTCATTCAGGGCGCGCTCGATCCGCAGATCGACCGACACGTTCATCCAGTACACGAATCGACCCGACATGCTGTCTCCCAGCTGGTAGTGATCTGCAACTGCTTCTGGCCCGACGCCGGGCGTCAGCCTGGTTGCCCCACCCTCAGGGCGTGTCAAGCCGGGCCAGCAGGGTCCGGGGTGCCACCGCCCGATATGCGTCCTCAACGACCTCTGCCAGCTCCGCCTCGCCGATACCAGTGTCGAGGCGTACGCCGACCCAGCCGCGATGCCCCACATAGGGCGGGCGGAAGTAGGTCTGCGGATCCTCCGCGATCAGCTCGACAGCCGCACCCGGCGGCGCGGCGCACCACAGGTGGGCGAAGTCGTCCTGATGATGGCCGTCCGGCCAGACCATGGCGAACGACCTCTTGCCCCGGATGAACCAGGTCGGGGTGCCGTGGCTCAGCCGCTCGCTGACCTCGGGAAGACGCAGGCAGGCCCGCCGGACGATCGCCACCATGTCGGTCATCGCCCCACGCTAGGACACCGGTCCGACACGATTCAGGAACCCGGGGGTTCGATCGGAAGCCGGGCAGGGGGCGGCACTCACCGGCCGGCTGAAGTCGGCTGGTGAGCTGGCAGCGGTAGGGTTCGGCCCCGTGGAACACGAACCGAACGACTCCGGGCTGGCCGACCTCGTGCACCGGCTGCGCCGGTTCGCCGACGAGCGGGACTGGCAGCGGTTCCATACGCCAAAGAACCTGGCGATGGCCCTCGCCGGCGAGGTGGGCGAGCTGCTGGCCGAGTTGCAGTGGCTCACCCCGGAGGAATCCGCGCAGGTGATGGCCGATCCCGAGCACGGCGCAAGGGTGCGTGCCGAGATCGGCGACGTCATGATCTACCTGACCCGCCTGAGCGACATGCTGGGCATCGACCCGGTGGCTGCCGCGACCGACAAGTTGACGGAGGCGGCAAGGCGTTACCCGGTCGAGCGGTCGTACGGGTCGGCGGCCAAGGCTCCTTCGGCCGACCGCACCGACTAGCCACCAACACCCTGATCCGACTCGGTAAGGTGCTCAGAGCCAAGCGGTCCGACGGGCTTCCGGTGCACGGATATGCCCCCCATCCGCACGATCACATCGTGCTGCCTGGGGGCATGTGTCAATGTCGGCGTTTCGGACGTCCGCCGCCAATC
Source organism: Micromonospora sp. C51 (assembly GCF_018070435.1). Taxonomy (NCBI): domain Bacteria; kingdom Bacillati; phylum Actinomycetota; class Actinomycetes; order Micromonosporales; family Micromonosporaceae; genus Micromonospora; species Micromonospora sp. C51. Next base: position 241,216 of record NZ_JAGPXQ010000001.1, on the reverse strand, counting down.
TGTTGCGTCTGGCCACTGACGGCACCCTCGCCGACCGGGTCGCCGAGCATCTGTGGTCGATCCGCCACGGCGTGAGCCCGGCAGAGCGGCGGTCGTGGATGAACAGCCTGCCGGTGCTGGCGCAGGATCTCGCCGACGCGGGCCTCGATCAGGTGGAGGTGCTGGTCGAGTACCAACTGCCGTTGACCAGTCGACGCATCGACGCGGTGCTCGCCGGCGTTGATCCCGGTAGCGGGGATGACTCCTATCTGGTCGTCGAGCTGAAGCAATGGTCCTACGCGACCGCGTACGAGGAATCCGACACCCTGGTCGCGGTCGAGCACGCACGTGGACCACGACTTCACCCTGGCGTACAGGTCGCCGACTACTGCCAGTACCTCACCGACTTTCTCGGCATTCTGGGCCGCCAGCGGTATCCGCTACACGGTGCCGCCTACCTGCACAACGCCGTCGACCGGAACATCGTCGACCTGCTCGACCGACCAGTCACCGAGCAGAGCCGACTCTTCACCAGGCAGCGTCGCGGCCAGTGGCTCGCCTATCTCCAGTCGCGGTTCGCGCCGAAATCCGGCGCGGCCGCCGCCGATCGCTTCCTGACCAGCACCGTCCGGCCCAGTCGACATCTGCTGCGGTACGCCGCGGAGGAACTCAAGGACCGGTCACAGTTCACCCTGCTCGACGAGCAGCATGTGGCGTACGAATTGGTGCTGCACGCGGTCGAGCGGGCCCGGAAGGCGAACCGAAAGCGGGCAGTGGTGGTGGCCGGCGGACCAGGCAGCGGCAAGAGCGTCATCGCCCTGTCGGTGATGGGTGAATTGGCCCGTCAGGGTCGGACCGTGCTGCACGCCACCGGCTCCCGCGCGTTCACACAAACCCTGCGTCGCTACGCCGGACACCGTTCGACCCGGCTCCAAGGGATGTTCAAGTACTTCAACAGCTTCATGGACGCCGGGGCCAACGACATCGAGGTGCTGCTCTGCGATGAGGCACACCGGATCCGGGAAACCTCCGTCAACCGGTACACACCCAAGGCTCGGCGGGACCGGGCGAGGCCGCAGCTGGACGAACTGATTTCGACTGCGCGCGTGCCGGTCTTCCTGCTCGATGAGCATCAGGTGGTCAAACCGGGGGAGCTGGGCAGCGTCGAGGTCATCTCGGCGTACGCCGGGAGGCTGGGCCTGGAGGTCGAAGTCGTCGCCCTGCACGACCAGTTCCGGTGCGGCGGCAGCGCGGCGTACGAGGACTGGGTGCTCACTCTGCTCGGCCTCGACGGCGACGGACCGACCGTGTGGGCCGGCGACGGACGGTTCGATCTGCGGCTGGCGGAGTCCCCGACGCAGCTGGAGGCGTTCCTGCGGGCGCGCCAACGCGCTCCGGGCGCTGCCGGTGAGCCGGGACAGACGGCACGCATGTCGGCGGGTTACTGCTGGCCGTGGAGCGACCCTCGACCCGACGAAACCCTGGTGCCGGACGTAGTGGTCGGCGAGTGGGCCCGGCCCTGGAACGTCAAGAGCGATCGCAGCGTGGGTGATGCTCCCGGTAGTGCCTTCTGGGCCACCGATCCGAACGGCTTCGACCAAGTGGGCTGCGTCTACACCGCCCAAGGCTTCGAGTACGACTGGTCCGGTGTCATCATCGGCCCGGACCTGGTGGCACGCGACGGCCGACTGGTGACTCGGCGGGGCGAGTCGAAGGACCCAGCATTGCGGAGCCGCAAAGCCGTGAGCGACGACGAAGCTGACCGGCTGATCCGCAACACCTACAAGGTGCTGCTGACCCGCGGTATGCGCGGGACGATCATCCACTCGGTCGACCCCGAAACGCGCGAGTTTCTGGCCGGTCTGGTGAGACCGACCCGCAAGATCGAAGTCCACTATGAGCCGAGTGACGATGATCCGGGGTGCGGGGTAGCCGACTCCGTACCGCGTTACTAGAGTGTTCCCGGATCAGCGGATCGACGGGCTTCCGTGACGGACATGCCCCCACCGCACGAGATTCTCGTGCCCTGGGGGAAGGTCGTTGCGGGCGTTCCATACCACTCCAAACTTGATCTTAGAACTACACGATGCTGGACAACTGGTTTCCCTGGTGGGCACCCATCTCGTTGAGACCGGTTACCTGATTGATTCGCGTGAGCAGGTGGCATGGCTGAACAGTCTTCCTGCTCTCGCCAGACACCTGCGGCAGCTTGGATATGGTGATCTCGACGCGTTGGTCGAGTTTCAGTTGCCGCGCAGCAGTAGACGAGTGGATGTGATTCTGGCCGGCGCAGCACCCGAATCAGGTGCCGACACCTATCTTGTGCTGGAACTGAAGCAGTGGAGCGCCGCGACGCGTTACGACGATGCCGAGAACCTGGTAGCCGTCAATGGGATGGCACAGCCGCAGCTTCATCCGGGCGTTCAGGTGCAGGCGTACTGCAACTACCTCGTGGACTTCCTTGTCAAACTGCACGAGTGGCCAGCCACTGTGCACGGCATGGCCTACCTGCACAACGCCACCCGCCAGCGTGTGTCCCATCTGGTGGCTGCGGATCGGAAGCGGACTTACCAGAACATGGTCTTCACGCTGGGCGAAGAGGAGAAGTTCGAGCGCTATCTTCGCATGAAGTTCGCTGCGGGAAGGGAGAGTAGGGCGGTACATCGTCTGCTTACCAGCCAGGTGCGGCCCAGCCGTCAACTGCTCGCCTTGGCAGCCCAGGAAATCGGCAGGCGCCAGCACTTCATTCTGCTTGATGAGCAGCGAGAGGCGTACGAGCTGGTCATGCGCGCCCTGCGATGGGCCACGGCCGGACGGCGGAAGCGGGTTGTGGTGATCTCCGGCGGACCGGGCAGCGGCAAGAGCGCAATCGCTCTCTCACTGCTGGCCGCCCTGGCCGATCGGGGACATGCGGTGGCTCATGCCACCGGCTCCAAAGCGTTCACTCTCAGCCTTCAGCGGTACGCCCGTGCCAGGGACGCGGGGCCGCATCAGCGGACCCGTCCGCTGTTCAGCTTCTTTCGTGACTTTATGAACGTTGCTCCGGACAGCGTTGACGTCCTGATCTGCGACGAGGCGCATCGCATGCGGGAGCGTTCAGACCGTAACGGTGTCTCTGGCGTGATACCGCAGGTCGAGGAACTGATTCAGGCCGCCAAGGTGCCCGTCTTTCTGCTTGACGACTACCAGGTTGTGCGTCCGAACGAGGTGGGCACAGTCGGGATGATAGTTGAGGCTGCTGGTCGTCTCGATCTGGATGTCGACGTGGTGACCCTTGGCGCGCAGTTCAGGTGTGGCGGAAGTCCTCGCTATGAGCGCTGGGTACTACATCTACTCGGTCTGGCATCGTCTAACCCCTACCGGTGGTTGGGCGACGACGACTTCTACCTGGGAGTGGTCGACTCTCCGGAAACCATGGAAGCGGTACTTCGACAACGCAACGCCGAGGGCATGACCGCCCGGATCTCGGCAGGCTTCTGCTGGGAGTGGACGAAACAGCCGCAGCGGGGCAGGCTCGTGACAGATGTCCGGATCGGCACCTGGCACCGACCATGGAATGCTTACGGCAACCATCCGCCTAAGGGCGTCCCGGCGGGCTCGTACTGGGCGACCGATCCACGCGGATTCCAGCAGATCGGCTGCATCTACACCGCTCAGGGCTTCGAATACGACTGGTCGGGGGTCATCCTCGGCGGAGACCTGGTCGTGCGGAATGGGCGCTTCGTCAGCCAACCAAACCAGTCCAAGGATGTCGCCATCATCGGCACGGGAGAGCGGCCCCGCATCGCTCGCAACGCTGACCGGTTGATCCGCAACGCATATAAGGTGCTGCTCACCCGTGGGCTGCGGGGGTGTCTTGTCTACTCAGTCGACGATGAGACGCAGGAGTTCCTGCAGCACCTCATTCCCTCCATCCTCGACGAAAAGGCGCAGGAGGCGCCTGGCGTCTACCCGGTTGGTGAAGGTCTAGGGCGGCGGGGACCCGCGCAAGCTCGTGAAGAGTTGACCGGCCAGGACCGCTGAAACGTCCGCGCTCAGACTCGATCGCTGAGTCGGCAGAGTCCATCAGCCAGTTTGGCTCGGCGACCGCGCAGCGCGGACGAAGGCGGCCCAGGCCGCAGGAGAGAAGGTGAGGGCGGGTCCGGTCGGGTCTTTGGAGTCGCGGACGGCGACGAGGCTGGGGATGTTGTCGGCGACCTCGACGCAGGCGCCGCCGTTGTCGCCGCTGCGGGTGCTCTTGCGCCAGACGGCGCCGGTCAGCTCAGTCATGCCGAATCTCCCCGATCAGCCCTTTGATCATGTCCTTCGATTCTGCCTCGCCGAGGGCGAGCGCATCCAGTCCCCGCCAGACACGTTCGTATGCCGCGAGTTCATCGGGCTTGTCGAGGTAGAGCGCCCCGGTCAACGACTCGCTGTAGACGACCGACGGCTCCGGTGCGGCCCGACCGCCCTTGGTCGGCGGGAAGTCGAGAACCATGAAGGTGCCGGCCACGGCACCGGGCTGCGGGCCTGCTACCAGCGGAAGCACCCTGACCGACACGTTCGGCAGACCCGACAGCCGGATGAGGTGGTCGAGTTGGCCGCCCATGACCGCCGGACCACCGACGCTGCGCCGGAGTACCGCCTCCGACAGGATCGACTCCAGGCGAGGTGCGGCGGGAAGCCGACGGGTGAGCAGAGCTTGGCGCTGTAGCCGTACCTCAACGGCCCGTTCTCGTTCCTCGTCACTCATCATTCGGCCGAGGCGGATCAGCGCGTGTGCGTACTCCTTTGTCTGGAGGATGCCGGGGATCAGCGATTCGTCGTAGCCGCGCAGCCGCGAAGCGGCGGATTCCAGGCCGACGTACAGCTCGAACCAGCTCGGCACCGCATCGCCGTAGGCGTGCCACCAGCCCTTGGACTTGGTCTCGACGGCCAGGCCGCGCATCGCCTCGGTCATCTCCGGGGACACCCCGTACAGCTCGCACATCGCCTTGACGTCGAGCACCCGGACGGAGCCCATGCCGCATTCGAGCCGCCAGATCTTCTGTCGGCTGTATTCCAGGGCCTCTGCGGCGGCGTCCAGCGTCACCCCGGCCTCGTTGCGGAACTGGCGCAGCAGCCGGCCGAGCTGCCGGCGCGGCACTGTCGATCCGATGTCTTCGGCCATTCGCGCACTCCCTGGTTCCGGCTCGCAACACTGCGTCACCTGCTGCTGTAACGCTTATCGGTTCCGGCAAAGAAAGTCAATGCACAAGCGCGAAAATCTGCTCTGGAACGTTGCGGATCCACTGCGGAGCGTTCCAGGATGGTCACAACGCGGCGGCCGGTCGATTCCCCCCGAACGGCCGCCGCGTTCCGATCGCACCTCCCCGCCCACCAGGGAAAGGCGGCGACATGTCGACCTACCGCTCCACTGCGTACTCCGGGCTGTTGCCCTGGCAGGTGCGTGGGCGTCGGTTCCGCCGCGTCTGGCTCGGACGTCGTGGCCTGGCCCCCGACGACGTGTACGCGTTCCTCGATCGGGTCGCCGGTGACTTGGCCACCGTCCAGCAGGCGCTCGCGGAGAGTCACCGAGAGACCGCCCGCGTCAAGGGGGCGCTGCGTGACTGGCAGTCCGCGCGGGCTCGCGCCCGGGGTGGTGACCGATGACCCGCCGCCGTGACAGCAGGGCGACGGTAGTCCTGTCCGGCCACGGGAAAGGGGCGGGGCATGGGTAGGCGGTGGAAGTGGTTCTTGCGGCCGGGGCCGAGCGCGCTGGACCTGACCGGGCAGGCCGTGCCGGACGGGGACGTGCCGGGGCGGTTCCGGCGGGTGTCGGTCGAGCATCTCGTACCGGAGCTGCGGGTGACCTCGCGGTGCGACGGCGCGCTCGTCTACGAGCGGCCCGAGGAACGGCCGGTGGCGTCTTCGGCGCGGAATCAACGTGCGGGTCGCTACGAACCGGGCCGGCGAGGCGAGCGGAACCGTGGGAGGTTCCGAGGGCCAACCGACGGTGAGCCGGCCCGGTCCGCTCGGCCGGATGCGGGTGACGACCTCTTCGTGACACGTGCTCAACTCGCCAGGGCGCACCGGCTGTTCGAGGCGCACTGGCGGAGCGCCGCCGAGGATCCGCGTACCAGGAAGTGCCCGGACTGCCGCGTCGACGGCACCTGCCCCCGGGCGGACTGGGCCGACTCAATCATCGTGCGCTGCCTGCGGACGTACTGGCGATGAACGTCTTCGACCTGTCGCCCGCGCAGATCCGCAACCGGCTGATCCTGCGGGCGCGGCGGGCAGCGCTGGCCGCTGGGACCGGACGGCAGCCGCCGGCCCGCCCGCATGGTCACGCCGAGGCGGCGGCGGTGGCCCGGCTGCCGGTCATCCCGCCCGTGTCCGTCGCCGCCGGGGACGTGGTCCAGCTCGCCAAATCCGACTACCGGTACGCCGACGGTCCGCTCCGGCTCCGGATCGTCCGGGTCCGGCCCGACCTCAGCGAGTGGTACGACGGCGAATGGGTGTGGGTCGAAGGCATCGAGATTGGCCCGGACGATCAAGATGGTGTGTTCCGACCCGTGCTGGCCCGGGTCGCTGCGCTGCGGCTATGTCGAAGAACCGACTGTGGATGAGTGAGTCCGCGCCCATGTGGTGCCACAGCGACCTCGCGTGAGCCTCGTTCAGCCGGCGAACCGGTTGCCGACGAACTCGGCGACCGTGCCGAACAGCCGGCTCGAGGAAGCGGGCACCGCGACGATCACCGCGACCTGCCCGCCACTTCGGCCCTGGCAACCGATCGCAACCCTGGGCCGATCTCCTCGATCGGGATCACTGTGTCGACCAGCGCCCGGAGCGCGAACTCCGTCGGCTGCTCGGAGAACAACACCACCTTGCCCTGCGCCACCGCGTAGCCGACCTCGATGCACACGCTGACGCCGGCATATCCGCCGTTCGCCACCACGAAGATCGCGTCCGACTTCGCGATCTTCGCCAGGAAATCACGCGTGAGCTGGATCTTGTCCGATTCGTTGACCTGCACATGCTGTTCGTCGAAGTCGTAGCGCGGCGTGTAGACGGTCATGCCCAGGCGGCGGAACGCTGCCTCGGCACGTTGGGCTGTGTCGTAGAACTTGGAGCTGCTGCATATCGTGACTGCCTCGATTTCCGGCATCGATCCTCCAAGCGGGTGGTCGGTATTCGTGCTCAGATGAGCGGTACCAGATGTCGGGGTCCGTTGAGGTGGCCGACACCGTCGTGCCCCCGCAGAATCTTCTCCCACACCATCGAAGCCGCTTCGGGTTCGGCAGGTCGAGGCAGCCTCCGACGGTCCGCCTCGCGGGTTCGGCCAAGGTGCCGTCGTCGGGTGGCCGGAAGCCGTACGCAAGTAACGAACATTGGTTAACTTCGATGCATTCTGGACCTTCCTCCGTCACGTCCCGGTAACACTGCACTACCGTCGGGGCATGGTCTCGCGTCGATCGATTCTCGGAGCGGTGCCACTCGCGGCCGCCGCTCTGACCGCCGCCCCCGGTCATCCCCGCTGGCTCAGCGGAGCGTTCGCGTCCAGCGATCCGGTACGCGTACCTCCCGACCCGGCCACGATGCAGGCCGCCGCGACAGCGGTACGCGGATTCACCGCCGACCTCTACCGCACGATCGCGTCGAGCCACACCGGTGGCAACGTGGTCTGCGCGCCGTACTCGGTCCAACTGGCCCTCGCCATGGCCAGGGCGGGTGCCGGCTCGACCACGGCGGACGAGATGGATGCCGTGCTGCACGCGCCGCATCCGCGACCCGGCGCGCTCGACAGCGGTCTGAACACCGTCGACCAGTCGCTCGCCACGCGGTTCCAGGATGGCGACGGGGTGCGGCAGCCCCGGGTGACCACGGCCAACGCCGTGTGGACCCGGCTCGATCTGGGCCTGCGGTCCGGGTTCCAGCACACCCTGGCCGGCTACTACGGTGCCGTCCCACACCCGGTCGACTTCCGTGGCGCGCCTGAAGCGGCCCGCCAGGAGATCAACACCTGGGTGTCCGACCGGACCAACGCGAAGATCCCGGAGCTGTTGGCCCCGGACTCGGTGCGTACCGACACCAGCCTGATGCTCACCAACACGGCCTACCTCAAGGCGGCCTGGTACTACCCCTTCCGGGCGTCGGCCACCGTGGACGAACCGTTCACCCGGGATGACGGCACGGTCGTGCAGGTGCCGATGATGCGCGGTCCGTTCGACCGGATGGGGCACCTCCTGGGCGACGGTTGGCGGGCGGTCGACGTGCCGCTCGCGGGTGACGGGCTGGCCATGGCCATCGTCATGCCGACCCGGGACAACCTCGCCGCGGTCGAGGCGAACCTCGACGCGGCCTGGCTGGGCGCGTTGTTCGCCGGCTTCCAGTTCACCGACATCCAACTGCGGATGCCCCGATGGACGTTCCGCCTGCCGGCCCAGCTGGGTGCCGCGCTGAGTGGCCTCGGCATGCCCACGGCCTTCACGCCGTACGCCGACTTCACCGGCATGAGCACCACCGACCCGGCGCTGTGCATCGACGACGTGGTGCACGAGACGTTCATCGGGGTCGACGAGAAGGGTGTCGAGGCGGCAGCCGCCTCGGCAGTCATCATCCGGCCACCGTCGATCCCGCAGGGGCCGCAGTTCTTCGTGAACCGGCCGTTCCTGTACGTCATCCACGACCGGGTCACCGGCGTACCGCTGTTCATCGGCCGGGTCCACGACCCGCTGGTCGTCGGCTGAATTCAGTAGCCGACGGTGAAGTGGCGGTCTCCGCCGGGCCGCTCCACCTCGTCGAGGACGGCGACGGCCAGGTCCTCCGCCGAGATTCGGGACGTGCCGTCCGGGGCCACCACGAGGGTGGTGCCGCCGCGTCGGTATCCGCCGCTCCGCAACCCCGGTTCAAGCAGCGCGGGTGGGCTCAGGTAGACCCAGTCGGCGGCGTGGGTCCGGCAGGCGTCCAGCTGGGCCGCGCTCGCGGCGGCGATGTCGCGTACCGCTGGCGGCACATACCGGGGGTCGTCGAGCACGGACCCACCGGACGGACTCCGCAGCGGTGCGGAACCGCCGACCAGCAGGATGCGGAGTCCGGTTGCGGCGGCGGCGTCGAGCAGGGCGTGGGTGGTCGCGGTGACGGTGCTTTCCGCGCCTGGCGCGGGGCGGGTGGCGCCCACGATCGCGTCGGCGTCGGTGAACAGCCGCTTCATCTGGTCGACGTCCACGGCGTCGCCCCTGGCGGCGATCGCCTCCGGCGGCAGGGAGGCAGGTCGTCGGCCCCGGTAGACGGCGGTGACGTCGTGCCCTCGATCGAGGGCCTCGCGGACGACGCGTGAGCCGACCATGCCGGTGGCTCCGACCACGGTGATCCTCATAGGTTGATCCTTTCCTTGGGGAGTCTGCTGGCGGCTCTGGGCCTCGTGGGGCTGATCTGGCCTGCGACGATCGCGGCGAGGCAGAGAACGAAGCCGGCCGACTGGATCGGGGTGAGCAACTCGTCGAGCAGCACCGCACCCAGCAGGGCCGCCACCATCGGCGAGAGCAGGGTGAGCACCGCGACGGAGGTGACTGGCAGCGTGGCGATGCCCCGGAACCACAGGATGTAGGCGAGCAGGCCGCTGGGCAGGCCGAGCCAGAGGTAGCCGAGCGCGGCGCTGGCGTCGACGGTGGGTGGTGTTCCCTCGAACAGCAACGTCACCGGCAGTAGGAACAGGCCGCCGGCCGTGAGCTGCCAGCCGGCGTACGCCGTGGGGCCGACGCCCTCGGGGCGTCCCCATCGCTTGGTGAGCGTCACCCCGACCGCCATCGCCCCGGCGCCGCCGAAACCGGCCAGCAGTCCGACCACGTCGAAGTCCGCGTCGGGGCCGATGACCAGAAGCCCGACCCCCGCGACGCCGACGATTCCCCAGGCGAAGCTCCGGACCGACGGACGCTGGTGGAGCACGGTCACCGCCAGGATCGCCACGGCCAGTGGCTGCACCGCGCCCAGCGTGGCGGCCACCCCGCCGGGCAACCGTTCGGCGGCGACGAACAGCAGCGGCAGGAACACCCCGATGTTGAGTAACCCCAACACCGCCGCCTTGAGCCACCACCAGCCGCGCGGCAACGCCCGGCCGATGGCCAGCGCGGCCAGGCCCGCCGGCAGCGCCCGGATCAGGCCGGCGAAGAGTGGATGGCCGGCCGGCAGCAACTCGGTGGTGACCACGTACGTCGTTCCCCATACCGCCGGTGCGAAGGCGGTCGTGGCGGTGGCGGCGAGGCGGCCCGCGGTCGGAGGTAGTACCAGGTTCGTCACGCGAATCAGGATCGACGCCCCGCATTCATGAGTCCAACACATCCTTGTCAGCCCAACCATCGCGATCCACGATTGATGGATGGAGCTTCAACAGCTGCGGTACGTCGTGGCCGTCGCCGAGACGCGGAACTTCACCCGCGCCGCCGAGCGTTGTCTGGTCGTCCAGTCCGCGCTCAGTCATCAGATTGCCCGGCTGGAACGGGAACTCGGTGCCCGCCTCTTCGACCGGACCAGCCGCCGGGTGCGGATGACCCCGGCCGGTGAGGCGTTCCTGCCGGCGGCCCGTCAGTGCCTGGACGCGGCCGAGCGGGCCGCCGCCGAGGTCGCCTCGGCGGTCGGGGAGGTCCGGGGCCGGCTGACCGTCGGCATGATCCCGACCGTCGCGGCTGTCGACATCCCGGCCGCGCTTGACGCCTTTCACCAGCGGTATCCGCACGTCCGCATCCGGCTGCGCGTCGGTGGCAGCGAACAGCTCATCGACCAGGTCAAGGAGGGCGCTGTCGACATCGGATTCCTCGGACTTCCGGTGACCGCCCGGCCCGAAGGGGTGGTCGCCAGGCGGTTGGCGTACGACCGGTTGGTGGCCGTGGTCGCCCCCGACCATCCGCTTGCCGGGCAGCCCGAGGTCGACCTCGACCGCCTGTCCACCGAGGCGTTCGTGGACCTGCCGGCGGGAACGGCCGGGCGGGCCCAGTCCGACCAGGCATTCGCCGCCGCCGGAGTGCACCGCGAGGTCGCCTTCGAGGTGAGCACCGTCGACTTCATGATGACCCGCCTCATCCGCCGGCAGCTCGGCATCGCCCTGCTGCCGTCGAACTACGCGCCGCACCTGCCGGGTGTGGTCACCATTCCCGTACGGGACGCTCCGGCCCGGATCGAGCACCTCATCTGGAACCGGGCCACCCTCACCCCTGCGGCGACGGCGTTCCTCACGGAGATGGACGTCTCGGTCGCCGACGGTGGGCGTGGTGGTGATCGCTGAGTGGGGTGCCGGTCCGGCGCCGCCATGACCGGCAAACGACTCCGCGTTCAGGTCGCGAGGGGCCGGTCCCGACGGGCGTCGGCCAGCACCTCCGCCCACCAGCGCAGTTCGGCCAGGCTGGCGGTCAGGCCACGGGAGAACTCCGCGTCCGGTGTGTAGTGGCCCTGGCCGTCCAGGGACGCCCACGGCGCCCGTAGGCCGAGGGCCCGGCGGGTGGTCACCACGCTGAGTTCAGCAAGTACGCCGCGCAGGTGCTCGATCGCCGCGTACCCGCCGTGGACGCCGTAGGCCACGATGGTCGCCGGCTTGAGACGCCACTCGCCGTAGTGCCAGTCGATCAGGCGCTTCAGTGAGGCGGGGTAGCTGTGGTTGTACTCGGGCGTGACGAACACGAACGCGTCGGCGGCGGCGATCCGGTCGGCGACCTCGCTCCTCGGGCCGCCGCCGGGATAGAGGAGGCTGTCGTCGGGCAGCTCCACGTCGGCCACGTCGATCAAATCGACCGGAGCAAGGTCGACGGTGGCAGCAGGGTCGGGGACGGCAGCCGGGTCCGGCGCGGCAGCGGGGTCCAGGGCGGCGGCGACCCACCGGGCGATCGTCGGGCCCATCCGGTCCTTGCGGACGCTGCCCGAGATCACGGCCACGCGTCGGCCGGCGGCGGGGGAGAGGCTGCTCTGGTGGTCTGTCGAAGTGCTCATGTCCGAGACCGTGCAGGTTCAACATATGTTGAAGTCAAGTCCCGGTGTGCCTATCCTCCGGCCATGACAGTGCTCACGGGTCCGCCTCGTACGTTCAGCGTCGGTGAGGTCGCCGTCGACAGCGGCGTCGCGCCGTCGGCCGTGCGGTTCTACGACAACCACGGGGTCATCAACGCGGTACGCACCGCCGGCAACCAGCGTCGCTTCGACGGATCCGCGGCGTGCCGGATCCAGGTCGCCAAACTCGCCCAGCGGGCCGGTCTGAGTGTCCGCGAGATCGCCGCCCTCTTCGCCGACCTCTCGGCCGACCCGACGCCCGACGAGTGGGCGGATGTCGCCCGTCGGCTGGTGACCGAGGTCGAGGAGCGGGTCCGCGACCTCAAGGCTCAGCTCGCGGCGATGGAGTCGGGCACCAGGTTGTGCGAGATCGGGCGGGACGATCCCGCACGGTGATCGTTCCGCGAAGGCGACAGTCGTCGCGGACTTGACTTCACCATATGTTGAACCCCGATCGTCGGGGCATGAGTGCTCTCCGAACCCCGGTCCCATCGTCCGCCCGGACGCTTGCCGCCCTCGTCGAGTCGGCCACCATCGTCGGCCTCGGCGCCAGCACCCGGGAGGCCGCCGAGACCTTCCGACTGGTCGAGGAGACCACCCACGAGTTGATCCGGCGCGGCTTCCGGGCGGTCGCGCTGCTGGACAACCAGCGGGTCGGCGACCTGTACGACCGGTACGTCCGGGGCGAGGACGTCGACCTGGACGCGGCGCTCAGCCAGGCGTGGGGTCCGTGGCGGACGATCGAGATGCGCGACGCGCTCGTCCGGTTGCGCCGGCACAACGCGCGTCACCCCGACGATCCGGTACGCGTCGTCGCGGTCAACGGGCGGCGTACGCTGCCGGCCGACTACGACCGGGTCGTGGCGCTGCTCGACCCGGTGGAACCGGCGACCGCGGCGCGGATCGGCGAGATCTTCGCCGTCATCCGTACCGCCCACGACAACGGTGAGCACGTCCAACGCCTGCGCGGCACCCACCCGGGCGTACCCTTCGTGGAACTCGCCCGCACCGCCCGCAACCTGGCCGCCAAGCTGCCCGACAGCCCGGGGCGCGACGAGGCACTACGGCTGATCGACGCGATCGTCGACTTCCACGCGCACGCCCTCGGCGTCGGGTACGACGCGGCGGCGGAGGAGCGCGCCGCCGCCGGGCGACTCCTCGACCACCTGCGGCGTACCGGCGACCGGGTCGTGTTCTGGGAGGGCAGCGCACACGTCGCGGCACACGGCGACACGATGATGGGCGCACACCTCAGGGCGGCTCTCGGCCAGCGCTACATGGCCGTCCACGTCACCTTCGGCCACGGCCGGATCCCCGCGACGGACATCCCGCGTCCCGTCGCGTCGTCACTGGAGGCGGTGCTGCTCGACGACCCCGGTGAGCGGATCATCGATCTGCGCTCGGTCTCCGGGCACCTCGCGGACCGGATCGACAGGCCGTGCCGGACCCGGTTGATCTCCGGTCTCTACCAGGCCGAGCACGACAAGGACCACTACTACGAGTTGCCCACCCTTGCCGGCAGCTTCGACGTGATCGCCTTCGTCCCCACCGTCACCCCGATCCACCCGCTGGTGATCGAGCCGGAGACCCCGACCGGGCCAGTACGGTAAGCGGACTCCGCGCCACCCCGTCCTTGATGACGGTGCTCGCGCGGCGGCGAATTGTACGGCTTGCAGCCGGATCCGGTGAGCCCGTCGGGCTTGGGATTCTTTCTGACACTATTCGCGTCGCGGCCGTCCGAGACTGGGACGGCACATCCACCGATGGATGTGCATATCTCGACGAGGAGGCGCCGACATGACCACGACCAGGCAGCGGGCCGTCGGGCGGGTGATCGCGGTGATCGGCGCTGTCGCGCTGTTGGCCGCCTGCTCCGCCAACGGTGGCGGCGGGGGCGATGCCGGCAACTACCCGGACCGGAACATCACGTTCGTTGTGCCGTTCAGCGCCGGCGGCCCGACGGACACCGTCACCCGCATGATCGCCGAACCGATGGCCGCGAAGCTGGGTGCCAAGATCGTCGTACAGAACGTCGAAGGTGCGGGCGGCACGGTGGGGGCCGGCGATGTCGCGCGGGCCGAGCCCGATGGCTACACCGTGCTGATGCACCACATCGGCATGTCCACCGCGCCCGCCCTCTACAAGAACCTGGGCTACCAACCGCTCGAGGACTTCGAGATGGTCGGGCTCGTCACCGAGGTGCCGATGACGATCGTGGCCCGCAAGGACTTCCCACCCACGACCCTGCCGGACCTGCTGACCCACGTGCAGGCGAACGCCGAGAAGGTCACCCTCGCCAACGCCGGTGTCGGCGCCGCGTCGCACCTGTGCGGCCTGCTGTTCCAGCACGCCGTCGGGGTCAAACTCCAGGAGGTCCCGTACAAGGGGACCGGCCCGGCGTTGACCGATCTGGTCGGCGGCCAGGTCGACTTCCTGTGCGACCAGACCACCAACACCAGCGGCCAGATCGCCGCGGGCGAGATCAAGGCGTACGCGGTCACCACTCCCGAGCGGGTGCAGAGCCTGCCGGACCTGCCCACCACGACCGAAGCGGGGCTGCCCCAACTTCAGGTAAGCGTCTGGCACGGCCTCTACGCCCCGGCCGGCACGCCACAGCAGGTCGTCGACAAGCTCTCCGAAGCCCTCCAGGCGGCGCTGGCCGACCCGGCGGTGATCGACCAGATGGCGAAGCTGGGCACCGCACCGGTCGCGGCGGCGGACGCCACCTCGCAGGCTCACCGGGCGCACCTTGAGGAGCAGCTCGGCACCTGGGCGAAGATCATTGCCGACGCCGGGGTCGAGGCCTCCTGAGGTGGAACGCCGACGATCGTTTCCGGACGTCCTCGCCGGAGGAGTCTTCGTCCTGATTGGCGGCGCATTCGTGGTGGGGGCGCTCAGCTACGAGCTGGGCACCCCCTTGCGGATGGGCCCCGGCTATTTCCCGCTGCTGGTCGGCGTGATACTCGCCGCCCTGGGCCTGCTCATCGTCGGCAAGGGACTGGTCGCCGGCGAGGTGGTCTCGTTCGGGGCGGTCCCCTGGCGTGCGGTCGGCGTCATCGTGGTCGCGGTGGTGTTCTTCGGATACACCGTGCGGCGCCTCGGGTTCGTGCCCACCTCGGCGGTGACCGCTCTCCTGGTCACCCTGGCCAGCCGGCAGGTGCGGATCGGTACGGCGCTGGCCGTGGCCGTCGGGCTGACCGTGCTCAGCACGCTCATCTTCGTCGTCGGACTTCAGCTACGGATCCCGCTCTGGGGTCCGTGGCTCTCGTTCTGACGTAACCGGGTTGTCGTATGGAACTCTTCGACAACCTCGTGCTGGGCTTCTCGACCGCTCTGCTGGTCCAGAACGTCCTCTACTGCTTCGTGGGCGTCCTGCTCGGTACGGCGGTCGGAGTGCTACCCGGCATCGGACCGACCGCGACGGTGGCGATGCTGCTGCCGATCACGTTCAACTTCGAGCCGGTGACCGCGCTGATCATGCTGGCCGGCATCTACTACGGCGCGCAGTACGGCGGCTCGACCACCGCCATCCTGATCAACCTGCCGGGTGAGTCGTCCGCCGCGGTGACCGCGCTCGACGGCCACGAGATGGCCCGGCAGGGCCGGGCCGGTCCCGCGCTGGCCGCCGCCGCGATCGGTTCGTTCGTCGCGGGCACCGTGGCCACCCTCGTGCTGGCCGTCGCGGCGCCACCGCTGGCCCGGATCGCGTTGCAGTTCGGCCCGGCTGACTACTTCTCGCTGGTGCTGTTCGGCCTGATCGTGTCGATCGCGCTGGCGCGCGGCAGTGCCCTCAAGGCGCTGGCGATGATCGCGCTCGGCGTCCTGCTCGGAATGGTCGGCCAGGACATCTACACCGGCGTGCCCCGGTTCGTCTTCGACAAGCGCGAACTCTACGGCGGGATCGACTTCGTGTCGGTAGCCGTCGGCATGTTCGGGGTGGCCGAGATCCTGCGCAACCTGGAGCACGAGCAGACCCGTACGGCCATCGTCGGCAGGGTGACGAAACTCTGGCCGACCCGTGCGGATCGGCGCCGGATCGTCGGCCCGATCCTCCGCGGCACCGGGCTGGGCGGCGCGCTCGGCGTGCTGCCGGGTGGTGGCCACGTGCTGGCCTCGTTCACCTCGTACGCGGTGGAGAAGCGCATCTCGAAGCGGCAGCAGGAGTTCGGGCGCGGTGCGATCGAGGGCGTCGCCGGTCCCGAGTCGGCCAACAACGCTGCCGCGCAGACGTCGTTCATCCCGCTGCTCACCCTGGGCCTGCCCGCCCACCCGGTGATGGCCCTGATGGTCGGGGCGTTCATCGTCCACGGCATCACCCCGGGCCCGAACGTCATCAACGACGAACCGGCGCTGTTCTGGGGCCTGATCGCCTCGATGTGGATCGGCAACGTGCTGCTCGTCCTGCTGAACCTGCCGTTGATCGGCGTCTGGGTGCGGATGCTGCGTATCCCGTACCAGGTGCTCTTTCCGATGATCGTCCTGTTCGCCTCGATCGGCACGTACTCGCTGAGCTTCAACGCGTTCGACGTCTACGCGATCGCGTTCTTCGGCATCCTCGGCTATCTCCTGATCAAGTGTGGCTGCGAGCCCGCGCCCCTGCTGCTCGGTTTCGTCCTCGGCCCGCTGCTGGAGGAGTACCTGCGCCGTGCGCTGATCATCTCTCGCGGCGACGCGTCGGTCTTCCTGACCCGCCCGATCTCCGCGGTGCTCCTGGTCATGGCGGTGGCGGCCCTCGTCGTCGCGGCTCTCCCGGCGATCCGCAGGCGCCGTGAGGAGGTGTTCGTCGAGGACGAGTAAGCGTTGGGACCGTCACGACCGCCGTCAGCGGGACCGGGCGTGGTGGCGGGGCCACCGCAGAATGGTGCGCATGCGAGCGGTGATGTTCAACGCGTACGGGCCACCGGAGGTGCTCACTCAGGTCGAGCTGCCGACCCCCGAGCCCCGGGCCGATCAGGTGCTGATCCGGGTGCACGCCACCACGGTGACCACCGCCGAGTGTGGGATGCGCCGGGGCGAGCCCCGGTGGGGGCGGGTCATCATCGGTCTGCGCCGGCCACGCAGGAGCGTCCGGGTGCTCGGGTTGGAGTTCGCCGGTGAGGTCACGGCGCTCGGGCCGGGGGCGCGTCGGCTGCGCGTCGGCGACCGCGTCTTCGGCTTCACCAGCTTCGGCGCCGGCGCGAACGCCGAGTACAAGTGCCTGTCCGAGCGGGCCTCGATCAGCACGATCCCGGCGAACGTGACGTACGCGCAGGCTGCGGCCACCGTCGACGGGTTCACCACCGCCTGGCACTTCCTGCGCGACCTGGCCGACCTTCAACCCGGCCAGAAGGTGCTCGTCATCGGCGCTTCCGGCAGCGTCGGCACGTACGCCGTCCAACTCGCCGGGCACCTCGGCGCGGCGGTGCACGGGGTGTGCAGTGGCCGGAACGCCGCGCTCGTCGGGTCGCTCGGGGCCAGCCGGGTCTTCGACTACACGGTGGAGGACTTCACCGCCAGCGGTGAGCGCTACGACGTCGTCTTCGACACCGTCGGCCGCAGCTCGTTCGCCCGGTGCCGGGCGGTGCTGACGGCGCGTGGCCGTTACCTGCCCACCACCGGCCTGGTGAACAACAGCCTGCTGACGCTCGGCACCACCCTCACCCGCGGTCGACGGGTCCGGACCGGGATGTCGGTACGCAAACATGCGGCCCTGGCCGCCCTGCGGGACCTGCTCGCCGAGGAGCGGCTTCAGATCGTCATCGACCGCAGCTACCCGATGACCGAGATCGTCGAGGCGCACCGGTACGTCGACACCGGACACAAGGTCGGCAACGTCGTGATCGACGTACGCTGACGGTTCGAGCTGCGGGCTGTCGGAGTCTCCGGCGCAGCTGGAGGCGTTTCCGCGGGCTTGCCAACGACCGCCGGGAACCTCGCGGACCGGATCGACCGGATTGACAGGCCGTGTCGACGCTCGCGCATCCAAGGTCGTCGGACGTCATACCAATCATGTTTAAGTTCCTCTATGCTCGCGGAAGTCGCACCCGACCTCCACCACCACCCCGGAGGAATCACCATGATCGTTGCGAGACGTCGCCGTCATCGTCCCCGACGGCTGGCGGCCATCGGCGCGTCAGCTCTCGTCCTGGTGGGTGGGGCCATCATGGCCCCACAGGTCCAGGTCGCGGTCGCCGCGCCGGGCCCGGTGATCGCCGAGGCCATCGTCCCGGGTCAGAGCGCCGTGATCACCGGTGTGGCCTCCGGGCGGTGCCTGGAGGTGCCGAACGCGAGCACCACGAACGGTACCCAGACCCAGTTGTGGGACTGCTTCGGCGCAGCCCACCAGACCTGGACCTACACCGCCGGCAGGCAACTTCAGGTGTACGGCACCAAGTGCCTGGACGCCAACGGCGCCGGCACGAGCAACGGCACCCAGGTGATCATCTGGGACTGCCACGGCGGCACGAACCAGCAGTGGAACGTCAACGCCAACGGCACCATCACCGGCGTGCAGTCCGGGCTCTGCCTGGACGCCAACAACGCCGGCACCGGCAACGGTACGAAGATGATCCTGTGGTCCTGCCACGGCGGCACCAACCAACAGTGGACCTCGCCGGCACCCCCGCCGACGAGCCCGCCGCCCACCCCGCCGGCCGGGTCGCTGCCCTGCGACATCTACGCGGCCGGCGGTACGGCGTGCGTGGCGGCCCACAGCACGACCCGGGCGCTCTACGCCGCGTACCGCGGCAACCTCTACCAGGTGCGACGCTCGTCGGACAACACGACCCGCGACATCGGCCTGTTGGCCACGGGTGGCACCGCAAACGCGGCGACGCAGGACTCGTTCTGCGCCGGTACGCAGTGCGTGATCACCGTGATCTACGACCAGTCCGGTCGGGGCAACGACCTGTGGTATCAGGGGTCCACAGTCGTCCCCGGCTCGCCGCAGAGCCGGCCGGCGATCGCCACCACCGAGTCGCTGACCGTCGGGGGCAGCAAGGCGTACTCGCTGTACATCAACCCGGGCAACAGCTACTGGCGCGACGGCCACCTCACCGGCGTGCCGACCGGCAGCGCACCCGAGGGCATGTACATGGTGACGAGTGGCACCCACGTCAACAACGGCTGCTGCTTCGACTACGGCAACAGCGAGACGACCCGCAAGGCCGACGCCGCAGGCGCGATGGACGCGATCAACTTCAGCACCCAGTGCTGGTTCGGCGGGTGCTCCGGAACGGGCCCGTGGGTGCAGGCGGACCTGGAGTGGGGCCTGTTCCCCGGCGGCAGCCAGTCCTGGAACCCGAACCAGCGCTCCTTCCCGCACAAGTTCGTCACCGCCACCCTGAAGAACAACGGCACCACCCGCTTCGCCATCAAGGGCAGCAACGCCCAGTCCGGCAGCCTCTACACGCTCTACGAGGGACCGCTGCCGCCCGGCTACAGCCCGATGAAGAAGCAGGGCGCGATCGTCCTGGGCAGCGGTGGGGACTGCTGCAAGCCCGACGGCGGGGCCAACCTCAGCGCCGGCACCTTCTACGAGGGCGCCATGGTCGCCGGCTACCCCTCCGACGCCACCGAGAACGCCGTGCACGCCAACATCATCGCCGCCGGCTACCGCTGACGGACGCGTGGATCACCTGCCGAAACCGGGCCGGTGGTCCACGCGTCACAACGGGGGTCCGTCGACGAAGCCCACCGTTGAGATCGCCGGGCATCGATCTTGAGCGGAAGGTGGCCGTGACGATACCGACGACACGGCGACAGTTCCTCCAGGCTGACCGGTCTGTTATTCGTCCCGAGGGCGTCCGGTGTCCTCGGGCGCGTCCGAGCGGTGTGCGTCGGCCAGGTAATCCAGGTCGTCGGGTGACAGGTCGGCCGAGCCGGCGGCGTCGAAGCCCGGTACCCGATCGACCGCCGGGTCCACCACCGCCTGCCGGTCACCCTCCCGGTCCTGCGGCAGCTGCTCCTGCTCCTTCCCATCGGTAGTGGGCTCCTCCGCCGCGTTCTCGTGTTCCCTCCTCGTCGCGTCGGCACTGGCCTTCGCCTCGACGGTCTCCGCGGCCGCGGCGGCGACTTGTACGGCCAACCTGTCGTCCGTCTTGTGCCACCCGAGCGCGTCCGTCACGGAAGCCAGAACAAGGGCCGCCATCCCGCCTGCTCGCCGGGCTGCTGCCTGAGACCGCTCCCACAACGACGCGTCGGCGGTGGCGGCCTGCTCCTCAGCCCGGTCCAGCGTCCCTGTAGACGCCTCCGACCTCTCGGTGCCCGGCTCGTCGCCGTGCTCCATGGCCCGTTCCGCCCGGTCGCGGTCCGCGCCCTGGTCGATGTCCTCGGAGCGGCGCTCGTCGCGGTGGTCGTCGTCACCCGGCTGCTCAGTCCGGCGCGGTGGGTCGTCCCAGCGGTCCGTCATTCGTCAGACCTTTCCCTCGTTCTCTCCGCGAAGAAGCGGCATCGGCCATCGGCAGGCGGCGAAGTGGGTGTCGACGGCCTCGGCGAGCCGGCCTGGCCAGGATGGCGCGTCGCGGCGCACCCCGACGGCCGTCTCGATCACCGACGGCGTGCGGGAGCCGAAGGCCACGATCCGGCCGGCCGCCTGGTCCCGCTGATCGGCGTCGAACCAGGTCGAGACGGCCGCGAACTGCTCGGCGACGGTACCCCCCGGAACGTCCACACCGTACTGTCGTGCCCACTCGGCGCTCCGCGCGGATCGCCCGGCTTCGGGCGCGGCCCGGTTCACCTCGGCCCGCAGTTCGTCGCGCAGCACCGCCCAGCGGTACCGGTGTGCGAGGAAGCCGGTCTCCTGCCGCGCGCAGTGTCCGCCACCGAACGCCGTCCAGTGCAGTGATTCGACGACGTGCGCTGCGAGGTCGTCGGGATCGCATCTGTTGGACAGGTACGCCGCCCGTGCGGCGACTGCCTCGTCGACCACGTGCGAGAGAGCGCATTCGCGTAGCCGCAGCGGCATCAGGTACAGCACCTGGATCAGGTCCGCGCGCAGAGCCGGAGTGGGCCAGCCGGTGAGATGTCCCAGTACCGCCAGTTCGCCCCAGAGACCCAACCAGGGCAGGTCCGCCAGCGGCAGCTGCGCCCGACGCATGTCCCGCAGGGTGCAGGGTCGGTCCTGGCAGGCAGGGCCACAACTGGCGCTGCGCCGTCCGATGATCGTTGACGGGTCGGCGGTGGCGGCCGGGGTGGCCGTCTCGCGGTCGGTGCCGTCCGGTACGCGGACCAGTACCGGGTGGTCCATGCCGTCGGTGAAGACCGCTCCGACACCGGGCGGAAGCGTCACGACGAACTGCGACTGACGGTCGGTGAGATTTACCGTCGCGCCGACGACGTCCCTGTCGTCCTGGGCGGGCAACCTGTGGATGATCTTCACTGCCGTGTTCTTGACGACGTCCGGGGTGAGCTTCTCCGGAATCTGTTCGGCGATCACCAGGCCCTCCCCGTACGCGCGGATCTCCGCCAGCAGGCCAGCGAACAGCTCAACCGCGTGCACCGCCGGACCGGCACGTTCGGGGCGTCGCAACAGCCGGTGCGCCTCCTCGAAGACGCTCAGATGCCGTAGGGCCACTCCGGCAGCGGCACCCTCCCGGCGTACCCGCACCCGCAGGTGTTCGGTCAGTTGGATCAGCAGGGCACCCATGAGGAACGCCTTGTCCCGGTCGTCGCCGACGTCCTCGATCTCGATGACGACGTTGGAGTCCAGCAGCCTTCCGATGTCAATGGGATGACCACCCTCGAAGACGCTGCCGGTCGTACCCAGCCGCAGGCTGGCCAACCTGACCCGGATGAAACCACGGACGTTGTCGGCGACCTCACGGCCGTACCCGATCCGGTCCACCACCTCCTCCGCCGCCTGGTGCAGGTCGCGCAGAGTCGGATAGCGCGGCCGGTGTCCAGGCAGCCTCGGTTCACCCAGCGCCAGGTCCCAGCCGAGCTGCTCGTACGAACGGGTCAGGGCGGCGGAGAGCACCTGGGGGAAGGGTTCGTCCGCGTCGAAGGCCGCGACGAACAGGGCGCGGACGAGATCCGCGTGGGTCTGCAGGGGAAAGCCCGGTACCGGGCGCAGCGGGTTGAACCCGGCGGGTGGTGTTGTGGGGTCCCCGGGGCGGACCGCGATGACGCTCGCCATCGGCACCCGGTTGGCCATCCGCCGGTACTCCGCCTTGGCCGGCTCGACCACCAGCCACGGGATCCCCAGGGCCGTGGCCTGTTCGAGCAGGTAGCGTACGGTTTGCGACTTGCCCGCCCCGGTCGAGCCGCAGACGAAGGTGTGCCGGTTGAGACTGCCCGTCGGTAGCAGCAACTCACCGCTGCGGTTGCCGTGCCGGTCGAGCACCGCCCCGATCGCTATCGAGCCGGCGTGGACCCGACCTGCCGTCCCGCTGGTGTCGACCGCCGTCGGTGCTCCGACAGGGGTGGTCTCCGGCGTGACGTCGAACTCCGACCGGACGGTGAGGCGTACCCCGGGCACCTCCTCCGTCGGCGGGACGGCGAGCGCTGCCACCAGCGCGGAACTGCCGAGAAACGAGCCGCCGGAGGCGGCCTGCGCCGACCGTGCCGGTTCGCCGGTGACCGCGACCAGGTCCGTGTGTCCGAGCAGGTCGGTCAGGCCACCGGCAGTCGCCGTGGGCACCAGGGCGTACGGCAGAGCGTGCAGATCGATCGACGCGCACAGCAGGCCCGCCACGGCCCCGGCGGCTCCCGGGGTCGTACCGGCGGCCAACAGATCGATGCGCCACCACCCCAGCGTCTCGGCGGCGGCCAGTTCCCGGTGCCGGTGTCCCAGCCGTAAGGCGCGTACCGCCTGGGCCGGCGACGCACCCCGAGCCCTGGCCTCGCGTTCCTCGACGGCGAGTTGCCGGGCCTGCCGAGCGACCTCGCTCGCCGGGACCGGGTCGGCGACCAGCAGCCAGGCGAAGGCATCCTGCCACGCGCCCAGCAGACATTCGTCGAGCCGGGGACGCAGGTCGCTGGCGGCATTCCGGTCGTCGTGCTCCTCGACAAGGGCGTCGGCCACTCCGCCGATCCGCGTCCAGTAGGGAAACGCGTCCAGCAGCGCGGTCAGGCCCCCCGCCGGGTAACGCAGGCCCACCGAGCCGGCGAAGAGCAGGGACCGGTGCGGGCCGGCAGTCGCGCCGCCCGCTGCAGTGCCGCCGCCCGGTGTGGTGCCGGCGGCGTCGACACCGCCGCCGGTGAAGACGTGCACGCCGCCTCGTTCGTCTGGTCGGCACCAGCCGACGACGAGACGCCCACCGCCGTTCGGGGCGCCGGCGTGGTACGCGGCGACGACGGCGGCGAGCCGTTGACGTCGCCCTGGATCGCTCCGCGCCTGGTCAAGTGGCGGAGGCAACCGGGGCAGCTCCACGATCCGGTACGCCGGTACGTGGTCCAGCCAGCCGCGTCGGTGCGGGCGCGGCCCGGTCGGGATCGTCACCGCCAGTCTTCCCGGTCGTGCTCCTCCCACCACTCGTCCTCGTCATCGTCGTCGGGGTACGGATGACTGGAAGGGCCAGATCCATCTGACAGCCAAGGCGGCGCCTGCGTCGGATCGGGCAGGGGCAGATCCGGTAGCGGACCGGTGGTGAGACCGGGGAGCGAGACGATGTCCGGGTTACACTCCACAGTGCGTACCGACAGTATCCCCATGCCCTGGGTGACCTCGATCAAGGCGTAGTCCGGCAGGTCCTGGAGGGTGCGCGGCTCGACCACGTACTCGTACACCCGCTGATCGCTCTCGGCCTCGTTCCAGTTGACACTGTCGGCCACCGTGCGGGTGTGGGTCCAGCTCCGGCCCAGGCTCACGTGCCGCAACCACGGTCCGCTGGTCTGGTGGGAAGCTCCAACGCTGTCACCGTCCGAATGCGTCTGGCTGCCGCCGAGCGTACGCGTGAGCTGGCTGAGCACCACCGTGTGGTGCCGGCCGATGGCGTCAGCGGCTCGCCCGGCCTCCTCGTGGTTGCTCAACCGCATGAACGCGACCACGTCCGCGCCGACGGCGCGCACCGCCGAGTCCCGCAGGTGACGGAACATCAGCACCAGGCGTACGCCGCGACGGGCGCACAGGTCGGTCAGCCGTTCGAGGTATCGGTGGCTCAGGTCGTCCGCACCGGCGATGACCAACGGCCCGGCGAACTGTTCGGGTGCGGTGAGCCGTTGGATCAACCCCTGGAACACCAACTCCTTGAGCAATTCTTCCCGCACGTTGTGGGCACCGTTCTCGTAGACGAGGCAGGTCAACCCAGCATGCCCCAATTCGTGCCGAGGTCGCCCGGAAGCGGTGGCGGCGAGCAACTCGCGCAGCGGGTGAAGGTGGGATTCGATCCGCCGTAGATTCGGGTGAACCTGCCGCCGGAACTCGTCGGCGAAGAGCGAGTCGGCGATGTGGTCCCGCTCGGCGTTGCTCAGTTCAGGCACGTCACCGGGGGCGTCGAGCAGGACGCTTATCGCGGCGGCGATCCGGTCGATCGTGACGTCCTCGCCGAGCGCCCGGCAGACCGCCGACAGAAGCCGGTCGTCCTGGGCGCGGTCCGCCCGCCGGCCGGCGGGAGCGTCGCCGTGCATCGCTTCGACCAGGCAGTCGACCAGCCCTTGACCGTCCGTGTCGAGCAGCAGTGTGGTCTCGCCCAACTGGTCGGGCAGCCGGAGGGCGGTGACGTCGACGGAGACGGCCCTGGCCAGCCAGACCAGTTCGTGGCAGACGCCCTCGCCGGAAAAATCCACCAGAGTCAGCGCGCCCCTGGTCCGCAGCATGGACGCCCCCAGCACGGTCAGCAGCGCCTCCCAACCCCACACGCTGCCGCCGACGACATCGATCCGCCGAGCCGTTGGCGGCAGCAGCGCGGCACCCCATTCGAGGTAACCAGCGACCCGCTCACGTTCCGCGGCGTCGAACTGCTCGCGGTACCTTTCCCAGAGCGCACAGTCCAGCTCGTAGCGTCGCAGTTGTCGCTCGCGCTCCCTCTGCGGGCCGTCCTCCAGAGCACGACTGTGCGACCAACTCAGGTAGGCGCCGCCGATCATGACCGAAAGTCCGATCGCGATGATGACGAGCAGGTTGGATGGTCCACTGCCGAGAATTCCCAGGCAGAGGAAAAACACAGTCACACCGAGCCCGATCCACACCCACCGACGCATGCGGTACCACTTCTCCACCCGCGCGGCCGCCGCATCGAAGAACACCTCGCTGCGTACGGGCTCGACGGTCGGGTACGGCTCGGGGAAGGGGTGGCAGAAGAGGTTCCGATCACGGAAGATCCAGCCGAGACGTTCCCCTTCGACGTAGAGAAAATCGAGGTACCGCTGGCCGCTCGAAGATTCACTCATCATCGCTCCCGTCTGGGAGAACATCGATTCCGGCCAGTGTCTCAAACGGATGATCCGATATCCATAGCGTTGGCGGCGAGGCCAGCACCTCCCCGGCATGGAGCCGGATCGGACGGTGCGGTTCGGTCGGTGATCAGCCCGGGTCGGCCGGAGACCGGTGTGAAACGAAAGAGAAGCATCGAGGTAACTCGCTACTGAGATCGTCGGGCATCGATCTTGCGGGAGGTGGCGGTGACGATACCGACGACACGGCGACAGTTCCTCCAGGCCGTCGGGGTGTCCGGCGGGGCCGGGGTGCTCTACGGGACGATGGGTGCGCTCGGTCTGGCGCCCGCCGCGCAGGCGGCACCACCGTTCCGCGCGCCGAACCGGTCCGACTTCACGCTGACCGGTCGCTCGGCGAAGTCCGTGCTGGTGCTCGGGGCCGGCATCGCCGGCCTGGCCACCGCGTACGAGCTGGGCAAGGCGGGCTACCGGGTGCGGCTGCTGGAGGCGCGTGACCGGCCCGGCGGGCGCAACTGGACGGTGCGGGGCGGCACCACCGAGACCGACCTGGACGGGCGCACCCAGCGGGCCCGCTTCGCCGACGGCCAGTACCTCAACGCCGGCCCGGCCCGCATCGCCCAGCACATGGTGACCCTCGACTACTGCCGGGAACTCGGCGTGCCGATCGAGATCTTCGGCAACCAGAACGCCGACGCCTACTACGTCAACGAGAACGCCGGGGCGCTGTCCGGCCGGCCGATCCGGCACCGCGAGGCCAAGGCGGACGTCTACGGGTATGTCTCCGAACTGCTCGCCAAGGCCACCGACCAGGGCGCCCTCGACACCTACCTGACGGGTGAGGACAAAGAACGGTTGCTGGAGTTCCTGCGCGGCTTCGGCGCGATCGGCGGCCGGGTCGCCGACGACCCGGCCGCCAGCTGGCGGTACGCGGGCACCAACCGGCGCGGCTACCTGGTGGAGCCGGGCGCCGGCTTCGAGGCGGGTACGCCGAAGCTCACCCCGTACCCGCTGACGGACGTGCTGGCCAGTGGCATCGGCAGGTACTTCTCCTTCGAGTTCGGCTACGACCAGGCGATGCTGATGTTCCAGCCGGTCGGTGGGATGGACCGCATCGCGTACGCCCTCGAAGCGGCCGTGGGTCGTCGCCTCGTCACCTACGGCGCGCAGGTGCGCTCGATCTCCAACACCGGCTCCGGGGTGACCGTGGTCTACGACGGGCCGGGCGGCCGGCCGCGTACCGCCACCGCCGACTTCTGTGTGTGCACCATCCCGCCGCAGGTGTTGGCGAAGATCCCGTCCAATCTCACCGGGCCGGTCCGGGACGCGTTGGCCTACCCGGTCCCCAACGCCACCGGCAAGATCGGATTGCAGTACCGGCGACGGTGGTGGGAGCAGGACGAGAACATCTACTCCGGCATCACCAACACCAACCTGGACCTCGCCACGATCTGGTACCCCTCCTACGGCTACCACGGGGCGAAGGGGGTGGTGGTCGGCTACTACAACTTCGGTGCCAACGCCCAGGCGTACGCGGCGCTCACGCCCGCCGAGCGGGAGGCCCGCGCCGTCGCCCAAGGCGTGCGGATCCACGGCGATGCGTACCGGACGGAGTTGGAAACGTCGTTCTCGGTGGCCTGGGACCGTACCCGTTACTCGGAGGGCGGTTGGGTGTCGTGGCCGTCGCGCACCAGCGGGCCGTACGGCCGGCTGCTGGAGCCGGACGGCCGGGTCTACTTCGCCGGTGATCACCTCAGCCACTACATCGCCTGGCAGGCCGGTGCGTTCGAGTCCGCCCGCAAGGTGGTCACCGACCTGCACGCCCGGGTCATGTCGAGCTGAGCCCCGACATCTCGACCCTGTAGAACGGCGTCACCTGCGAAAAGTGCCCGGCTGGCCGGCACGTCGCCGACCCTGGTGATCGATTTTGTCCAATAGCATGGCGCGCATGGTCGTAATCCGGTGGCTGGGGCATCGGCGGGTTCAGGCAGCCGCGCGATGACCCAGCCGGTCCCCGGTGCGGCCCGTCCCGCCACGTGGTGGCTGCGGGTCGTCTTCGGGGTGATCGGCCTGGTCGCCTCGGTGCTCGGTTACGTCGGCCTGGACCGCCTGTCGCGGGTACGCCCCGAGGCCATCGGGGACCGGTACGACATCCTCTACTACGACCTGCAACTGTTCTTCCTCAGCGCCGAGCTCTTCGAGCAGCCCGGTCCCTACCCGTGGCAGTTGCAGGTCGCCCGGTTCATGGCGCCGCTGTTCACCCTGCTGGCGGTGGCCGAGGCCGGCCGGCTGCTGCTGGCCACGGAGATCCGGCGGCGGCGGGCCCGGCGCGCCAGTGGCCATGCGGTCGTCTGCGGCGACTCCCAGTTCGCGCAGATGCTGGCCGACCGGTTGTACGCCGACGGCGACCGGGTGGTGGTCGTTCGGTCCGAACCGTTCGGGCCGCTGGAGTACCGGCGACGCCGCTACCTCGGCGTCGTCGGCGACCCGACGAACGAGGAGGTGCTGCGGGGGGCCGGCCTGCCCCGGGCGCACACCGTCTACGCCTGCACCGACGACGACGACCGCAACCACGCCATCGCCAACACCGCCAACCGCCTGATCCAGGACCGACGCCATCCGCCCCGGGTGTACGTGCAGGTCCACGACCCGGAGATGTGCCTGTCGTTGCAGGCCCGGCGGCTCGGCGCCGCCGGTTCCAGCCGGCTGCGCCTGGACTACTTCCACGTCGACGACATCGCCGCCCGGGCGCTGCACCGGCACCATCCGCTGCCGTCGGCCCCCGACCGGTCGACGACGGTCCTCATCGCCGGTGGCGGCAGCTTCCGCCGGGCGCTGCTGGTGGAGACCGCCCGGCACTGGCGGGCGCGCCAGGCCGACCAGGGCGGGCCCGACCGTCGGCTGCGGGTGGACCTCGTGGCGCCGGACGCCCGGGCCGAACTGGCCCTGGCCACCTCCCGTTACCCGTTCCTGCGCGAGGTCTGCCGGTTGGTCGGGTACGACCGGGACATCGCGGGGCTGGTCGGCCTGGAACACTTCGCCGCCGAGGGCTACGACCGCATCTACCTCTGCGCCCCCGACGAGATCAGCGGCCTGCGTCTCGCGCTGGACACCCCCGCGCTCTGGCGCGGGGCGCGCAGCATCGTCTTCGTGCCGGTCTACCGGCAGGCCGCGCTCGCCGCCGCCTTCCACGGCGACGTCCGCCACGACCTGCTCGACGAGGTGCACGGCAAGTTGCGGTTGTACCCGGTGCTGACGCACGCCTGCGACGCCCGGCTGATCGCCGAGGACCTCACCGAACGGCTCGCCCAGCAGATCCATCTGCGGTACCTGCACGCCCAGCAGCGGGCCGGCGTACGTCTCGGTGACGCGCCCGCCATGGTGCCCTGGTCCCGGCTGCCGGAGTCGCTGCGCCGCGCCAACCGCAGCCATGTCCAGGACATCGCGGCCAAGCTGCTGAACCTGGGCTGCGTCGTGGCGCCCCGCCACGGCGGTGCCGGTGACGCCTCCGCGGCCGGTCGGGCCATCGACGACCGGGTCGAACAGCTGGCCCGACTCGAACACGAGCGGTGGTGCCGGGAACGGCGCTCCGAGGGCTGGACGTACGGCGAGCCGCGCGACGACGTCCGCCGTCGGCACAATCTGCTGCGGCCGTGGGACGAGTTGCCACCGGCGGCGAAGGAGCAGAACCGGGAGGAGATCCGGGCATTGCCCGATGTGCTGTCCGACAGCGGCTTCGAGTTGATCCGACTGGGCCCCACGGTGCCGGTCCAGCGGGGAGGGTCGGCCGATGCCGCCTGAACGGGAACCGGTCCGCGTCGGGGTCACCGGCCACATCAATCTGACCCCGGCCACCGAGCGGCTGGTCGCCGAGGCGATCCGCCTCGAACTGCGCCGGATCAGCGACCGGCCGGTGCACGGTGTCACCTGCCTGGCGGCCGGCACCGACCAGATCTTCGCTCGCGCGGTTCTGGACAGCGGCGGCACGTACGAGGTGGTCCTGCCGGCCCCCGACTACCGGAACACCATCGCCCCGGAGGTGCGGGGCGCCTTCGACGAGCTGCTGGGTCGCGCCAGCCGGGTGCTGCACACCGGCCACCGCACCTCCGGCACCGCCGCCTACGTGGCCGCCAACCGGGAGCTGCTGCTGCGGGTGCAGCGGCTGGTGGCGGTCTGGGACGGGGAACCGGGCTGCCACGACGCGTCGACCGACCGGACCGTCGGCTGGGCCCGCGAGCGGGGCATCCCCACCACCGTCATCTGGCCTACCGACGCGCGGCGGTCCCCGGCGGGTTGACCCCGGTGTCCGGGTCGTGTCCCGCGGCCACCGAGAGCCAGAAGACGCCGTGACCGGCGACGCCCAGGTCGTACTCGCCCGAATTCGGCACGCCGGGAAACTCGGCGCCGCCGGTCAACTCCCGGGGCCGGCAACCGACGTGCGAGGCCAGGCTCAGCGTGGTGGTCTGCGGGTAGCGGGAGAAGTTGAACAGGCAGAGCACCTCGTCGTCGGGCTCACCGCGCAGGAATGCCAGCACCGCCGGGTTGGTGGAGCGGACGATCCGGCAACCGGGGCGGGAGAACGCCGGGCAGGCGTGCCGGGTCTCGATGAGTTTCTCGACCACGTGCAGCAGCGACGAGCGCGAGCGGAGCTGGTTCTCCACGTTCACTGCCATGTAGCCGTAGATCGACTCATGGATCGGGGGCGCCGGCAGATTCTCCGGCTGGGCCACCGAGAAGCCGCCGTTGCGGTCCGGTGCCCACTGCATCGGGGTGTTGAACGCCAGGTGGCCCGGCAACGCCAGGTTCTCACCCATGCCGATCTCGTCGCCGTAGTACAGCACCGGCACGCCGGGCATCGACAGCAGCAGGGCGAAGGCGAGCTCCAACTGCCCCCGGTCGTCATTGAGCAGGGTCGCCGTGCGCCGCCGGATGCCGGTAGCACCGCGCATCCGGGCCAGCGGCGCGTACGCCTGCAGCAGGTCGTCACGTTCCCGCTCGTGCAGCAGGCCCAGCGACATCTCGTCGCCGTTGCGCAGGAACACCGCCCAGTGCCGGTCGGGCGGTTGGTCGCCCATCTGCGCCAGCACCCGGGACACCGGCCGGTGCGCCTCCCGTCGCATCGCCAGCAGCAGGCTCGGCATCAGCGAGGCGTACATCACCAGGTGGCACTCGGGGTGCTCGGCGGTGCCGAAGTAGGCGCCCGCCCCCTCCGGCCAGTCCTCACTCCAGGCGATCAGGATCCGGTCCGGGTACGCCGAGTCCAACCAGGACCGCAGCTGGCGCAGGTAACCGTGGGTCTCGTCGAGCCCCTTGCTGGAGGTGCCGCTGCGCTCGAACAGGTACGGGACGGTGAGCAGGCGCAGCCCGTCGACGCCCTGGCGGAGCCAGAACGCCATCACGTCGCGCATCGCCGCGCGCACCTCGGGCGCGTCGTAGTTCAGGTCCGGCTCGGACCGGCTGTAGCGGTGCCAGTAGTACTGGCGGCGTTGGCTGTCGTAGGTCCACCCCGCGCCGTGGCTGCCGAGCGGGTCGTCGGCCTCGGCGTAGCCCTCGCCGCTGTCGCTCCACACGTAGAAGTCGCCGTACGGGCCGGACGGGTCGTCGCGCGACGCCTGGAACCACGGGTGCTGATCACTGGTGTGGTTGAGCACCAGGTCCAGCACCACCCGTAACCCCTGTCGATGGGCGAGGCTGAGCAGTTCCAGCAGGTGCGACGGTGCGCCGAGGCCCTCGTCGATCGCTTCGAAGTCGGCGGCCGCCCGACCGTCGCCCAGCGCCGGGGCCGCCATGATCGGGTTGAGCAGCAGGCAGTCGACGCCGAGGCGGCGCAGATAGTCCAGCTTCTCGGTGACACCCCGCAGGTCGCCGTGTCCGTCTCCGTCGGAGTCGTAGAAGAACCGGACGTTGACCTCGTAGAAGGTGCTGCCGGCCGCCCAGCCCGGCTCGCCCGCCGGCTCCGGCGGCCCGGGATCCTCCGCCACCTCGGCCCGGGTGACCCGCAGCCGCCCAGACAGGGCCTGGCGGGCGCGCTCGGCCACCCGTTCCGCCGGATCCCGTTCCAGGGTCTCCAGCGTCTCGAAGGCGGCGACCAGCTGGTCCCGGCTGCGCTGGTGGCCGTACGCCCAGTTGCTCAGCTCGTCCACCGCCAGCACCCGGGCCACCGCGAGCCGGCTGCGGGTGAGCGCCAGCAGTTCCTCCGGGATCAGCTGGGGCCGGCGGGGTGCGTTGCTGAGGATGAGATCACCGACTCCGGCGGCGCGCATCTGGGGTGTCTGCCGGCGTTCCCGGTCGATCATGCGTACGGCCGCGTACTCGAACGCCTCCCGCACGCTGATGATCCCGTTGCCGTCCCGGTCGGCCCCGCCGGTACGCAGCCCCTCCAGGAACGGACCGGAGAACGCCGACGGCAGCGCGTGCTGCTTGTGGCCGTCGCCCTCGTGGGCCAGCTCGGTGGCCCCGGCGGAGACCACGACGATGCGACTGCGGTCGCCGCGCTGTTTGAGGTCGCCGAAGGCGCCCGCGTGGCAGCAGTCGAGGATCAGCACCAGTTCGTGGGCCCGGCACTCGTCGACCCAGTGCCGGAACTCGTCGGTCGGTACGGAGGTCGGTGGCAGCCGGTCGGGGTCGGTGTCGGTCGCGGTGAGGTAGAGCCGGTGATCGTGATGCAGCCGCCCGTGGCCGGAGTAGTAGACGAGCAGGAAGTCGTGCGGCTCGGCGCTGGTCAGGAAGTCGTAGAGGGTGAGCTGGAGGCGGTACGAGTCGGCGTCCAGGAGATCGCGTACGTCGTCGAAGGCGCCGAGCGTCGGATCCCGTAGCAGCCGGGCCCAGTCCTTCAGGTCGCTGGCGGGGGAGTCGAGGGTGGGCAGCGCCTCGTTGGCGTAGCTGCCCACCCCGACCAGCAGCGCCCGCTTCACCGTGGCTCCGCCGGGTCAGTCACCGTCGACCTTCTCGGGCACGGCCGCCGTACCCTGGCGCGGTACCGACACCGACTTGATCAGCTCGGCCAGGGTCTTCTCCGACACGTCCCGTACGTCGATCTCGGTGCCGTCGGGAAGGGTCATGCGCAGTCGCTTGCCCTTGTTGCGCTCCTGATAGCGCTTGATGACCTCGGCCAGGTGCCGGATGTCCGCCGCCGCCCGCTTGACCGTCGGCACGGTGAACACGGCGAGGGCCAGTACGCCGAAGATGTAGCTCGCGGTGTCCCGGGTACCCGGGGCGGCCTCGGCGGTCAGTTCGCTCGCCTCGACACCGGGCAGCTGGTTCAGGTGTTCCTTCAGATGGCGCGCCTGCTCGGCCAGCTCCTCGTCGCTGAGCGGACCGTCCGACCCGACCTGCAAGATCAATCCATCGACCATGATCCCATCGTGGTCGCTGTCACTACACCGTGCAAGGGCCGCGACGGCGGGATACGGGTCAGGGGCGGGAGTGACGGGCATCCGACAGAAAGCGGGGGGATCCCGCGCGGCGGCGGAGTGCTGTCCGTTTCGCTGATGCCAATTCGTCGTACCTCAGGAGTAGACCGACCAGGACTGATGCATGTCGGTGCGGCGGCCGCGCGGCGACCGCCACACCGACCCGACGAAGACGAGAGAACGCTCATGAGTGGTGTACGCGTACTGGTAGGGACGCGCAAGGGCGCGTTCATCCTGACCTCCGACGGCAGACGCGACAGCTGGACGGTCGACGGGCCGCACTTCGGCGGCTGGGAGATGTACCACCTCACCGGATCGCCGGCCGATCCGGACCGGCTCTACGCCTCCCAGTCCGGCGGCTGGTTCGGGCAGCTGATCCAGCGCTCCGACGACGGCGGACGGACCTGGACCACGGTCGACAACGACTTCGCCTACGCCGGCGACGTCGGCGACCACCTCTGGTACGACGGAACCCCGCGGCCCTGGGAGTTCAAGCGCATCTGGCACCTCGAACCGTCCCGCGACGATCCCGACACCCTCTACGCGGGCGCGGAGGACGCGGCGCTCTACGTGTCCCACGACGGCGGCGGCAAGTGGACGGAGCTGACCGCCCTGCGTACCCACCCGAGCGGGCCGTCGTGGCAGCCCGGCGCGGGTGGCCTGTGTCTGCACACGATCATCCTGGATCCGGTCCACCAGGGTCGGATCTACACCGCCATCTCGGCGGCCGGCGCGTTCCGCAGCGACGACGGCGGCATCAGCTGGCTGCCGATCAACAAGGGCCTGCGGTCGGGGGAGATTCCCGACCAGGATTCCGAGGTCGGCCACTGCGTGCACCACATCACCCAGCACCCGTCGCGCCCCGACACGCTGTACATGCAGAAGCACTGGGACGTGATGCGCAGCGACGACGCCGGCGCGAACTGGCGCGAGGTCAGCGGCAACCTGCCGTCGGACTTCGGCTTCCCGATCGCGGTGCACGCCCACGAGCCGGAAACCATCTACGTGGTGCCGATCAAGAGCGACTCCGAGCACTACCCGCCGGAGGGCAAGCTGCGCGTCTACCGCAGCCGCACCGGCGGCGACGAGTGGGAGCCGCTGACCGACGGGCTGCCGCAGTCCGACTGCTACGTCAACGTGCTGCGCGACGCGATGGCCGTCGACACGCTCGACCCCTGCGGCATCTACTTCGGCACCACCGGCGGCCAGGTCTACCGCTCCGCCGACGGCGGTGACAGCTGGGCGCCGATCGTCCGGGACCTGCCGCCCGTGCTCTCCGTGGAAGTCCAGGTGCTGCCGTGATCCGGGTCGTCCTCCCGGCTCACCTGAAGACCCTCGCCGGGGTGACCGGTGAGGTACGGGTCGAGGTGGCCGGCCCCGGGCCGGCCACCCAGCGCCTGGTGCTCGACGCCGTCGAGGCGCGGTACCCGATGCTGCTCGGCACCATCCGCGACCGGCACAGCGGTAAGCGTCGCGCCTTCGTCCGCTTCTACGCCTGCGAGGAGGACCTCTCCAACTGCTCACCCGACACGCCCCTGCCCGAGCGGGTCGTCGCCGGGCAGGAGCCGTTCATCGTCCTCGGCGCGATGGCCGGCGGCTGACCCGGCTCACAGGCCACGGGCGAACAGCGCCAGGCGTACCCGGTTGGGGCTGCCCGTCTTGGTCAGCAGGCTGGTGATGTGGGACTTGACGGTGGTGACGCCGATGTGGAGCCGCTCGGCGATCTCGCCGTTGGACAGCCCGTCGGCGACCAGCTCCAACACCTGCTGTTCCCGGGCGGTCAGCCCGGTGACCGGCGACGGCGTCCCGGCGCGGGCGTGCACCGCGCGCTGCACCAACCGGCGCAGCACCTCCTGGCTGAACGGGCTGTCGCCCGTCGCGGCCCGGCGCACGCCGTCCAGCAGCTCGGTCGGCGGTGCGTCCTTGAGCAGGAAGCCGCAGGCGCCGGCCGTCAACGCCGGATAGAGGTGGTCGTCGTCGCCGAACGTGGTCAGCACCAGGACGCGGGCACCGGGACGGTCGGCGATGATCCGGCTGGTGGCGGAGATCCCGTCGACGCCGGGCATGCGCAGGTCCATCACCACCACGTCGGGCACCAGCCGGGCGGCCAGGGCGATCGCGTCGCGGCCGTTGTCGGCCTCGCCGACGACCTCGATGTCGGGCTGGGCTTCGCAGAGCATGCGCAGCCCGGCGCGGATGAGGTGCTGGTCGTCGACCAGCAGTACCCGGATCACGCGCGCTCCGTCGCACGCGGGCCGGCGCGGGTCCCGTCCAGCACGGTGGCCACCCGCCACCCCGTGCCGGTCGGGCCGGCCGTCAACTGTCCACCGAGGACCTCGACCCGTTCGCGCATGCCGGTGATGCCGTGGCCACCGCCGACCGGCACGGTGGCCGGCACCGAGCCGCGACCGTCGTCGACCACCTCCCAGTGGACGGCCCCGTCGACCACGCTGACCGAGAGCCGCGCCACCGCAGCGGTACCGGCGTGCTTGGCCACGTTCGTCAACGCCTCCTGGCTGAGCCGAAGCACCGCGAGGCCGCGTACCGCGTCGAGGGTGCCGACCGCCGGGTCGATGTCGGCGAGCACTGTGACACCGGCCTGGCGGGCCCGGTCCACCGCGGCGCCGAGCGCGGCCGGCAGCGCCGACGGTTCGATCGCGGTCAGCGCGGCGTCGCCGCGTACGCCGTCGGGGTCGCGCAGCACCGCGACCAGCCGGCGCAGGTCGGCCAGGGCTGCCGTGCCGGTGCCGTGGACGTCGTCGAAGACCTCGCCGACCCGTGGATCCAGGTCGGTCAGCACGTGCCGGGCCACCCCGACACGCAGCACCATCGACGCCACGTGGTGCGCCACCACGTCGTGCAGCTCCCGGGCGATGGCGCTGCGCTCGTCAGCACGCGCGGCGCGGCTCTCCGACTCGCGTCGCCGCTGCTCCTCCTCGGCCCGCTGCCGCGACTGCTGCCCGAGTTCCCGGGTGGTCCGGATGACCAGCCCGAGCAGCAGCGGAACGCCGACCTCCGGCAGCAGCCCGAACACACCGGAGAGCAGACGCGACAGCGGATCGCCGATCGAGTCGGTCAGGTCGACCACGGCCAGCAGCCCCGCCGCCAGCCAGATGGTCCGCCCCCGGCGGGCGGCCATGGTCAGTTCGAGCAGCGCCCAACTGGCACCCACCTGGTTGATCGTGAAGTCGTCGACCAGCAAGATCGCCAGCGCCAGCAGCGCGGTCTGGGTCAGCATGCCGGCCAGTGGCCGGTGGTGCAGCGACAGCCCGACCGCGAAGGCGAGCGCCGCGAGCACCCACTGGGTGCTGGTCGGTGCGGACAGGGTGCCGAAGAACAGGTAGCCCAGGCCGGAGAGGATGAGCAGCACCATCCGTACCAGGCTGTCGCGCGCGTCGAACAGCCGTCCCACCCAGGCCACGGCCTCAGCCTAGGCGGTGCTCGTCGGGGCCGGCAGCGGCCGTCGGGTCAGCCCATCTGGTGCGTACGACCAGATAGGCGGCCAGGCCGATCGGACCGAGCAGGATCGTCAGCAGCAGCAGCGGTGCCATCACCAGCGGTGGAACTGCCCGTTTCCGGCTGTCGAGCCAGGCCCAGCGGCCCACGAAGAGGTCGAAGGCGATCATGTGTGCCCAGGCCGCCGCCGCACCGTCGGCCGTGCCCAGCAACTCCCGTACCCCGTCGAGGGTGGGATCGATCACCGCCGGCAGGACCTCCGCGAACGCCGGGACCACCAGGATCGCGTAGATCGCCACGACCGGCACCACGATCAGCGGTGATCGGATGATCCGGTGGGTCACCGTCCAGTTCGGCAGCAGGATCATCAGCGCCCAGAAGGGTGCCGCCACCGCGAAGGTCAAGGAGAACAACGTGGCGCTCACGCGGTCACCTCCGCCCGCTCGTCACCCGCGACCCGCCCGTCGCGCGGACCCGCCGCGCGCTGCTCACCCGGGCCCGCCGGCCGATGTTCGACAGTGGTCGCCGAGAACCGGTGTCGCGCCAGCACCGCGCCGGCAGCGGCTACGGTCACCACCGCCAGCGCCGCAGCAGCCGCCAGGGTGAGCGTGTCCGGCCGGAGCAGCGGCTGCCCGCGCAGCGCCTGCCAGGTCAGCAGTACGGTCGCCGCACCGTAACCGACGCCCACGACGAGCAGCAACCGCGCCCGGGTGCGCTCGTCCAACGCACCACCGGCGAACCGGCTCAGCAGCAACGCCAGGATCGGCAACACCTGCATCCCGTGCAGCCCCACGAAGTGCCCGATCCGCAGATCCCCGCCGGTCGTGCTCCAGCCGACCAGCGGCAGGCCCGGCCCGCCGTCGGGCACGCCCACACTGTGCGCCCCGGCGACGCCCTCGATCACCGAAGCCTGATCCGGCAGGGTCATCGGTACCGCCACCAGCATGCCGAGTGCCGCCAGCCCGAGCCCCAGACCGATCGCGTAGCGGCCGGCGCGGCCGGCGATCGGCTGCCGCAGCACCGCGACACCGATGACGACGTGCGCGACGAACAGCACCATGATCGCCACACCCATCAGCTGCCACAACACGGCGTTGACCGGGCTTGTCTCGTTGTAGTGGCTGGTGGTGCCGCGAAGCACCTGCCCGACGATGATGACCATCTCCACCACACCCATGGCGACCACCACGGTCACCGCCCACTCCGCGACCCGGCTACGGCGACGCAGCAGGGAGAGCAGCCAGACCAGGGTGCCCCCGTACAGGACGAACGACACCGAGAACTTGAACGGCTTGAGCCAGATCGGCACGCCGGTCAGGACCCGCTGGTCGGCCAGAATGCCGACCGCGCAGACGACGGCGAGCACCGCCATCGCCGAGACGAAGACCATCAGGGGACGGTGCCGGTACGCCCGCCGCGACAGGTTGTCAGTCATGTCTGTAGATGCTGGATCGAACGACTGCCCGCCGCGCCCGACCAGGAGCCTCAGCCGCGGCCACTGGGTGGACCTCCACATCCTCCCTGGGTAGGGGCTCGACGGTGGGCGTCCGGTCGCAGGCCCGCTCGACCGAGACCATGAGATCGGTGTCTGTCATTGCATTATTGGCGAAGAGCTGGTCGGATCTTGTCCGTGCAGAGGTACTTCGACTAGCCTCCCCATGGGAGCTCGGGCAGCTCCGAGCGGGTGGATTGGCTGCGCTCGGGTGCGACGCATCTCGGCGCGTAGACCGGTCCGTCCCGGCCACGGTTGGTCTCCGCCGTGAGCGCATTCAGGGCACCGTCAGTGGATGGATCGTGGGCACGACCGTCCTCCGCTGCCACCGTCACCACCTATGAAGCGCCAACGGCCGTGGTGACTCGACCAACCGCAACGGACCAGATCGGGGAATGTGCCCATGCTACGAAGATTGAATGTGTCGGCGCTCTTCGCGGCCCTTGCCGCCGTCGTGGCTACCACGGCGGTCGCCGCCGGGCCCACCAACGCCGCAGCCGACGCCCCAGTACGGGTGATGCCGCTCGGCGACTCGATCACCGACGGGTTCAATGTGCCCGGCGGGTACCGGATCGACCTCTGGCAGAAGCTCGTGGCCGACGGCTACCAGGTCGACTTCGTCGGCTCCATGTCCAACGGCCCGAGCAGCCTGGGTGATCGCAACCACGAGGGCCACTCGGGGTGGACCATCGCGCAGATCGACGCCAACGTGGTCAACTGGCTGCGGGCCACCACACCCCGCACGGTGATGCTGCACATCGGGACCAACGACATGTTCGGCAACTCGTCCGGCGCACCGTCCCGGCTGTCCACGCTGATCGACAAGATCACCGCCACCGCGCCGGCGGCGGACGTGTTCGTCGCCACCATCGTGCCACTGTCCGGAGCGGACAGTCAGGTGCGCGCGTTCAACGCGGCAATACCCGGCATCGTGCAGAGCAAGGTTGACGCCGGGCGTCGCGTGCACCTGGTGGACATGTACAACGCGTTGACGCTGGCGGACCTGGCGGACGGCGTACACCCCAACGCTCGTGGCTACAGCAAGATGGCCGCCGTCTGGTACGACGCCCTGCGGGCGGTCCCGGGTGCGATCGGCGGTGATACTCCACCTCCGACGACCGCGCCGCCGACGACACCGCCGCCCACCACTCCGCCGCCGACCACTCCACCTCCGACGACTCCGTCGCCGGGACCGGGCTGCACCGCGTCGGTGTCGCTGAATCAGTGGAACGGTGGTTTCGTGGCCACGGTCCGGGTGACCTCGGGCGGAACGTCGATCAATGGTTGGACGGTGACCATGGCACTGCCGTCCGGCGCTACCGTCACCAACGCGTGGAACGCCAACCGCAGCGGCAACACCGGAACTGTCCAGTTCGCCAATGTCAGCTACAACGGCTCCGTGGCCGCTGGTCAGTCGACTGAGTTCGGTTTCCAGGGCACCGGGTCAGGAACGGGCATGGCCCCGGCGTGCTCCGCTACGTAGCGCGAGGCTCCTGCCGGAGGCGGTCCGATTCGTAAACGGCGCCCGCCGCCGCCCGCGCACCGGGCGGCAGCGGGCGCCGGGACCGGCGGTAGTCTGCCGCAGTGGTGTTCCACCCCGATCAGATGACATGGCCACGCACGGCGGCCTCCCGGGGGAACAGCCAGCCGGTCTGCCTGAAGCCCG
This sequence comes from Micromonospora sp. C51, assembly GCF_018070435.1. Lineage (NCBI taxonomy): Bacteria > Bacillati > Actinomycetota > Actinomycetes > Micromonosporales > Micromonosporaceae > Micromonospora > Micromonospora sp. C51. The sequence goes on along the minus strand of NZ_JAGPXQ010000001.1, from coordinate 201,906 downwards.
GCTGGTATCGGGGCGACGTCCACCTGCACACGACGCTCTCCGCTGGCGGCGAACTCACCCCGGCGCAGCTCGCCGCCGCCGCCCGGGGGATCGGGCTGGACTTCGTCGCCACCACCGAGCACAACACCGCCGCCGGGCACGGTGACTGGAGCCGGTACGCGGCCGACGACCTGCTGGTCATTCTCGGACAGGAGGTCACCACCCGCACCGGACACTGGCTAGCGCTCGGCCTCGAAGCCGGGCACCAGATCGAGTGGCGCTACGGCGTGCGCGACGACGTCATAGACCGGCACCTGGCCCGGGTACGCCGAGGCGGCGGGATCTGCGTGGCCGCCCACCCGTACGCGCCGTACGAGTCCGGCACCCTGGCCTATCCGTACCGGTGCTTCGACGCGGTGGAGGTGTGGAACGGACAGTGGCGCTCGGATCTGCCGTGGAACGCCGACAACGAGGCGGCGCTGGCCGAGTGGGGACGCAACCTCGGCCACGACATCCATCGGGGCGGTGGTGGCCGGTGGTCGGCAACAGCGACGCCCACCTCGCCGGTCAGCTCGGCACCCCGCACACCGTGGTCTTCGCCGAGGAACTGGGCGTTGAGGCGGTCCTCGCCGGCCTGAAGGCCGGCCGGAGCTGGATCGCCGGCTCCGCCGCCGTCGACGTGGCGTTCGCCGCCGCGAGCGGTGACCGCGTCGTCGGTGTCGGTGAGCGCCTGGACTCCGGCGGCGAGCCGATCGAGGTGCGGTTGCGGGTGTCCGGGGTGCCGTTCGGCGTCGTCAGTCTGCACACCGAACGCGGCACCGTGCTCCGCGAGCGACTGCCCGCCGACGGGGAGGGCACGGTCCGCTGGCGCACCGCCGCGCGGGAGGGCGGCTTCGTCCGGGCCGAGGTACGCCACCCGGATCGGCGGATGGCGGCCCTGACCAACCCCGTCATCCTGGCCTGACCGGCGGCACCCGTCCCGTGCCGGCTCAGCGCGGCGCGGCGTACGCCAGCGGGGCCTGGACGTCGTCCCAGGTGCCGGTCAAGGTGGCACCGGCCGGGGCGGCGGTGGATCCGGGGCGGCGGATCACCCCCAGCTCGACGGTGTCGGTGACGACGAGCGTCGGGTCGCCGTCGACCACCCGGAGCAGCGCGCCGACCGGAGGCACGACGACGGCGGCGGGAGCGTCGCTGGTGATGGCCATGCTGGGCGGGCGTACCTCGCGCCGGCCGTCAACCTCGAAGTACTCCTCGGCCTGTCCGGCGCCGGCCAGGATGGCCCCGGCCAGAGCGGCCGCGTAAACCGGGTCGCCGACCGCGTCGTAGACCCAGCGCCGACCCAGCACCGAGTGCTCGGTGGTACCCACCAGCCACTCGTCAGCGCCGTCCAGCGGCGCCCCACGGTAGGTCAACGGCACCTGGTGCACCGGCCCGTCGCCGTCGGCGACCAGAAGCGTCTCGATGCCCACCTGCCCGGCCGGGTCGTCGAACCGGTACCCGGCCACGCGCGCCACGTCGACGCCGCCCTCGTACCAGTCGCGGGTCGGCAGCCAGGCCGCCAACAGTTCCAGCTTGGTGGGACGGATGTCCGCCCGGTGCAACAACGCCATGTGCCGCATCGTACGCACCACCGGGACGGGAGCCGGCGTGCCGGGTAAAGCGGTGGCTCCGACGCCCGGCCCTGGCACAGACTCGACCCGTGACGGACCAGATCCGGCAACTCGTCGGGCTTGTCGAACGGGTGCTCGGCGACCGGCTCGTCGGTGCCTACCTGCACGGCTCGGCGGTGCTCGGCGGACTGCGGCCCGCCAGCGACATCGACGTGCTGGTGGTCGCCGCCCGGAGCCTGACCGGTCGGGAGCGACGGCTGCTGCTCGACGGGCTGCTGGCCACCTCCGGTTCGGTGAACCGGGCCCGCCCGATCGAGCTGACCGTGGTCGTCGCCACCGAGGTGCGGCCCTGGCGTTACCCACCCACTGTGGACTTCCAGTACGGCGAGTGGCGTCGTGCCGCGTACCTGTCCGGCGCTGTTCCGCAGCCGGAGACGATGGTGGACCTGGCGTTGGTGGTCGCGGCCGCCCGCGCCGGTGACCACCCGTTGGCCGGACCGCCCCCAGCGCGGCTGCTGGCGGCGGTGCCGACAGCCGACGTGGTCCGGGCGAGCGTGGCCGGCGTGCCGGGCCTGCTCGACGACCTCGACGGCGACACCCGCAACGTGCTGCTCACCCTCGCCCGCGTCTGGTTCACCGTGACCACCGGTGCGGTCCGCGCCAAGGACGTCGCCGCCGACTGGGCCCTGGCCCGCCTGCCGCCGGAGCACCGGCCCGTCCTGGCCCATGCCCGCCGGTTGTACCTCGACCGCCGCTACGAGCAGGAGCGGTGGAGCGAGACGTTGCGCGCCCAGATCCGGCCGCACGTCCACGAGGTGCTGGGCCACATCGGGCGGGCGGTCGGCCGAGGAAGCTTCCCGGCCGCGGATGGCGGCGCGGTGGCGTTGTGGCCTAGCATCTCGGGCCAGTACAACGTCGAGCTCAACGCGGGTTCCCCCGACTCGCCGCCGGTGCCGCCGCCGGGTTAACGGCCCGCGGGAAAGGCACCCCTCGTGAAGATCGTGGCCGCCGACGTCATCGTCACCAGCCCGGATCGCAACTTCGTCACCCTGAGGATCACCACCGAGGACGGCATCACCGGCCTCGGTGACGGCACGCTCAACGGGCGTGAACTCTCCGTCGCCTCGTACCTGCGCGACCACGTCGTGCCGTTGCTGCTCGGGCGCGACGCGCACCGTATCGAGGACGCCTGGCAGTTCCTGTACCGCTCGGCGTACTGGCGGCGCGGGCCGGTCACCATGGCGGCCATCGCCGCGGTCGACGTCGCGCTCTGGGACATCAAGGCCAAGGCCGCGGGGATGCCGCTCTACCAGCTGCTCGGCGGCGCGTCCCGCACCGGCATCATGGCGTACGGGCACGCCTCCGGGCGGGATCTGCCGGAGCTGTTCGACTCCATCCGGGCCCACCTCGACCTCGGCTTCCGGTCCATCCGGGTGCAGACCTCGGTGCCCGGCATCAACGCCGTGTACGGGGTGGCCACCCAGCCCAGCGCCGACGGTAAGCGCTACGACTACGAGCCGGCGCAGCGCACCCCGCTGCCGGCCGAGGAGGACTGGGACACCCGGGCGTACCTGCGCCACCTGCCCGGCGTCTTCGAGGCGGTCCGCAACGAGTTCGGGCCCGAGTTGCCGCTGCTGCACGACGGGCATCACCGGATGACCCCGATCCAGGCCGCGAGGCTGGGCAAGGCCCTGGAACCGTACGACCTGTTCTGGCTGGAGGACTGCACCCCGGCGGAGAACCAGGACGCGCTGCGGCTGGTCCGTCAGCACACCATCACCCCGCTGGCGATCGGCGAGGTGTTCAACACCGTCTGGGACTACCAGACCCTGATCCGGGAACAGTTGATCGACTACGTGCGTTCCGCGGTCACCCACACCGGCGGCATCACCGCGATGCGCAAGCTGCTCGACTTCGCCGCGCAGTACCAGATCAAGTCCGGTATCCACGGGCCGACCGACATCTCGCCGGTCGGCATGGCTGCCGCGCTCCACCTTGACCTGGCCATCCACAACTTCGGCATCCAGGAGTACATGCGGCACGGCGCCCTCACCAACGAGGTGTTCCGCCAGTCGTTCACTTTCACCGACGGCTACCTGCACCCGGGTGAGCAGCCGGGTCTCGGCGTCGAACTGGACGAGGAGGCCGCCGCCCGGTTCCCGTACCAACCGGCGTACCTGCCGTTCAACCGCCTCCAGGACGGCACCGTCCATGACTGGTGACCGGCGGGGATAGCACGTCGGCGGGCCTGGGGGACGGGTTCTCGGGTTTTCCGGGCACACCGTCGGGGTGCGGTCCACCATCTGTTCCGATGGCCTTGGCCGGGTGACGCGACGGCAGGTGGACAGGCGTGCAGGAGACAGCGGTCGAGCCGATCGTCAGCGGCGAGGACACCACCCTGGCGGAGCAGGTGTGGCGCAACGCGGCCGAGGACCCGGACGCGGTGCAGTTCGTCCGGCCCGACCCGGATCCCCGGTCGTGGCCGGTGCGCCGCTCCGGACGGGGCGGCGCCCTGCCGGTGACCTGCCGGCAGTTCCGCGATGACGTGGTCGCGGTGGCCCGTGGTTTCGTCGCCGCCGGGATCGCGCACGGCGACCGGGTCGGGTTGCTCAGCCGCACCCGGTACGAGTGGACGCTTGTCGATTACGCCCTCTGGTCGATCGGCGCGGTGACCGTGCCGATCTACGACACCTCCAGCCCGGAACAGATCCGCTGGATGCTCGGCGACTCCGGTGCGGTCGGCTGCGTGCTGGAGACCGCCGACCACGCCTTCAGCGTGGCCGATCTGCGTTCGGAGCTGCCCGAGTTGCGGCAGACCTGGCGTATCGACGCCGGCGATCTCATCGAGCTGGTGGCGCGGGGCCGCGCCGTCGACGCCACCGAGGTGGATGCGCGTCGAGCCGCCGTGACCGGCGCCGACATCGCCACCATCGTCTACACCAGCGGCACCACCGGCCCGCCGAAGGGCTGCGTGCTGGCGCACCGAAATCTCTCCGCCGACATCGGCAACGCCACCGCGGTGCTTCCCCAGTTGCTGCACCCGGGTGCGACGACGGTGCTGTTCCTGCCGCTGGCGCATGCCTTCGCCCGGCTGATCCAGATCGGCATGGTGCACAACCGCGCCACCATGGTGCACAGCGCCGACATCTCCGGAGTGCTCGACCAGCTGCGCCGGTTCAAGCCCACCTTCATCCTCGCCGTGCCCCGGATGTTCGAGAAGCTGCACGACCAGGCCCGCCACACCGCCGAGGACGCGCACCGGGGATGGCTCTTCGGCCTCGCCGAGCGGGCGGCCGTGCGGTACAGCCGGGCGCTGGACACGCCAGGCGGACCCGGAAAGCTGCTCCGCCTGGCGCACCTGGTGTTCGACCTCGCCGCGTACCGCCGGTTGCGCGCCGCCCTCGGCGGACGATGCCGGATGGCCATCGTGGGCGGCGCGCCGCTGGGGGAGCGGCTCGGTCACTTCTTCCGGGGCACCGGCATCACCGTGCTGGAGGGGTACGGGTTGACCGAGACCTCCCCGGCGCTGACCGCGAACCTGCCGACGGAGATGCGGATCGGCACGGTCGGGCGACCACTGCCGGGGGTACGGATCCGCATTGCCGACGACGGCGAGATCCACGCCCGGGGCGAGGTGGTGTTCGGCGGTTACTGGAACAACCCGGAGGCCACCCGGGCGGCGTTGACCGACGACGGCTGGCTGCGTACCGGCGACCTCGGCACGATCGACGACGACGGTTTCCTGCGGATCACCGGACGGACGAAGGACATCATGGTCACGGCCGCCGGTAAGAACATCGCGCCCGGGCCGATCGAGGAGCGGATCCGAGCGCATCCGCTGATCAGCCAGGTGATGCTGGTCGCCGACGGTCGCCCCTACGTCGCCGCGCTGGTGACGGTGGACCCGCAGGCGTGGACGCGCTGGCGGGAGCAGCACGGGCACCCCGGGGCGTCGGTGTCCGCGTTGCGGGACGATTCGGAGTTACGTGGCGAGATCCAGGTGGCGATCGACCAGGCCAACCGCAGCGTCTCCCGGGCCGAACAGGTCAAGACCTTCCGGATCCTGCACCGGGATCTCACCGAGGTGGACGGGGAACTCACCCCCACGCTCAAGATCAAACGGGAGGCGGTGCAGGATCATTTCGCCGACGAGGTCGCCGCCCTCTACCACGGCCATTAGGGTCAGCGCCGGCTCGCCGCTGCCCAGCCGGTGCTGATCAGGAACAGTGCGGCACTGTAGGTCGCCATCACCAGCACGCCGTGTCCGGGCGCTGTCGTACCGGCCGCGCCGAGGCCGATCAACAGGTCCGAGAAGAGGAACAGCGCGCCGCCGAGCGCGACCCGCAGGCCGACCGCGGTCGCGGTCGCCGCCATCAGGCACAACGCCAGGCTGTACCCGAGCACCGGCAGCCGCAGCTCGCCCAGCCGCGGCCACAGCAGCGCGTTCGCCACCACCCACAGCGTCAGGTACCCGGCCAGCGCCGCCGGTCGGGCCCGGCGGTGACCGACGAACGCGGTGACGAACGCCAGTTGGGTGCCGAGGAAACAGCCCATCCCGACCAGGAAGGCGGTGTCCGACGGCACCAGCAGCGCGATGTCTCCAGCGGTGGCGAGCAGCAGGCCGACCGCGATCGGGGCGTTCGCCGCGCGGACCCGCCACAGCCAGGTCAGCAGCAGCGGTGCCAGGAGCGGCTTGGCCAACCACTGCACCGCGAGCACGTCGCTGGCGACGGCGACCAGTTCGACGGCCGCCACGACGGCGAACGCCCAGAGCAACACCACATCCCGGTCCGGCCGCCGCGGCCGCGTGTCCACCAGCCTCCGGCCGCCGCCGGTCGCGGTGTTCATCGGGCCGGCTGCCAGCCCGGGCGGCGCAGCAGGTACCCGAGCCGCTCCCGCCAGGACCTGGCGGTGCGCAGGTCCCGCCAGATGGCCGCGTACTCGTGGGTCGCCACCCGCAGCGGGTTGTAGGTGCCGATGTTCTTGGTCAGGCCGTACCGGACCGCGTCGCCCTCAGCCTGGAAGGTCCCGAAGATTCGATCCCAGATGATCAGAATGCCGCCGTAGTTGCGGTCCAGGTACTCGTCGTTCGAGCCGTGGTGCACCCGGTGATGTGAGGGGGTGTTGAACAGCAACTCGATCGGTCGGGGCAGCAGATTGATCCGCTCGGTGTGCAGGAAGAACTGGTAGAGCAGGCTGATCGACTGCTGAAGGAAGATCATCCACGGTGGAATGCCGAGCAGGGCCAGGCCCAGCCAGAAGGGCAGCGAGGTCATCGGCGTCCAGCTCTGCCGTAGGGCGGTGGAGAAGTTGAAGAACACGCTGGAGTGGTGCACCACGTGCCCGGCCCACAGCAGTCGCACCTCGTGGTGGGCCCGATGGAACCAGTAGTAGGCGAAGTCGTCGGCGAAGAACAACAACACCCAGACCCACCAGTCGCCGGGGGAGAGACTGAACGGCGAGATGGTGTAGGCGGCGGCGTACAGGCCGATCGTGAGCAGCTTCCACGGCACGCCGATGACCTGGCTGCCGGCACCCATGGTCAGGCTGGTGGCAGTGTCCCGGGCCGCGTAGCCCCGTTCGGCGTCGTCGGGCGCGAACCGGTACGACAGCGCCTCGACGGTGATGAGCAGGAGGAACGCGGGGATGGCGTAGAGCACGGCGGGGATCATGCCCGGCTGTCCTTTCTGGTCGGGGCGGTGAGCGCGGCGGTGAGCAGCGATCGGGCCTGTTCGGCGGCCTCGACGTCCCGGCCGTCGGCGATGGCCGACGCCAGCCGACGGTGCCCGGTGACGTCGAGCAGTTCGGTGGCGCGCCGCTGGGGCGGCACCTCGGCCACCGCCAGGGCGCCGGCCACCAGGCTGTTGAAGGCCAGCAGGTACGCGGTGTTGCCGCAGCCGTCCAGGATCAGCCGCCAGACGGCGATGTTGGCCTCACCCATCGCGGTCAGGTCGGGTGCGAGGTCGGCGAACTCCTCGACCGCGCGGACGATCCGTCGTCGCGCCGCGTCGTCGGCCCGGCGGGCGCAGAGCCGGGCCGCGTCGACGCCGATGCAGGCCCGCATGTCCATCATGTCGCGGACCAGGGTGGCGACCGGCAGGACGTCTCCGGAGCGCACCAGGGAGAGCGCGAGATCCAGACCGGCGTGCACCCGCCAGTCCAACACCCGGGTGGCGCCGCCCTGGCTGATCCGGACCAGGCCGAGTTGCTGCAACCGGCGCAGCGCCTCCCGGACCGCATGCCGGTTCACCTGGAAGGTCGTCGCCAGCTCCCGTTCGCCGGGCAGCGTGTCGTCGGTGCGGTAGGTGCCACTGACGATGGCGTCGCGCAGCTGTCCGAAGACCAGGTCGGAGACGGAAGCCCGGGTGACGGGGACGAATGTCATGCCCGGCAGTGTGGCCCAGGGCACATCAACCCGTCAACTGGTTGGACCAGTCCGGAACCTGGCGGATCGACACGCCCGTGGCTCGTGACCGTACTGTCGCAGTGAGTTATGGTGCGTTCGCAGCGGGTGGCAGTCGGGCACGGGAGGCGCCGGTGACGAGACGACGGCGTGGCCTCGCACGCGCGGTCCTACGACTCGGTTTCCTGACCGCGGTCGCCGGGTTGGCCTGGTGTGCCTACGACGTCGCCTCGACCGATTCCGCCCGCGCCGCCGGGGAGCCGCCGGTCGCCACTCAGGACGGAGCAACGCCCCGCGTCGGTGACCTCGTTCGAGGGCTGTTGACGCCGGTGCTCGGGTCGGATGCGCCCGCCCCGGACCCCCCTCCACCGCCCGGTCCCGCGCCCCGATCGGCCGATCCGCACGCGTCCGATCCGCCCAGGGCCGATCGGCCCCGCCCTCACCGGCCCGACGATCGTCGGCGGCGTACCGAGCCCGCGCCACCGAGGCGGGACGCCTCGCCGAAGCCGCCTGGTAAGCAGGCGCCAACGCCACCACCCGGCCAACCAGCGGAGGCTCAACCCGAGCCCGCTGATGGCCGGCCCGGGGGACGGCAGTCTCCCCCTGTCGGTGGGCAACCGCCGCAGGACACCGCGCCGCCGCTGCTCGACTCCGTTCTGGAGGGTGCGGACCCGGTCTTGCGGGAGCTGACGCCGGTCCTCGACCTGCTGAATCCGCTTCTCGATCTGGTGGAGCCGGTGCTCGACGTGCTGGATCCGGTCGTCGAGCTGCCCCAGCCCGCCCCGGTACCGACACCGGTGGACCCGACCCCGCAACCCGCCCCGGATCCCGGCGCCCCGGCGGCACCGGGAGCCGATCTCGTGCCACCGGCACCGGACGCCGAGCCCGCGGGACCGGTCAGCCCGGACCGGACTGACCTCGACCCGGAGAGCGCCCGGCAACTCGGCACCGCCGATCACCGCACCCGTCACCTCTCCGGCTACCCGTCGGCGGCGTCGTCGCACTCCGGCAAGGGGGCCGTCGACGGCGAGGAGCACGACCGAAGCCGCCCGGCCGACCGCACGCCGGGCACGCCGCCCTTCTCGCCGGCGCCCGGCACCAGCGGCGCTGAGTCGGCCCCGACCTCGCACAGCGGCCCGGCCGACCTGGCTGTGGCTGGCTGGTCGCCGCCGGCGGTCAGCGGCCGGGTGACCCGGCTGGCGCGCACCCGGCGACGGCCCTCCCGCTCGCCGCGACCGCGCAGCCGGCCAGCCTGACCGCAGCCCTGCCACTTCCGCGCGGCCACGCCGGTCGTGGCCGCGTCACGCGACACTTCACGGCGGTCGTACACCGCCGACCGTCCTCCGAGCCTGCTCGCGCGTGTCCTGTCGCGACGGCTCGGCACCGTCCTTCGACTTCATGCCTCACCAGGAGTACCCATGCACGTCACCCTGCCCGTCAACCGTGCCCGATGGTGCGACCTCGACTGGATCGTCGACCTGCTCACCGCCACGATCGTCCCGACCTCTCTCGGCGCGTGGCTCGTCCCCGACGAGCGGCGGCGTCCCGCCGTGATCGCCGCCGTGGCCCGCATCTGGACCGAGCACGCCCTGCTGTTCGGCGACGCGTTCCTGCTCAAGGACGGGACCGCCGCCACCGTCTGGTTCCACCGCTATCGCCCGATCCCGCCGCCACCCCGCTATGACGAGCGACTCGACGACGCCAGCGGCGTACACGCCCCGCGCTTCCGCCATGTCGATCACCTGCTTGCCGCGCGGCGGCCCGCCGAGGCGCACAACCACCTCGCGTTCCTCGCCGCACCACCGGACGCCGACCGGGCTCGTCAGGCCGCCGCCGTCCTCGCCGGCAGCCACCGGTACATGGACAATCTCGGCCTGCCCGCCTACGCGGAGGCGCACGGCGACGACGACCTGCGCCTCTATCGCCGGCTGGGCTACCGGGGCCGGCAACGTCTGTCGGGTCCCGGCGGCGCCACCGTCAACCTGCTCTGGCGGCCGGTCCCGTCGGTCCGGATCAGTCACTCCACCTTTCCGACGCGACGGGTACCAGCCGCCCTACAGGCGACGCCGCCGCCCAGGACGGTGATAACGGCCGACGCCGGAGGAGGGGCCTGCCGCTGATCCGTACCGAGATGGCACGAACGTGATCCGTCCTCCGGCGACCCGGACGCGCGGGTCGGTCCCGGCCGACCCGCGCCGCGCCCACCCCGGCTCACGGCACCACTGCCCACCGCCGGGGTGGCCGCCGGGCGTCAACGCTGGGCGGTCGGCGAGGGGGGAGCGCTGCCGCCCTGAGAGCCCTCGACGGACATCAGTTCCACCAGCGCCTTGCGGTCGGCCGCCGACGGCAGCCCCCAGCCCGGTCGATACCCGTACACCTCGCGCAGCGGAGTGGCGCTGGTCCGCCCGCCGAGTATCTCCACGGCGTCGGTGTCGATCAGCCCTGGATGCTCCACTCCGCACGCCTCGGCGACCTTCATCAGGTCCCGCCGCAGCGTCTTGATGTAGTGCGCCGCCCGGACCGACTTCGATGCCGGGTCCAGCCCTCGGGTCAGCCAGGCGTTCTGGGTGGCCACGCCGGTGGGGCAGGTGTCGGTGTGGCACTTCTGCGCCTGGATGCAGCCGATCGCCAGCATCGCCTCCCGGCCCACGGCCACCATGTCGCAGCCGAGCGCGAATGCGACCACCGCGTTGTCGGGCAGGCCGAGCTTGCCGGAGCCGATGAAGACGACCTGCTCGTGCAGGTCACGTTCGGCGAAAACGGGGTAGATCCGGGCGAAGCCCTGCTGGAACGGCAGTGACACGGAATCGGTGAAGATCAGCGGGGCGGCCCCGGTGCCGCCCTCGCCACCGTCGACGGTGACGAAGTCGACGCCGCGGCCGGTGTCGCGCATCAGGTCGGCCAACTCGGTCCAGAAGTCGAGGTCGCCCACGGCCGACTTGATGCCGACCGGCAGGCCGGTCTCGGCGGCCAGGAGTTCCACCCAGTCGAGCAGGCTGTCGCAGTCGGAGAACTCCGCGTGCCGAGACGGGCTGACACAGTCCCGTCCGATCGGGATGCCTCGGGTCGCGGCGATCTCCGCCGACACCTTCGCCCCCGGCAGCAGGCCCCCCAGGCTGGGCTTGGCGCCCTGGCTGAGCTTGATCTCCAGCGCGCGCACCGGTGCGCCGGCGACCGCGTCCTTGAGCCGGGCCAGGTCGAACCGGCCCCGATCGTCGCGGCAGCCGAAGTACGCGGTACCCAGTTGCAGGATCAGCTCGCCGCCGTGGCGGTGGTACGGGGACAGCCCGCCCTCGCCGGTGTTGTGCAGGCAGCCGGCGATCGCCGCGCCCCGGTTCAACGCCTCCACAGCGGGGCCGGACAGGGAGCCGAAGCTCATCCCGGAGATGGTCACCACCGATCCGGGGCGGAACGCGTGGGTGCGTCGTCGCGCGCCTCCGAGCACCTTCGCCGACGGCAGCCGCACCTCGTGCCCGGTCGTCGGCGTCGACGGCGGTACCGCCCGACCGAAGGTGCGGTGCTTGATGACCGGATAGCCCGGGGTGTACTCGATGTCGTTGTCGGTGCCGAACCCGAAGTAGTTGTTCTGCCGCTTCGCGGAGGCGTACACCCAGCGGCGCTGGTCCCGGGTGAACGGACGTTCCTCGTTGTTGCCGGCCACGATGTACTGCCGTAGCTCCGGTCCGAGCGATTCGAGCAGGTAGCGTGCCCGACCCAGCAGCGGGAAGTTGCGCCTCAGCGCGTGCTCACGTTGCAGCAGGTCACGGGCGGCGAGCGCGGCGAGCGCGGTGACGGCGGCGGGTACGGCGTGACGGGCCCATCTCATTCCGCCACACTTTCCGTCGCCGAGCCAGGTCAAACGTCGGGGCGGTGCAGCTCAGGGCCGGTCGGCCGCACCAGGCGCAGCGGAAGGCCGCCGACCGTGCCCACCGGACGACTCACCAGGTATCCACCCGGTGAGGTCGGTGCACCCGCCGGGACGATGACGTCACCGGCGGCGGTGGCGATAATGATCGCGTGTTCAGCGGCACGGTTCACTTGCGCGTGGCGCGGATAGTGGCGACATGAACGGTTGGCAGGTCTCCGGCTACACCCCGGTCCGTCGGCTCGGTGCCGGTGCCTCCGGCAGCGTCGATCTCGCCGTGCACGACGCCACCGGCACCGCGGTGGCGATCAAGTATCTGACCACCGGGCCCGACGACGAGCTGTTGCGGGCCGACTTCCGGGACGAGGCGCGGCTGCTTGCCGACATCGACGACCCGCACATCTGTCGCCTCTACGAGTACGTCGAGGCGCCCGGCGGTGCGGCGATCGTGATGGAGTTGGTCAACGGCGTGTCGCTGCGCCAGATGCTGCGTGCGCAGGGCCCCACCACACCGGAGTCCGCGCTCTGCGTGCTCAAGGGTTCCCTGGCCGGGCTCGGTGCGGCGCACGCGCGCGGCGTGGTGCATCGTGACTACAAGCCCGAGAACGTGCTGGTGACTGCCGAGGGCACGAGCAAGCTCGCCGACTTCGGCATCGCCATGCCGGTCGGCGCCGCCTCCGGTGGCACTGTCACCGGCACCCCCCGCTACATGGCTCCCGAGCAGTGGTCCGGTGCGCCGGCCACCCCGGCCTGCGACATCTACGCCGCCACCGCCACCTTCTTCGAATGCCTCACCGGCCACCCGCCGTTCGACGGGCGGGATCTGGCCACGCTGCGCCGGCAGCACATCCGGGCGCCGATCCCCACCGATCGGGCGCCGCGCCCGGTGCACGGCCTGCTGCGCGACGGGATGGCCAAGCGGCCCGACGACCGTCCACAGCCCGCGCAGGTCTTCCTCGCCAACCTGGAGGAGGTAGCCGCCGGTGCCTACGGGGACGACTGGGAGGAACGAGGGTGGCGCGAGCTGGCTCGCCGGGCAGCGCTGCTGGCGGCTCTGTTTCCGTTCCCGGACGGCAGCGGGGGCGGCATCAGCGTGGCCAGCACGGCGGTCGGTGCCTATGCGCCGATATCGGTGGGCGAGGCCGCCGACGGATCCGTACCTCGGCGGACCGGACGGTCCCGGGCGGCGCTGGTCGGGTCCGGCCTGGTGGCGGCGATGCTGGTCGGCGTTGCCGGGCTCAGCTACGCCGGGAAGGACGAGCCACCGTCGGTCGGTGCGGCGGCGGCCACCGAGGCCCGCACGGATCTGACCGCCGGGACCGTCCCGACCGTCGGAGTCCCGGCCGCACAGCAGCCGACGCCAACGTCCGACGTGCCGACGGTCGGCACCCCCGATCCACCCACCCCGACCGGTACGGCGACCGTCCCGACGGGCGGCACAACGGTCGAGCCGAGCCGGTCGGTACGTCCCCCGGGCGGCTCACCGACCGCGACGCCGGTGCCCACGTCGTCCACCAGTCCCGCACCGCCGTCGGACACCACCGCGCCCACCGTCGACCGGGTCACCGCGAGTCCGACCGAACTGGATCCGGCGGGCTGCCCGTTCGGACCGACCGCGAGCACGGTCACCGCGCTCGTCGCCGACGACCGTACCGACTCGGGTGAGCTGCGGGTCCGTCTGCGCTACACGCTCGAGAAGCGGTCGTACGAGCAGAACATGGCTCAGCTGCGTGGCGGCCAGTTCCGGGGCGTGCTCGGCGACCTGCCCAGGCCCGGAGCGACCACGCGGATCCCGGTCGCGGTCCTGGCCACCGACGCCGTCGGTAACACCACCACCGGTGCGACGGTGCACGTGACGCTCTACTCCTTCTGCACGCCCGGCTGACCAGCCGCCCCCCGCACCCAGGCCCGCGACGAACGCAGGAGACGACAGCGTGAATCAGCCGGACGACGCCGCCACGGAGGCCCTGCCCACCCAACGGGTACCGGCCGAGCCGACCGTCACCCTGCCCGCACACCCACCGTCCGTGACCGCACCTAAGGCGTCACTCGACGGTGCGGAGCCGACGCTCTCACTCGACGGTGCGGAGCCGACGCTGTCGCTGGCTGGGACCGGGGGAGACACGACGGCCGCGAATGTCACGGTCGGTACGCGTACCGGCGGCACGGCCCTGCCCGCGCCCACCGCCGGGCCCGGCGGCGAGCTGCGGTTCGGTCCCGGCGTGCCGGTCGCCCCGCCAGTGGCACCGGCCTGGCCGGCACCCGCGCCGCCGCGCCGGCCGTCGCCCTGGCGTCGCTTGACCACAGTGCTCTCCGCGCTGCTGAGCCTCGCGCTGCTGACCGCGGTGGGGTTGTGGATCTGGCAGCGACTCAGCCCGCTGGAGATCGCCGATGTAACCGCGAGCGTGCCCCGACCGGCCGGCGCACGCTGCGACGTCACCGTCGACGTGGTCGCCACCGTGCGGACCAACGGCCGCGCGGGCGTGATCGAGTATCAGTGGCTGCGGACCGGCAGTGCGCCAGGTGCTCTGCTCACCGAGCGCGTCGGTCGGGGACAGCGTAGCGTCACGCTGACGTTGCGCTGGTCGTTCACCGGGGTCGGCAGCACCACGGAGACCGCGACGGTGAACATCGTGTCGCCGGCACCGGCGCAGGCGGCGACCGAGGTCAGCTACGCCTGTCCAGGCTGACTCCGACGGGCCGGTGGTCGGGATGCGTCTGGGGCTCGGACGCCTAGCCCCCGGGATGCAGCGGCCCCATCCTGATCGCCTACGCCATGGAACCGGGCAGCGCCGTGGAACCGGGCAGCGCTGCGTCCAGCGGCTGCCGCTGCTCGCTGCGGACGCGACCTGACGACCTCTGCCGGCCGCACCGACATTCGCCTCTGGAACGAGCCGGCCCGACGCCGCTCTCGTACTATGAATCGCGGGCCGTCAACAACCGAAAGTTTCGATCTGGGACGTCGTTCGGGTGATCGGGTGGGTGGCGGAGTGGGTCATCGTCGCAGCACAGATGGGGCATTGGTGCCCTTCACGGTGACTCGGGCCGGCTCGGGACACAGTGGCACCAATTAAGATCATTGTTGACATTTATGCGACTCGATGCTTGTCTGGCGTTGGAAGCGCTCCCACCCACCGACACCACCGAGGAACGGAGGACGCACATGCGTTCACGCAGGCCTGATCAGAGCGGCGGACGATCCCGGTCAGCCGTCCGCCAGCCCCTTCGGGTGCTTGCCGTGCTGCTCGCGATGATGGTCGGCGTGCTGCCGTGGAGCAGCCCGGTCCAGGCCCACGGCACCATCATCAACCCGGCCTCCCGCGCCTACCAGTGCTGGCAGAGCTGGGGCAGCCAGCACACGAACCCGGCCATGCAGCAGCAGGACCCCATGTGTTGGCAGGCGTTCCAGGCCAACCCGGACACCATGTGGAACTGGATGAGCGCGCTGCGGGACGGCCTGGGCGGCAACTTCCAGGGCCGCACCCCCGACGGGCAGCTCTGCAGCAACGGGCTGTCCAGGAACAACAGCCTGAACCAGCCTGGTGCGTGGCGGACGACCAACGTGAGCCGCAACTTCACGGTCCAGCTCTACGACCAGGCCAGCCACGGCGCCGACTTCTTCCGCGTCTACGTCAGCAAGCAGGGATTCGACCCCACCACCCAGCGGCTCGGCTGGGGCAACCTCGACTTCATCACGCAGACCGGCAGGTACGCGCCCGCGCAGAACATCTCGTTCAACGTCTCGACCTCCGGCTACACCGGACGCCACATCGTCTTCGTCATCTGGCAGGCATCGCACCTCGACCAGGCGTACATGTGGTGCAGTGACGTGAACTTCGTCTGATCGACCAGCTCCATCGCTCCGGCCCAGGGTTGCCGTCCTGGGCCGGAGCGGCTCGTCGAGGTGGTCGCGGCGCTGCGGCGGGCCGGCTCACCGGGTGCGGTCGGCCCGAGCGCGGGCGATGCCGGCGCCGATCAGGCGTACGCCTCGGGCTGTCGCGGGGTGAAAGCCGAGCAGGTCGTGGGCCCGGCGGATGCGATAGTCGAGCGTACGCGGGTGGATGTTGAGGGCGGCCGCGGTACGGAGACGGTTCATGTCGTTGTCGTAGTAGGCGGCGAGCGTCTCGACAAGATCGGGGCCGGCGGAGAGACGGCGGGTGAGGTCGTCGAGCCAGCTGTCGACCGCGGGCAGCTGTGCGACCGCGAGTTCGATCAGGACGTCGGCGACCGTGTGCAGGCACTCCGGCCTCGGCTGCGCGGGCGCGACACCGCTGACCCGGCGGGCCAGGTCGGCGGTCGGGGCGAGGTTACCGGTGGAACCGGCGGTGGTACCGATCGACAGCGGACGGCCGACGGCGTCGGCGAGACCGCGGATCACCGCGAGAGCGGTCTGCTGATCCGCGGCGACGAGCGTTCCGACCGCCCCCGGCATCGGGGTCAGCAGGACGAACTCCGACGGCGTGCGCCACATCATCGGCGTGCGGTGCGCGTGCAGAAGCGTCTCGATGGTCCTGGCGCGCACCTTGGCGGTCAGGCGTCGCGTGTCGCCTCGGATGGTGACGATAGTGACCAGGTACTGCCCGTGGTGGGGCAGGGCGAGGTCACCGGCGAGCTGACCGGCGGCGGGGTCGTCGTGGAGCAGTGCCAGCGTGAGGCGCTGTATCCGCGCTGCGAACGGCACGCTGCGGTGCTGCCCGGCGAGGAAACCCCGGGTGTACGCGGCCTGGGCGACTGCGCCCTGCGGGCCCAGCCACCGCAGCATCCGCATCACGTCTTCGATGTCGTCCGGCCCGGCCGCCTCGCGGATCTCCTGAAGTGTCAGTGTCGAGTGCAGCATCAGCACCTGGCGCTGGGCTCCGGCGGAGATGCCGCGCTCGCCGCGCTCCTGGCCGACCGACTCCATCTGCCGCAGGTCGTCGTCGGTGAAGGGCTGCTCGTCGGCCGCGAGCGTAGCGGTGCGGCGGCGGAGCAGCACCGCGAAATCCAGCATCGCGGCGAGCCCGTGGCTGGACACATCGACCTGCCGAAACTCGGGTAGCTCGCGTTGGTAAACCCGAACAGCCCGTCGGGCGTTGCGGTCGACCTGCTTGCTGAGCTGGTGGAACAGGTCTCCCATTGAAGCCCCTGCCTCGAAGGTCCAGCCGTTCCCGCGTCACCTCAACCTCAGAGATTAGTGCCCCCGCCCGAGTAAGAGCCAGCGGTCCGCGAAGGGTGGCACCGCGTTCGATCGGGTCACCACAAGTGACAAGCAGGTTGCCCGATCGCGCATCCGGGTTGTCACCGATGACGAAGACAAGCCGGTGGTGCGCGGTCCACGCTATTGGCGTCCGTCGATAGCAGGGCGAAGGAGAAGTCGCCATGGGACGTCAACCGGTACGTACGCTCGTCGCCGCCGCGCTGGCGGTCGCCCTGGCTGTTTCGGGTACGGCGACGCCGGCGCACGCCGCCGACGGCACGGTGCCCGTGCAGAAGGTCGGCACCACTGTCATCCAGCTGCTGAACCTGTTCAGCGACGGCGGGCTCAGCCCCGAGGAGATCGCCCAGCTGGTGACCGACACCATCTTGGCGGTCGACGATGCCGAGTCGGTGGTGCTCACGCACATGGACGCCCTCGCCGCGGCACCGTGGCTCGGCGCGGCTCGGGCGCACGTCGTGGAGTTCAACGACATAGAGATCTTCGAGGAGGAGACGCTCTGGGACTGGGCGATGGCCGTCACCCACGACGCCGACGTGGCGGCGAGCGTCTTCAACGCGATGACGGACAGGAAGTCCCGCAACGACCTCGGGTACGCGATCCACACGCTCTACCCGATGGCGCTGACCGCCCGGGTCAAGGCCGGGTTCGGCACGACCACGCTGATGCGCCACTACCGGGAGGCACTGGAGTCGATCGTGGAGAACCTCAAGCCGGTCTGCGCACCCCCCGCGCAAGGTGACCTGGACCCGCACCCGTCGATCTACCACGTCGTGCACGTCTGCACCGCGCCCGACGGTCGGCGACTGGAATTCCGGGACTACGAGTACTTCGGCGACTGGGTGGAGGGCCCGTACTCGCCGGAGTCGCTGCTGGAGGCCGCCGGGGCGGGCACGAGCTGGGCGGTGGCCCGGGCGGTACTACAAACGATGGACAACCAGGGAGGCGATCGGTGACAAGACTACGTAAGCGATTCGCTACCGGCATGGCCGCTGCGGTGCTGGCCACCGGGCTCGTCGTGCCGGGCGGCGCCCGACCGGCGCAGGCGGCCGTCGACCCGGCTACGGTGGCGACGATCATCCAGTTCGCCGCCGCGGCCTACTCGTACTTCAACAGCTCGCAGAACGGCGGCCTGACCCTCGAACAGGCGACCAGCCAGATCATCGGCGCGGTCAACGCCTCGCGGGACGCGATAAACGCACACGCCGATGCGCTGGCGGTGGCCGAGGCGACCGGCTGCGTCCGGCACCACGTGCTCGAGTTCGCCGACATCGCCGAGTTCCCGCTCAGCCTCAAGCAGCGCTGGGCGCAGGACGTGACAAGCTGCGTGACGCTCATCGACGCGCTGTGGAACGCGGTCACCAACGCCTCGGCGAAGAATCAGCTCGGCATCCTGCTCGGCGCCATCGGGCCGATCGCGCTGATCGCCCGGGCCCAGGCCCGCTTCAGCGTCACCGAGCTGAGGTCGTTGCTGGTCAACGCGTTCACCCGGGTGCAGACCCAGTGGCAGCCGTACTGCATGGGAACCCCGTACGGTGTCAACGAGGAGTTCTGGATGAACTACCACGATCCGATCTGGCTCAACGGCGGCTTCTTCTGTTCCGGCCCGTACGACACCGTCACCCGTACGCACGTGGCCCAGGCATCCGCCGGCGGCATGGGGCTCTTCCAGTACGGGGCGCTCATCCAGTACGACTTCAGCCCGCTGATCGACGCGGCGTCGAAGCAGTACGCGCACGGGGTCGCGGTCGCCTCGCTGGCCCAACTGCGCCCGTAGGTCGTCTCCTCCACTGGTTTCTACGCAGGGGCAGGCGGGTAGGTCGGGCCGGACGAACCACCTGCCCCTGTGGAGGACCATCCAATGCGAGACGACTTTGGTGACGCGGTGGGGGACACCCTCCGCTCGATACTTCTCTTCCTGCCCAAGGCGCTCGCCTTCGTGGCCATTCTGGTTGTCGGCTGGCTGCTGGCCAAGGCGGCGCTGAAGCTGGTCAACCGGCTGCTCGAACGGGTCGGCTTCGACCGTGCGGTCGAGCGCGGCGGCATCCGCCGGGCCCTGGCCCGATCCCGCTACGACGCCAGTGACATCGTCGCCCGGCTCGCCTACTACGGGATCCTGCTGCTCACCCTCTACCTGGCCTTCGGGGTCTGGGGGCCGAACCCGATCTCCGACCTGATCGGCGGGGTCATCGCCTGGCTGCCCCGCGCCTTCGTGGCGATCGTCATCGTGGTTGTCGCCGCCGCCATCGCCAGTGCGGTGAAGGACATCATCTCCGGTGCGCTCGGCGGCCTGTCCTACGGCCGGCTGCTGGCCACCGCCGCTTCGGCGTTCATTCTCGGACTCGGCATCATCGCCGCGCTCAACCAGATCGGTGTGGCGACCACGGTGACCACGCCGGTCCTGATCGCCGTGCTGGCCACCATCGGCGGCATCCTCGTGGTCGGGGTCGGTGGCGGGCTGGTGCGTCCGATGCAGAGCCGCTGGGAGTCCTGGCTCGCCCGGGCCGAGCAGGAGTCGCGGACCATCGCCGAGCACGCGCGGGCCTACTCCGCCAGCCGGCGCGAGGCCGACGAACGTCCCGCCGATCCCGCTGCCGGCGCGCCCACCTACGCGTCGGACGCCGCCGCGCCCAGCACCTCCCACCCGGTCGACGCGGAACCGGCTGGCCACACCGCACCCGCCTCCACCGGTGACGACCCGGAGGCGACCCAGGTCGTCACCGGCCCCGCCATCGACCCTGACGCGACCACGCCGCTGCCCCGCCAGGACCCGGCCCCGACGCAGCCCTCGGCGCCGTCGGAGAGCGACCCGGAGGCCACCCAGGTGGTCACTCCGAACCCGCCGCAGGTGCCGGCACCGCGCGACTCCGCCGACAGCGACTCGACAATCGTGCTGCCGAAGACCGGCGAGCAGCGTTGACCGGCGGGCGGGACGGGACCGGCGCCGGTTCCGTCCCGCCCAGGCCGTTGGCTGCGCCCGAATCACCTGTGCGGAGACGCCGAGTGGGGCGTTAGCATCAGCGGCATGACCTGGCGACATTGATCCGTCATCCGAGGCCGTGGGCCGCCACGAACGCCATTACACCGGCGTCCGTGACCGTCCCACCTGAAAGGCCCCGATGACCCCGACCTCGCCGCGTGCCCGCCGCCTGGCCGGCACGCTCTACGCGTACGCGTTCCTCACCGACCTGGTGCTGCTCTACCCGGTGTACGCGCTGCTCTTCGCCGACACCGGCCTGTCGGTCGGGCAGATCTCCTCGTTGTTCGTCATCTGGTCGCTGGCCAGCATCGCGCTGGAGGTGCCCTCCGGCGCCTGGGCCGACGCGACCTCCCGACGGCGGATGCTCTGCCTCGCGCCGCTCTGCACCGCCGCCGGCTTCGCCCTCTGGACCCTCGTCCCGTCCTATCCGGCGTTCGCCGCCGGGTTCGTCCTCTGGGGGGCTGGCGGAGCGCTCGCCTCCGGCGCGACGGAGGCTCTGGTCTTCGACGAACTCGACCGGCTCGGTGCCGCCGACCGGTACGCCCGCGTCATCGGCCGGGCGCGCACCGCCGGCACCGTGGGGGTGCTGGCGTCGATCGTGCTGGCCGCTCCCGTGCTCGGGGTCGGTGGCTACCCGGCGGTTGGTGCGGCCAGCGTCGCGGCGTGCCTGCTCGCCGCAGCCGTCGCCGTCCGTTTCCCCGAGCAGCGGCAGACCGTCGGCCGAACCGGCGGCGCGTTCTCCGCGCCGGTTGACCTCGACGCCGATCTCGCCGTGCCGCGTGGCGTCGAACGCGCCGCGTCGGCTGGCGTCGACGCCGATCTCGCCGCGCCGGCCGTGGGCAGGGCGGCCGCAACCGTGGTCAGTGGGCCGGCGGACACCGTGACGGCCGCCGACCCGGACGGGGACGAGCTCGGTTGGTGGCAGGAGCTGCGCGCGGGAATCGCCGAGGCCCGAGGTCACCGGTCGGTACGCCGGGCGGTGCTGCTCGTCGCCGGGGTCGGTGCCGTCTGGGGCGCGCTCGACGAGTACACGCCGCTGCTGGCCCGCGACACCGGCGTCGCGCTGACCACCGTGCCGTTGCTGCTCCTGATCGTCACGCTCGGGCAGATCGTCGGCGGTCTGCTCGCCCCGGTCGGTCAGCGGTTCGGCAGTCGTGGCTACGCGCTGCTGCTGGGCGGCTCCGCGCTGGCCCTGGCCGGGGGCGCGCTGTCGGGTCACCCGGCCGCGTTCGGGCTGGTGGCAGTGGCGTTCTGCGGCCTTCAACTGGCCTCGGTGCTGGCCGACGCGCGACTACAGGCCCGGATCACCGGGCCGGGGCGGGCCACCGTCACCTCGCTCGCCGGCATGGCCACCGACCTGACGATCATCGTCGTGTACGGCGGGTACGGTCTGGTCGCCACCGTGGCGGGCAATCCGGTGGCGTTCGCGGTCGCCGCCGTGCCGTACCTGCTGATCGCGGTGGCACTGGCGATCCGGCCGTCCGACGAGCGGAGACCGCTCGCGTCGGTGGGGGTGACCCGGGGCGGTGACCAGCTTCAGCCCAGGTCGTCGTCCAGGTAGACCCAGCGGCCGTCCTCACGGACGAAGCGGCTGCGTTCGGTCACCGTGCCCGGATCGCGTCCCTCCCGGTAGTGGGCCCGGAACTCCACGGTGCCGGTGCTGTCGAACAGGCCACCGCCGTCGGTGTCGAGCACCTCCAACCCGGTCCAGCGCTGCGCGGGATCGAGGCGCAGCCGTGGGGGCCGGGTGCGGGAGTGCCAGCTGCGCAGCAGATAGTCCGGGTCGCCTACGGCGAAGGCCGCGTACCGGGACCGCATCAGCGCCTCGGCCGTGGGCGCGTCCGCCTCACCCCGGTGCAGCCGTCCGCAGCAGTCCGCGTACGGCAGGCCCTGCCCGCACGGACACGTCCCGGTCACCTCGGATCCGCTGGCTGGTCGTCTGTCTCGCTTGGCCACGTCGCCATCCTTCCGGTCACGGCGTCGGCCACGGTCACCGGGGCGCGTCGGCCTTCCGGACGTGCCGGTCAGCGGGATCCGGTGCGGGGGTTCCGACGGTTACCGAAGGACTCCATCGTGGTGGCTCGCTTCGCCGGTGCCGGGGTGGCCGAACGGGACCGGGATGCGGCGGCCTGGGAGGCGGAGGTCTTCCTGGTTGGTGCCCGCTTCGTACCCGTGGCCTTCCCCGCCGGCGCCGTCGTGCTGGACGCTCTCGCCGCCGTCACCTTCTTCGCGGGCGCCTTCTTGACCGGCCCCGACTTCTTCGCCGCGGTTGCCTTGGCGGTGGGTCGGCGGGCCGGGGTGGCGGTGGCGGAGACGGCCTTCTTGCGGGCGACGCGGGAACTCGTCGGGGTGGGCTTCGTGTCGGGCGTCTTCGCGGCGGTGGCCCCGGTGGCCCGCTTCGCCGCCGTGGCCGCCTTCTTCGCCGCCACCTTCCGTGGCGGCGGGCCACCCTTGTCCGCGCCGGTCCGCTTGCTGGCCCGTGCTGGCTGCGCCATCGTCGCTCCTTGCGAATCTGCCGTGGGCGACCGTTCTTCCCGGAGCCCCGACGGTCAAACGCGGGTTCACGCTGCCCGGGTGGCGAACACGATGACATTGTCGACGTACTCGCCGGTGTCCCGGTCGAACCGACCGCCGCAGGTGATCAGTCGGAGGCCGGCCGCGTCGCCCGGGCCGTAGACCAGGTCCGTGGGGAACCGGTCCTTCGGATACGCCTCGACGTCGTGCACGGCGAAGCGCACCATCCGGGCGTCGGTCCGGACGATCTCGATGGTGTCGCCGGGACGCAGCCGTCCCAGGTGGAAGAAGACGGCCGGCCCGTCGGGGGAGTCCACGTGACCCACCAGTACCGCGTTGCCGGTCTCACCCGGGCTGACCCCGGGCCGGTACCAGCCCGCCACACCCGGGCGGTCCAGCGGGGGCACCTCCAGCGCCCCGGCGGCGTCGGCGGCGACGGAGATCAGCGGTGCGCGGATGCCGACGGCGGGGATGCGTACCTCCACAGGAGCGGCCCGGGGCAGCGGCGACAGATGCGGCGCCGGAACCGTCCGGTGCGGCGCCGTCGCGCCGTCGGGTTGCGGCGGTCGCGCCGGTAGCCGCGTCAGGCCCGTGCCGACCAGCGCGAGGCCGGCCACCGCGAGCGTCGCGATCAGGAACCGGATCACCTGGTACGCCCGCACGGGAACCTCCGTTCGCGGTGCCCGCGTAGGTGCGGAAACTCCGTCTTCCGGTGCCACCTCGGGTGCCCGCACCGTCGAGCACGGTGCGGGCACCCGTCGCAGGATGGGATGGGGTGAGTCGTGGATCAGTGGGTCGCGGCGGTGACGGCGTGGCGCCGCCGGGCCACAATGACGGCACCGCCGAGCGCGGTGGCCAACAGGGTGGCGCCGGTGGCCAGGGTCCCGGCACCGTCGTCGCCGTCACGGCCGCCGGCCTCGGCACCGCCGATCGGGGTGACCGTGAAGGTCGCGCTGCCGTCGGCCGTACCGTCGCCGCAGGTGGCGGCCACCGTGTAGGTGCCGAGGGTGAAACCGGCGGTGAACAGCTCCGCGCTCAACCCGCCACCGGCGGCTGCCGTGGTGGAGCGAACGTTCTGGTCGCGGTCAGGCCCGGTGACGCGGAAGATCGCGTCTCCTGATTTCGGGTTGCAGCCCGTCGCGGTGAGTACGACGGTTCCACCGACCGGCGTGGTGGACGGCGACACGGTCGTGTCGGCCAGCGCGGTGCCGGGCAGCAACAGCGCGCCGAGAGCGATGCCACCTGCCGCCGGTATGAGAACTCTTCTTGCCTTCATACGCGTCTTCCCTCACTTTTCGTCCGCTGACTGCGTGGGACGTCGTTCGGGTGGCCAACTCCGTGACTAGCACCGGTGTGCCCAACACTAGGTGGCCTTGAGACTCGATCCGGTGAAAATGAGAAATCCTCGTTGCCGTCCGGTGTTCTCCCGGACGCCGTAGGCGTCGCGGAAGGGGCGATCGGGGTACGCCGTGTCCGGCTGAGGTTGTGGGTGCGATGCCCGGTGGTCTGCGCCCGCGCCCCCCGTCCTCCCCCCGTTTCTCCTCGTTGATCATGAGGTTGGCGGCATGTTTGATCTCCAACTCTGCCGCCAACCTCATGATCAACGGGTGGGGTCTGGGGGTTTTGGGGGTTTTGGGGTGGGGGTGTCGGGTTCGGGGATGAGCACCCGGGAATGGTGGGGGCCGGCGGGTCGTTGGACACTCCCGAACGGCCGTGAACGACTGCCCGTCACGGCGGGTGCGGGCCGCCGGGAATGATGGCGGGTCGGTGGTCGTTGGACATGGTCCCGGCGATGCGAAGCGGCCCTTCGGGCCCCGCGTCCCGGAGATCTTTCCCCCTCTTTGAGCGCCTGGTGGTGCTTGCGTGCGCGTGTCTGCTGTCCCCCCGGCGGGTGTGCGTGCGTTGACCCCCGATTGGAGCTTGGTCATGAACACGATGCTGCGGAAGAGTGTGCTGGGTGTTGCGGGTCTGGCGTTCACCGGTGGTCTGTTCGCCGGTCCGGTGGCCGCTCACGCCGATGTCACCCCGGTCAAGACCGTCCCGGTCGCGGCGGTGCCGGCTGACAAGCCGGACATGGGCAAGTTGCTGCCGCACGGCGCCCCGGCCAACCAGTCGACGATCGAGTTGAACGACGAGCAGATCGCGAATGTGAAGGCGATCATCGCGGCGACGAAGAAGGCCGGTATGGACGAGCGGGCCGCGGTGGTGTCGATCGCGACCGCTCTGCAGGAGTCGAAGTTGGAGAACCTGGGTCACCTGGGTGACCGCAACGACCACGACTCGCAGGGTCTGTTCCAGCAGCGCCCGTCGTCGGGCTGGGGCACGGTGGAGCAGATCACCGACCCCGAGTACTCGACCCTCGCCTTCCTGAAGGGGTTGAAGCAGGTCGACGGCTGGCAGGACATGCCGCTGACCGAGGCCGCGCAGACGGTGCAGGTGTCGGCCTACCCGGACCACTACGCCCAGTGGGAGCAGCAGGCCGCCGACCTCGTCGCCCAGCACTGGACCAGCTGACCCCCACCACGGTCAGACAACAACCACAAACATTCCTCCACAGGGGGAGCAAGAACCGCTGGCCGGCACCCAACCAGGGTGCCGGCCAGCGGGCTTTGTGGCGTTCGGAGACCGGCCGAAGAACTCGGTACCGCCCCTGCGCATCCGACCGGCCTGCGGATGTGGCAGCGTGATCGGATGGACTCCCCGCCGGTCGACGTCGATCTCGCCCTGGTGGGCGGGGGTGGAGCGGCGTCGCTGGTGCTGGCCGCGTTGGCTCGGCACCGCGTACGCGACGTGCGGATCGCCGTCGTCGATCCGGTGCACCGGCGTGGACAGGACCGCACCTGGGCGTTCTGGGGCCAGCCCGGCAATGACCTGGACGAGTTGCTCAGCGCCAACTGGTCCCGGGTCGAGGTGGTCACGCCCGACACGCAGCACGCCCTGGATCTGACGCCCCTGCGGTACGCGATGTTGCGCTCCGGCCCGATCTACGAGCGGGCCGCCGAGGCGGAGCGGAGCCTGGGCGTGACCCGGATCGTCGCCGCTGCCGGAAGTGTCGACGACGATGGTGAACGGGTGCTGGTGCGTACCGTCGACGGTCGACCGCTGCTGCGGGCCCGCTGGCTGCTGGACTCCCGGCCGCGGCCACCGCACCGGCCCGGCCGTACCAACTGGTTGCAGCACTTCCGGGGCTGGTGGTTGAGAGCCGACCGACCGGTCTTCGACCCGGCGCGGGCGGTCCTGATGGACTTTCGCACCCCGCAGCCTGCCCGGGGGGTCTCCTTCGGCTACGTCCTGCCCGTCGACAGCCGGTACGCCCTGGTCGAGTACACCGAGTTCTCACCCGACCTGCTGACCGGAGCGGCGTACGACGCGGCGCTGGCCGGATACCGCGACCTGCTCGGTCTCGACCCGGCCCGGCTCACGGTCGCCGAGGTCGAGAACGGCGTCATCCCGATGACCGACGGCCCGTTCGTGGCCCGGCCTTCGCCGCGAGTGGTGCGGCTCGGCACGGCTGGCGGTGCCACCCGGCCCTCGACCGGCTTCACCTTCTCGGCGATGCACCGTCAGGCCGAACAGGTGGCCCGGGCCGTCGCGGCCGGCCGGCCGCCGGTGCCGGCGCCCGCGTACCCCGACCGGCACCGGTGGATGGACGCGGTCGCGCTGCGGGCACTGGACGGTGGTCTGGTCAACGGTCCGGAGTTCTTCGGCCGTCTTTTCGATCGCAACCCGGCCAGCCGGGTGCTGCGCTTCCTCGACGGCGACACCACGGTGGCCGAGGACCTGGCGGTGATGCGCTCCACCCGACTCCGACCGATGGTCACCGCCACCGTCGCCGATGCCGCCGGTCGGCTACGCGACCGGCTCGCGCCGTCGCGCCGCCCGTCGTGGACCGTGCCGCCGCCCGTCGTCGACCGCGAGCCGCCGAACGTCGAGGCCCCAGGTCACTGAGCCACGGCGGTGTCGGCGTCGGACTGGTGGTGGCCGGCGGCGAGCGCCCGCAGCTGCGGGCCGTCCAGCCGAAGCACGTCGATCTCGTCGACGGTGCGGGCGTGCAGCCGTCGGTAGAAGCGCAGCGCCGGATCGTTGGTACGCAGCACCCACCACTCAAGGCGGCCGCAGCCGCGTGCCACGGCCAGCCTCGCCAGGTGGGCCAGCAACGCCCGACCGACGCCGTCGCCGCGATGCTCCGGCCGGACGTACAGGTCCTCGAGGTGGATGCCGGGCCGGCCGGCCACGGTGCTGTAGGTGGGGTAGTGGAGCGCGAAACCGACCGGGTCGCCGGCGATGTCGGCCACCACCGCCTCGGCCACCGGCCGGTCGCCGAACAGCGCGTTCGCCACGTCCGCCGGTTGTGCCGCCACCTCGCCGGGATACTGCTCGGCCTCGGTCAGCTCGACGATGAAACGGTGCAGCATCTCCGCATCGCGCGGCTCCGCCGGGCGGATCAGCAGCCGACCGTCGGTCACGACATCACTCACTCCGCCGACCCTAGCGCGATGTCCGGGAACGGTCACCGGACCGCCGCCGGGACCTCGTCGCGACACCGCCAACGCTGGACGCCGCACTGACGGCCCGTCGAGCGACCCAGGGGCCCGCGGACGGTAGGGTCTGCCGCCATGGTGGACGAGACGAACGGCCGGGTGGTGCGGATCTGGACCGACGGGGCGTGCAGCGGCAACCCCGGCCCGGGCGGCTGGGGCGCGGTGCTGCGCTACGGCTCCCACGAGCGTGAGCTGCGCGGCGGGGAGGCGGACCCGACCACCAACAACCGAATGGAGCTGACCGCCGCCATCGAGGCGCTGGAGAGCCTGACCCGCCCGGTCACCGTCGAACTGCACACCGACAGCACGTACGTCCGCAACGGCATCACCAGCTGGCTGGCGTCGTGGAAACGCAACGGTTGGCTGACCGCCGCCAAGCAGCCGGTGAAGAACGCCGACCTGTGGCAGCGGCTGGAGACGGCAGGCGCCCGCCACCAGATCACCTGGCTGTGGGTGAAGGGCCACAACGGGCACCCGGAGAACGAGCGGGCCGACGCGCTGGCCAACCAGGGCATGAACGAGGCGCGGAAGGCCGCCGCGCCGGTCCGCCGCTGACCACCGGTTCAGCGGGGACGGCCGCGCCGCGACGCTCTCGGCGAGGCGAGCGGCAGCTGCGACCAGTGGGCCGGGCGGCTGATCCGTCCCGGCAACCGGGTCCGCAGGTCGCCCCGGGCGGCGTCGACCTGCGACCGGTGCAGGAAGAGAGCACCGGACAGGTCGGCCCCGCGCACGTCGGCCCCGCGCAGATCCGCGCCGGTCAGGTCGGCTCGGACCAGGTCCACTCCACGCAGGTCGGCGCCGACCAGCGACGCGCCCCGCAGGTTCGCCCCGCGCAGGGTGGTGCGGCGCAGGTCGCGGCCGACCAGCGCGGCGCCGCGCAGGTCGGCGCCGGCTCCGCCCCGGGCGCGGGCCAGCTCGGCGGTACGCGAGAGCAGCGAGTTGACCGCCGCCCGATGCGCGTCGACGTCGGTGGCGAGCAGCGTTTCCGGGTCGCCAACGGTCAACCGCTCAGTCTCGGCGAGCGCGGCTGCCAGCCCCGCCCGCAGGTCGGCTGGCGGACTCAGCCGCAACGCCTCGGTGACCAACCACAGCAGCTCGTGTAGCGGGCGCATCACCGCGAACACGTCGAACATCTGCCGTGCGCGGCGCGGCTGGTCGCGCCAGTCCCGACCGCCGAAGGTGACCTGGGCGACCCGCTGACCCGCGCCGAAGCAGTCGAAGACGGTGCAGCCGGGGAAACCCCGTTCGCGAAGCTCGGCGTGGATGGTGCAGCCGAAATCCGCTCCCAGGTTGCGGCACGGCTGGCCGGCGGGCTTGTCGAGCGCGAAGTCGGTCGACGCGGCGAAGGCGGGGGCGACGCAGCACAGGCCGAAGCAGCGGGCACAGTCGGCCCGCAGTTCGTCGGCGGCCGGCCCACCCTCCTCGGACACCGGCCCACCCTCCTCGGACATCCGATCCGTTCCTCCTGGCGGCGGTCGGATAACGTCTAACAGCTCTATTGCCTGCGGTGGATCCCTCTGACATATTCCTGCGTGGACGCTGCCAGCGACGGTCGCCAATCCGGATGCCGCGCTGCGGTGACGCCGTCATGCCGGAGGAACCCTCGTGAAGCGTAGACGTCGCCATCTTCTTGTTGGCCTGGCGGTCGGTGCCCTGGTGGCGTCGACAGGTCTGGTCGGCATCCACTTCGCCGGCGCCGAGGTGCCGGCACCCGTCGCGGTCGGCGGGGAGATGCCCAACGCCCTCGGCACCCACCTGGAGCGGCTGCGCCGAGCCGTACCCGGCGACAGCGGCATGTCACCCGACGGACCCGGCGGTGCCGCGCAGCAGGCGTTTCTGGAGCGCGCCTACCCGGCGGACGCGATCACCATCGCTCAGTTGGACCGGTCGAAGGCAGCCTTCACGGCGGCCGACAAGCGGTTCAAGGGTAGCCGGAAGTGGACCAACGTCGGCCCGAGCGAGGCGCTCTACCCGTTCACCGAGTACCGCAACGCCTTCAACTACGTGCCCAACGAGTACGTCGCCGGCGGTCGGGTCACCTCGATCGACATCAGCCCCGACTGCTCCAAGCTGCTCTGCCGGGCGTACGTCACCCCGGCCGGTGGCGGCGTCTGGGGCACCCTGAACATCCTCGCCGCCGAACCGAAGTGGTTCTACCTGGGCGGCCCGCTCGGCATCAACGCCGCCGGCGCGGTGACGATCGACCGCAACGACCGTACCGGCCTGACCATCTACGTCGGCACCGGCGAGGCCAACACCTGCGGCTCCGGTTGTGTCGCCGGCGTCGGCCTGTACCGATCCACAAACGGTGGTCTGACCTGGTCCGGCCCGCTCGGCAAGGACGTCCTCGGCGGCAAGGGCATCGGTGAGATCACCATCAAGCCCGGCGACCCCAAGACTCTCTACGTGGCCACCACCACGGCGCTGCGCGGCATGTCCAGCTCCTGCTGCACCGGGGTCACCCGGCCGGTGCCGGACGCCGAGAAGTGGGGCCTGTACAAGTCCACGAACGGCGGCAAGAGCTGGAAGTTCATCCACAACGGCTCGGCCGACGCCACCGCCTGCACCGGCAGCGCCGCCGAGTACAACAACACCGCCACCTGCTCGCCGCGCGGCGTACGCCAGGTCAAGCTCGACCCGCGCGACGCCAACATCGTCTACGCCAGCTCGTACGCTCGGGGGGTGTGGCGCTCGTCCGACGCCGGGGCGACCTGGACGCAGATCAAGCCGTCGCTCAACCCCGCGATGTTCCAGACCCGCCCGGCGATCGACGTGACCGCCCTGCCCGGCGGCAAGACCCGGATGTACGTCTACGAGGGCAACACCGGCACCCCGTACTCGCGGCTGTTCCGCAGCGATGACGTGGCCGCCGGATCGCCGACGTTCACCGACCTGACCAGCTCCAACCCGGCCGATCCGGGCTTCGCCACCTACAACCAGTGCACCGGCCAGTGCTGGTACGACGTGTTCGTGCACACCCCGGCGGGGCACCCCGACATCGTCTACACCGGCGGCTCCTACGTGTACGGCGAGACGGTGGCCAACAAGCGGGCCGTGATCCTCTCCACCGACGCCGGGGTCAGCGGCACCGACATGACCTACGACGGCACCGACGAGTTGCACCCCAACGGCCTGCACCCCGACCAGCACGACCTCGTCACCAACCCGCGCAACCCGTACCAGTTCTTCGAGGCCAGCGACGGCGGCGTGATGCGCTCCAGCGGTGAGTTCGTGGACCGCTCGTCGTGGTGCGACAACCCGGACCGCAACCTGACCAAGCCGGGCCAGCAGGACCGCTGCCGGCAGATGCTGTCGAAGATCCCGTCGAAGCTGGACGGCGTCAACAAGGGCATGAACACCTTGCAGTTCATCAGCCTCTCGGCCAGCCCGCACGACGTGAACCTGTTGCAGGGCGGTACCCAGGACAACGGCACCTGGGAGAACAAGGGCCAGCGTCAGCGCTGGGTCAACACGATGATCGGTGACGGCGGGGCCTCCGGCTGGGACGTCGCCCGCCCCGAGTTCCGGTTCCACACCTACTACGACGTCTCGCCCGAGGTGAGCTTCGCCAACGGTGACATCGCGAGCTGGATCTGGACCGCCGACCCGATCTACGGTCAGCCGGGCAGCCTGTTCTACGCCCCGGTGATCAGCGACCCGAAGGTCAGCGGCACCATGTTCGCCGGCACCGGACTGTCGGCGTACCGCACCAAGACCTTCGGCCTGGGCGACCGCAGCCTGGCCGAGGCCGACCGGATCTGCAACTCCTGGACCGGCACCTACGAGGAGGACTGCGGTGACTGGGAGCCGCTGGGCACCACCAACCTGACCGGTACCGGCTGGGGCGACCGGGCCGGCGGCGCGGTGTCGGTCATCCAGCGGGTCGACTCCGACAGCTCCACCGCCTGGGCGGCCACCAGCACCGGCCGGGTCTTCGTCAGCCGCAACGTCGACGCGGAGCCGGCCGCCGCGGTGACCTGGACCCGGGTGGACACCGCCGCCACGCCGAACCGCTTCGTCACCAGCATCCACATCGACCCGGCCGACCCGGCCCGGGCGTGGATCTCCTACAGCGGGTACGGCTCCAACACGCCGACCACCCCCGGCCACGCCTTCGAGGTGACGGTCACGGCCGACGGGGCGACCTGGAGCGACAGGTCGTACGACTTCGGGGACCAGCCGATCACCGATCTGGTCCGCGACGACGTCACCGGCGACCTGTACGCCTCCACCGACTTCGGGGTGCTGCTGCTGCCCAAGGGCAAGAAGTCCTGGACCAAGGCGGCTCGCGGTATGCCCAACGTCGAGGTGGCCGGCCTGACCATCGTGCCCGGCGAGCGGATCCTCTACGCTGCCTCGCACGGTCTCGGCGCCTGGAAAATGACGTTGAAGTAGGGAACACGATCATCGGCACAACATTGGTGAGGGGTCGCGCTCGCGGCCCCTCACCGCTGCCCGAACGGGCCGCCCGGCTGTGGCGTACGCTCGGCGCGGCCTTCGTCCTGTTGGTTTTCGTTCCGCCCCTGCTGCTGCTGGTCTCCGGCTCCCTCACCGAGCCCGGCCTGCCACCGTCCCCGACGCCGCAGCTGGTGCCCGAACCACTCTCCACCACCGGCTACGAGCGCGCCCTCGACCTCGGCGGCCTGCTGCGTGCCTCGCTCAACTCGCTGCTCGTCGCCGTGGTGGCGGTGCCGTTGAGCGTGCTCGTCGCCGCACTGGCCGGCTTCGCGCTGGCCAGAATCGCGCCACGCGTCACCGCTGTCGTGGTGGCCGCCTCACTCGTCGCGCTGATGGTGCCGGCGACCGCCCTGCTGGTGCCCCGCTTCGCGATCTTTCGGCTGCTCGGGCTGACCGACACTCTCGTACCGTTGATCGCGCCGGCGCTGCTGGGCACCTCGCCGCTCTACGTCCTGGTCTACTACCTGGCCTTCCGGGCCCTGCCGGCCGACCTGTACGACGCCTGCCTGGTGGAGGATCTGTCACCGCTGCGGACCTGGTGGCGGGTCGCGCTGCCGCTGGTGCGCCCGGTGACCGCCGGGCTGACCGCGCTGACCTTCGTGCTGACCTGGTCGAACTTTCTCGACCCGCTGATCTACATCTACGACCGGGAGCTGTTCACCCTGCCGCTGGCGCTGCGGTCGCTGTCCCTGCTGGACCCGACCAACTTTCCCGTCTTCCTGGCGGGGGCGGTGATCGCCACGGTGCCCGCGCTTGTGGTCTTCGCGCTGGCGCAGCGGCGCTTCCTGCACCATGACGACCGATCCGAGGGATGACCATCGTGCGAATCAGATCCCTGTCCGCCCTCGCGTTGAGCACCCTGCTCGCCCTCACCGGCTGCGGCTCCGGCGGCGGGTCGTCCGCCGGTGATCCGGTCAAGCTGCTGGTGTTCGGCGCGCCGGAGGAACTGGGCGCGTACCGCACCCTGATCGAGGCGTACCAGCAGGCCCGGTCCGGCGAGCGGATCCAGCTGATCGAGGCCAGCGACCGCAAGGACCTGCTGGCCCGACTCGCCACCTCGGTGGCCGGCGGCGCACCCCCGGACCTGTTCCTGATGAACTACCGCTTCTACGGCCAGTTCGCCGCCAAGGGGGTGGTGGAGCCGTTGGACGAGCGGATCGCCACCTCGTCGGTGCTCGACCCGGCGGACTACTACCCGGTGGCGATGGAGGCGTTCCAGTGGGACGACGCCCAGCTGTGCCTGCCGCAGAACGTCTCCAGCCTCGCCGTTTACTACAACCGCAGCCTGTTCACCAGGTACGGGGTGCCCGAGCCGACGGCCGGCTGGACCTGGAACGACCTGGTCACCACCGCCACCCTGATGACCCGCGACGACCGGGGGCTGGTGATCAAGGGTACCGAGGCCGAGGGGGCGGCTCGGCTGCCCGCCGTGCACGGGCTCGGCGTGGAGCCGTCGATCATCCGGCTGGCCCCGCTGGTCTGGTCCAACGGCGGCGAGATCGTCGACGACCCCGAGCGACCGACCCGGCTCACCCTGGACAGCCCGGCCGCCCGCGAGGCGCTGCGGAACCTGATCGACCTGCGGCAGGCGTACGGGGTGGTGCCCAGCGACGCCGAGGTGGAGGCGGAGGACGACGAGTCACGCTTCCTCAACGGCCGGCTCGCCATGCTGATGACCTCCCGCCGAGCCACCACCAACTTCCGCACCATCACCGGCTTCGAGTGGGACGTCGCACCGCTGCCGGTCTACCGGCAGCCGGTGGGGGTGCTGCACTCCGACGCGTACTGCATGACCCGCGGGTCACGGAACAAGGACGCCGCGTGGCGGTTCATGGAGTACGCGATGTCTGAGGAGGGACAGCGGATCATCGCCGCGACCGGGCGCACCGTGCCGTCGCACATGGAGGTGTCCCGCTCACCGGCGTTCCTGGACCCGGATCAGCCGCCCCGTAACTCGCAGGTCTTCCTTGACGCCATCCCCACCGTCCGGGCCCTGCCGACCGTCTCCACCTGGCCCGAGATCGAGGATCTCAGCTACGGCATCCTGGAGAACGCCGTGCATCGCGGCGACAAGCTCGACGACGTGATCCGCGAGCTGGACGCCAAGAGCCGGCCGATGTTCGCGCGGGGAGAGAACGGGTGACCGACGGGCTCGTCCTCGACGGGGTCAGTGCCGCCTACCGCGACACCGCCGTGCTGCACGAGGTGGACCTCAGCGTCGCCCGGGGTGAGCTGTTGGTGGTGCTCGGCCCCTCCGGCGCCGGCAAGTCGACGGTGCTGCGGGTGATCGCCGGGCTGGAACCGGTCACCGCCGGTCGGGTCCTCATCGCCGGCCGCGACGTCACCGAGGAGCGACCCGGCCGACGCAACGTGTCGATGGTCTTTCAGTCGTACGCCCTGTTTCCGCATCTGACAGTGGTCGAGAACATCGCCTTCGGGCTGGAGGTACGCGACATTCCGCGCCGGCTGGCGCGCGAACGGGCCCGGGCGGCGGCCGAGACGGTGGGCTGCGCCGGGCTGCTCGACCGCCGGCCCGGGCAGCTCTCCGGCGGGGAACGTCAACGGGTCGCCCTGGCCCGGGCGCTGGTCCGCGAGCCGGACGTGTTCCTGCTCGACGAGCCGTTGTCCAACCTGGATCTGGCGTTGCGCGCCGAGATGCGGACCGAGCTGCGGGCCCTGCACGACCGGATCGGGGCGACCATGGTGCACGTCACCCACGACCAGACCGAGGCGCTGGTGCTCGCCGACCGGATCGCGGTGCTGCGCGACGGGCGGGTCGAGCAGGTGGGCACCCCGGACGAGATCTGGCGCACCCCGGCGAGCAGCTTCGTGGCCCGGTTCGTCGGCTCACCGGCGATGAACCTGCTGCCGGCGGACGGCCCGCTGCGACCGCGAGGCGACGCGCCCACGCTGAAGGACGAGGAACTGCTGGAGATCGGGTTCCGACCCGAGGCCGTTGCGCTCGACTCGACGGAGGGCACCCCCGCGACCGTCGACCGGGTGGAGGTGATCGGCGAGGACGCCTTCGCGTACCTCCGCCTCGCCGCCGGACAACAGGTGGTCGCCCGGGTGCCGGCTGCCCGCCGGCCCGACCGGGGCGCGACGGTACGCCTCGACGTACGGTGGGCGGACACGCACCTGTTCCACGTCGCCACCGGCCGCCGGTACCAGCCGTGAGCGCCGGCGGTGCGGCGCCGGGCCGGCGGGCGGCCCGGCCGGTGCGCAGCCCGGACACCCGGACGCGGCGGCAGCTGGCGTTGATGCTGACGCCGTACCTGATCGGGCTGGTCGGGTTGGTGCTGGTGCCGGCCCTGGTCACGCTCGGCATGTCGGTCACCGACTACGACCTGCTGCGCCCGCCGACCTGGGCCGGGCTGGACAACTTCGCCGCCCTGCTGGATGACCCGATCTTCCGGGTGGCGCTGCTCAACTCGGTGGTCTTCGCGCTGGTGGCCGTACCGCTGCGGGTGCTGCTGGCGCTGGGCCTGGCGCTGCTGCTGCACCGCCGGGCGGCTGGCGTCGGCACCGCCCGCACCGCCACGCTGCTGCCCACCGCCGTACCGGAGATCGCGTACGGCCTGCTCTGGCTGTGGCTGTTCAACCCGCTGTACGGGCCGATCAACCAACTGCTGCGGGTCGGCGGGGAGAACGGGCTGACCGTGCTGGGTCGTACCCCGCCGCAGTGGTTGACCGACCCGACAAGCGCCCGCGCCGGGATCATCCTGATGAGTCTGTTCACCATGGGGGAGACCTTCGTGGTGCTGCTGGCCGCCCGGCGGGCGCTGCCCCGCGACGTGTACGAGATGGCCGCCATCGAGGACGCCACCGGCTGGGACGTCTTCCGCCGGATCACCCTGCCGCTGCTGGCTCCGGTGCTCGCCCTGCTGGCCGTCCGCGACGCCGTGGCCAGCCTGCACTTCACCTTCGTGCCGGCATTCGTGGTGACCGACGGCGGCCCCCCGCCGTACGCCACCACCTACCTGTCGCTCTTCGTCTACCAGACCGGATTCGAGTACCTGCGGTACGGCTACGCGGCGGCGGCGACTCTGGTGATGATGCTGCTGACCGTCGCCGCGGTGCTCGTGCAGTGGCGGCTCATCCGCCGCTACCGTCGCTTCTACCAGGTGTGACCGTGGCGCGGGGCCCCTGCTCTCCAGCGGTGTTACGGGCCCAGCGCAGCAGAGCGGTGAAGGCCAGCGCGGCGGTCACCGCGCCACCGGCGAGCCGCACCCGGTGCCCGGCGACGAACTCCTCCGCCACCTGGCGCAGGTACTGCGGTGAGTGGGTGCCCACCGGGTCGACGAACATGATCTCGTTGCGGGGCCAGAAGAAGACGACCGAGAAGAGGAACTCGCAGGCGACGAAGACCATGGTCGCGGCGGCGACCCACCACCGCAGTCGGCGATCTCGCCAGGTGAGCACCGTGGTGGCGACGCCGAGCAGCACCACCGAGGCGCCCAGCGGCGGGAAGTAGTCGCTCGGGCCGCTGACGCTCAGGAAGTCGCGGGCGCGCTCCAGCGATGCCGGGGCGTCGTGGAAGATGTTCGGGTAGAGCATCACGGTCTCGGCCGCCACGCCGCCGAACGACATCATCGCCGCCCAGGTCAGCGCGATCAGGCCGAGCCAGGTCAGTCTGCTGCGAGACACCGGTCCTCCTACCGGTTCGGCGCCCGTCCGGGCGCGGTCGGTCCGTTGCGCTACGAACGCTAGGTCGGCGACGGTGGGTCATCTGCCGTCTGGCGACGCGAATGAGGGTCGCCTGTCGACGTACCGCAGCGGCTGTCCGGCACGTCCTAGGGCGATGGTCGGCCGCGGCAGGTGTAGGGGCGGCGAACCGGGGTAGCTGCCCCCGATGGAGGTGGTCGAGGAGTCGCCGTACCGGTTCCGGATCGAGCGGCGCGACCCGATGCGGGTGCCCGGGGTGGTCTTCGCGTCCCGGTCCCTGCTGCCCGACCCGGCGGCGGACCGGTCGCTGGGCCAGGTCGCCAACGTGGCCACCCTGCCTGGCATCGTCGACGCCTCGTACGCCATGCCGGACCTGCACTGGGGCTACGGCTTCCCGATCGGCGGGGTCGCCGCCACCGAGGTCGAGGCGGGTGGAGTGGTCTCGCCGGGCGGTGTCGGATTCGACATCTCGTGCGGGGTCCGGCTGCTCGCCGCCGACCTCGGTCGCGACGAACTACGCCCGCACCTGGACGCGGTGATGGACGGGCTCGGCGCGGCCACCCCCCGGGGCATGGGCAGCGGGGCGGTGTGGCAGCTGACCAGCCGCGACGAACTGGACGCGGTGCTGCGCGGCGGTTCCCGGTACGCGGTGCGGCGTGGCTTCGGCGTGGAGCGGGACCTGGACCGGTGCGAGGACCACGGCGCGGTGGACGAGGCCGACCCGACCCAGGTCAGCGAGCGGGCGATCGAGCGCGGCGCACGCCAGGTGGGCAGTCTCGGCTCCGGCAACCACTTCCTGGAGGTACAGGCCGTCGAGCAGGTGTACGACGAGCCGGTGGCCGAGGCGTTCGGGCTGCGTACCGGCCAGGTCTGCGTGATGATCCACTGCGGTTCGCGGGGCCTGGGCCACCAGATCTGCACCGATCACGTGCGGATCATGGAACGGGTGATGGACCGGCACGGTATCCGGGTACCGGACCGGCAACTCGCCTGCGCGCCGGTCGCCTCCGCGGAGGGACGCGCCTATCTGGGCGCGATGGCCGCGGCGGCCAACTACGCGCGGGCCAACCGGCAGCTGCTCGCCCACGCGGCGGGGCAGATCTTCCAGCGGCAGACCGGTCGGCGACTCGACCTGGTCTACGACGTCTCGCACAACCTCGCCAAGATCGAGGAACATGTCGTGGCGGGAGCCGCGCGGCGGCTGTGCGTCCACCGCAAGGGGGCCACCCGTGCCTTGCCGCCGGGGCACCCCGAGTTGCCCGAGGACCTGCGCGACGCCGGCCAGCCGGTGCTCATCCCCGGCTCGATGGGCACCGGCTCGTACGTGTTGACCGGGGTGGCCGGCTCACCCGCCTGGGCCTCCACCTGCCACGGGGCGGGCCGGGTACGCAGTCGCAAGCAGGCCGTCTCCGCCGGGCACGGCACCGACCCACGCGGCCAGTTGGAGGCGCAGGACATCGCGGTACGCGGAGCGTCGCGGCGCGGCCTGGCCGAGGAGATGCCTTCGGCGTACAAGGACATCACGGCTGTGGTCGAGGCCGCCGAGGGCGCCGGCCTGTGCCGCAAGGTGGCCCGGTTGGTGCCGCTCGGCGTGGTGAAAGGCTGAGCGCCACCTGCCCGATGGCTCGTGGCCGGTGCCGACGGGCCGGTGACGTCACACGTCCAGGGTCACCGCACAGGACCAGCCGTTCCCGTCCGGACCGAAGCGCAGTTCGTGCAGCGAGACCGCCTTGGGCACCGCGCCGGTGAGTTCCAGGTCGGCGGTGGCGCTGGTACGCCAGCGCACCAGCAGCCCGTCGACGCCGTCGTCGATCACCTCGGTCGCCAACGGCAGCTCGTCGGTGGTCTCCATCCGGAAGATCACCTCGTCGAGGACGGCCACCAGCAGGTCCCCGTCGGCAGCGGCCGGCGCGTGGAACACCCGTTCGGCACGGGGGCGGGCCCCGCCGGGGTCGGTGAACGACCCGACCAGCGCGGCGACCGCCTCGGCCACACAACCGGCCCGGTCCGGTGCCCACGCCTCGATCCGCACGTCGGCGGTGTGCGGTACGCACCGGTGTCCCCGAGCTGGCTCCATTGCTCGATGATGCCTAGTGCGCGCCGAGCCGGGCGATCGGTTCGACCAGTTCGCGTTCCTCGTAGGACAGGTGGGACAGCAGCGTGTCGCTGAGCAGGTCCACCGCGGCGCGCAGGTCGGCCATTCCGTCCGGGGTGGCCACGAAGGCGACGAGCGCCCGGTCGACGCCCTCCAGCACGTCGTGGATGGCGTGGTGTTCCTCCTCGAGCCGGTCGATGACCGGTGCGAGCCGTGGGTCCGCCCGCCGCAGGTGCGGAAAGAGCGACCGGTCCTCGATCGTGTGGTGGGTGGTGACCACCCGGCAGTACGACTCGCAGTAGGTGCCCAACGTCCACTTGTTCTGCCGCATGGTCATCGTGTTGATGTGCGAGCGGGCCGCACCCACGTCGATCAGACCGGCCGCGACCTGCTCGATCAGGTCGTGGATCTGGGCCAACTCGGCACGCAGACCGTCGTGCACATCGATCAGGTGCTGCGCGCCGGCCTGCTCGTGCGCCGTGTAGGTGCGCTGCGGATCCGGGGCCGGTCCGGCCGGTCGGGCCGCTTCGTCCCACATCCGCACGTCGCTGCGGCGTACGCCGTCATCGGGTGTCGGCACCACGGCGAACGGCGCCGCGCCGACCGTGGCCGGTCGGCCGGTCGGGCCGGCCGACGTGGTGTCGCGGCGCGTGCCGCCGGTGGCGTCGGCCGGGTCGGTCGTGGTGCGGGTCTGGTCGGCCGGGGCGCCGGTCGGGGGGTCGGCGCGTTCGGCGGCGACCAGTTCCCGGGTGGCCGGTGCCACCTCGGCGGCGAACCGCCGCAGGTCGTCCGGATCATCGCTGCCCAGGATGAAGGTGCTGATCCCCTCGGTCAGGGCCAGGTCGGCGAGTTCCTCGGCCCACTGCTCGGCCGGACCGTCCAGCGGGCCACGCCCGGTGGACGCGAACCGTCCGTTGACGTTGAGCAGCCGACGCACGTCGGCAGGGGAGCGTCCGGCATCGGCGGCAGCCTCGTCGATGATGGCGTTGCCCCGGGCCAGATCGCCGGGTTGCAGGTAGGCCAGCGAGGGCAGCCAGCCGTCCGCCCGCCGCCCGGTCAACGCCAGCATGCGCGGCTTGTAGGCGCCGAGCCAGATACCTACGTCGTGGGCCGGGGCCGGCCCGCGCTTGGCGCCGACCGCCCGGTGGAACTCGCCGGGGACCCGGACGCCGCCCTGGGCGTCGACGTCCCAGATCTGGCGGATGATCTCGATTGCCTCCTCCAGGGCGCGTACCCCCTGGCCGGGGGAGAGGCGTCGGCCCCCCATCGCCTCGATGGCCTCCCAGAACGCGCCGGCGCCGAGGCCGAGTTCCATCCGGCCGCCGCTGAGCAGGTCGAGGCTGGCCACGCCCCGGGCGAGCACGGCGGGCGGGCGCAACGGCAGGTTCGTCACGTTGGCGGACAGGCGTACCCGTTCGGTGCGAGCCGCGACGAAGCTGAGCAGTGTCCAGGTGTCCAGGAACGCCGGCTGGTACGGATGATCCTGAAACGTCACCAGGTCGAGCCCGACCTGCTCGGAGAGCATGGCCAGGCCGACCGGCCGGGTCGGGTCGGCGTTGCCGGGCGTGAGGAACGACCCGAAGGTCAGTGGGTGCCCGTAGTCGCTCATCTCGGCCGTCCTTCCGGTCCTGCGGCGCGGATCCGCGCCGCACGGAAATGTTATGTCGCGCAGAACATCATTGCCCAAGAAAATCTGTGACTTACGCTATCGTGGGCTGATGAGCGGCGCCCGGGCCAGTGACCCGATCAACGACGACCTCGGTTGGATGCTCGGTGTCGTCTTTCGTGCCTACCTCCGCGCCGCCGACCACGCCGTCGGTGACCTGCCCGGCGGGCCCCGCGGATACCAGGTGCTCACCTCGGTAGACCGGGAACCGGCCCGCAACCAGGGCGCCATCGCCGAGGAACTGGGCATCGACCGCACCGTGCTGACGTACCTGATCGACGATCTGGAACAGGCCGGGCTGGTGGTCCGCCGACCCGACCCGGCGGACCGGCGCAGCCGCCTGGTCATCCTCACCGAGACCGGGCGGACGGCCGCTCGGCACCGCCGCGAGTCCCTCGGCGCGGTCGAGTCGCACCTGTTGCGGGACTTGTCGCCGGAGCAGGCCGGCACCCTGCGTGACCTGCTGCGACGAGTGGCCTGCGCGGCGCAGGCGGTCGACCCGCTCACCGACCTGTGTCAGGTGGTCGAGGCGGCGGCGGAGGAACCGCCAGCCGGTCGCGCGGGCCGGCGGCGTCCGACCCGGAGCTGAAGCCGCACGTCACCGGGCGCGTCGGCCGGCGACAGCACGCACGCTCCCGGACACCGGCACCCGGCGGCGGGTTGCTCGGCGTACCGTCCCGGGATGCGGATCACGAAGTACACGCACTCCTGCGTCCGGCTCGAACACGACGGCGCCGTGCTCGTCATCGACCCGGGCACCTGGAGCGAGCCGCGGGCTCTGGCCGGCGCGGACGCCGTACTTGTCAGTCACGAGCACACCGACCACATCGACGTGCTTCGTCTCGCCGGCCTCGGTGTGCCGGTCTTCGCGCCGGAGGGTGCCGTCCTGCCGGATCTGGCGCCGCTGCCGGTGACCCGGGTGCGCCCGGGTCAGCGCTTCACCGCCGCCGGCCTCGACGTCACCGCGGTCGGCGGGCGGCACGCCACCATCCACGGCGGGCAGCCCGACTGCCCGAACCTCGGCTACCTCGTGGCCGACGCGGTCTACCACCCGGGCGATTCGCTCGCCCCGCCGGACCGGCCGGTGCGGACCCTGCTGGTGCCGGCGCAGGCGTCCTGGCTGAAACTGACCGAGGCGATCGACTTCGCGGTCGGGGTCGGTGCGGCCGAGGTCCTGCCGATCCACGACGCTCAACTCAACGAGCGTGGCCTGGCCAGCGTCAACGGCTGGTTCGGCGAGACCGTGCCCGGCTACCGCTACCTCGCACCGGGCGAGACCCGCTGACCGTGCGGACCCGGGACGGCCGCCCCGTGCCGGCCGTCCCGGACCCACCCCGCCCCGCGCCGGCCGCCTGGACTCGCTGCGGCTCGGCCCCGGGCCTGGACAACGGCCCTACGCCTCGAACCGAGGCGCGTCCGGGGTCAACACGCTGGTGCGTGCCGAGGCACCCCAGCCGTGCCGCAACCCGGCGGCGAGCGCGTCGAGCACCGCCGGCACGTCGCGGTCCGCCTGCTGGTGCATCGCCTCCACCACCACCAGGACGGTGCGGGTGTCGTCGCGCACCGCCGACCAGCCGCTCTGCCGGTTGGTCCACCGTCGCGCGTGTGCCCGGCCGAGCGGATCGGCGAAGATCACCTCACCGGGCTCGGGGTGCTCCTCGACCCCACCGAAGGTCAGGTAGCGCTCGTCGCCCCGGGCCGGGCGTACCTCGATGCCGCCACCACACCGGTCGACGTCGAGGATCCCCACCGGCACGGCGTACGCGGCCGAGACGGCGTTGCCGAGGTCCACCAGCGGGCTCACCCTCGGCAGGTCGCCGGCGGTGCGCAGCCGCCGCAGCAGCGACTCCGCCGCGCAGCGGTACCGTGTGGGAGCCAGGCCCATCCGCGTGAATCCCCGTCGCCACGCCTGGATCTCCGCGAACGCCGTCTCGGTGGTCCCGTCGAGCCGGCGCCGGGCCGTCCCGAGCAGCTCGGCCAGTGGCAGATCGGCGCGGGGCTTTCCGGCGACGCCCTCGGCGTACAGCACACCGGCGACGAGCGAGGGGTGCTGCGCCCACACCTGTGGTGAGTGCTGAAAGAACATGTCCGGCTCCTCGTCCCCTCACGCCTCGGCGCGGGCCAGCAGCAGCCCGAGCCCCAGGAACGACCCGGCGAAGCACCGGCGCAACCAGTCAGCCACCCGGGGCCGGTCGAGCACCCGCCGGCGGATCGCGGCGGCGCCGAGCCCGTAGCCGACGAAGACCACAAGCGTCGTCGCCGTGAAGACCGCGCCCAGGCCGAGCATCCGGCCGAGCGCACCCGGGCTGCCGGGCTGGACGAACTGCGGCAGGAACGCGACGAAGAAGATCGTCAACTTCGGGTTGAGCAGGTTCATCGCCACCGCCGAGCCGATGATCCGGCCGGCCGGTGGGGCGGGGCTGGTGTCGTCGACGGTGAACGCGCCCCGCTCGCGTACGGTCGCCACCGCCAGCCAGAGCAGATAGCCCACGCCCAGGTACTTGATCAGGTCGAAGGCCAGCGCGCTGGAGTGCAGCAGCGCGGCGAGCCCGGTCAACGCCGCCAGCAGGTGCGGCAACGTGGCCAACGTGCCACTCACGGCGGCGAGCAGGGCGGCCCGGCGCCCACCGGTCAGCCCGGCGGAGAGGGTGAACAGCACCCCGGCGCCCGGAGTCACGACGACCACCAGCGTGGTCAGCAGGAATGCGACGGTCACGAGAACTGCTCCCTGGTCGGTGATGGGTTCAGCACCACCCTGCCGGCACAATGGTCCGATGGGCAGTGCCAAAGACGTAGCCGCCGACAGGTCCATAACGGTGGGAGCGGACTCCGGCCGGACGCCCCGCCCGGCGGCGGAGCCGACCCTCAACGCCGGGGCGGACTTCCTGCACCTGGACGTCGGGCAGGCACCACCCGGCGGCCGGGCAACCTGGCTCACGGACCGGCTGCGCCGGGCGATCGCCGACGGCGTGATCCCCATCGGCTCCCGGCTGCCGGCCACCCGCACCCTCGCCGCCGACCTGGGCGTGTCGCGGGGCGTGGTGGTCGAGGCGTACCGGCGCCTGATGGAGGACGGGCACGTCGCCGGCCGGGGTCGCGCCGGCACCCGGGTCGTGGCCAGCGCCCTCACCGCCACGAACGCGGTCGCCGATCCGGCCGAGCCGCCGGGCGACCCGTCGCCGGCCCGGTTGGCCGATCCGGCCGCCGTGTTCCGGCTCGCACCCGGCACCGACGTCTTCGACACGGTACGTGCCATCCCGGCCCACATCGACCTCACACCCGGCGTACCCGATCTCGCGGCGTTTCCCCGCGCGGACTGGCTGCGGGCCGAGAAGACGGTGCTCGGCCGGTTGGTCGCCGCCGACCTCGGCTACGGCGACCCGTGCGGCACGCCGGCCCTGCGCCGCGCCGTCGCCGGATGGCTGGCCCGCAACCGGGGCATCACCGTCGACCCGGCCGAGGTCATCATCACCACCGGCGTCTCCCAGGCGCTCGGCCTGCTGGCCCAGGCGCTGCGCGACGACGGCGTGACCACGGTCGGCGTGGAGGACCCGGGCTCACTCGGCGTCCGTCAGCACCTCGACAACTGGCGGCTGACCACCGTGCCGATCCCGGTGGACGCGGCCGGTGTGCGGGTTGACGAGCTGACGGCCAGCGGGGTGCCGGCGGTGATGCTCACCCCGGCGCACCAGTTCCCGACCGGCGCGGTGCTCGACGGCGAACGGCGTCGCCAACTCGCCGGCTGGGCCCGCTCGGGCGGGCTGGTCATCGAGGACGACTACGACGCCGAGCACCGCTACGACCGCCCGCCGGTGCCCGCGCTGCGGGCCACCCTGCC
This sequence comes from Micromonospora sp. C51, assembly GCF_018070435.1. Taxonomy (NCBI): domain Bacteria; kingdom Bacillati; phylum Actinomycetota; class Actinomycetes; order Micromonosporales; family Micromonosporaceae; genus Micromonospora; species Micromonospora sp. C51. Next base: position 158,098 of record NZ_JAGPXQ010000001.1, on the reverse strand, counting down.
CGAGCGGGTGTGCTACGCCGGCAGCGTGTCGAAGCTGCTCGCTCCGGCGTTGCGGATCGGCTGGCTGCTGGTGCCCCGCCGCTACCGGGACGCGGTGGTCGCGGCCAAACGCAACGCCGACCTGGGAAACGCCGTGCTGCCCCAACTCGTGCTCGCCGAGCTGATCACCAGCGGGGCGTTCGAACGGCAACTGCGGCTGCTGCGTCGGCGGCACGTACGCCGCCGGGACGCGATGACCGCCGCCCTGGCCCGTCACCTGCCGGGGGCGACCGTCCACGGCGCGGCGGCCGGGCTGCACCTGACGGTCACCCTGGACCGCGACGTGGTCGACACGGAACTCGCGGCGGCGGCGCTGGCGCGTGGGGTGAAGGTGCAGCCGTTGTCCTGGCACTGCCTGCGGCCCTACCGGCCCGGCCTGGTGCTGGGCTACGCGGCCAACACCGCCTCGGCCATCGACGCGGGCATCGCCACCGTCGCGGCGGTGCAGCACGGCGGGTAGCCGCCACGCTCACCCCGGGCGGGGCTCGGCCGGGCGCTCACCGCCCAGTCGGGCGTCGGCCGCCTGCTGGCCGTCGTCGTCCCCGGCCACCTCGCAGATCGCCGCCGCGTCCGCCCAGTGCCCACGGGCCTCCACGTGGTCGCCGAGCGCGGCCGCCGCGTCGCCCAGGTGCAGCAGCGTCCGCCCCAGCCCGGCGTCCGGGCGGCCACCCTCGCGCAGCCGCCAGCTCTCGGCCAGCAACTCGTACGCCTGACGGGCCTGTCCCGGCGCCACACCGAGCAACGCCACGCCCGCGTTGAGCAGCGCCACCGCCCGGTTGGTCGGGTCACCGAGCGACTCGTACTCGCGCAGCGCGGCCCGCCACGCCTGCGCCGCGTCGAGGTGCTCACCCATCGCCGAGTGGACCAGCACCAGATTGGTCAGCGCCGCCGCGTAGCCGCGTGCGTCGCCGAGCGACCGGAACGAGTTTGCCGCCCGTACCAGCAGGTCGTGCGCGGTCTCCAGCTCGTGCCGCGCCAGCCGCGCCGCCCCCAGCCCGAGGTCGCTGAGCGCCCGACCGGCGCGGTCGGCGCTGGCCCGGTGTCGCCGCGACAGCTCCAGATGCTCCACCGCCTCGTCGGTGCGGCCGAGGTCGAGCAGGGCCAGCCCGAGATTCATCCGCGCCTGGGCGGTGCCCCGGCGGCCCTGCCCGGCCACCGCCAGACTGAGCGCGGCCACCGCACCGTACGGGTCGTGCCGGCGACGACGCAGCACACCCAGCTCGTTGTGGGCCCAACCGGCGATCTCCGGCCGGTCCTGGGCGGTGGGGTTGGCCAGCACCGTCCGGCAGACGTCCTCCCACTCGTCGAGCCGTTCGGTGTGGGCGAGCCAGCCGCACAGCGCCACGGCCAGCCGGAACCACCAGTCCCGCACCCGACGCGGCAGGGTCTCCACCGCGCCGGCCGGCACCTTCACCACCGCCAGCAGCAACTCCTGATGCAGGTCGAACCAGCCGTACGGATCGTCGTCGGGCAGCCGCTGGTCGCGGTCGAGCGCCCCGGTCGCCAGGGCGGCCACCTGCTGTTCGGCCCGGCGGGCCAGATGCCGCGTCAGCCGCGCCTGCACGGTGACCCGCCGGTGCACCGGCTCGGCCTCCCGCAGATGCATCCGGGCGTACCCGGCGAGCAGCGGACGAACCTCGTACCGGTCGCCGGGCGCGCCGACGACGAAGGCGCCGTCGGCCAGCTCGTCCAACAGGGTGGCGACCCGGTGCGGTCGGCGTCCGGCGAGCGCGGCGATGGTCGCCCGGTCCAGCGGTACCCGGCTCAGCGACAGCAGCCGCCACAGCCGGCGAGCCTCGCCACTGAGCGCGTGGTACGCGGTGTCACGCGCGGTGACCAACCCCGTCACCGGTGACACCCCCACCCGCTGGTGCGGCGGAGTATCGGCGGCGCGGTGCAGGGCGTGCAGCACGTCGGCGGGCCGCCAGCCGTGTTGCGCGCCGCGTCGTCCCAGCTCGGTCACCGCGCGTGGCTGTCGTCCGCACAGCTCGACGATGGCCCGTACCGCCGGGTCGGAACGCGGGTCCGGGCGGTGCGGGCGGGCCACCGCGGTGGCGGCTCCGGCGTCGGCGAACATCTCCACCGCATCGTCGACGTCCGGCTCGGCCAGCCAGTACGCCACCACCCCGTCGACGGCGGCGAGCCGGCCGGTGCCGGCCAGCAGCAGCCGGCAGGCCCGAGCGGTCGGCGGTAGCAGCGGCCGGACCTGCGCCGGTGAGTCCACGTTGTCGAGCACCAGCAGCACCTTGCGGCCGTCCAGCTGGCCGCGCAGCTCGTCGGCGGCGTCGGCGAGGTCGTCCGGTCGACCGGACCGGGGCGCCCGGGTGCCGACGATGCGGGCCAGCGCGGCCAGCACCTCCCGGGGCGAGCGGGCCCGACCACCTCGGCGCACGTCGAGGTAGTACTGCCCGTCGGGGAAGTCCGTACGGCTCAGGTTCGCCGCCTGGATCGCGCACCAGGACGTCCCGACGGCGCGCCGGCCCACCACCGCCACCGCGTGTTCCGGGGCGAGCATGGCCACCACCGCCTCCGCCTGGCCCTGCCGACCGGTGTACCCGGCCGGCCAGGGCAGCGTCGGCGCGCTGCTGCCCGCCTGCGCCTCAACCTCCTCGCCGGCCAGCAGCTGCTCGCGTTGCCGCCGCCGCCACTCCACCAGGAAGGACGCGGCCACCCCGAGCGCCGCCAGGCCCAGGCTCGCCGAGCCGAGGACGGTAAGCGACAACTCGGAGAGCAGGTTGCCGGTGACGTTGCCAAGCACCGCGCTGACTCCGGCGCCGACCACCCCGCCGGTGGCCAGCAGCACGCTCAGCAGCCGGGACCGCCGACCAGCCTGTCGTGGTGGGGACCCGGTCACCGCACACCCCCGGCGACCAACCCGGCGACCACCTGCCGGCGAGCCAGCACGAACACCAGCACCGGCAGGATCGAGGCGAGCACGCAACCGGCGGCGAGCGTGCCGCTGCCGGCCACGAAGCCCCGGGTCTGCGAGGCGAGGAACAACCCGAGCGGGGCGGCGTCCGGCCCGCTGAACAGCAGACCCACCACCAGGTCGTTCCACACCTGCACGAACTCCAGGACCGCCACCGCCACCAGCGCGGTGCGGTTGTGCCGGGCCAGCCGCCGCAACATGCCCCACCAGTGCCGCCCGCCGAGCCGGGCGGCACGAACCTGGTCGGCGGGCAGGTCGGCGAAGGAGTTGCGCAACACCAGCACCGCGAACGGAACACCCAGGGCGATGTGCACCAGGGCCACTCCCCGGGCCGTGCCGGAGGACAGCACCAGCCCGAGCACCTCGTTGAGCGGGCCGGCGATCACCTGCACCGGGACCACCACCGCGGCCATCAGCACCAGCCCGGTGACCTGGGCGGCCGACCCGGTCAGCCAGGCCAGGGGGTAGGCGGCGAGCAGCGCGACGCCCAGCACCGCGGCGGTGACCACGACGGCGAGCACAAGCGTGAAGCCGAGGCTGCGCCACAGCTCCGCGCCGCTGAGCACGGCCCGGTAGGAGTCCAGACCCGGCGGGCCGGACCACCAGCCACCGGTGGCCGCCCGTACCGGATTCTGCGACGACGTGGCGGCCAACACCCCCAGCGGCAGCAGCCAGGCGATCGCCGCACCCGCGGCGAGCAGCCGGACCAGCCGGCGCGGTGGCCGCGCGGTCGCGGCGCTGCCCGCCGGCTGCTGCGGCGGCGGCCACGCCTGCCGGACGAACAGGGCCACCACCAGCATGCCGGCGGTCACCGCCACCAGCCAGACGACACCCAGGGCGGCGCCCTCGCCGGTGGTCGTCGCACCGGAGGTCTGCCAGATCCGCAGCGAGAGCACCGCCGCCTCGTCGCGCACCGATCCCGGCGTCATCACCAGGATCAGGTCGAAGGTGCGGCTGGTGCCGACGGCGACGAGGGCGAAGACCACCGCGACGGTACGCAGCAGCAGCGGTCGCCACTGCGCGTCCCAGAGCACGTCGCGGCGGGTGCCGCCGAAGGCCCGGACCGCGTCGACGAGCCCGGTCGGCACCGCGTCGAGAGCGGCCCGGAACACCAGCATCGCCAGCCCGACCCAGGCCCACACGAACGCCGACATCACCGCCACGGTGACCAGGTCCGGCCCGAGCAGTTGGGGCAGTTGCTCCGGGTCGCGTCCGGTCGCCCGGGCCAGCAGCAGGGTGGCCAGCCCGCGCTCCGGGTCGGGGTCGTAGAGCAGCCGGAAGGTCACGCCGGTGACCACCAGCGGCAGCGCGGTCGGCACCACCAGGATGAGCCGGACCAGCCAGCCCTCCTGGGAACGCCGGGAGGCTGCGGCGAGCAGATAGCCCAGGACGGTGACCACCGTCGGTACCAGCAGCGCCCACAGCAGGGTGCGCCCGATCACCGCGGCGGTGCCGGGGGCGGCGAGGGCGGCCCGGTAGTGTTCGCCGCCCACCCAGCGGCCGTCGGTGGTGACGCTGGCGTGCACGGTACGCAGCACCGGCCAGGCCAGCAGGCCGCCGAGCAGCAGCACCGCCGGTGCCAGCAGCGCCCAGCCGACGCCGGCCGCCGGATAGGCCCGGCCGCGTCGGGGCGGCCCGACATCGTCGAGCACCGCCAGCTCGCCCAGCAGCGGGCCGCGGCTCACCTGCCGCCCCCCGCCGCCGCCCGGGCTGCCTCCGCCAGTTGCCCGGTGGCCCGGCGGACCGCCTCGCGGGCCGGCACCCCGTCGGTCACGTTCATGAAGAAGTCCTGCATGATCCGCCAGATCCCCACCCCGTCGGTGCCGGTGAAGGTGCCGGGCAGTTGGTCGGAGAGGTCGAACTGCACGGTGTCGGCGGCCCGCAGCTCGCTGGCGAGGCGTCGGCGCAACGGGTCGCGGTAGCTGGCCACCGGCACGGCGAGGTTGGGGGAGAGGTAACCCCCGGCATCGAGCCAGGGCAGGAAGGCCACCGCGTCGCTGAGCCAGCGCACCAACTCCGCCCCGCCGTCGGAGCCGGCGAACGCCACCGCCGCGTCGCCACCGACGATCAGCGGCTGGTCGGCCACCCGGGCGCCGGGGAAGCGGAACGTGGCCAGCGGCTCCGTGCCCAGGCGGAACCGGCCGACCACCGCATCGACGAAGTCGGCCTCGAACACCATGGTCGCCTCGCGGTGGTGCACCACCTGAATGATCGACTCCTCGAACTGGGTGAGCAGGGCCCGCCGCCCGCCGCCCGGGAACGCCCCATCCACACCCCACAGTTCGGCGAGCCGCTCCAGCGCGTACCGCACTGGCAGGCCCCGCCAGTCGGCCTCACCACGGGCCAACGCCGCGTACAGGTCCACGTCGGCGACGTCGCCGAGCACGTTCTCGAACCAGTCGGTGAGCACCCAGCCGTCGGCGGCACCGATCGCCAACGGGGCCGGGCCCGCACCCGCCCGGTGCCGTTCGCCGAGCCGGCGGGTCAACCTCACCAGCGCGTCCCAGGACCTGGGCGGCTCGGCCAGCATCGACGGAAAGTGCCAGAACAGCGACTTGTGCGCCGCCTTGACCCAGACGCCGTAGCGACGCCCGTCGACGCTGAGCAGGTCGCGCATGCCCGCCGGGGCGGTGTAGCTGACCGCCGGGGTCACCTCGCTGAGCCAGCCCCGCCGGGCGTACTCGACGACCAGACCGGGTCGGGGCAGGATCGCCACGTCGGGGCTGGTGCCGGCGGCGCGGCGCGCGGTCAGAAACGCGTCGATGTCGTTGCCCACGCTGACCACCTGCACGGTCGTCGGATAGCCGGCGACCACCTCCCGGAACCGGGCCAACTCGCCGCCGGCCCAGACGACCGCCACCTGCACCGACCGACGTCCCTGCCCACAGCCAGCGGCCATCGCGCCGGTGGCCGCCGCGGCGGCACCCAGCAGCGTACGGCGACGCAACCCGGCCCCGGTCATGCCCGCACCTCCGGCTGGACCGGACCGGGCGGCACGTCGTCGACGACCGGCACTCGCTCGGTCACGCCGGCCAGCACCTCCTCCTCGGCCGAGCAGAGCAGCACCGTCACACCCGGGGCGTCCGGTGGGGCCGTGCGCTGGAGCAGGTCCGGCAGGAAGACCCCGTCGACCGGGGCCGGCAGGTCGATCACCAGCACCTCGGGCAGACAGGCCATGGCCCGGGCGAGTGCGACCCGGAATCGTTGCGCCTCGGACAGCAGGTGCGGGCGCAGACCCAGCGTGGGGGCGAGTTCGAGCCGGTCGACCAGGGCGGCTGCCCAGCTCTCGGCGACGTCGCGTACCCACTGACGTCGGCGCTGACCGTAGGAGATGTTGCGCCCGACGGTGAGGTGGGGCAGCAGAGCGCCGCCGGCCGGCACGTATCCGATGCGGCGGCGCAGCGGCGGCAGGTCGGTGACGTCCCGGCCGCCGACCAGGATCCGGCCGGTGACCGGCGCGGCCAGCCCGGCCACCACCCGCGCCACCGCGGTGGCCGGCCGGGGCCGGGCGATCAGGGCGACCGTCGCGCCGACGGCCACGTCGATGTCGAGCGGCGACATGTCCGGCACGGCAACGAGGTCGTGTGTGCGTAACGTGACCATCACCTCCGGCGACCCTCGTTGTCATCCCAGCCTGTCACAGGCACACCACGCTCGGTGTCTCCGGCCGCCGTCCATCGTGGCCTGGGCACTGTCGGTTACCGTGCCAGCCATGGGAGCGACCCCCTTCGCCGCCGGCCGTGACGCCGACGTGTACGCCCTCGACGGGGCCCGGGTGCTGCGCCGCTACCGCGACGGCACCGACGTCGCCGTCGAGGCCCGATTCATGTCCCACCTGCACGCCGCCGGATTCCCGGTGCCCCGGGTGCACCGCGCCGACGGCGCGGACCTGGTGATGCAGCGGGTGGCCGGACCGACGATGCTTCAGGCGCTGGTAGCGGGCACCATCGAGGTGGAACCGGGAGCAGCCATCCTCGCCGGACTGCACCGTCGACTGCACGCCGTGGCACCGCTGACCGGCGCCCGGGACGGCGAGCGGATCCTGCACCTGGACCTGCATCCGGACAACGTGATCCTCGACCCGGCCGGGCCGGTGCTGCTGGACTGGCGCAACGTCCGGCACGGCCCACCCGGACTGGACGTGGCGATGACGGCGCTGATCCTCGCCCAGGTCGCGGTCGACCCGGACCAGCCGATGGCCGCGGCGGCCGACGAGATGCAGCGTGCCTACCGGTACGCGCTGCGTGATCATGCCGCCCCGCTCGTCGCCGAGGCCCTGGCCATCCGGCGGGCCAACCCCACCCAGACCCCGACCGAGCTCGCGCTCCTCGACGCCGCGGCGGCCCTGCTCACCTCGTGAACCGGGAACCCGCCGGACGAAGGCGATAGGGTCTCGATCAGCACTGCGCGGGCGGGAGACGAGGATGACCCCAGAGCATGTCGACGTGCTCATCGTCGGCGCCGGTCTCTCCGGTATCGGAGCCGCCTGCCACCTGCGGCGTCGCCACCCGGGCCGGACGTACGCGCTGGTCGAGGCGCGCGACGCGATCGGCGGCACCTGGGACCTGTTCCGCTACCCAGGGGTGCGTTCGGACTCGGACATGTTCACCCTCGGCTACTCGTTCGCGCCGTGGACCGCCCCGAAGAGCCTTGCCGACGGCGACACCATCCGCGACTACCTGATCCGTACCGCCGACGAGCACGACGTCACCCGACACATCCGGTTCCGGCACCGCGTCCAGCGGGCCGACTGGGACAGCCACCGGGCCCGTTGGACGGTGCACGTACGCCGCGAGGGCACCACCGAGACCGTCGTCCTGACCTGCTCCTTCCTGTACGCCTGCACCGGCTACTACCGGTACGAGGACGGCCACACGCCGCACTTCACCGGCCAGGAACGGTTCACCGGCCGGATCGTGCATCCGCAGCACTGGCCCGCAGCCCTCGACCTCACCGGCCAGCGGGTGGTGGTCATCGGCAGCGGCGCCACCGCCGTGACGCTGGTGCCGGCGCTGGCCCGGCAGGCGGTCCGGGTGACCATGCTGCAACGCTCACCCACGTACCTGCTGGCGCTCTCCTCCCGCGACCGGCTCGCCGACGCCGTACGGCGGCTGCTGCCGGCGCGGCTGGCGCACCAGACCGTGCGCTGGAAGAACATCCTGCTCGCCACGGCCAACTACCAGCTCAGCCGGCGCGCCCCCGGGCTGGTACGCCGGCTGCTGCGGCGTCAGGCGGCCCGTCGGCTGCCCGCCGGCTTCGACGTCGAACGCCACTTCACCCCCCGCTACGACCCGTGGGACCAGCGGCTGTGCGTGGTTCCCGACGGTGACCTCTTCGCCGTGCTCTCCGACGGGCGGGCCGAGGTGGTCACCGACACGGTGGAGACCTTCACCGCCCGGGGCATCCGGCTCGCCTCGGGTCGGGAACTGCCCGCCGACGTGGTGGTCACCGCCACCGGGCTGGACCTGCTCGCCCTCGGCGGGATGACCCTGCGGGTGGACGGGGTGGAGGTGGACCTGCCGGAGACCGTCGCGTACCAGGGCATGATGCTCTCCGGGGTGCCGAACTTCGCCATGACCATCGGCTACACCAACGCCTCCTGGACGCTCAAGGCCGACCTGGTGGCCGGCTACGTGTGCCGGCTGCTGCGCCACCTGGACCGCACCGGAACCCAGATCGTCACCCCGCTCGCCCCACCACCAGGCCCGCGTACGCCGTTGATCGGCCTCACCTCCGGTTACGTGCGGCGCGGCGTCGGCAGGCTGCCCCACCAGGGCACCCGAGCGCCGTGGCGGCTGCACCAGAACTACCTGCGTGACCTGCTGCCCATGCGGTACGGGCGGCTGACCGACCCCAACGTCCGGTTCGACCGGGCCGGCGCGCCGCGACGGAGCGCCGTCGATGCGTAGGCTCACCCCACCACACCACGGGTGTGCCAGGTCGGATCGCCGCGCCTGCTGCCGTCCGAGCCGGCGCCGCTGGTGAAGCGGTGCCGTTCCGTCGTGGCGGCGGTAGGTTCGCCTCCGGAGGCGAACGCGGCAGCCGCCGTCGTGCGGCGACGGCGGGGCCGCATGCCGGCGCGGAGTAGGAGGACAGCGTGAGCCAGCAGGTACGGGGAGTCATCTCCCGCAGCAAGGGCGCGCCCGTCGAGGTCACCGAGATCGTGGTGCCCGACCCCGGGCCGGGGGAGGCGGTGGTCCGGGTGCAGTCGTGCGGCGTCTGCCACACCGACCTGCACTACCGCGAGGGCGGCATCAACGACGACTACCCGTTCCTGCTCGGCCACGAGGCCGCCGGCATCGTCGAGCAGGTCGGCGAGGGCGTGGACGCGGTCGCACCCGGTGATTTCGTGGTGCTCAACTGGCGGGCCGTCTGCGGGGTGTGCCGGGCTTGCCGGCGCGGTCGGCCGTGGTACTGCTTCGCCACCCACAACGCCGCCCGGAAGATGACGCTTACCGACGGCACCGAACTCGCCCCGGCCCTGGGCATCGGCGCCTTCGCCGAGAAGACCCTGGTCCACGCCGGCCAGTGCACGAAGGTGGACCCGGCGGCCCGGGCGGCCGCCGTCGGGCTGCTCGGCTGCGGGGTGATGGCGGGCCTCGGCGCGGCGATGAACACCGGTGGAGTGACCCGGGGTGACTCGGTGGCGGTGATCGGCTGCGGTGGCGTCGGCGACGCGGCGGTGGCCGGCGCGGCCCTGGCCGGCGCGACCACGATCATCGCGGTGGACACCGACTCCCGCAAGCTCGACTGGGCCCGCCGCTTCGGTGCCACCCACACCGTCAACGCCTCCGAGGCCGACCCGGTGGCGGAGATCCAGGCCGCCACCGGCGGCTTCGGCGCCGACGTGGTGATCGACGCGGTCGGCCGGCCGGAAACCTGGAAGCAGGCCTTCTACGCCCGCGACCTGGCCGGCACCGTCGTGCTGGTCGGCGTGCCCACGCCCGAGATGCGCGTCGAACTGCCCCTGTTGGACGTCTTCGGCCGTGGTGGCGCCCTGAAGTCCAGCTGGTACGGCGACTGTCTGCCCAGCCGGGACTTCCCGATGCTCACCGAGCTGTACCTGCAGGGCCGCCTCGACCTGGACGCCTTCGTCACCGAGGAGATCGGCCTGGACGGGGTGGAGGAGGCGTTCGACCGGATGCACCGGGGCGATGTGCTCCGCTCGGTGGTGGTCTTCTGATGGCCGCCCGGATCGACCACGCGGTCACCTCCGGCACCTTCTCCCTCGACGGTCAGACCTTCGACGTGGACAACAACGTGTGGGTGGTCGGCGACGAGACCGAGTGCGTCGTGATCGACGCCCCGCACGACATCGACGCCATCCTCGAGGTGGTGGCCGGGCGGCGGGTCACCGCGATCGTCGCCACACACGCCCACGACGACCACGTCCGGGTCGCCCCGCAACTGTCCCGGGCCACCGGTGCCCCGGTGCTGCTGCACCCCGCCGACCGGGTGCTGTGGGACATGGTGCATCCCGACGAACCACCGGGCGGCACCCTCGGCGACGGCCAGGTCATCACGGCGGGCGGCACCACGCTGACCGTGCTGCACACCCCCGGGCACAGCCCCGGCGCGTGCTGCCTGCACGCCCCCGAACTGGGCGCCGTCTTCACCGGCGACACCCTGTTCGCCGGCGGGCCGGGTGCCACCGGCCGCTCGTACAGCGACTTCGGCACGATCGTCGACTCGATCCGCGACCGGCTGCTCGTCCTCCCGCCGGACACGATGGTGCACACCGGGCACGGCGACAGCACCAGCATCGGGGCCGAGGCTCCGCAGTTGCCTCAGTGGCTCGCCAGGGGCCACTGAGGGCGCTGCCGCTTCCGACCCGGCCCGCGAAAACCGGGATGCGGCCAGGAGCCGATCCCGGCGAGACTGCCGGCATGTCCGTCGATCCGACACTGACCGCCGCGCAACGCGCGGCACTGCGCCACGTGCGCGCGGTGGCATTGCGCGACCGTCCCGCCGCGCTGGCGGTGATCGGGCGGGCGCTGGCCGCCGTCGGGGTGCGCCACGAACCGGAGCGGCTCGTCGCGGAGATCGGTCGGCAGGGACGGATCACCCTCAACTTCCACCCCGACCGGCTGCGCGCCGACGGCCGCACGGTCGCCGAGGCCCTCGCCACCGAGGGGGTCTACCGCAACCAGTTCGAGACGCGGATCTCCAACGGCGGCCTCACCGCGTACCCCGGTGGGGACCGTGACCGCTGGGAGGAGCGCCTGTTCGGCGGCGCCTACCAGCGACCGGGCGTCGGACCGGCGGAGCGGCCGAAGTACGGCGGCCTCAATCTGCTCGACCACCCCGACGGCGCGTGTCCCCGGTTCGGCTCCTGTCACCTGCGGCTGCGTCCCGAGGTGCTGGCCCGGACCACCTTCTGCTTCGGCGACAGCCACCTCGGACCGCGTGACGTCGGCACCGTCGACGTGGTCGAGCCGGTGCTGGCCGCCCTGATCGCCGCCACCACCGACACCGGCGTGTGCCTGGGCCGGCCCGGTACGGACCTGGTGACCCTGACCGGTGAACTGTTGCGTCGTCGGGAGGCGGTGGCCGCGACACCCCGGGCCGCCGGCCGGGCCCTCGACGACTACGTCGAGGCACAGGTGCACGGCGAGATCCGACTGGACCGCGACGTCCTGGAACTGGTCGCCGATCCCTCGTTCCGGGGCACCGACACCGCGACGAGGCTGATCGCCGCCGCCCAGCGGTACGACTTCCCGATCCGCTGGCACGCCGGCTTCGCGCTGCCCGTGGACCGGGTGGACGCCGAGTTCCGTGGGCCGGCGATCCCGCCGTTGGCGGCCCGGGTGCACGCCGAGTTCGGCCGGACGGGTGAGCCGCTGCACGCCGCGCTGATCGGGCGGGCCGCGGCGTCGGTGGTGACCGACCCGGGCCGATGGGCCGACCACGGACCGACCACGGACACCTTGCAGCAGCTCAAGCAGCTCTGGCACGTCCTGGTGCGGTTCGGCGACGCGTACGAGGTGTGACGCTCGCTGTCCGTTTCATGCCCACCGAGCCCGTCTGCGCCGTGACCTGGGTCGCAGCCAACCAGCTCTGGCACATTTCCGGAATGGCGGACTTGGCAACCGGGTTGTGTCCCCCATAGCGCCGGCTGGCAAACCTCGACCAGCTCGGCCCGTCCCCCGAGAGCGGCTCAACCCGAGCGGCTCGTACCCGATCGAAAGGGCAACCATCGTGAAGCCGGACTTCACTCGATGGCTCCCGGCCATCGCGACGATCCCGAACCGGAAGACCGCGCTCAGCGTGGTGGGCGTGACCGCCCTCGCCGGACTCGCCTTCGGCCCCACGGCCGTGGCCGCACCGATCACCGCCGGCCCGCACGCTGGCGCGGTTGCGGCGATCGACCGGGCGACCGGTCGCACCAGCACCGGCGTCACCGTGGAATCCGGGCTGACCACTGCGGGCCGCACCGACAAGCCGGACGCGGGGAAGCCGACCCGGGACGAGCTGATCCCGCACGGCGTGCAGGGCGCCCAGTCGCGTGTTCCGCTCGACGACGCTCAGCGCGACAACGCCAAGACCATCATCGAGGTGGCCAAGCGCACCGGGGTCGGTGAGCGCGGCGCGGTGATCGGCATCGCCACCTCGTTGCAGGAGTCGAAGCTCTACAACCTGGGACACCTGGGCGCGTGGAACGACCACGACTCGCAGGGCCTGTTCCAGCAGCGGCCGTCCACCGGATGGGGCAGCGTGGAGCAGATCCGGGACCCCGAGTACTCCTCGACCGTCTTCTTCGAGGCGCTGAAGAACGTCGGCGGCTGGCGGGATCTGCCGCTGACCACCGCCGCGCAGACGGTGCAGGTGTCGGCCTACCCGTTCCACTACGCGCAGTGGGAGGAGCAGGCGGCGGACATCGTCTCCCAGCTCTGGTGACACCGCGGTCAGTGACCGCCCGGCCGGCCCCGCTCGCGGGGCCGGCCGCGGCGGTGGTTGCCGAGGATGTCGATGGCGGCCGCCACCAGGGCCAGCGCGATGATCGCGGCCGAGGTGAGCAGCGACCGTTCGAACGCCCGCGACCAGGCGTCCGCGCCGTCGGCCAGCGCGGAGAAGAAGACCGCGCCGACCACCGCGATGCCGGCGGCCGAACCGATCCGTTGCCCGGTCTGCAACATCCCGGCACCACTGCCGGCCTGCGGAACCGGCACCTGCGTCAGGGTCAGCGTCTGGTTGGGGGCGATCACCAGGCCGCTGCCGATGCCGGCGACCAGCAACGGCAGCGCGGTCACCCAGGGCACGGGGGCGTGTGGCGCCAGCTCGATGGCCAGCGCGGCGAGACCGAGACCGGTCACCACGCCGACCAACCCGATGGCGACCAGCGGACGGCCGTACCGGTTGACCAGCCGCCCGCCGACGGCGGACGCGACGGCTGACCCGAGCGCGAACGGGGTGATCGCCGCACCGGCGACCAGGGCGCTGTAGCCACGCCCGTTCTGCAGGTAGAGGGTGAAGATGAAGAAGATCGCGGTGAACCCGCCGAAGTAGAGCAGCGCGATCGTCGAGCCGAGGGCGTACGACCGGTGACCGAACAGGCGGACGTCGAACAGCGGCGGGCCGTGCCGGGCGTACCGGCGCTCCCAGCCGACGAAGGCGGCGAGCGTGATCAGGCCGGCGGGCATCAGCAGCCACTTCGTCACGCCGTGCCACTGCTCGCGCTGCACCAGCGGCAGCAGCACGAGCGTCACGCCGATGCCGAGCAGCAGCACGCCGACCGGGTCGAACCGGCGTTGCGCACCGCGTGGGGTGATCCGGCCGGGCAACAACCGCCAGCCGAGCAGCACCGCGACGATCCCCACCGGCACGTTGACGAAGAAGACCCACCGCCAGCCGTGTTCCGGGCCACCGGCGGCGATCAGCAGGCCGCCGAGCAACGGACCGATCGCGGTGGAGATGCCGATGGTGGCACCGAGCCATCCGAAGGGTCGGCCCCGCTCGGGCCCGGCGAACAGCTGCTGGATCAGGCCGGTCACCTGCGGGTTCACCACCCCGGCGGCGGCGCCCTGGAGGAGCCGGGCGGCGATCAGCCAGCCGGGGGACTGGGCCAGCCCGGCCAGCGCGCTGGTCAGCGTGAACAGGGCGATGCCGAAGACGAACGCGTTGCGTCGCCCACGGACGTCACCGAAGCGTCCCGCCGGCACCAGAACCAGCCCGAAGCTCAGCGCGTACCCGGACAACACCCACTGCAGGTCGCTGGGATCCGCCCGCAGGGCACGCTCCAGGGACGGCAGGGCCACGTTGACGATGCTGATGTCGAGCAGCGTCATGAACGCCGCGACCAGCCCCACGCCGAGGGCCTGCCAACGTCGCCGCTCGTACGACGCGGTCCCGGAGCCCGCGGAACCGCTCGGCTTCGCCGACGTCAACCGGCCATCCGGCGCTGTGCCGCCTGGTGGCGGTGGTGGGGTGCGCGACCGGCCGTCATGCCAGCTGCTGCGCGCAGAAGCGGGGGCCGAAGTCGAGCCCGGCCATCGGCGAATCCTCCCGATGCAGCAGGTTCTTCTCGGTCAGCAGGTGCAGCGGGGTCTGTAGTTGCTCCTCGGTCAGCCCGCACTCCTGAGCGATCATGTCCGGGTACGGTACCTGGCCGCGCGCCTCCAGGGCCGCGACCGCGTCGTACACCCGCGCCTCGACGTCCGACAGCCGCACCTCTTGCATGGGGTCCTCCTCGTGCCTCCGTCCGCCTGCGGCAGGCGGTCTGCGGCCGGCGGTTACCCGGCGAGCCGGAGAAGATTCCCGCGTCAGGGGCCGGTCCGGGCCGACCGTCACCGCCGCGCGCGCCCTGGTTGATCTACCCTGCATCAGTGAGCGTCTGGGAACTCGTGGTGATCGGTGGCGGGCCTGCCGGGCTCTCCGCCGCCGCCGTCGCCGCCCGCCGAGGAGTCCGTACGCTGGTCATCGAGCGCGCCGCGCATCCGCGCTACAAGACCTGCGGCGGTGGTTTGATCGGCACCTCGCTCGCCGCGGTGGCCGGGCGGATCGAGGTGCCCGCCCACGACACGGTGGACCGGGTCACTTTCACCCTCGACGGGCGAAGCGGCTTCACCCGCCGGCATGGCGCCGGGCCGCTGGTGAGCATGGTGCGCCGGGAGGAGTTCGACGACCGGCTGCGGGCCGCCGCGGTGGCTGCCGGGGCCGAGGTCCGCGAGCGGGCGACCGTCCGGTCGGTGGAGCAGGCCCCCGATGTGGTACGCCTGCGACTGGCCGACGGCGAGCTGCTGCTGGCCCGTACGGTCATCGGTGCCGACGGCTCGTCCGGGGTCAGCGGCCGGCACGTCGGGGTACGTCACCGTCAGGTGGATCTGGGGCTGGAGCTGGAGCTGCCGGTGCCGCCGGCCGAGCAGGCCCGGTGGCGAAGTCGGGTGCTGCTCGACTGGGGGCCGCTGCCCGGTTCGTACGCCTGGGTGTTCCCGAAGGGAGATCGGCTCACGGTCGGGGTGATCGCCGGCCGGGGGGAGGGGGAGCGGACCCGGGAGTACCTGCGGAGGTTCGTCGATCGTCTCGGGTTGGCCCACGTCTCGCCGATCCATGACTCGGGTCACCTGACCCGCTGCCGGACCGACGACTCACCGCTGCGGCGCGGGCGGGTGCTGGTGGTCGGCGACGCCGCCGGCCTGTTGGAGCCCTGGACCAGGGAGGGGATCAGCTATGCGCTGCGCTCCGGCGAGCTTGCCGGTGCGGCGGTGGCCGGCACTGATCTCGCTGGCTACGAGCGGTCGGTGACCGAGCGCCTCGTCCCGGCCATGCGGGCCGGGCAGCGGCTGCTCGACGTCTTCTCCCAGCGACCGGCGCTCTGCCACAGGTTGCTTGCCACGCCGCCGGGCTGGCGTGCGTTCACCCGGTTCTGCCTGGGCCGGGCCGAGTTCGACGAGGTGCTCGGCCGGGTACCGGTCCGGGCCGCGCTGGCGTTGGCGGATCGCCTGCCCGCCCCGAGGCGCCGCGTCGCCGCACGACTGTCCGACTGACAACGGGGCTGCTGGCCCGACGCACTCGGAGGCCAGCCATCCAGGATCCTAGGATGCCTTACGCGTGGTGACCCACCACGCCTCGGCACGATCCGTTCACCGCAGCCACGCCAAGGCCCCCGCCGTCGTAGCGGCCGGACGGTTTCCACCGAGTTCGCCCGGGTAGGGGCTTGCGGGAGCGCAGCCCCCACGATCCCGGGCGAGGAGACCTCCGTGAGCGAGACGCAGCACACCCCGCAGGACCCGACCGAGCAGTACGGCCAGCAGTCAGGTCAGCCGAACCAGCAGCAGAACCCGCCGGGTCGTACCGGCGACATGACGCCCAAGCCGGATCACGGAGAGGACTCCTATCGGGGCACCGGCAAGCTTGACGGCAAGAAGGCGGTGATCACGGGCGGCGACTCGGGTATCGGCCGAGCGATCGCCATCGCGTACGCCCGGGAGGGCGCCGACGTGCTGATCTCCTATCTCAGCGAGGAGGAGGACGCGGACGCCCAGGAGACGGTGCGCCTGATCGAGGCCGCCGGCCGCAAGGGTGTGGCGGTCCGGGGTGACATCGCCGACGAGCGCAACTGCGAGACGTTGATCGAGCGGGCGGTGCGTGACCTGGGTGGCATCGACATCCTGGTGAACAACGCGGCGTACCAGATGGCGCAGGACAAGGGCATCGCCGGCATCAGCACGGAGCAGTTCGACCGGGTGTTCAAGACAAATCTGTACGCGATGTTCTGGCTGTGCAAGGCGGCGTTGCCGCATCTGGGCGAGGGGTCCACGATCATCAACACGTCCTCGATCCAGGCGTTCGACCCGTCGCCGCAGTTGCTCGACTACGCCACCACCAAGGCGGGGATCGCGAACTTCACCAAGGCCCTCGCCGCCGATCTGGTCGACCGGGGCATCCGGGTCAACGCGGTCGCGCCGGGTCCGATCTGGACGCCGCTGATCCCGGCGACCATGCCGGAGGGGAAGGTCGAGCAGTTCGGCACCGACACCCCGGTCGGTCGGCCCGGTCAGCCGGCGGAGCTGGCGCCCGCGTACGTCTTCTTCGCCTCGCAGGAGTCGAGCTTCATCACCGGTGAGGTCCTGGGCGTCACCGGTGGCCGCTTCACCAAATGAGGTCCCCGTCGACGCGGTGCTCCCGCCGGCTCGGTGTGGGTCGGCGGGAGCCGGGTCAGCGGGGCCAGGCGGCCAGGTGCCGCCGGACCTGGACGATGTCGGCGGGGCCGAGGCCGTAGCGGGTGAACCGGGCGTCCGGGATCCGGTCGAGGTACCGGCCGGCCGCCCGTACGTCGTCGTCATCGAGGGCGGGATCGAGCTGGCGGGCGAGTTCCAGCAGTTCCGCGACGGACCGGTGCTCCAGGGCGGAGGCCACGTCGATGTAGTCGCGTACCTCGCGACGGTTGACCAGGGCGGCGGTCTTGTTGGCGATGAGGTCCCGCACGTCCATGACCGGACCGAGGTCCATCACCACCGGGCTGCGGTGTCGGTCGAGCCGGGCCAGGCTGAGGCGGATGCGCCGCTCGTCCCGGCCGACGACGAAGTCCCGCAGGTCCCGGTCGAAGCCGTCGAACAGGTCACCGAGGTCGCTGTCCGGATCGGCGTCGGCCACCTCGAACCCGGCGCGTTCCAGCGCGGTCCGGACATCGGCCGCTGCCGCGGCGGCGGCGCCCTCCACGTCGGCGAAGAGATCGACGTCCTCGGTGGGGCGGGTGACCAGTCCGTGCGCGGCCCAGGCCACTCCGCCACCGAGGACGAAGCGGTGTGGCCCGGCGACGGTCAACGCGACCCGGGCGACCTCCCGGTAGAACTCGTGTGGGTGTGCGTCGGGGGTCGCCTCGGTCACGCCGACCGGAGCCCCTGGTGCCGGCTCTCCCACGCCAGTCGTACGCCCCGGGGGAGGTTGAGCAGCTGCCACACCCGGCGCAGCGTCCGCCCGTTGACCAGCCGGCGCAGGTCGTCGACGCTCGTGGTCTCGCGCAGCACGTTCTCGTAGAGCCAGAGCAACTGGTCGGGGTCGGCCAGGTCGAACGCGCGGTCGGCGCACCACATCAGCCGTACCGGCAGTTCCACCACCCCTCGGGTGGGCCCGCGCAGCTCGGCGAGCGTCCTGGCCACCACGGCGGGACGGCCGGGCCGGGCCAGGTGCGCCACGCCGGTCATGGTGTGCGAGACCGCCTGCATGCTGTCAGCGTAACCCCAGACCGGCTGACCCCGGACCCACGACCTGCCCCAGGCCCACCCGGCACTACCCCCGTCCTCCCCGTTTCTCCCCCGTCCTCCCCCCGTTTCTCCTCGTTTCTCCTCGTTGATCATGAGGTTGGCGGCATGTTTGATCTCCAACTCTGCCGCCAACCTCATGATCAACGGGTGGGGTCTGGGGGTTTTGGGGGGTTTGGGGTGGGGTGTCGGTTCGGGGGGATGAGCACCCGGGAATGGTGGGGGTCGGCGGGTCGTTGGACACTCCCGAACGGCCGTGGAAGACACCGCCCGGCGAGGGCGGGTGCGGGCCGCCGGGAATGATGGCGGGCCGGTGGTCGTTGGACATGGTCCCGGCGATGCGAAGCGGCCCTGTCGGCCCCGCGTCCCGGAGATCTTTCCCCCTCTTTGAGCGCCTGGTGGTGCTTGCGTGCGCGTGTCTGCTGTCCCCCCGGTGGGTGTGCGTGCGTCGACCCCCGAATGGAGCTTTGGTCATG
Organism: Micromonospora sp. C51; assembly: GCF_018070435.1. NCBI lineage: Bacteria > Bacillati > Actinomycetota > Actinomycetes > Micromonosporales > Micromonosporaceae > Micromonospora > Micromonospora sp. C51. Next base: position 139,454 of record NZ_JAGPXQ010000001.1, on the reverse strand, counting down.
AACACGATGCTGCGGAAGAGTGTGCTGGGTATTGCGGGTCTGGCCTTCACCGGTGGTCTGTTCGCCGGTCCGGTGGCCGCTCACGCCGATGTCACCCCGGTCAAGACCGTCCCGGTCGCGGCGGTGCAGGCTGACAAGCCGGACATGGGCAAGTTGCTGCCGCACGGCGCCCCGGCCAACCAGTCGACGATCGAGTTGAACGACGAGCAGATCGCGAATGTGAAGGCGATCATCGCGGCGACGAAGAAGGCCGGTATGGACGAGCGGGCCGCGGTCGTGTCGATCGCGACCGCTCTGCAGGAGTCGAAGTTGGAGAACCTGGGTCACCTGGGTGACCGCAACGACCACGACTCGCAGGGTCTGTTCCAGCAGCGCCCGTCGTCGGGCTGGGGCACGGTGGAGCAGATCACCGACCCCGAATACTCGACCCTCGCGTTCCTGAAGGGGTTGAAGCAGGTCGACGGCTGGCAGGACATGCCGCTGACCCAGGCCGCGCAGACGGTGCAGGTGTCGGCCTACCCGGACCACTACGCCCAGTGGGAACAGCAGGCCGCCGACCTCGTCGCCCAGCACTGGACCAGCTGACCCACAACCAAGCACAACCACAAACATTCCTCCACAGGGGGAGCAAGAACCGCTGGCCGGCACCCGATCTCAGGGTGCCGGCCAACGGCATCTTCAGCGAATGCCGGCCCTACTGTGGCGGCGGTCACGGCAGGGGTAGGAAGAAGCAGAGCGGGTAACCTGTTGACTCGGGTGTCGGTGTGTCCAGTGTCCCCGGGCCTCACCTAAATTGCCTTCGCGGAATACCGTTCGGCTGGAGCCGCGTCGCGCCACTCGCCGAGAGGCGACCTGCACACCGGCACCTTCGTCGCCCCCGGCCCGATCTCGGGCCGGGGGCGACGTCGTGATGTGGTTCCGGTAGGTGGGTCGCCGATCCCGGCGCGCTGTCCTAAGGTCGAGACCGGAGGTGTCGAGCGTGGGGCTGCGGGACAGGTTGCTGGGCTGGCCGGTCTACCGGCAGCTCACCGGCACCGACCCGTTGGGCCGGGGCGCCGCTGCGTGCTCGGCTCGCAGTGCCGAGTTGACCGCTCGCACGGAGGGCGCCGATCGGGTGGCCCGTTCCGTCTGCCCGTACTGTGCCGTCGGCTGCGGGCAGCGGGTCTTCGTCACCGATGACCAGGTCACGCAGATCGAGGGCGACCCGGACAGCCCCATCTCCCGGGGCCGGCTCTGCCCGAAGGGCGCCGCCAGCCGGAGCCTGGTCACCAGCCCGCTGCGCCAGACCACGGTGCGCTACCGGCGGCCGTACGGCACCGAGTGGGAGGACCTGGACCTCGACACCGCGCTCGACGTGATCGCCGATCGGGTGCTCGCGGCCCGGGCCGAGACGTGGGAGGACGTCGACGCCGACGGCCGGCCGTTGAACCGCACGCTGGGGATCGCCAGTCTCGGCGGGGCCACCCTCGACAACGAGGAGAACTACCTCATCAAGAAGCTGTTCACCGCGATGGGGGCGCTTCAGATCGAGAACCAGGCCCGTATTTGACACTCCGCCACCGTCCCCGGTCTGGGGGCCAGCTTCGGTCGCGGTGGCGCGACGGACTTTCAGCAGGACGTGGCGAACGCCGACGTCATCGTCATCCAGGGCTCGAACATGGCCGAGGCCCATCCGGTGGGCTTCCAGTGGGTGATGGAGGCGAAACGGCGCGGGGCCAAGGTCTTCCACGTCGACCCGCGGTTCACCCGCACCAGCGCGGTCGCCGACGCGTACCTGCCGATCCGGGCGGGTACCGACATCGCGCTGCTGGGCGCGGTGGTGAACCACATCCTCAGCAACGAGCTGGATTTCCGGGAGTACGTGCTGGCGTACACCAACGCCGCGACGATCGTCAGTGACGACTTCGTGGATGCCGAGGACGCCGACGGGCTCTTCTCCGGCTTCGACCCGGCGACCGCCAGCTACGTGCAGGACAGCTGGCAGTACGCGGGCCACGAGCGGGACTCCGGCAGCGGGCACACCGCGCGGGAGCGGGAGACCGCGGCGGGTCTGCGCCACGAGTCGCACGGTGCTCCGGTGTCCCGGCAGGTCCAGCGGGACGAGACGCTGCAACATCCGCGCTGCGTGTACCAGATCCTCAAGCGCCACTTCGCCCGCTACACCCCGGAGATGGTGGAACGGGTCTGCGGCGTACCCCGGGAGAAGTTCCTGGAACTGGCCCGCGCCTGGACGGAGAACTCCGGGCGGGAGCGAACCGGCTGCCTGATCTACTCGGTCGGCTGGACTCAGCACACGGTCGGCGTGCAGTACATCCGCACCGGGGCGATCATCCAACTGCTGCTGGGCAACGTGGGGCGGCCCGGTGGTGGGGTGCTGGCGCTGCGCGGGCACGCCAGCATCCAGGGCTCCACCGACATCCCGACCCTGTTCAACCTGCTGCCGGGCTATCTGCCGATGCCGCACCACGCGCGGCATCCCGATTTCGACGCCTGGGTGGGCAGCATCCGGCACCCCGGTCAGAAGGGTTTCTGGGGCGGTGCCCGCGCCTACGCCGCCAGCCTGCTCAAGGCGTACTGGGGAGACGCGGCGACCCCGGAGAACGACTTCTGTTACGGCCATCTGCCCCGGCTGACCGGCGATCACGGCACCTACCAGCAGGTGCTCAACATGATCGACGGCAAGGTGAAGGGGTACTTCCTGCTCGGCCAGAATCCGGCGGTCGGCTCGGCGCACGGCCGGGCCCAGCGGTTGGGCATGGCCAACCTCGACTGGCTGGTCGTGCGTGACCTGTTCATGATCGAGAGCGCGACCTTCTGGCAGCGTGGTCCGGAGGTCGCCACCGGTGAGATCGTGCCGGAGCAGTGCGCCACCGAGGTGTTCTTCCTGCCGGCCGCCTCCCATGTGGAGAAGGAGGGCACGTTCACCCAGACCCAGCGGCTGCTGCAGTGGCGGGAGAAGGCCGTCGACCCGCCCGGTGACGCCCGCTCCGAGCTGTGGTTCTTCTACCACCTGGGGCGTCGGATCCGGGAGAAGCTGGCCGGCTCGACCCTGCCGCGCGACCGGGCGCTGCTCGACCTGACCTGGGACTATCCCACGCACGGCCGGCTCGCCGAGCCGGATGCCGAGGCGGTGCTGCGGGAGATCAACGGGTACGACACGGTCAGTGGCCGTCCGTTGTCGACGTTCACGCAGGCCCGGGACGACGGGACGACCGCGATCGGCTGCTGGATCTACACCGGCGTCTACGCCGACGGGGTGAACCAGGCGGCCCGGCGTCGGCCCGGGCACGAGCAGGACTGGGTGGCCGCCGAGTGGGGTTGGGCGTGGCCGGCGAACCGGCGGCTGCTCTACAACCGGGCTTCCGCCGACCCGCAGGGCCGGCCGTGGAGCGAGCGGAAGCGGTACGTGTGGTGGGACGCCGACGCCGGCCGGTGGACCGGTCGCGACGTGCCGGACTTCGAGGTGACGAAACCGCCGTCGTACCGGCCGCCGGAGGGCGCCACGGGGCCGGCGGCGCTGGCCGGTGACGATCCGTTCATCATGCAGTCCGACGGCAAGGGCTGGCTGTACGCGCCCAGCGGGGTGCTGGACGGGCCGCTGCCGACGCACTACGAGCCGGCCGAGTCGCCGGTGCGTAATCCGCTCTACGGTCAGCAGGCCAATCCGACCCGCAAGATGTACGACCACCCGGTGAACTCGACGAACCCGAGCCCGCCGCAGCAGCACGACGAGGTCTTCCCGTACGTGTTCACGGTCAGCCGGCTCACCGAGCATCACACCGCGGGCGGGATGAGCCGGACCGTCGCGCCGTTGGCGGAGCTGCAACCGGAGATGTTCGTGGAGGTATCGCCGGAGCTGGCGGCACTGGCCGGGCTGACCCATCTCGGGTGGGCGCACCTGATCACCGCGCGCGCGGCGATCGAGGCTCGGGTGCTGGTCACCGACCGGTTGGTGCCGCTGGCGGTGGACGGCCGGGTGATCCACCAGCTGTGGCTGCCGTACCACTTCGGCTTCGAGGGACTGGTCACCGGCGACTCCGCCAACGACCTGTTCGGCATCACCCTGGATCCGAACGTCCTGATTCAGGAGAGCAAGATCGGCACCTGTGACGTGCGACCCGGGCGTCGGCCCACCGGGGCGGCGCTGCGGGATCTGGTGCAGGACTACCGCAGCCGGGCCGGCATCGTGCCGGGTACCCTACCGCCGGCGGTCACCCCCGGGGTGCCGGTCGAGCCGCCCGGGTCCGACGGCGACGGAGAGGGGAACCCTTGATGGCCGATCCGCCGCGCCGGCCCGCCGCGCCGCCACAGTCGTCGCTGCCGGGCACCGATCCGGCGACCGCGGCCGGCTGGGTCGACGCGCCGCCGCGCATGGGCTTCTTCACCGACACCAGCGTCTGCATCGGCTGCAAGGCGTGCGAGGTGGCCTGCAAGGAGTGGAACGGGGTGCCCACCGCCGGGCTGGACCTGCTCGGCATGTCCTACGACAACACCGGCGCGCTGACCGCCAACTCGTGGCGGCACGTCGCCTTCGTGGAACAGCCCCGACCCGCCGGTCACGGCACCGCGCCGGTTGCCGGGAACCCGACCGGCGGCCCGGCCTCCGCCGCCCGGTCGGCCGGCACCGTCACCCCGACCGGAACCGAGCCGGGAGTGCTGCCCGGTGAACCGCCGGCCGCCGCCCGGACGACTGAGTTCCTCGGCATGCCGGCGGCCGGGCCACCCGGACGCACCGGCAGCGCCGAGGGGCGCAGCGACTTCCGCTGGCTGATGATGTCGGACGTGTGCAAGCACTGCACCCGGGCCGGCTGCCTCGACGTCTGTCCGACCGGGGCGCTGTTCCGCACCGAGTTCGGCACCGTGGTGGTGCAGGAGGACATCTGCAACGGCTGCGGTTACTGCGTGTCGGCCTGCCCGTACGGGGTGATCGACCGGCGGGTGGACGACGGCCGGGTGTGGAAGTGCACGCTCTGCTACGACCGGATCGGCGCGGGCCTGACCCCCGCCTGCGCGCAGGCCTGCCCGACCGAGTCCATCCAGTACGGCCCCCTCGACGAGCTGCGGGAACGGGCCGCCGCAAGGGTCGCCACGTTGCGGGAACGGGGGGAGACTCAGGCACGGCTGTACGGCCACGACCCGGACGACGGAGTGGGCGGCGACGGCGCGTTCTTCCTGCTGCTCGACGAGCCGGAGGTGTACGGCCTGCCGCCGGATCCGCAGGTCACCACCCGGGACCTGCCGGCGATGTGGCGTCGGGCGGGGCTGGCCGCGTTGGCCATGACGGCGGCGGCCGTCGGTGCGTTCCTCGGTGGTAGACGGTGAACCGGGACCGACCGGCCGTCGGCGACCGGTTCCGGCGCTTCCGCGCCGGCCGCCGGGGTGGTGAGGAACTGGCCGTGCCGCCGGCGGAATTCACCTCCTACTACGGGCGGCCGATCCTGAAACCGCCGGTGTGGACGTGGGAGATCGCCGCGTACCTGTTCACCGGCGGGCTGGCCGCCGGCTCGTCGCTGCTCGCGGCCGGTGGGCAGCTCACCGGGCGCGCCGAGGTGCGCCGCGCCGGCCGGTTCGCCGCGCTGGCCGCGGTCACCGCCAGCGCCGGCCTGCTGGTCAAGGACCTGGGCCGGCCGGAACGGTTCCACCACATGCTGCGGGTGGCCAAGCCGACCTCACCCATGTCGGTGGGCACCTGGATCCTCGCCGGGTACGGTCCGGCCGCCGGACTTGCCGCGGTCGCCGAGGTGGCGCCGCTGCTGCCCACGCGGGGTCCACTCGGGCTGGCCCGTCGGGCGTTGCCGCCGGTGGGGCGGGCTGCCGGGCTGGCCGCCGCGGTGGCCGCACCGGCCTTGGGCACGTACACGGCGGTGCTGCTGGCCGACACGGCGGTGCCGTCCTGGCACGAGGCGTACGCCGACCTGCCGTTCGTCTTCGCGGGCAGCGCGTTGGCCAGCGGCGCGGGAGTGGGTTTGCTTGCCGTGCCGCCCGCCCAGGCGGGCCCGGCGCGGCGGATGGCGGTGGCCGGCGCCGGACTGGAACTGTTCGGCGCGCACCGGGTGGAGAGTCGTCTCGGCCTGCTGGGCGAGCCCTACCGGACGGGGCGGCCCGGACGGCTGCTGCGCGCCGGGCGGGCACTGACCGTGGCCGGGGTGGCCGGGGCGGTGCTGGGCCGGCGTAGCCGACTGGTCTCGGCGGTCTCCGGTGCCGCGTTGCTGGCCGCCTCGGTGGCCACCCGTTTCGGTGTGTTCCACGCCGGTGTCGCCTCGGCCCGCGATCCGAAGTACACGGTGCTGCCGCAGCGGGCCCGGCTCGACCGGCGGGCGGCCGATCCCGGCCGGTGACCGTGGTGTCGACTCGGCCGCACACCCGCCTCCGAGCTGTGATCCAATGGCCGGTGGAGGCGTTCAGGCGGCTGGTGCCCCTCCCGGTCTTCAAAACCGGTGTGGTCCGGGATCCGGGCCAGGCGGGTTCGATTCCCGTCCGTCTCCGCCAGGCTGCGAGGAGATGAACTGATGGGCGACGGCGGCGCCGACCCGCGGCGCCGGGTGCCGCGTACCGACGTGCTGCTGGCTGAGCCGCAGTTGGTCGCGGCCGCCGCGGCGGTCGGCCGCGACCGGGTGCGCAGCGCGGTGCGGCAGGCCCAGGATCGGGCCCGTCGAGGTGAGATCGACCCCGCCGAGGTACGCGACGCCGCGTTGGCCGACCTGCCGTCGCCCGTGCCACGGGTCGTGCTCAACGCCACCGGGGTGTTGCTGCACACCAATCTTGGGCGGGCCGCTCTCTCCGAGGCCGCGGTGACCGCGGTGACCGCCGCCGCCGGGTACACCGACGTGGAACTGGACCTGGGCACCGGGCGGCGGGCCCGCCGGGGGCGGGACGCGTTGCAGGCGCTCGCCGCCGCCGTACCGGCCGCCGAGGCGGTGCACGTGGTCAACAACGGTGCCGCCGCGCTGGTGCTGGCCGCCACCGCGCTCGCCGCCGACGCCGAGATCGTGGTCAGCCGGGGCGAGCTGGTGGAGATCGGCGACGGCTTCCGGCTGCCCGACCTGCTCACCAGCACCGGCGCCCGGCTGCGGGAGGTGGGCACCACCAACCGGACCACCCTCGCCGACTACGCCGCCGCCGTCGGGCCGCGTACCGGGTTCGTGTTGAAGGTGCATCCGTCGAACTTCCGGGTCACCGGTTTCACCTCGGCGGTGCCGGTGCGGCGGCTGGCCGGGCTGGGTGTGCCGGTGGTCGCCGACATCGGCTCCGGGCTGCTCGTACCGGACCCGCTGCTGCCGGACGAACCGGATGCCGCCAGCACCCTGCGTGCCGGGGCGGCGCTGGTCACCGCCAGCGGCGACAAGCTGCTGGGTGGCCCGCAGGCCGGGTTGCTGCTCGGCGCCGCCGACCTGGTCGAGCGGCTGCGCCGGCACCCCCTCGCGCGGGCGTTGCGGGTGGACAAGCTGACCCTGGCCGCCCTCGCGGGCACCCTCGGTGACCCGGCCACCCCGACCCGCCGGGCGCTGCACGCCGACCCGGCGGCGTTGCGTGAGCGGACCGAACGGCTGCGCGACGCGCTCGCCGTCGACGGCCGCAAGGCCGAGGTGGTGCCGTCGGTGGCGGTGGTCGGCGGCGGCGGAGCGCCCGGCGTCGAACTGGACTCGTGGGCGCTGAGCCTGCCCGAGCGGTACGCCGGCCCGCTGCGTGCCGCCGACCCACCGGTGCTGGGCCGGGTGGTCCGTGCTCGGCTGCTGCTCGACCTGCGGTGCGTGCCGGAGGGGGCCGACGGGTTGCTGCGCGCGGCGGTGCGGGCCGTGCCGGGGGACGACTGACCATGCTGGTGGTGGCCACCGCCGGGCATGTCGACCACGGCAAGTCCACGCTGGTGCGGGCGTTGACCGGGATGGAACCGGACCGTTGGGCGGAGGAACGCCGTCGCGGCATGACCATCGACCTCGGGTTCGCCTGGACGTCGCTGCCGTCGGGTCGTACCGTCGCGTTCGTCGACGTGCCGGGGCACGAGCGGTTCGTGCCGAACATGCTGGCCGGGGTGGGTCCGGTGCCGGCCGCCGTGGTGGTGGTCGCGGCCGACGCGGGCTGGATGCCGCAGTCCGCCGAGCACCTGGCCGCCCTGGACGCGCTCGGCGTCGGGTACGGCCTGCTGGTGGTGACCCGCGCGGACCTGGCCGATCCTGCCGCGGCCCTGGCCAGGGCCCGGTCGGAGCTGGCGGCGACCTCGCTTGGCGAGGTGGAGACGGTGACGGTCAGTGCCGTCACCGGTGCCGGTCTGCCCGACCTGCGGGCCGCCCTGGACCGGCTGGCCGACCGGCTGCCGGTCCCGGTGCCCGACGGGCCGGTTCGGCTCTGGGTCGACCGCTGCTTCACGGTGCGGGGCAGCGGCACGGTGGTCACCGGCACCCTGGGCGCCGGACGGCTACGTGTCGGCGACGAGCTGGAGTTGGCCGGCACCGGCGCACCGGTGCGGATCCGGGGCCTGCATCGGCTCGGCACCGCCTGCGACGAGGCGATGCCGGTGGCCCGCGTGGCGGTGAATCTGCGGGGCGTGGCCCGCGACCGGATCAGCCGCGGCGACGCCCTGCTCGCCCCGGGCCGATTCCAACCCACCGACCTGGTCGACGTCCGCCTGGCCGGTGTTGCGGTGGCCGAGCTGCCGGTGACGCTGACGCTGCACGTCGGTTCGGCCGCCGTGCCGGTGCGGATCCGTCCGCTGGGCGGAGACACCGCCCGGTTGCGGTTGAGCCGCCCGCTGCCGCTGCTGATCGGGGACCGGGCGTTGCTGCGCGATCCGGGCCGCCGGTACGTCGCCAGCGGGGTCACCGTGCTCGACGTGCGGCCGCCACCGCTGGCGCGTCGGGGTGCCGCGGCGGCCCGGGCGGCGGTGCTGGCCACCCTGGACGGCCGTCCCGAGCTTGCTGGCGAGCTGAGCCGGCGGGGCCTGGCCCGGGTCGGTGACCTGGTCCGGGCGGGTGTTCCGGTGACGGTCGCCCCGGTGGTGGGTGACTGGCTGGCCGATCCGCAGCACTGGCGGCGGCTGGGCGACCGGCTCGCCGTGGCCGTGGCCGAGCACGCCCGCACACATCCGCTGGCACCTGGCGCTCCGGTCGAGCAACTGCGCCGGCACCTCGACCTGCCCGACCGGTCCCTGGTCGAAGCCCTGGTGAAGCCGCCGCTGCGGTTGGTCGCCGGTCGGGTGGTGGCGCCCGGCGCGGCGTCGGTGCCCGAGCCGGTGGCCCGCGCGCTGGCCCTGGTCAGCGAGGACTACGCGGCACATCCGTTCCGCGCTCCCGACGCGGACCGGCTCGCCGCCGTCGGGCTCGGCACCCGGGAGATCGGTGCCGCGGTGCGGGCCGGGGCGCTGCTGCGGCTGACCGGCAACGTGCTGCTGCTGCCGGGCGCGCCGCAGCAGGCGGTGCGGGTGCTGACCGGGCTGCCGCAGCCGTTCACCCTCAGCGCCGCCCGGCAGGCCCTCGACACGACCCGCCGGGTGGCGGTGCCGCTGCTGGAGCTGCTGGACCAGCGGGGACTGACCCGTCGGCTACCCGACGATGCTCGGGTGGTGGTGGATTGAGCGCATCGTCGGCGGGCGGCGGAGCCGGGCACCTACCGTGACGGCATGGACCCCTCCGCGGTCTGGCGGGACCGGCAGCACCGGTGGCGGATCGAGGCGTACCGGGCGCCGGACCTGCGGTTCGCCGTCTACGCGACGAACGGCACCACCGAGTCCGCGCCGCTGTGGCTGTTCGGCATGTCGGCGCTGGCCCGGTGGCTGATGAGCCACAAGATCTCCCTCGACGACCTGGAGGTCGACTGAGGAGTCCCCCGAGTGGGCGACAAATCCGGCTAACCCGCCATACCGGTACCTGGTTGCGTACCGTGCCAGCTGTGAAGGACCGAGGCATCCGGAAGTTCGTCGCGGTGCTCGCCGGCCTCGCCGTGATCTACTTCGGCACCACGGGCCGGTCCCCGGAGGAGGGGCGCGGCCTCTCCGGCGGGCTGGTGGTGCTGGCGCTGCTGGCGTCGCTGCTGGTGTGGTACCTGACCAAACCCGGCGGTGACGCGGCGAAGTGACGGCGCTCAGCGGGCCGCCACGCCACGGCTGATCTGCCCGGCAGACTCCTCGCCGAGGGCGACCCGCACCAGCGCCGAGGCGAGCCGGCCGAAGTCGACGTCGTCGACGAGCCGGGCGAGCCGGTCCGTGCTGGCGGGCAGACCGAGTCGCCGCGCGCCGGCCACCGCCCGCCGGTCGGCGTACGGGCGCACCTGCGGCCAGACCGACTGCACCTCGCGCAGGAAGATGTCCGCGCCGGTGGGTCCGATCCCGGGAAACTCGGTGAGCAGCCGACGCAACTGCGCCGGCTCACCGGCCGCCTCCCGGTGCAACCGCCGCAGGTCGCCGTGCCAGCGCTCCAGGCAGAGCCGGGCGCCCGAGCCGAGCATGGTGGCGGTCCGCTCGTCGTAGCGGCGGTAGTGTCCGCGCCCCAGCGCGTCGACCCGTTCCTGCCAACTGGCGGCCTCCATGGCCTGCGGGGTGCGGTAGCCGGCCGCGAAGAGTTCCCGGGCCGCCGCCACCCCCACCTGCGCCCGGATCCGGGTGCTGAGCAACGTGACCAGCACCAGCAGCTGGTACAGCGGCGCCGGTCGGTCAGCCAGCGCGATGCCGGCCTCCTCGGCGTACGTGCGGCGGGTCAGCAGAGACCGCGCCAGCGCCCGTTGGTCACCCATCCTCGGGGTGTACCCGCCGACGATCTGGTTAGCCCTCGCCGTGGTCACCGCGCCGGAATGCCGCCGACGGGGGCGGGTAAGCCGCGGGTGACGCGGCGCCGCGCCGCGCACGGGCGAAGGGAGACGACCGTGACGAACCCGCAGCAGCAGGAACTCCGGCGTAACGCCCTCGGTGACACCAGCCAGGACAACAAGGGCCCCGACCCGGCCGGCCATCCCCGCAACCGTGGCTCGTCGCCCGGGGACACCGGCCGCCCGGTGCCGCACGGCCAGGTGTCACCGTACGGACCCAGTGGTCGACCGGTCGCCGACGACGACAGCGACCGTTAGTCGGAGCCGCCAGTCGACGGCCGCAGCCGGTTCCAGGTGGCTGCGGCCGTCAGCCCGAAGGTGAGGTGCGGGACAATGTCGGCGAGCCAGTCGACGCGCCGCCAGGTGCGCGGGTCGGTGACGCCGAGCAGGGTCAGCGACCCGTCCGACAGGGTCATCAGGCCCCCACCGAGCAGCGTGGCCGCGCGCAGCAACGGCTGCCGGCGGCCCCGGGCCAGCAGTGCGAAGCCGACCGTCGCGGCCGCGCCGAGCCCGTAGCCCAGCAGGGCGCCGAGGCCGCTGCGCCGGTTGTCCGCCTGCTGCGGCGGCCCCAGCGACAGGTGGACGGCGCCGGCCAGTTTCCCGGCGCTCTGCTCGGGCGTCTGGCTGGCCGGTCGGGCCCGGGCCGTCATGTCCAGGTAGGTGACGATGTTGAGCGCGGCGGTGCCGACGGCCCCGGCGATGAGGCCGTCGGTCAGGTCGGCGGTCCTCACTTCTTCGGATCCCCGGGCTCGCGGTTTCCCTTGGGCCCATAGGCGCGTTCGCCCCGCACGACGCCGCGCCGGCCCCGATCCTCCCGCAGGATCCGGTTGGCCGCCTCGTCGGCCTTCTGGTCCGGCGTGCGCCGGCCCGAGCCGTCGATGGCGTTGCGCAGGCGGGCACGCTGCTTGTCGTAGGCGTTGCTGCCGGGCCGAGGTCCTGGCATGGCTGTCTCCCCCTGATCGTCGCCGGTGGCGTCGGTGACCCCCTTGGGTCGTCGCCGGTGGCGTCGGTGACCTCTCTGGTCGTCGCCGGTGGCGTACGCGGCCCGTCTACCCGCCTGGGCCGCCGTCAACCGTGCCGGCCGGTCACCGGGGGCCGCGTACCACCGCGACCGGACAGTGGCTGTGGTGCAGCATCGACTGGCTCACCGAACCCAGCAGCAACCCGGTCACCTCACCACGCCCCTGCCCCCCGACCACCAGCAGTTGCGCCTGGCGGGACGCGTCGGTGAGCACCCGGGCGGCCCGACCTCGCACCGACGTCCGGGTGATCGGCACCTCCGGGTACCGCTCGGTCAGCCCGGCGATGGACTCGGCCACCGCACGGTCCTCGTCGTCGCGCAACTCGGACTCGTCGTACACCAGCGGCTGCATGTCACCCGGGCCGGTGGACACCGGGTGCCGGTAGGCGTGCAGGGCGTGCACCGCGGCGCCGCGCAGGGCGGCCTCGTCGACGGCGAACTCCACGGCCCGGCGGGACGACTCGGAACCGTCCACCCCGACCACCACCGCACCGTCGGGGTGCTGCGCGCCGCGCGCCACCAGCACCGGACAATCGGCGTACGCGGCCAACTTCACCGTGACCGAGCCGAGCAGCAGCGCGGCGAAACCGCCGGCACCGCGGTCACCGAGGACCATCAGCGCCGCGCTGGGTGCCTCGGCGAGCAGCACGGCCGTGGCCTCACCGTCGATTATCTCGCCGGTGACCCGCAGTCCCGGCGCGGTCGCCTCGGCCTCGTCGACCGCGTCGGCGACCATCCGTTCCGCTCGCGCCCGCAGGCCCCCGCCGGGGGCGCTCTCCGTGGCCGGCCGGACGGGGGAGTGCAGCGTCGGCCAGATGAAGGCGTGCACCACCCGCAGCGGGCGGTCGCGGCGGGCCGCGGTCGCGGCGGCCAGTCGTACGGCGGCGCGGGCGGGCTCGGAGTCGTCCACGCCGACGACCACCGCCGCGCCGCTGACCGAGTCCACCGTCGCCTCCTGTGCTGGGCCCGCCGTCGGGACCGGTTTGGGTCAGTATCGCCGCCCCCGGGGGCCAGCGGGGCGATACCGGCGAGCGACGTGCTGTCGGTACGCTGGCGGCTGGGGAAGGAGCGTCGTCGATGGTGGAGCCCGACCAGCCCAGTACCGCACGGATGATCGATTTCTGGCTCGGCGGGGCGCACCACTATCCGGTGGACGTGGCCGCCGCCCGCGCCTTCGAGCAGGCGTACGGACCGTGCGCTCCGGTCTTCCGGGCGCTGCGCGCCTTTCTCGGCCGTGCGGTACGGGCGATCGCCGCCACCGGTGTGGACGGATTCCTGGTGTTCGGCGCCGGGGTGCCGACGATGGGCAACGTGCACGAGGTGGCGCCCGACGCGACGGTCCTCTACACCGACGTGGACCCGGTGACCATCCGTCTCGGGCAGCGCATCCTGGCCGGCAGCGACCGGGCGGGCTACGGCTTCGGTGACGCCACCGACATCGGCACCGTCGACCCGGCGCTGCTGCACCGGTTCGTGCCGGGCTGGGGGCGTCGGCCGGTCGGGGTGGTCTTCCTCGGCCTGGCGGCGTTCCTCGACGACGACACTCTCGCCCGCACGCTGGACGAGCTGTACACGGCGGCGGCGCCGGGCAGCCACCTGGCGATCGACTTCGACACCGAGGAACTCGCCGCGTATCCGCAGGCGCTGGCGATGATGGGGCCGGCGTTCCGGATGCGTCCGCCGGCCGCGTTCGGCCCGTTGCTCGGCCGGTGGCAGCCAACCCGGGACGGGATCGTGCCGGTGACCCACTGGCGACCGGAGGGACAGCCGGTGGAGGTGCCGGACGCGTTTCACGGCGCCGTCGCCGTGCGGTCGGTCGGGTGACCACGGGCGAAACCACCTCCGTATGATGCTTGCCCCAGAGCAAGTAATCTTCGGAGGATGGTCATGGCGGATGCGCCCACGGGGATTTCCCGCGCCCTGCGCGAGGCCCCGCCCGACCGCGTGGTCGAGGCCGCTGACGTGGCCATCCGGTCGGCGCTCGGCGCGTCGGGCACCATCGTGTTCGTTGCCGACTACCGGATCAGCGGGCTGTGGCCGGTGCTCGACTCCCGCCAGCCCGCCGTGGCGGCCTCGGAGGTTCAGGGTACGGTGCAGCGCTGCTTCAGCAGCCAGCAGCCGGTCCGGGAGTCCGGTGAGGACGGGCGGTGCCGCATCTACGTTCCGCTGACGGTGTGGGGCGAGCGGTTGGGCGTGCTCATGGTCGAGTTGGCCGGGTCACCGACGGAGTCGGTGGTGCGCGAGGCGGTCGACATCGCCGGGGACATGGCCATGGCGCTGCGTGCGGCCGACCGGGAAACCGACCGCTACCGGCGGGCCCGGCGGCGGGAGCGGCTGAGCATGGCCGCCGAGTTGCAGTGGGAACTGCTGCCGGGGCGCAGTGTCAGCCATGACTCCTTCCAACTGGCGGGCCAGCTGGAACCGGCGTACACGGTGGGTGGCGACCACTTCGACTGGTCGCTGGACGAGGGCCGGCTGACCGTCACCGTCCTCAACGGCGACGGTATCGGGCTCACCGCCGCCCTGTTGACGGCGGTGACGGTCAATGCGATGCGTAACGCCCGCCGCTCCGGTGGCGGTCTGGTGGAACAGGCCGAGCTGGCCTGCGACACGGTCTACTACCAACATCGGGGGCACCGGCACGTGGCGACGTTGCTGCTCGAACTGGACTGTGTCACCGGGCGGGTGCGGGCGGTGGACGCCGGCTCGCCGCATCTGGTGCGGGTGCGCGGCGGCGCCGTCTCCCGGGTCGCTCTCGAGCAGCAGCTTCCGCTGGGGATGTTCGGCGAGACCCGTTATGACCTGCAGGAGTTCGACCTCGACCCGGGGGACCGGTTGTTCATCGTCTCCGACGGGGTGTGGGCGGCCGATCCGAGCGGCCGGGAGACGTACGGCGAGCGGGCGATGGCCCGGGCGATGCGGGCCACGCGGTTACAGCCGCCGACCGAGGCGGTTGGTACGGTGATGCGCGAGTTGCAGACCTTCCACGCGGACACCGATCTGCGGGACGACGCGGTCGTCGTCTGCCTGGACTGGCGCGGCTCGGCCGGCCGGGAACAGGGTTGACCGACCCGGCCAGCGGATCGGGGCAGGACCAGCGGGACAATCGCAGGGGACATCGCGTGGAGCGACCGGATCTCACCGCGGCGATCGACGCGGCCGCCGAGACGCTGGTGGGCGTGCTCGACTCGGCCGTTTCCCGGCACCGGCTCTCGGTGTCGCCGACCCAGCTGCGGGTGCTGTCCCTGCTGAGTATCCGTCCGGAGATCAACGTCAACGGGCTGGCCGCGCTGCTGGACGTGGTCCCGTCCTCGGCCAGTCGGCTCTGTGACCGGCTGGAGGCGATCGGGTTGGTGCGCCGGACGGCCGACCCGCGCGACCGTCGGGAGGTGCGCCTCGTCCCGACAGCGGCGGCCGAGGTGCTGTTGGCCGAGGTGCGGTCACGCCGGCACGAGGCGGTGCGGGCCGTACTCGAACGGATGCCGGCCCGAGGGCAGCAGGACCTGCTCGGGGCGCTGGTGGCGTTCGGGCGGGCGGCGACGATGTCGGGCGGCGCGAGCGCCGCTGTCCACCGCACCGGAATTCACTTCGACTAGTGTCCTAGGACGCCTTGCGCGCAGTGACACCCGTCACAGTCGCATCAGCGAACGGCCGGCACGAGCCTGCTGGGCAGCAAAACCAGAACAGCAGCCCGCTATAGTGGCAGCGCATTCGACCGGCCCGTGATCATCGACGATGGACGGCGGGTCAGGGGACGGATCCCGCAGGGGATCACAGGGGGCGCCGGCAGCAGCCGGCTGGACACGCGTACGACGCCGCACGGCGGACCTGGTCCGCGGTGCCCGAGCGCGTCGCGGAGGAGGTTCGGTGTCGGGTCGGGCGGCTCGGGAGGAGCAACCGCAGGCCCGCGACGGCGATGGCCGGGGACCGGACGATCGGGTGCTCACCTGGCCGAACCTGATCAGCTTCGTCCGCCTGCTGGGTGTTCCCCTCTTCCTCTTCCTGTTCCTGGTGGCGCGCGCCGACGCTGCCGCGATCGTGGTGTTGGCCGTCGGTGGCACCAGCGACTGGGTGGACGGCTGGATCGCCCGGCGGCTGGGTCAGGTCAGCCGGCTGGGCGAGTTGCTCGACCCGCTCGCCGACCGGCTCTACATCCTCGCCACCCTGGTGGCGTTCACCGCCCGCGAAGTGGTGCCGTGGCAGTTCACCGCCGCGCTGTTGGCGCGGGAAGTGCTGCTGCTGGGTTCACTCGGGGTGCTGCGGCGACACGGCTACGGGCCGCCGCCGGTGCATTACGTCGGTAAGACGGCTACCTTCCTGCTGCTGGCCGCTTTTCCGATCCTGCTGCTGGCCGCGGTGGTGCCGGCAGCCGCAACGGTGGCCGGTGCGATCGGCTGGGCGTTGGCGTGGTGGGGTCTGGTGCTCTACTGGGTCGCTGGCGCGCTGTACGTGATTCAGGCCCGGCAGTTGGTTCGTGCGGTACGCGGTCGGCAGGGAGCGGCGGCATGAGTGACGATCAGAGCCGGCGTGGGCCGAGGGCCTTCACCCCGGATTTCCTTACCGAGTTGTTCCGTAACCCGTTGGATCCGGGTTACTCCGACGCGGCGGCCCGGCGGGCGGAGACCGGCCGGGCGGCGCGGTCGGGCTGGTCGGTGGGGCCGGTCGGCCTGGTGGTGATCGTGCTGCTCGGTTTCCTGTTCGCGGTGGCCTACCGGCAGACCATGGCCGAGGAGCCAGGGCGTGCGCAGGCCCGTTCCGGCCTGGTGGCGCAGATCAAGCAGCGGCAGGGTGAGACCGACGCCTTGTCGAGCCGGGCCGAGGAACTGCGCGAGGAGGTCAACCGGCAGCGGGAGGCCGCGTTGGGTGGTTCCCGCGCGGCCCGGTTGCGGGAGCTGGAGGCGAGTACCGGCCTGGGGCGGGTGCGCGGTGACGGTGTGGTGGTGGAGTTGGCGGACGCGCCAGGTGGCCTGGATGCGCTCGGCGGCGGCGACGCCGGTCCCGCTCAGGTGATCTATCTCGATCTGCAGAGCGTGGCGAACGACCTGTGGGGGGCCGGCGCCGAGGCGATCGCGATCAACGGGCAGCGGTTGACGTCGACGTCGACGATCCGTTCCGCGGGTCAGGCGATCCTGGTGGACTTCCGGCCGGTCACCGGTCCGTACGAGGTGAGCGCGATCGGGCCGGGTGGCATGCGGGAGCGGTACGAGGCCAGCGGGAGCGCGTTGACGATGCGCCAGGTGGCGAAGGTGACGGGGTTGTCGTTCGCGGTGCGGGACGCCGATGACCTCACGCTGCCGGCTGCTCCGGAGCCGCGGCTACGCTACGCGGAGCCCGCGGTGAGTCCGAGTGTGTCGTCGTCGGGCGATGACGAGTCGTCCGGCTCGGGTACGTCCCCCAGTCCCTCCGGAGGTGGTCGATGATCGCGGTGCTGGCCCTGTTGGCCGGGGTGCTGCTCGGGCTGTGGCTTGATCCCACGGTGCCGGCGGCATTGCAGCCGTACCTGCCGATCGCGGTGGTGGCCGCGTTGGACGCGGTGTTCGGTGGGGTGCGGGCGAAGCTGGACCGCATCTTCGACGACAAGCAGTTCGTGGTGTCGTTCATCTCGAACGTGCTGGTGGCTGCGTTGATCGTGTATCTGGGTGACCAGTTGGGGGTGGGTGGTCAGTTGTCCACCGGTGTGGTGGTCGTGTTGGGGGTTCGTATCTTCGGCAACGTGGCGGCGATCCGTCGGCACCTGTTCCGGGCGTAGGTTTGTGGCGTGAGTGACGAGCACACGCAGACGGGTACGGGGTGGCCGCAGCCGGCGGAGCCGGCGCGGCCGGATGGCCCGGCGGGGGAGCCGGATCCGCGTCCGGAGGCGCCGGATCCGGACGAGTTGAGTCCGTTGTCGCCGCAGGAGCGCCCGTCGGGAGAGGACGAGGATCCGTCGCCGGCGCCGGACGAGGCGGGGCCGGACGAGGGGGTTGCCGCGGCGGGCCCGGCTGCGGTGGTGTCGCCGTGGCGGCGGTTCAGCTCGGCGGCGGTGATGATCATGGTGTTGCTGGGGCTGTTGGGGTTCACCCTGGCCGTGCAGTTGAAGATGACGTCGACGGATTCGTCGTTGGCGGCGGCGCGGCAGGAGGACCTGGTTCGGATCCTGTACGACCTGGAGGCGCGGGAGATCCGGTTGCGGCAGGACATCGCCGCGTTGGAGGAGAGTCAGCGGCAGTTGCGTTCGGGTGAGCAGGGGCGTCAGGCCGCGTTGGAGGAGGCGACCCGGCGGGCGGACGAGTTGGGCATCCTGGCGGGTACGTTGCCGGCGCGGGGCCCGGGTCTGACGGTGCGGTTCCAGGCGGGGGCGAAGCCGATCTCGGCGGTGCGGGTGCTGGATGCGGTGCAGGAGTTGCGGGGTGCCGGGGCGGAGGCGATGCAGATCTCCGGTGGTGACCAGGCGACGGTGCGGATCGTGGCGTCGACGTATTTCCTCAACGGGGAGAACGGGGCGTTGATCGTGGACGGGCGTCCGTTGACGGGGCCGTTCACCATCACGGTGCTGGGTGACCCGGCGACGATGCGTACGGCGCTCAACATTCCTGGTGGGGTGGTGGCGTCGGTGGCCGGTGACGGCGGTAACGTGATCGTTGAGGAGCGTGAGGTTGCCGAGGTCTCGGCGCTGCACGATCCCCGCCCGCTGGAACATGCTCGTCCGGTCTCCTGAAGGTCGGCGGGCCGGCACCGGTTGGTCCGGTGTCGCGATGGATGAGGACGCTGCTGGTGATTCCTGAGGACCTGCGTTACACCGCCGAGCACGAGTGGGTGGCTGCCGCGGACGGTGGGGCCGTCCGGGTGGGCATCACTCATTTCGCGCAGGATGCGCTCGGCGACATCGTGTATGTGCAGTTGCCGGAGGCGGGTGCGACGGTGGCGGCCGGTGAGTCGTTGGGTGAGATCGAGTCGACCAAGAGTGTGTCGGAGTTGTACGCGCCGGTGGCCGGTATGGTGTCGGCGCGCAACGAGGCGTTGGTTGACACCCCCGAGGTGATCAACTCTGACCCGTACGGTGCGGGTTGGTTGGTGGAGATCACTGCGGTGGACGCGGCGGCGGTGGATGGTCTGTTGAGTGCGGCCGCGTATCGCGAGTTGACCGAGAGCTGAGCTTTTTGCTGTGCGGGCGGGGCGGTGTCTGCCGCGCGTCCGGTTGCCCTGTTTTTCGGCGCTGGCTAGGCTCGCCCAGTCGACCGAGAACCCATTAGTTGAGCGTCGCGGACAGCCTTTCGGGGCACGGAGAGCCAGCCGCCGGGTGGATGAGAGCCCGGCGGCCAGACCCGCCGTCACCCGACGCCGACCGAAACAGATTCCGTGAGGTGGTCCCCATGACTCGCCCAGGCGACGAGTTCCCCCCGCTCGACGTCACGTCGACGCTCAATCTCGGTTCGCTCGAGGAAGCGCTGGAGGGGCCGGACACCGATGTGGTGCCGAGCCGGATGTCCGGTTCGCTGCCGCCGGGGATGGCGCTGCTGGTGGTCCGGCGGGGGCCGAACGCGGGTGCCCGGTTCCTGTTGGATCACGATGTGACGACCAGTGGGCGGCATCCGGACAGTGACATTTTCCTCGACGATGTGACGGTGTCGCGTCGGCACGCGGAGTTCCACCGGGATGGTGGGACGTTCACGGTGCGGGACGTGGGCAGTTTGAACGGCACGTACGTGAACCGGGAGCGGGTCGAGGCGGCGACCTTGAGCAACGGTGACGAGGTGCAGATCGGCAAGTTCCGGGTGGTGTTCATCGCCGGTCCGCGCCCGGAGGGTGAGGCCGGCCGGGGGTGAACGAGCCTGCGGCCTCCAGGCCGTCCGGGGTGGGTGGCGCCCCGCCGTTGATGAGTATCGGCGAGGTGCTGGCCCAGTTGCGGGCGGATTTTCCGGACGTGACGATTTCGAAGTTGCGGTTTCTTGAGGCTGAGGGCCTGGTGGAGCCGCAGCGTACGGCGGCGGGTTACCGGAAGTACGGCTGGGACGATGTGGCGCGGCTGCGGTTCGTGCTGACGGCGCAGCGGGATCAGTATCTGCCGTTGCGGGTGATCCGTGAGCAGTTGGCGCGGTGGGACGCCGACGGTGAGGTGCCGGAGGGGTCGCGTCCGGCGTTGGTGGCGGTGGGCCCGGATGGTGAGGTGCCGGGTCGTGCCGCGGCGGGGTCGGTCGAGTCCGCGCAGGTCCGGTTGGATCGTGCCGAGTTGGTGGCGCGTAGTGGGCTGGACGAGTCGACGTTGGGTGAGTTGGAGCGGCTCGGGTTGGTGGTGTCGGATCCGCCGGGGTGGTATGACGGCGACGCGTTGATCATTGCGCGGGCGGTGGCGGGTCTGGCTGCGTACGGGTTCCAGCCGCGGCATCTGCGGGGTTATCGGACGGCGGCGGATCGCGAGGTCGGTTTGTTCGCGCAGTTGGTGGCGCCGTTGGTACGGCAGAGTGATCCGGCGGCGCGGGCGCGGGCGGCGGAGACGGCGCGGGAGTTGGTGGCGTTGTCTCAGCAGTTGCATGCGGCGTTGGTGCGGGTGGGGTTGCGTTCGACGTTGGGTCGGTGAGGTGCGTGTGCGTACTGATCGGCTGGTTGGTGAGTGGCGTAGGCTTGCGGGGGTAACCCCTCTTCTGGCGCGGGCGTGGGTGCGTGTAGCGCATGAGACGGCCGTGTCGCGGTCCGTGTACCGTGCAGAGAAGGGCGCGGTGCGGCGTAGGTGACAACGACACGGAGGCGGCGGTGCGCGAGCTGAGCGTGGTCGGGGTTCGGGTGGAGTTGCCCAGTAACCAGCCGATCGTCCTGCTCAGGGAGGTCGAGGGGGACCGCTATCTGCCGATCTGGATCGGCGCGGTCGAAGCGACGGCGATCGCTTATGAGCAGCAGGGTGTCAAGCCGGCGCGTCCGCTGACCCATGATCTTCTGCGGGATGTGTTGGCGGCGTTGAAGGCGCCGTTGCGGGCGGTGGAGATCACCGAGTTGAAGGAGAACGTGTTCTTCGCTGATCTGTTGATCGGTGATGGGGTGCGGGTTTCGGCTCGGCCGAGTGATTCGATCGCTCTGGCGTTGCGGGTGGGTGCGCCGATTCGTTGTGCGGAGCAGGTCCTCAGTGAGGCGGGGATCGTGATTCCCGACGAGCAGGAGGACGAGGTGGAGAAGTTCCGGGAGTTCCTGGAGCAGGTTCGCCCGGAGGATTTCGCCGGCTGAGTGTTCGGCCCTGCCGGTTCGGTGGGAAGGCCGTGTGGGCGGTGACTGTCGGTGATGGTGATGGTCATCGCTGTCGATGCGCGGCGTGTCGCGACGGTTTCTCCGTGGTAACTCCTGGCGGTCGCTATAGGGTTGCCGTGTCGAGGGGTGCGCGTCCCGGAAGCGGCGTGGCACCGCACTGACGGGGAGGTTGTCCGGATGTACGAGCCGCGGGATTCCGATCAGGGTGCGGTGTCGGGTGAGCCGGGTGGTGGGATGCCCGGGTCGGCAACTGACGGTGACGGTGCGGTGGGGTACCGGGGTGTGACGGCCTGCCATGCGGTGGGGATCAGCTACCGCCAGTTGGATTACTGGGCGCGTACGGCTCTGGTGGTGCCGAGTGTGCGGGACGCGTCGGGTTCCGGCACGCAGCGGTTGTACTCGTTTCGCGACCTGGTGGTGTTGAAGGTGGTGAAGCGGCTGCTGGACGCCGGGGTGTCGTTGCAGAACATCCGCAAGGCGATCGAGGCGTTGCGGTCGCGTGGGGTGGCGGACCTCGCCGGCATCACGTTGATCTCCGATGGGACGACGGTGTACGAGTGTCGTTCGCCGGAGGAGGTGGTCGACCTGTTGCAGGGCGGCCAGGGGGTGTTCGGCATCGCGATCGGTGGCGCGTTCAAGGAGATCCAGGGTTCGTTGTCGCATCTGCCGGCGGAGCCGGCGGCGGTGTCGGTGGAGCCGGGGTCGCCGGAGGTTGCCGAGGGTGGTGCGGTGGGCGACGAGTTGGCCGCGCGGCGGGCCCGGCGGCGGGCGGGTTGAGTCGTTCCACTGTGTCGTGGTGCGCTCGGGCGCGCCGCTGGTGATGGTCGGCCGGTGTCCGACCGCCGGGCCTGGGCCGATCACGTTGGGTGTGCGTCCGGTTGTCCTGGGGTGATGGCCCCGGGTGAGATTTGTGACTCTTCGTGTCTGGTTGTGGCCGGGATTCCGATGGGCCGGCGGTGACGGGACGGACGCGGCACGCTATCGTCCGACACGGTCTGCCGGCTGCCGCTGCCGTGGGGTGGTTCCGGTGTCGGCGGGTCGTCGTTGCGCGCGCTGACACCGCGCGTCCCCTCACGACGGAAGGAAACAACCGTGACGGTTACCGAGGAGACCGCTCCGGTCTCGCATTACGAGCGCATCGGCGGGGCGGCTTCGGTGAAGGCCGCTGTCGAGCTGTTCTACGACCGGGTGCTCGCGGATGAGGAGCTTGCCGGTTACTTCGCCGAGGTGGACATGGCGGGGCAGCGCCGGCATCTGGCGTTGATGCTGACGGTGGTGCTCGGTGGTCCGAACGAGTACACCGGCCGGGATCTGGCGTCGGCGCATCAGCCGTTGAACATTCCGGTGGCGCACTACGTCATGGTTGGTGAGCATCTGACGGCGACGTTGACGCAGCTGGGTGTGCCGGGTGACATCATCGCCGACGTGCAGGCGGTGCTGGCGCAGGTGCAGGACCAGGTGGTGGCCGGCGGGGACCAGGCGGGCGCCTGAGCGTGGACGTGCCCCGGCTCAAGCAGAGCTGGTCGCTGGTGGCCGCGCACGGCGACCAGGTGCCGCTCTACTTTTATTCGACGCTGTTCCTGGCGTATCCGGAGACCCGGCAGATGTTCCCGACGAACATGGCGGGTCAGCGGGATCGGCTGGTGAATGCGCTCGGTCACATCGTGTCCCAGGTGGACCAGGTGGACCGGTTGGTGGGTTTCCTGCAGGATCTCGGCGTCGACCACCGCAAGTTCGCGGTGCGGGCGGAGCATTACCCGGCGGTGGGGGAGGCGTTGCTGGCGACGTTGCGGCATTTTCTCGCCGACCAGTGGACCGACGAGTTGGCGCAGGACTGGACGGCGGCGTACGGGCTGGTGGCGCAGGTGATGTCCGAGGCGGCGCAGGCCGCTGAGACGGTGAGTCCACCGTGGTGGGTGGCGGAGGTGGTGGGGCACGAGCGGCGGGCGTTCGACGTGGCGGTGCTGACGTTGCGTCCGCAGTATCTGTTGCCGTTCACCGCGGGTCAGTCGATCGGGGTGTCGCATCCGGCGGTGCGGTCGTGGCGGTACTACTCGCCGGCGAACGCGCCGCGCCCGGACGGCACCGTCGAGTTGCATGTCCGGGCGGCGCCGGGCGGCGCGGTGTCGTCGCGGCTGGTGTACGGGTGTGCGGTGGGTGACCAGTTGCATCTGGCCGCCCCGGTGGGTGACGGGTTGACGTTGCGTCCGGCGGGTTCGGCGGATCTGCTGCTGCTGGCAGGTGGAACCGGTTGGGCTCCGCTGAAGGCGTTGGTGGAGCAGGTGGCGGCGGAGGGTTCCCGGCGTCGGGTCGACGTGTATGTGGGGGCGCGTTCGCGCAGCGAGTTCTACGACGGTGACGCGTTGGAGAAGTTGGTCGCCTCGTACTCCTGGTTGTCGGTGACGCAGGTGGTGGGGTTGGACCTGAACCGGCCGGGGGAGTTCGTGTATCCGGTGGACCGGGCGCTGGCCGACGGTGACTGGCGGTCCCGGCATGTGTACGTGTGTGGTTCCGACGACATGGTGTCGCACACGGTGGCGACCCTGACCCGGTCCGGTTTCCATGCCGGGCAGGTGCATCACGAGGGTCTGGGTAGGCACTGGTACGGCCCCTCGTGGCGGACGGCGGTGGGAGGCCCCGCTGTCTCTGACGATTCCGGAGGTGCCCGGTGAGTGAGCCTCGTGGCCGCGAGTGGCAGGCCGGTGCGGTGAGTGCGACCCCGGTCGGCAGGTACGACGGTGCGCAGGTCGCCGGTGGTGTGCAGGTGCGGATGACCGCCGACCGGGTGCGCCGGTGGGAGTTCGGGTCGTCGTCGTTCGGGCGTCGCGGTTACGACCAGAACGACGTGGACCGGTTCCGGGTGCAGGTGGCCGATGAGTTGGATCTGCTGTCGACGCAGGTGGCGAATCTGCGGGCGGAGAACGAGCGGCTCAACGACCATGTGGAGTTGCACCGGCACGGGGTGATTCCGAGTTCGGAGCCGACGGCGAAGGTGCCGGCGGCCAAGGAGGTGAATCTGCTCTCGGCGGCGCAGCGGGAGGCCGAGCAGATCATCGCCCAGGCGCACGACTACGCGCGGCGGGTCGCCGAGTACGCCCGTACCCAGTACGAGAGCTATGTGCGGGCGGCGGTGGAGGAGGCCCGTCAGGAGGCGGAGCGGGCGGTGCAGGACTACCACGTGGCGGCGGGGCCGACGTTCGACGACGGGGTGGCCGCGCGGGAGGCGCTGCGCATCTACGGCGAGATGATGATCTCGCACATGCAGGCGGCGGCGCGGCACCTGGACGACGGCAGTGAGCAGTTGTCCCGGACCATGGAGCGGATCGGCGCGCAGCCGGCGGCGGCCGGAGCGGCGGCGGCCCGGTCGTTGCCGCGGCATCAGCAGCGCTGACGCGGAAGCGCCGCGCGGTTCGGCGGTTGCCGTGGGTGCCGCGCCGCCGCCTGCATGTGCGAGATCATCATCTCGCCGTAGATGCGCAGCGCCTCCCGCGCGGCCACCCCGTCGTCGAACGTCGGCCCCGCCGCCGGCGCCGGGGGCGTTGGGCGCCAACGCCGGTGCTGGGGCACGATGGGTGGGTGCAGCAGCTGATCGAGCCGTTGGCGGGGCTGGTGGCCGCCGGTGGGGTGGTGGTGCTCAGCGGCGCCGGGTTGTCCACCGAGTCGGGTATTCCCGACTATCGGGGGCCCAGTGGTGTCGCCCGCCGGCACACTCCGATGACGTATCAGACGTTTCTGGCCGACGCGGTGGCGCGTCGGCGGTACTGGGCGCGCAGTCACCTGGGGTGGCGGTTGATCGCCGGGGCGGCGCCCAACGACGGTCACCGGGCGGTGGCGCGCCTGCAGCAGGGTGGGCTGGTGACGGGGATCATCACGCAGAACGTCGACGGGTTGCACTCGGCGGCCGGTAGCCGGGACGTGACGGAGTTGCACGGTCGGCTCGACGAGGTGGTCTGTCTGGGGTGTCGACGCCGTACGTCGCGGGCGGAGTTGGACGGGCGGCTGCGGGCGGCCAATCCCGGGTTCGTCGGGCAGGCCGCCGCGGTCAACCCGGACGGTGATGTGGATCTCGCTGACGCGCAGGTTGCGGCGTTCCGGACGGTCGACTGCCTGGCCTGCGGCGGGCTGCTCAAACCGGATGTGGTCTTCTTCGGCGAGACGGTGCCGGCGGCGCGGGTGCAGTCGTGTTTCGCAATGGTGGAGCAGGCCCGGCTGCTGCTGGTGCTGGGGTCGTCGTTGACGGTGATGTCGGGTCGCCGGTTCGTGTTGCGGGCGGCGAAGCGGGACGTGCCGGTGGTGATCGTCAACCAGGGGCCGACCCGCGGTGACGAGTACGCGTGCCTGCGGGTGGAGGCGCCGTTGGGGCGGCTGTTGCCGGTGTTGGCTGACCGGCTGCTCGGTGCCGGGCCGGCGGTGGGGTCGGCGACGTTGCCGGGGGTGCCGAGTCCGGTCGGCGGGTGAGCGGCGGGCAGGTCAGGGGCTTCGGTGCGGGCCGTCGGGCCCGCTGGTAGCGTTGATCGCGCCGGTAGCACCGACGTGGGAGAGACCGCCTGGCGACAGCCGGGGCGGCGCCGAAGGGGCAAATCCTCCCCGGAACCTCTCAGGCAGAAGGACCACGTCGGGTCAGGCACTGTGGAGCGCCCGCGGGGTGTGACAGAGGGGGAGGGCCGACCTGTCGACCCCCGCCCCTCGCAGGAGCGCCCATGACCACCGAGCAGTTCGCCGACCGTCACATCGGTCCCGGCCCCGACGACGAGCGCCGCATGTTGGACGCTG
Organism: Micromonospora sp. C51; assembly: GCF_018070435.1. Taxonomy (NCBI): domain Bacteria; kingdom Bacillati; phylum Actinomycetota; class Actinomycetes; order Micromonosporales; family Micromonosporaceae; genus Micromonospora; species Micromonospora sp. C51. Next base: position 113,647 of record NZ_JAGPXQ010000001.1, on the reverse strand, counting down.
TCGGGTACGCCTCGATCGACGAGTTGATGGACGCGGCGATTCCCGAGGTGATTCGCTGGCACGGCCGGCTGGACCTGCCGCCACCGGCCAGCGAGCACGAGGCGCTGGCGGAGTTGCGGGCCTTGGCGGCCCGGAACACGGTCGCCGTATCCATGATCGGGTTGGGGTATCACGGCACCCACACCCCGGCGGTGATCCGCCGCAACGTGTTGGAGAATCCGGCCTGGTACACGGCGTACACGCCGTATCAGCCGGAGATCAGCCAGGGTCGGCTGGAGGCGCTGCTGAACTTTCAGACCATGGTGTCGGATCTGACCGGTCTGGCGACGGCGAACGCGTCGATGCTCGACGAGGCCACCGCGGCGGCGGAGGCGATGACTTTGGCGCGGCGGGCGTCGAAGAGCGGCAGCCGGGTGTACGTGGTCGACGCCGACGCCCTGCCGCAGACCATCGCGGTGATCGCCGGGCGGGCTGAGCCGCTCGGTATCGAGGTGCGGGTGCTGGACCTGGCCGTCGAGCCGTTGCCGGCGGAGTTCTTCGGTGTGCACCTGCAGTATCCGGGGGCGTCGGGGGCGGTGCGGGACCACGCCCCGCTGGTCGAGGCCGCGCACGCGGTCGGGGCGTTGGTGACGGTGGCGGCGGATCTGTTGGCGTTGACGGTGCTGCGGCCGCCGGGGGAGATCGGCGCGGACATCGCCGCCGGCACCACCCAGCGGTTCGGGGTGCCGATGGGCTTCGGTGGGCCGCACGCCGGCTACCTGGCGGTGCGGGCGGGTCTGGAACGGATGCTGCCGGGCCGGCTGGTCGGGGTGTCCCGGGACGCGGCCGGCGCGGCGGCGTACCGGTTGGCGTTGCAGACCCGGGAGCAGCACATCCGCCGGGAGAAGGCGACAAGCAACATCTGCACCGCGCAGGTGCTGCTGGCGGTGATGGCCGGCATGTACGCGGTGTATCACGGTCCGGACGGGCTGCGGGAGATCGCGGCCCGTACCCATCGGATGGCGGCCCGGTTGGCCGCCGGGTTGCGGGCCGGTGGGGTCGAGGTCGCCGACGTCGCGTTCTTCGACACGGTGACGGCGCGGGTGCCGGGCCGGGCCGGGCAGGTGGTCGCCGAGGCGCAGCGGCGTGGGGTGAATCTGCGGCTGGTCGACGCCGACCGGGTCGGTGTGTCCTGCGACGAGACCACCACGGTGGAGCAGGTGGCGGTGGTGTGGGCGGCGTTCGGTGTCGACGGTGTCGACGGTGAGGTGCCCGAGGTGTTGCCGGCCGGCCTGGCCCGCACCAGTGACTTCCTCACCCATCCGGTGTTCCGTACCCACCGGTCGGAGACGGCGATGCTGCGGTACCTGCGTCGGCTGGCGGATTTCGACTACGCCCTGGACCGGGGCATGATCCCGTTGGGGTCGTGCACGATGAAGCTGAACGCCACCACCGAGATGGAGCCGGTGAGCTGGGCCGAGTTCGCGAACATCCACCCGTTGGCTCCGGTGGAGCAGACCGCCGGCTACCGGGAGCTGGTCGGCCAGTTGGAGGGGTGGCTGGCCGAGGTCACCGGCTACGACGCGGTGAGTGTGCAGCCCAACGCCGGTTCCCAGGGCGAGCTGGCGGGGCTGTTGGCGATCCGCGCGTGGCATCGCAGCCGGGGCGAGCAGCACCGCGACGTGTGCCTGATCCCGTCGTCGGCGCACGGCACCAACGCGGCCAGCGCGGTGATGGCGGGGATGCGGGTGGTCGTGGTCGGCTGCGACACCGACGGCAACGTCGACCTGGTCGACCTGGACGCCAAGATCGACGCGCATCGGGACACCCTCGCGGCGATCATGGTGACGTATCCGTCGACGCACGGGGTGTACGAGACGGGTATCGCGTCGCTGTGCGCGAAGGTGCACGACGCCGGTGGGCAGGTGTACGTCGACGGGGCGAACCTCAACGCGCTTGTCGGGTTCGCCCGGCCGGGCCGGTTCGGGGCGGACGTGTCGCACCTGAACCTGCACAAGACGTTCTGCATTCCGCACGGCGGCGGTGGGCCGGGGGTGGGGCCGGTGGCGGTGCGGGCGCACCTGGCGCCGTTCCTGCCGGGTGATCCGGCCGGCGCGCCGGTCGACGGGCGGCCGGCGATCGCGGCGGCCCGGTACGGGTCGGCGGGGATCCTGCCGATCCCGTGGGCGTACCTGCGGATGATGGGCGCCGACGGCCTGGCGCGGGCGACCGGGGTGGCGGTGCTGGCGGCCAACTACGTGGCGGCGCGGCTGCGGGAGCACTTCCCGGTGCTGTACGCGGGCAACAAGGGCCTGGTCGCGCACGAGTGCATCCTGGATCTGCGGCCGGTGACGAAGGCGACCGGGGTGAGTGTCGACGATGTGGCCAAGCGGCTCATCGACTACGGGTTCCACGCGCCGACGATGTCGTTCCCGGTGGCGGGGACGTTGATGGTGGAGCCGACCGAGAGTGAGGACCTGGCCGAGCTGGACCGGTTCTGCGACGCGATGATCGCCATCCGGGCGGAGATCGACAAGGTGGGTTCGGGTGCGTGGCCGGCCGGGGACAATCCGCTCGCCAACGCGCCGCACACGGCGGAGATGGTCGGTGGTGACGACTGGCCGCACCCGTACCCGAGGTCGGTGGGCGCGTGGCCGGCGGGGGTGCAGCGGGCGGGGAAGTACTGGCCGCCGGTGCGTCGGGTCGACGGCGGGTACGGCGACCGGAACCTGGTCTGCTCGTGCCCGTCACCGCAGGCGTACGAGAGCTGACCGGGTCCGGTACCGCGCCGACCTGGTCGTGGCGGTCCCTGACCGGGGGACTAGCCTGGGTCGGCGCGGGAAAGACGTCGTGACGGATCGTGACGTCGCCTCAGGCGGCGAGCGCGTGTCGGGCGGGGCCTCGGTGCGGTGCGATGCTGCTGCCGTCGGGCAGCAGCTCGCCGGTGTCCTCGAAAACGATGACTCCGTTGCAGAGCAGGCTCCAGCCCTGTTCACGGAAGCAGGCGATGACCCTGGCGGCTTCCCGGTCGGTGGCTTCGGCGGAGGGACAGGTGGGTTGGTGCTGGCACATCGGGTTCTCCGGACTGTGGGGGCACTGTGTCATGGTTCACATGACCAGTGACGCACAGTACCAAGCGAAAGCGTGCCGCATCGAGCAGATGTACGCGTGGTGCGCGGGAAATCCGCTGAACGGATGAGCATGAACCGTCCAGACGTCGTGGAAGCGCTCCCACGGATGGTTGTCGATCCACCCGCCGTTCCCGCGCCCTGCCGCGGCCGGCTCGCCGAACACGCCCGCTGGCAGTGGCGCCCCGCCGACGGCGGCGACCCGGCCGCGTACGCCGAACAGTTCCTCGCCGAACACGGCCTGCACCTACACGACCTGGCCCGCCCGGCCCGCCCCCACCACCAGCACGGCATCTGCGGAGCCGCCCTCTACCTCTCCGCCGCCGCCGCGGCCCTGCTCGCCGGCGGCCCACCCGGCGCACCCAACCCCGCCGACCTGCCCGAGGTGGCCGTCGTCGTCTACGCCCACACCGAGGCCAGCACCACCCACCCCGGCCCACCACCACCCTGGTGGCACGGCACCTGGACCGAGAGCTGGACCCCCCGCCAGCACGCCGACGCGGTCACCGCGATCCGCCGCGCCATCGGCCACGGCGAGGTCTACCAGGTCAACCTCGTCGGCCACGCCAGCGCCCCCTACGCCGGCGACCCGCTGCCGGCCCTGACCCGCCTCGGCCGCCTCCCCGGCGCCCGCTACGGCGGCGTGCTCACCGGCCCCGGCTGGGCCATCGGCTGCGCCAGCCCGGAAACCCTCATCGAGGTACGCGACGGCACCCTCACCACCCGACCGATCAAAGGCACCCGCCCGGCCACCACCGCCGGCCACGCCGACCTGCTCGCCTCGGCCAAGGAACGCGCCGAACACATCATGATCGTCGACCTGGAACGCAACGACCTGGCCCGCGTCGCCCGCACCGGCAGCGTCCGCGTCGACGACCTGTTCGCCGTACGCCGCTGGTGCGACCTGTGGCAGGCCGAATCCACCATCCGCGCCGACATCGCCGACGGACTCGGCCTGGCCGACCTGCTCCGCGCCGTCTGCCCCGGCGGCTCGGTCACCGGCGCACCGAAACTCGCCGCCCTCGCCCACCTCGCCGCCCTCGAACCCGTCGGGCGTGGCGCCAGCATGGGCGCCCTCGGCTGGATCGGCCCCGACCACATCGACCTCGGCCTGACCATCCGCACCGCCGCCGTCGACGCCAACGCCCTGCACGTCTGGGCCGGCGGCGGCATCACCTGGGACAGCGACCCCGCCGCCGAGGTCGCCGAAGCCGCCGCCAAGACCACCCCGGTACGGGCCGCCCTCAGGTGAACCCGGCGCCCACCCTCCGCCACCGCCCGATAACCTTGCCGACATGACGATGCGGGACATCCGAATCATCGGCGACCCGGTGCTCCGCACCCCCAGCGAACCGGTCACCAGCTTCGACGCCGAGCTGCGCACCCTGGTCACCGACCTGATGGACACCCTGCTCGGCGCGCCCGGCCGCGCCGGCGTCGCCGCCCCCCAGATCGGCGTCAACGCCCAGGTCTTCGTCTACGACGCCGACGGCCACCGCGGCCACATGATCAACCCGACGCTGGAGCTGTCCACCGAACTCCAGGACGACGACGAGGGCTGCCTGTCCATCCCCGGGCTGTACTTCCCGACCCCCCGCGCCCTGCACGCCACCGCCCACGGCTACGACCAGCACGGCGAACCCCTCACCATCGCCGGCAGCGGCTTCCTCGCCCGGGCCCTGCAACACGAGGCCGACCACCTCGCCGGCCGCCTCTACGTCGACACCCTGCGCGGCGAAACCCGCCGCCGCGCCCTACGGGAGATCCGCGCCGGCCGCTTCGACTCCTCCCGCCGCGGCTGAACCAGCAAAAAACTGGTCGTATCCCAACTTCGCCACCAACGCCAGCACCACCACCAGCAGCACCACCCGCACGAACCCGGAACCGCGCCGCAACGCCATCCGCGCACCCACCGACGCCCCCGCGATGTTGCACACCGCCATCGCCGCGCCCAGCAGCCACCACACGTGCCCGGTCGCCGCGAACACCGCCAGCGCACCCGCGTTCGTGCCCGCGTTGACCACCTTCGCCATCGCCGAACCGTGCAGGAAGTCCGCACCCACCAGAGCAGTGAACGCCAACACCAGAAACGTGCCCGTACCCGGACCGATCAACCCGTCATACGCGGCGATGCCCACCCCGGCCACCAGCACCGCCACCACCACCCGCGGCCGGGTCCGCCGCTGCGGCACCGCCAGCACCCCCAACGCGGGACGCAGCACCACGAACAACGCCACCGACACCAGCACCACCAGCACCACCGGCCGGTACGCCGACGGCGGCACCGCCCCGGCCAACGCCGCACCCAGACCCGCACACACCACCGCCAACGCCGCCGCCGGCCCCGCCACCACCCAGTCGATCTTCGTACGGCGGGCGAACGTCACCGCCGCCGTCGACGTGCCGGCGATCGCCGCCAACTTGTTCGTCCCCAACGCCGTCGCCGGCGGGACCCCCGGAGCCGCCACCAGCAACGCCGGCAACAGCAGCAACCCGCCACCACCCACCACCGCGTCCACCCAACCCGCCAGGGCAGCGGCGGTCAGCAACGTCACCACGGTCACCGGGTCCAACTCCACGACCAGGGATTCTCCCCACCGACGCCCCGCCCACACCGCCGGCTGTGGCCAGCCTCACCGGCCCCGACGACGCCGCACCCAGATCCCCACCCCGGCAACCGCCACAAACACCAGCACCGAACAGCACAACGCCCGCAGCATCGGGCAACTCTCCCACGCCGTCGCTAAGGTGACAGCGTGCGCCTGGCCACGTTCAACCTGCTGCACGGCCGGTCCCTCACCGACGGCCTGGTCGACCCGGCCCGACTGACCGCCGCCGTCGCCGCCCTCGACGCCGACATCCTCGCCCTCCAGGAAGTCGACCGTGACCAGTCCCGCAGCGGCAACCTCGACCTCACCGCCATCGCCGCCCAGGCCCTCGGCGCACCCGAGCACCGCTTCGCCGCCGCCGTCGTCGGCACCCCCGGCGAAAAGTTCCGCCCCCTCACCCACGACGACGACGGCCACGGAGAACCCTGCTACGGCGTCGGCCTGATCTCCCGCCACCCGGTCACCCGCTGGCGCGTCACCCGCCTACACCCCGCCCCGGTGCGCTCCCCGGTCTACGTGCCCGGCCCGGGCGGCGGCCTCATCCTGCTCCGCGACGAACCCCGCGTCGTCCTCGCCGCCGTGCTGGACACCCCCCACGGCCCCCTCACCGTCGCCGCCACCCACCTGTCCTTCGTCGCCGGCTGGAACGTCCGCCAACTCCGCCAGGTCATCCGCGCCCTCCGCGCCCTACCCGCCCCCCGCATCCTGCTCGGCGACCTGAACCTGCCCGCCTGGGCCACCCGCGCCGTCTCCGGCTGGCAGCTGCTGGCCCGCCGGCCCACCTACCCCGCCGCGCAACCCCGCGTCCAACTCGACCACATCCTCGCCGACCGGCACGGCTTCGACCAGCTACCCCCGGTCGCGGCCGTACGCACCCCACTGTCGACCATCTCCGACCACCGCCCCCTGGTCGTCGACCTCGGCACCCGCCCCTGACCCGCGAACCACCGTCGCCGCCCCGCCTCCGTCGCCGCCCCTCCGTCGACCCAGCAACATCAGGGATGCTGCGGTGTCCGGGCCTCCGGCAGGCGGCAACTACAGGGTTGTTGCCGCCTGCCTAATGGGGGGCGCGGTCACCGGGTAGCGCCTCAGCGCCACCGCCCTGGCGACGCACCGCCCGACCGGGCCGCCCGCAAGGCGTTACGGAACAACATCGCCACCGTCACCGGACCCACCCCACCGACCCTCGGCGTGATCGCTCCCGCCACCTGCGCACACGACTCATCCACATCCGGCAACAACCGACGCCCCGCGTACCGCACCCCACCACCGACCACCACCGCACCCGGGCGCACATGCTCCGGCCGCACGATGCCCGGCACCCCGGCCGCCGCCACCAGAATCTCCGCTCGACGCGTATACCGAGGCCAGTCCGCCACCCCCGTGTGCACCACCGTCACCGCCGCGTTCGCCGTCGACCGCTTCTGCGCCAGCAGCATCGCCAACGGCCGCCCCAACGTCGCACCGCGACCCAGGATCACCACCTCCCGGCCAGCCACCGGCACCCCGTGGTACGCCAACAACGCCTCGATCGCCGCCGGCGTGCACGGCAACGGCCCCGGCAACCCCAACGCCAGCCGCCCGATGTTCACCGGATGCATCCCGTCCACGTCCCGATCCGGGTCGAGGGTCTGCAACGCGCGGTCATAGTCCAGACCACCGGGGATCGGATGCTGCACCAACACCCCGTGCACCCCAGGATCGGAGTTGAAGTCGGCCAGCACCGCGTGCACGTCGGCCTGGGACACCGACGCCGCCAACCGCACGTGCGGCGACGCGAAACCCAACTCCGCCGCCTGCCGCTGCTTGATCCGGATGTAACCGGCACTGGCCTCGTCGTCACCCACCAGCACCGTCGCCAGCGTCGGAGTCACTCCCGCCGTCCGCAGCTGCGCCACGCCCTCGGCCACCTGGGCCAGAATCGCCTCCGCCACCGGCACACCCGGCAGCGACCGCGCGGTCATCGTCGACATGGCTCACCTCGCCCGTGGCGGGCCCAGGCGGACGACCCCCACGACGAGCTTCCCGATGGTCGATCCCATCCCCGATGCCGCCAGTCGCGTCCTGGCCAGCCTGCCACACCACCGGCCGCGTCAGCACCCCGACACGGCCACCTCGGACAGCACCGCACCAGCTCAGTCAGGAGCCGGGAGCAGCCCCGCCAACGCCCGGTTCGTCCGGTTGGCCCGCACCGCCTCCCGCTGCTGCCCCGAGGTCACCTCGATGTACGTCTGCGACGACGCCAACGACGCGTGCCCCAACAACCGCATGATCTCCGCCGCCCCCGCGCCGTCCTCGGCCAACCGGGTGGCGAAGGTGTGCCGCAGCGCGTGCAACCGCGCCCCACGCGGCACCCGGTCGACGATCCCGGCCCGCCGGTAGCAGGACTCCACCAGATACTGCAGACCACCCCGGCGCAGCGGCTCACCCCGACGATCCACCAGCAACGGCGACACCTGCCGCACCGTACGCGCGCCGAAGCGGCGGGCACGGCTGTCCAGATAGCTCGCCAGCACCGCGTCCAGATCCGGCTCGACCGGCAGCACCCGGGGACGCCCACCCTTGCCGGCCACCTCCAGCCGGCGCTCGCCGGGGCGGCCACCGAGCGAACCGACCCGCAACGCCAGCAACTCCGACAGTCTCAGCCCCGCGCACAGGGCCAACGCCAGCACCGCCACGTCCCGCTCCGGCCACGGATCCCGCTGCCGTCCCTCGGCCCGCGCGGCCGAGGTGAGCAGGTGTTCGGGGGTGTCCTCACCGCGCAGCGGCTTGGGCGTCGGCAGGGGAGTACGGGGGCGTCCCACGGCCGGCATCGGATTACCGGGCACCACCTGCTCGGCGACCAGGAAGGAAAAGAAGCCGTTCCAGGTGGACCAGGCCCGACCGACGGAACTGGCTGCCCGGCCGGCGGCGAACCGAGCGAACGCGGCCCGCATCATCCTGGGGGAGAGCGTGTCGACCGGCAGGTCGGCCAGGGGCAGGGGAGGGGTGGACAGCTCCGCGGCGAGCGCGGCGACGGCGGTCAGATCCCGCCGGTAGGCCGCCTGCGTGTGGGGGGAGGGCTTGCGGGTCGCCCGGGTGGTCAGGAACTCCTCGATCAGCATGGCTACCGATTCGTCCTGTTTGTCATGCATAAGGGATATTATGCATGACTTTCGCGTTCCGCGCCCGAAGGGGAGGGGAGCGATTCTGTCAGGGGTCGGGGCTACGGTGCGATCAACGATCCCACCCGTCACCGGAGGCATGCCTTGACGACCCTGCCCGAGCGACCCAACACGGCCCTGCTCGTCATCGACGTGCAGAACGGGGTGGTGACGGGCGCCCACAACCGCGACGGCGTCGTCGCCAACATCAACACCCTGCTGGGCAGGGCCCGCGCCGAGGGCGCGCCGGTCGTCTGGGTGCAGCACTCCGACGACGGCCTCCCGCAGGGCAGCGAGGCCTGGCAGTACGTGCCCGAGCTGGTCCGCCAGGACACCGAGCCGTTGGTGCACAAGCGCTACGGCGACTCGTTCGAGGACACCGAGCTGGAGGCGGTGCTCGCCGAGCGCGGTGTGGGCCGGCTGATCGTCACGGGCGCGCAGACCGACGCCTGCATCCGGTCGACCCTGCACGGCGCGCTCGTCCGGGGATACGACGCGACGCTTGTCGGCGACGCGCACACCACGGAGGATCTGACCGCCTACGGCGCGCCGCCGCCAGAGCAGGTCATCGCCCACACCAACCTGTACTGGAGCTTCCACAGCGCACCCGGCCGCCAGGCCGGGACCGTCGAGACCGCCGAGGTCAACTTCGGTCCCACCGGCTGACCGCAGAGGGCCCTTGTCGCGGTCAGGGCAGGGGCCCGCCTGCTCAACTTTACATAATGTACATTATCGAATCGGCTTGTAGGGCCCCCATCCCGGGACAGGCGGGGTCACGGGGACGGCGATCCCAGGGCAAGAGCGCCTGGATGGCACGTGCTCGACTGGCGCGTCGACGAGTTCACCGCCGAGCCGGACTGATTCCCTCCAGAGCAAGACGAAGCAGCCGCTCCGCCTCGGCCGCGCCGGCCGACTCCGTGGCGAGGGCGATCGCGTTGGCGAGGGCCACCAGGTCGGCCATCGCGACGTCCGAACGCACGGCTCCCTCGTCGGCGGCCCGGCGCCGGAGCGGCTCGCCTGCCGCCACGAGCATCGCGGCGCAGGACGCACTCTCCTGCGGTGCCTTGAGCAGGGAGGTGACCAGGCCCCGGGTGGTCGTGCTGTACGCCGCCAGCTCGCACAGCCAGGTCATCAGTGCCTGGCGGGCGTCCGGCTCGGCCAGCAGCTGCCCAGCTCGGGCGCACAGCGCTTCGATCCGATCGTGGAAGACCGCCTCCAGCAGTGCCCATCGGGACGGGAAGTGTCGATGCAGGGTTGCCGAGCCCACGCCGGCGACTCGGGCGATCTCCTCCAGCGACGCGTACGCACCGTCTCGGGCGACCGCCTCGCTGGCCGCCTTGACTATCAGGGCGCGGTTGCGTTGTGCGTCAGCTCTCATCGTCTGCCGTTGGTAGAAGTGGGGTGTCCCCCCGTATCGTAGCCGACGGGAAGTGGGGCATCACCCCACTTATTCGAGGAGGAATCATGATCGTTCTTGTCATCGGCGCTACCGGTAAGCAGGGCGGGGCCACCGCCCGGGCGCTGCTCGACCGAGGTGTCGCGGTACGTGCCCTGGTCCGTGACACCGGCACCGAGGCCGCGCTGGCACTGCGGGAACGGGGCGCCGAGCTGGTCCGGGGCGACCTGGACGACCCGGCCTCCCTGCTCGCCGCAGCCGATGGAGCAGACGGCGTCTTCTCCATCCCGTTCCCCGACGTCACGGATTTGCAGGGCGACGCCGAGCTACGCCGCAGCCGCAACGTCGTCGAGGCCGCACGCAAGGCCGGAGTCTCCCACCTTGTGCACAGCAGCGTCTCCGGCGCCGGTGACTTCCACCGCAACCAGCCCGGTTGGGCCGAGGGACGCTGGGACCGGCACTACTGGGAGAGCAAGGCAGGCATCGACGAACTCGTCCGCGCCGGCGGTTTCGCGCACTGGACCGTGCTCAAGCCCGCGACCTTCATGGAAAATCTGCTCGGCTGGTCCTACCTGTTCGGCGACTGGTCCGACGGCACCATCGTCACCGGCTTCGCGAAGGACACCCGAATCGCCTGGATCGCGGTCGACGACATCGGCGAGATCGCAGCGGCCGCCTTCACCGACCCCGACAGACTCGACGGTATGGATGTGGAACTCGCCGGCGACCTACTCACGATGACAGAAGTCGCCGCGATCCTCAGCGAGGTCACCGGTCGGACCATCACCGCTCCGGTCCTCACGCCGCAGGAAGCGGTCGAACACGGCCTGCCGCCAGCCATGATCAATTTTGTCGAGCAGCTGAACGAGAACGGTGCCCCCGCACGCCCGGAGATGCCCCGGGCACTCGGCCTGCCCACCACCGACTTTCGCACCTGGGCCCGACGGAAGTTCTCCTGACCCGAAGTCGCGGCCGTCGAGGAGGTCGGGAGTTACTACGCGGCGAACGGCTCAGCGGTGCTGTTCGTGGCCGGCGCGCTCGTCCACCATGTGGCGGGCGTACCAGTCCGGCCAGTCGGGATCGGGGTGGCCGAGGTCCTTCTCGTGGCGGTCGTGCGCGGACGCCGCCCGGCGTAACGCCGCGGCCAGGTCGTCCACCGAGTCGTAGGTGGTCTGCATGTCGGCTCCCCTCCTGCGTCGAGCTGGCGGCCGGGCACCGTGAGCGCGGTGGCGGCCTTCGCGGGGTCTACCCGCCGGGCCGGAGTGCATTCCGGCACCGGTGATCGGTTCGTGTCAGGAGACGAGTCGGGTGTGGGCCTCCTCGTCAGAGGCCGCCGCCGACGCGGAGGATGGCGCCGGTGGTGTAGGAGGCGTCGGGGCTGAGCAGCCAGGCGACGGCGGCGGCGACCTCGTCGGGTTCGCCGGGGCGGCCGAGTGGGATCCGGCCGGCGGCGCGGTCGGGCCGGTCGGGTTGGCCGGAGAGCGCGTGGATGTCGGTGCGGATGATGCCGGGGGCGACGGCGTTGACGCGGATGCCGCGGGGGGCGAGTTCCTTGGCCAGGCCGGTGGTGAGGGCGTCGGTGGCGGCTTTGACGGCGGCGTAGTGGACGTACTCCCCTGGGCTGCCGAGGGTGGCGGCGACGGAGGAGAGGTTGACGATGGCGGCGCCGTCGTTCATCCGGCGGGCGGCCTGTTGGGCGCAGAGGACGTAGCCGATGAGGTTGACGTCGACGACGCGGCGCAGGTCGTCGGGGTCGAGGTCGGTGAAGGGGCCGATCGGGCTGGTGATGCCGGCGTTGTTGACCAGGCCGGTGAGGGCGCCGAGTTCGGCTGCGGCGTCGAACAGGGCGGTGACCTGGTCGGGGTCGCGGGTGTCGGCGGGTATGGCGATGGCGCGTACGCCGGTGGCGCGCAGCTCGGCCACGACGGTGTCGGCGGCGGTGTGGTCGCGGCGGTAGCCGATGGCGACGTGCTGGCCGGTGTGGGCGAGGCGGCGGGCGGTGGCGGCGCCGATGCCGCGGCTGCCGCCGGTGATGACGGTGACGTTGGTCAATGGACCTCTCCCCTGCCCCGAGCCGGTGTGGGGGACGTTACCGGCGTGGTGGCGGTGGCGGGTAGCGCGGTGTGGTCGAGCGCACGGTCGGTGGTGGGCGATGGCTTACGCTCGCGGCGACGGTGTCGGTGGGGAGGGCTTGTGGCGGGTGTGCGTGTCGGGGATCTGGTCGAGGATTTCGAGTTGCCGGACGAGACGGGTCGGCCGCGGCGGTTGACGGAGTTGCTGGCGGCGGGGCCGGTGGTGTTGTTCTTCTATCCGGCGGCGATGACGCGGGGGTGCACGGCGGAGAGTTGTCACTTCCGGGATCTGGCGGCGGAGTTCGCGGCGGTCGGGGCGCAGCGGGTGGGCATCAGCCGGGATTCGGTGCGGCGTCAGGCGGAGTTCTCGCGGTTGCACGGTTTCGACTATCCGTTGTTGTCGGATCCGGACGGTGTGGTGGCCGAGCGGTTCGGGGTGCGGCGGCGGTTGCCGTTGGGGCCGTTGAGTACGCGGCGGATGACGTTCGTGATCGGGGTCGATCGGCGGGTCGTCGAGGTGGTGCACAGCGAGTTGGGCATGAATGAGCACGCCGATCGGGCGTTGCGGGCGTTGGGGGGCTGATCTTCGGGTTGTCGCTGGCTGCTGGTATCAAGGCAGGCGGCTGAACACGTGTACGAGGAATGAGGTTGGGCGATGGGTGCCGCTGGTCAGGGTTTGTCCGAGGACGAGGTGCGCGGCATCCGGGAGGCGTTGGCCGCGGGGCGTAAGCCGAAGGTGGTGTTCACGGCGGCGGCCGGTCAGATCGCTGGTCAGTTGGGTCAGGTGGTGGAGTTGACCGATCCGGCGGAGTCCGACGAGTTCGTGGTGGTGCGGTTCGGGCGCGACGAGTTGCCCTTCTCCCCCGCCGATGTGGCGGTGGCGCCGCGGGGTGCGGGGCGGCGGCCGGCGGAGTCGAGGGTGGAGCCGACGCCGGCCGAGCCGGCGGTGGTGGAGCCGGAGTTCGTGTTGGACCAGGTGCCGCAGCAGCGCCGTGAGGAGCAGCCGGGTCGGGAGGAGCCGAGGGTGGACGAGACGGTGGGGTCGAAGGTGGAGGCGAAGCCGGCCCGGCGGGCGGTGAAGGCGGCGAAGCCGAAGGGGCCGGCGGGGTTGACGGTGACGTTGGCCTATGCCGAGGGTGAGTGGACGGTCGCGGCGCAGCAGGGTGGGAAGGTGTTGGCCAAGCCGTACGTGCTCAAGCCGGCGGAGGCGCTGCGGATGGTGGCGTTGGTGGACGTGCCGGGGGTGCATGAGGCGGTGGAGCAGATCCTGGCGGCGGAGCGGTCGGAGGCGGAGCGGCAGGCCGAGAAGTTGCGGGCGGAGTTGGCGGAGATCGAGGCCCGGTTGGCGGAGTTGCGCGAGGCGGGCTGAGGGATTTCGATCCGACCGGTGGCCCGGTCCGGCATCCCTGCCGGGCCGGGCCACCGGTCGTTTGTCAGAAGTAGTCGATGAGGTGGGCGGTGGGTCCGGCGGCGAGCAGGTCCAGCGCGGCCGGGTCGGGTGTGCGGTGGTGCAGCAGGCCGGCTTCGGCGAGGGTGCGGGCGGTGGCGGTGCCGGTGTAGAGGCGGGCGAAGCCGCGTACGGTCAGGTGCAGGTCGGCGTCGCTGGTGGTGCGGCGCAGGTCGGCGTGGCCGTCGGCGACGGTGAGGTGCCAGGTGCCGGTGTTCCAGTCGGCGAGGTCGTCGGTGAGGGTGAAGGTGACCTGGCCGTGGGTGTGGGTGGGCCAGCCGCGGGCCTGTACGGCGCGGACGATGTCGACGGGTCGGTGCATCCAGGCTTCGCGTTCGTGTTCGCGGGCGCGTTCCAGGGGCAGGTGGGTGCTGACGGTGTCGCCGGGTAGTGGGGTCAGGCGCAGGGTCGGGGTGACGCTGTACCAGCTGGCGAGGGTGCCGACGAGGGCTTGGGCGGCGTCGGCGGTGGTGGCGAGGATGTCTTCGACGGTGAGGACGGCGTCGGGGCCGTAGCCGCGGCCTCGGTCCCAGCCGGCGTAGCCGACCAGGTCTCCCCCGTGTTCGACGAGGGTGAGCCCGTCGTAGGGCAGGTCGTCGGTGGCGGTGAACCGGCGGTGGGTGCGGGTGAGCAGGCCGTTGCGGTGGTGGGCGACGCGTCGGTAGAGCTCGGCGGTGGCGGGCAGGTCGCCGGTGGTGCCGGCGCGGACGGTCAGCCGTGGGTCGGGGCGCAGTCGGGGCAGGGTGGCGGTGGGCAGGTCGAGGGTGCGTAGTTGGCCGGTGATCTCCCAGCCGCTGGCGCGGTAGGGGGCGGCGGTGGTGGGGAACAGCGTGCTGACGGCGGCGCCGCGGTCGCGGGCGTGGCGGAGCAGGGTGGTCAGCAGGGCGCGGGCGACTCCGGTGCCGCGTGCTTCGGGTGCGACGGCGACGCCGGCGACGTCGGCGGCGGGTACGGCGTGTCCGGTCCACCACTGGTCGTCGTGCAGGTCGACGGCTTTGCCGATGAGGGTGCCGGTGGGGTCGAAGGCGCCGTAGAGGGTGCGGCCGGTGGGGTTCGGTGGTGGGGGTGGTTGCGGGTCGGAGCCGAAGGCGAGTCGGCCGAGCTGCCAGGCGTCGTTCAGGTCGTCGGGGGTGAGTTCACGCACGTCGGGCACGGGCCGACGATAGCGGTTGTGGCGGTGCGGTCGGCTGGATTTGTGCGTGGGGTGGTGTTCAGGTGGTGGTGACGGGGTCGTGGCGGACCGGGAAGTTCACCGAGTTGGCGATGAAGCAGGTGTGGTGGGCGTCGTCGTGCAGTGCGGTGGCGATGTCGGTGGTGGTGGGGTCGGCGACGGTCACCCGGGGTCGCAGGGTGACTTCGGTGAAGTGGCCGTTTCCGGTGTTGTCGGTGGTCATGGTGCCGGTGGCGTGGTCGACGTAGTCGGTGACGACGATGCCCTTGTCGGCGCACAGGTGCAGGTAGGCGAGCATGTGGCACTGGGACAGGGCGGCGAGGAGGAGTTGTTCGGGGTTCCAGCGGGTCCGGTCGCCGTGGAAGGTGGGGTCGGAGCTGCCGGGGATGGGTGGGCGGCCGTCGGTGGTGATGTCGTGGTCGCGTCGGTAGTCGCGGTAGCCGCTGGTGCCGGTCCCGAGGTTGCCGGTCCAGGTGACGGTGGTGGCGTAGTGGTGGGTGCGGGCCATGGTCAGCCTTTCGGTTGGTGGTGGGTGAGCAGGCGGTCGAGCAGGCGGACGAGTTCGCGGCGGTCGGTGGCGTCCAGTGGTGCGAGCAGGGTGTCCTGGGCGGTGTCGAGGGCGTGTTGCAGGTGGGTGAGTTCGCGTTGGCCGGCGGGTGTGATGTGGACGATGTTGCGGCGGCGGTCGGTGGGGTCGGGTTGGCGGCGTACGAGGTGGCGGTCGGCGAGGTCGTTGAGGGTGGCGACGATGTCGCTGCGGTCGATGCCGCTGTGTCGGCCGAGGTCGGCTTGGCTGGCGGGGCCGGTTTCGGCGAGGGTCGCCAGTAGCCGGTAGTGGTAGCCGCGGGCGTGGCGGGTGTCGAGCGCGGTGGTGACGAGGCGGGCGGCGTGGGCGGCGGTCTGGGTGAGCAGCCAGCTGGGGGTGGTGCGCAGTCGGCTGGGTGCGGGGGCGCTGGGTTGCTCCATGTGGGGACTGTACGCGATTTCGTTGGTGGTACCCACGATCAGTGCTATGTTGGCCCCGCCAACGTTGGCAAGACCAATGGATAGGGGTTTGACATGTCCATCACCCTCAACGGGCAGATCCTCGGCCGGACCCACTACGCCACCCGGGCGGTGCTGGAGCGGGAGCTGGACCGTCTCGGGTTGACCTTCACGCAGGCGTTGCTGCTCAACGCCTTGGCTGCCGCCGGCGCTCCGCTCCCCCGCGTCGATGCCGCCCGTCGGCTGGTCGACGCGGTGAAGGTGTCGACCGCGACGGCGCACGCCACGCTGGCCGAACTGATCGCGGCGACGCTTGTGGCACCGGTGCCCACCGACGCCTCCCGGGTCGCGCTGACCCCGACCGGGCGGCACACGCAGCAGCTGGTCGCCGCAGCTTCCGCCGAGATCGGCGCCCGGCTGTGGGCCGATCTTTCCGCCGACGACCTGGCGGCGGCGGCGCGGGTGCTGGAGGTGGTGCGACGCCGCGCCGAGCAGACGCTGGAGGTGGCGTGACGGCGGGCGGGCCCGGGTGCCACCGGGGCCCGCCCGCCGGTCAGTGTTGTGGGATGTGGGCCACGCCGATGCGCTTGCGGAAGACCCAGTAGGTCCAGCCCTGGTAGGCCAGCACGATCGGGGTGAAGAACACCGCCACCCAGGTCATGATCGTGAGGGTGTAGGGGGTGGAGGCGGCGTTGGTGGCGGTGAGGGTGCCGGCCGGGTCGAGCGTGGAGGGCAGCACGTTCGGGAACAGGGCGGCGAACAGGGTGGCCACCGCCAGCCCGATCGCGGCGGCGGTGCCGGTGAAGGCCCAGCCCTCCCGGCGTACCGTGGCGGCGGCGAGACCGCCGAGCAGGGCGAGCGCGGCGGCGACGGCGAGCACGACGGCGGCCGTGCTGGAGCGGATGGTCAGGGTCCAGCTCAGGAAGGCCACCGCGAGGACCGCGGCGGCGATGCCCAGGCGCACGGCGAGCGCGGCGGCCCGGCCGCGGATGTCGCCGACGGTCTTGAGGGCGACGAAGACGGCGCCGTGGGTGGCGAACAGCGCCGCGGTGGTCGCGCCGCCGAGCAGGGCGTACGGGTTGAGCAGGTTGAGCAGTCCGCCGACGTACTCGTGGTCGGCGTCCAGCGGGACGCCGCGCAGGATGTTGGCGAACGCGACGCCCCACAGGATGGCCGGGACGAGTGAGCCGTAGAAGATGGCGTTGTCCCAGCGGCGTTTCCAGGACGCCTCGGGGCGCTTGTGGCGGTATTCGAAGGCGACGCCGCGGGCGATCAGGGCCAGCAGGATGAGCAGCAGGGGCAGGTAGAAGCCGGAGAAGAGGGTGGCGTACCACTCGGGGAAGGCGGCGAACATGGCGCCTCCGGCGGTGATCAGCCAGACCTCGTTGCCGTCCCAGACCGGCCCGATCGTGTTGATCATGACGCGGCGTTCCTTGTCGTCGCGGCCGAGCACGGGCAGCAGCATGCCGACGCCGAAGTCGAAGCCTTCGAGGATGAAGTAGCCGGTGAACAGCACGGCGACGAGGAGAAACCAGATGGTGGTCAGTTCCACGGTGGGCTCCGGACTCAGTAGGCGAAGGCGAGCGGGCGCTCGGCGTCGTCGGTGTCGTCGGGTTCGGGGGCCGGGGTGACGTCGGGTACGCCGGCCTTGGCGTAGCGGATCAGCAGTTTCACCTCGATGACGGCGAGGACGGCGTAGATGAGGGTGAAGGCGGTGAAGGAGGTGAGCACCTCGGTCAGGGAGACGCTGCGGGACACGCCGTCGCGGGTGAGCATCTCGCCGAAGACGATCCAGGGCTGGCGGCCCATCTCGGTGAAGATCCAACCGAAGGAGTTGGCCAGCAGCGGCAGGATCGGCATGGCCAGGCCGGCGCGCAGCAGCCATCTGCTGTTCGGGACGGCGCGGCCCCTGCGCTGGGTCCAGAGCACCAGCAGGGCGATGGCGGCGGCGGCGAGCCCGAAGCCGATCATGAGCCGGAAGCTCCAGTAGGTGACCGGGATGATCGGGGTGTAGCTGCCGGCGCCGTACTGGGCGCTGTAGCGGGCCTGGAGGTCGTTGATGCCTTGGACGGTGCCGTTGGGGTCGCCGGTGCCGAGGTAGGACAGCAGGTACGGGATCTTGAGGGCGAACAGTTCGCGGCTCCCGTCGAGGCTGCCGACGGTCAGGACGGAGAACGAGGCGGGGCTCTCGGTGGCGTAGAGCCCTTCGGCGGCGGCCATCTTCATCGGCTGCACCTGCGTCATGATCTTGCCTTGGATGTCGCCGGTGATGACCACGGCGGTGGCGGAGACCAGGGTGACCCAGGAGCCGAAGCGGGCGGCGAAGCGGTAGGCGGGTGTGTCGGCGCTGTCGCGGTGGCGGATGAGGTGCCACAGGGCGACGGCCACCAGCAGCGACCCGGCGACCAGGAAGGCGCCGGCGATGGTGTGCGGGAAGGTGATCAGGGCGACCTTGTTGGTCAGCACCGCGAGGAAGTCGGTCAGTTCGGCGCGGCCGGTGTCCGGGTTGTAGCGGTAGCCGACCGGGTTCTGCATGAACGAGTTCGCGGCGAGGATGAAGTACGCCGACAGGTTGGTGCCGATGGCGGCGGCCCAGATGCTGGCCAGGTGCAGGCGTTTGGGTAGTCGGTCCCAGCCGAAGATCCACAGTCCGATGAAGGTGGATTCGAGGAAGAACGCGACCAGGGCCTCGATGGCCAGGGGCGCGCCGAAGATGTCGCCGACGAAGCGGGAGTAGTCGCTCCAGTTCATGCCGAACTGGAACTCCTGCACGATGCCGGTGACCACGCCCATGGCGAAGTTGATCAGGAAGAGTTTGCCGTAGAACTTGGTGAGCTTGAGGTACTTCTCGTCCCCCGTGCGGTGCCAGAGTGTCTGGAGGATGGCGACCAGAACGGACAGGCCGATGGTCAGCGGCACGAAGAGAAAGTGGTAGACGGTGGTGACACCGAACTGCCAGCGGGCGACGTCCAACGCGTCCACCTGCGACCCCCAGGCTATTCATACTACAAGACGTAGTAAATACTACAGCGCGTCGTACGCCGGTCGGCAGAGGCGGCCGGCCCGAACCGGACCGGGACCAATGACCCTGCTCACTCCTGCCGTACGGCCCGCCCTGGCCGCCGCGTCGCCCATCCGCCGTGCGACCATGTCCCGCTGATGGAAGCAGCCCACTCCCCCTGGCACCCGCCGCTGATCTGGCGGGTCGCGTTGCTGCTGGCCCGCGTCGTCGTCGGGCTGCTGGCCCGGCTGGAGGTCACCGGTGACATCCCGGCCCGGATGCGCGGCGGGCCGCTGATCCTGGCCGCCAACCACATCAGCCCGTTCGACCCGATCGTGCTCGCCGCGGCCTGCCGGGCCCGCCGGGTGGCACCCAGGATCATGGCCACCGGCGGGCTGTTCCGGGCCCCGCTGATCGGGGCCGCGATGCGCAGCGCCGGGCACATCCGCGTCGACCGGGGCACCAGCGGCGTACACCGGGCCCTGGACGACGCCACCGCCGCGGTCGCCGCCGGAGCGCCGATCCTGGTCTATCCGGAGGGACGGATCGGCCTCGACCCGGGCATGTGGCCCGAACGCGGCAAGACCGGCGCCGCCCGGCTCGCCCTGGCCTGCGGCGCGCCCGTGATTCCCCTCGCCCAGTGGGGATCCCACGAGGTGCTGCCCTACCAGGCCCCGAAAGGGATGCTGCGCGGCGTCGCTCGGGCGTTGGTGCGCCGCCCCACCGTACGGGTGCACTTCGGCGACCCGGTGGACCTGGCCGGGGTGACCCGCGGCGCGCCCGGCGCGGCCCGACAGGCCACCGACCGGATCATTGACGCGCTCACCGACTGCCTGGCCCCGCTGCGGCCGGACGAACCCGACCGCCCCCGCCACGTCGACCCCAGCCGGCCGGTCGACACCAGCCGCGCTCACCGGCGCCGCCCCGCCGCCGGCTGAGCCTCACGTGGCCTGCTGCACCGCCCGCAACACCTCGGTCACGGCCGAGGCCACCGGCGCCACCGGCGCGGCCAGTTCCGCCAGGCGCTTCAGCAGCGCCGTGACCCGGGCCGGTTCCGGATCCGGCCGTGCCAGCTGGACCCGTAGTTCCGCGGCCACCGCCCGAGCCGGCTCCGGCAACTGCTCACGGTGCCGGTCGAGCGTCTGCACCAGCTGGTCCACCAGCGCCGGCACGTCCACCCCCGGCGCCGTGGCCCACAACGTCCCACCGACCGCGTGCGCTCCCGGACCCACCGCCTGGTTGCCGACCTGGCTCACCCCACCCGACTGCTGGACACCGAAGTTGATCGAGTTGTCGGACGTGGTCATGACGGCCTCCCGGTGCCGGCTCGACGGCTCGTGCCCTGCGGCGACGGCTGCTCCGTGGTGCTCTGCTGCTCTGCCCGCGCCCCGGCGCCCACCGCCTGGTTACCGACGACGCTGAGGCCACCGGTCTGGATCACACCCTGGTTGAGGATCATGGTTTGCCGGGTGCGGAACTCGGCGGTGTCCACGCCCTTGTCCTCCAGGAAGTCGACGATGGCGGCCAGCACGTGCCGCTCGACCACCTTGAGATGCTTCGCGGCGTCGAGCACCTGGAAGTAGTTGTGGTAGGTGGTGCCGGTGGCCAGCTCCCGTACGCCGGCCCGGGCGCCGTAGTCGTAGCCGAGGTCCTCGCGGGCCATCCGGCGTGACCGCGACTGCCGGATCTGGTGACGCACCACCCGGACGCCGTCGCGCACCAGGCGCACCGGCGCGCCGAAGGCGGTACGCACCAACTGCTCGGCGGCGGCGGTGAACAGCTGGACGAACTGACGCACCGGGATCCACTCGGTCAGCCGGTCCACGTCGTGGTACTCGATGCGGGGCGGCTCCAGCAACGTCCGGGCGCACTCCAGGTAGAGCACCCGACCGTCGGTGGAGAAGTGCAGGAACGTGCAGGCCACCACCTCGCCGCCCCAGGACGGCACCAGAGCGCCCAGGAAGTGCCGGGCGGCGCCCTGCGGCCGGCTCGCCACCGCCCGCAGCCGCTCGTCGGACCAGCGTTGCCGGGGCATCCGGCTGCGCTCGGGCAGCAGCTGCGGATCCTCGGTCAGCAGACCGCCGTGCACGAAGACCCGATCCTCCAGCACCAGCCCGGCGAGCCGTTCCGGATTCAGCTCCGGGTCGCCGGCCGGGTCGAGTCGGATCGCCGCCAGCCGTTGCCGCACGTGGTCGATCAGATCCACCACGGCGAACTGTACGGTGGCGTCCGGGTCGTCGTCGGTGACCGCGGTCGACGGTTCGGGCAGGTGCTGTTCGGCCCGGTGGATGGGCAGGGCGAACGACCAGCCGGCCACCGGTGCGCCGTGCCCCACGAACGGGGTGTACCCGCTGTAGATCGTCACGTTGCCGTGCTGGGCCGTGTCGACCTGGGCCAGGCGTGCCGCGTGGCGCTGCGGCACCGGGCCGGTTTCGGGCGACGCGGGCTGGAAGTGGCCGCGCCGCAGCCGCTGCACCAGCAGCTGCCGGGTGCCCAGCAGGTGCAGCACGAGGATCAGGTACGCGAGCAGCCCGGCCACCAGCGCCAGCCACGGCAGGCCGATCATCCAGCCGAGCGTGCCGTCCTCGTCGGTCTGCACGCCGGCGAACTGCTTCACCAGCCACAGCGACACCACAGCCGTCGCGACCAGTGCCGCCGCCGAGGCCAGCGGGCCGTGCCGGTTGGCTCGGGTCAGCGACATGCCGACCGCCAGCACCGCCGCGGCCAGCAGCGTCCACAGCGGCGCCAGCAGCAGGGCCATGCTGCCGGCGATGAGCAGGCCGGCGTCGCGACGGATGCGCCGCTGACGTGCCTCAAGGCAGTGCCGTAGCACGGTGGTCAGGTCGAAGCCGACTGAGGGCGCCACCGCCCGAAGTTCGTCGTCGAGGACCTCGGACAGGGCCGAGTCGGCGAACGTGTCGTCGGTGTGCGCCGCCACGCACAGGTAGCGGGTCGCCTCGCTCGTGGCGTCCGCCGGGCCCGCCGTCGAGTCCTCGGGGGTGGCCTGCCGGATCACCATGTCAGTTGCCTCCCAGCCCGGGCACGGTCGGTCGGGACCGGTGGCGCCGTGCCGGCACCGCCGCCAGCAGCAGGCCGACGACGAACCCGCACAGCAGGGCCCGTACCAGTTCGTTGAGCAGTTCCGCCCGCATCGCGGAGCCGGTGTAGACGCCACTGTCGACGGCCAGGTGCACCACAGCACCGCCGATCGTGGCGAGCACCGCCGCCACGACCGTCGCGCCGAGCGTGCCGAAGAACCGGTACGCCCGAGCAGGCGCGGTCCCGGCGGCCAGCCTGCGCAGCAGCACCAGCACGGTCAGGACGAACAGCGCCACCTGGGCGGTGCGCGCGAGCTGGTAGCTGGACAGGGTGTCCGGGCTGCCCCACCGCAGCCACGACAGCCCCAGCAGCAGCGCGTCGACCACGGTCGTGAGGATCCCGGCCGGGCCGTCGATGCGGGGCAGGTTGACGCTCAGCTCCCGCAGCACCTCGTACCCCCAGGGGCTGCCGGCGGCCAGGGTCGTGACCAGCAGCGCCCCGGACCCCGCCGGGAGGTCGCTGGTCGCCGGGCGGCGCGGCGGCGCGACGCGTCCGGGCAGCGGGTGCACCGGGCGGATGGTCAGCGCCGCCGGCGCCGAGGGCGGGGCGTCGGGTCGCGGTACGGGACTCGTCCACGGCATCACCGGGGCATCGTCACCGCTGCCGACCGAGCAGGGAAGGTTACTGTCCGGCATCCGGCAATCACCGGTGGGTATGGGAT
Organism: Micromonospora sp. C51; assembly: GCF_018070435.1. Classification (NCBI taxonomy): domain Bacteria; kingdom Bacillati; phylum Actinomycetota; class Actinomycetes; order Micromonosporales; family Micromonosporaceae; genus Micromonospora; species Micromonospora sp. C51. The sequence goes on along the minus strand of NZ_JAGPXQ010000001.1, from coordinate 90,957 downwards.
GGGGCGTGGACGACGGGACGAATCCGGCTCGCCACCGGCCCGCCGCCGGGCGGTCACCGGGGCCAGGCATACTGCGCCGCGTGCCCACGACCGCGCACCCCTACCTCGACGTGCCCGCACCGCTGGCCTTCGCCCACCGCGGCGGCGCCGCCGACGGCGACGAGAACACCGCCGCCGCGTTCGCCCGGGCCGTCGCGCTGGGCTACCGGTACGTCGAGACCGACGTGCACGGCACCGCCGACGGGGTGGCCGTGGTGTTCCACGACGACACCCTGGAGCGGGTCACCGGGCAGCGTGGCCGGGTGGGCGCGCTGCGCTGGGCCGACCTGGCCACGGTGCGCGTCGGCGGCTCCGCCGTGGTGCCCCGCCTGGACGAGGTGCTCGACGCGTGGCCACAGGTGCGCTTCAACATCGACGTCAAGTCCGATGCTGGCGTGACGCCCACGGTGACCACGGTCCACCGCTCCGGCGCCGGCGACCGGGTGCTGCTGGCCTCGTTCAGTGACGCCCGGCTGACCCGGCTGCGGGCGCTGACCGGCGGACGGGTCGCCACCAGCCTCGGGGTACGCGGGGTGGCCCGGCTGCGGTGGGCCTCGTGGACCGGGCGGTCGCTGCGGTTGCCGCCGTCGGTGGTGGCCGCGCAGGTGCCGGTGCGCTACGGCCGGGTACCCGTGGTCGACCGTCGTTTCCTGCGCACGGCCCACCGGCTCGGCCTGCAGGTGCACGTCTGGACGATCGACGAACCTGCCGAGATGCACGAGTTACTTGATCTTGGTGTTGATGGCATCATGACCGACCACGTCGACGTGCTGCGCGACGTCTACCGCAGCCGCGGCCACTGGGCCGCCTGAACACCTGGGCGGAGGACCCCCATGGCCGAGACGGTCACCCCGGCGGCGCAGGACATCCCACCACCGCGGAGCACCCGACGCGAGCGCACCGGCTGGTACTTCTACGACTGGGCGAACTCGGCCTTCCAGACCACCGTCATCACGGTCTTCCTCGGGCCGTTCCTGACCAGCGTCGCCGAGGTCGCCGCCGGGTGCGAGCTCGGCGCGGACGAGTGCGTCGGGTTCGTGTACCCGCTGGGCGTCAAGGTGGCCGCCGGCTCCTACTACCCGTACCTGATCTCGCTGTCGGTGCTGCTGACGGTCTTCGTGCTGCCGGTGATCGGCGCCATCGCCGACCGGTCGCTGCACAAGAAGCGGCTGCTGGCCGCCACGGCGTTCACCGGGGCCGCCGCGACAGTCGGGATGCTCTTCGTCACCGGGGACCGGTACCTGCTCGGTGGCGCCCTGTTCGTGGTCGCCAACATCAGCTTCGGCGCGGCGATCGTGGTGTACAACTCGTTCCTGCCGCAACTGGGCGGGCCGGACGAGCGCGACGCGATCTCCAGCCGGGGCTGGGCGCTGGGCTACCTGGGCGGCGGTCTGCTGCTGGCGTTGAACCTGGTCGCGGTGCAGTCGTTCGACAACGGCACCGCCGAACGCACCCTGGACCTGGCGCGTTGGTCGATCGTCTCGGCCGGGCTGTGGTGGGCGGCGTTCACGCTGGTGCCGCTGCGCTGGCTGCGGGAGCACCCCACCGCCGCCGCGCTGGCCGCCGCCGGCCGCGGCAACGTGCTCACCGACGGGTTCCGGCAGCTCGGTCGCACCCTGCGGGAGATCAAGGCGTACCCGCTGACGCTGTTCTTCCTGCTGGCGTTCCTGGTCTACAACGACGGCATCCAGACCGTCATCACCCTGGCCAGTCAGTACGGCACCGAGGAGCTGCGGCTCGGGCAGAGCACCCTGATCGTGACGATCCTGCTGGTGCAGTTCCTGGCCTTCGGTGGCGCGCTGGGGCTCGGTGCCCTGGCCGGGCGGATCGGGGCCTGGAAGACGGTCCTGCTCAGCCTGGTGCTCTGGACCGGAGTGATCGTCGCGGCGTTCCGGCTGCCGGCCGAGGCGCCGCTGCCGTTCATGGTGCTCGGCGCGGCCATCGGCCTGGTCCTCGGTGGCAGCCAGGCGCTGAGCCGGTCGCTGTTCAGCCAGCTGATCCCCGCCGGCAAGGAGGGCGAGTACTACGGCTTCTACGAGATCAGCGACAAGGGCACCAGCTGGCTCGGTCCGCTCGCGTTCGGTCTGGTGTTCCAGCTCACCAACTCCTACCGGGTCGGCCTGGTCTCCCTGCTGATCTTCTTCGTGGTCGGGTTCCTGCTGCTGCTGGCGGTGCCGATCCGCCGGGCCATCGTCGCCGCCGGAAACACCCCGCCCCGGGTGCTCTGACCCGGGCGACGATGCGATGATCGACACCCCGGCCGGGTCGACCGCGCCGGCCGGGAGCACACCGCACTAGGCTGCCGGTCCGTGACGACCGACGATCCCGTACCGACCTGCCTGGCCCGCCCGACACTGCCCGCCGCGGGCGACAGCCCGGCCGGGTGCGTCGCCGCCCGTGGTGTCGACGGGCGACCGGCGCACGCCGCCGCGCTGCGGTTCTACTGGGGGCCGATGGACTGCGGCAAGTCCACGATGGCGCTGCAGATGAACTACAACCATGCCCGGCAGGGCCGCCGGGGACTGGTCACCACCCGCATCGACCGTTCACTGGGCCCGCAGGTGACCACCCGCATCGGGCTGGCCCACGAGGCCATCGAGGTGACCGACTCGCTGGACCTGCGGACCCTGGTCCGGGACGCCTGGGCCGACGGGGTACGGGTGGACTACCTGATCTGCGACGAGGCCAGCTTCTACGGGGTCGAGCACGTGGAGCAGATGGCCGACCTGGTCGACAGCTACGACGTCGATGTGTACGCCTTCGGCCTGGCCACCGACTTCCGCTCCAGCCTGTTCCCGGCGGCGCAGCGGCTGTTCGAGCTGGCCGACTCGGTGGCCCGGATCCAGGTCGAGGTGCTCTGCTGGTGCGGCCGTGAGGGCCTGCTCAACGCCCGGGTCGCCGACGGGCGGGTGGCCCGCGAGGGCGCGCAGGTCGTCATCGGCGACACCGTAGACACCGCCGACGTGCGGTACCAGGTGCTCTGCCGGCGGCACCACCGCGCCGGCGACCTGGGCCCCGGCAGCGGAGCGCCCGGCAGCGGAGGCCGCGTCCCCGCATAACGAAACGATCACCGCTGCGAACCTTTCGCGGGACTCGGCCCCTTCTGGTGCATGACGGCAGCGACCAGGGGCCACATCGGCCCGCGAACCGGCGGGGGTACAGGACACATGAGGTTCGCGTTGCGGCGTGCCCGGGCCACGAGGGGCCTGCTGCTGGCGGCGGCCGGGGCGGCGCTGGTGGCCACCGTCGCGCTCGCCGGTCTGGCCGCGTACAACCGGGACGTCGTCGACTCCGGCACCCGCAACGTGCTGGCGGCGGCCACCGCCGAGGAACGCTCGATTCTGGTACGCGCCTCCGCCGGTCGCACCGCGGAGGCGCTGCGGGACCGTGACGACGCGTTGCGCAAGCAGGTCGCCGCCGACCTGGCCGGCCTGCCGGCCCGGGTCAGCACCGCCGGGTACGCGGCCGGTCGGCAGCTGCGCGGAGACACCGGCGACGCCGTCGCCGACCGCAGCGGGGCCACCTACGCGTCGGTGATGTTCCTCGACGATCTGCCCGCGCACGCCCGGCTGACCGCCGGGTCGTGGCCGCAGACCGGGGCCGATCCGGTGCAGACCGCGATCGCCGAGGTGGCCGCGACGACGCTGCGGGTGGGCGCCGGCGACCGCATCCCGATCACCGACGGGCTCAGCGGGCAGGTCACCGAGATCGTCGTGACGGGCGTGTTCACCCCGGTCGACCCGGATGCCGCGTACTGGCGGTTGGCGCCGGAGACGACGACCGGTTCGCTGCCGCAGGCGGCCACCTACGGCCCGATGACGGTGTCCCGGGATGACTTCGACGCCCACTTCCTGGCCAACGCCTCCGCCGGCTGGCTGGTCGAGCCTGATCTGGCCGGGGTCGGCCCGACCGCCCTGGACCGGCTCGCCGACGCCGCCGGCCGGATCACCACGAGCAGCCCGGCCGAGGCTGGCCTCGGCGATTCGGCGGTGGTCAGCGGTGACCTGGTGGACCTGGTGCAGCGGCTGCGCCAGGCCACCCTCGTCGGCCGATCCGCCCTGGTCACCCCGATGCTGCTGGTGGTGGTGCTCGGCGGGTACGCGCTGCTGCTCGTGGCGATCCTGCTCACCGAGCACCGGCGGGGTGAGACCGCGCTGCTACGCGCCCGGGGAGCCGCCCGTTGGCAGTTGGCCGGGCTGACCGCCCGGGAAGCCACCCTGGTCGTCCTGCCGGCCGTGTTCCTGGCCCCGCCGCTGGTGATGGAGCTGCTGGGGCTGGCCGACCGGCTGCCCGGACTCGCCGCCGTCTCGCTGCGGCCGGACTGGGCCGACCCGACGGTGTGGCTGGTGGCCGGGCTCGCGGCCGCCGGCTGCGCGGTCGCGATGATCGGTCCGAGTCTGCGCCGCGGCGACAGTTACGTCGCGGACCTGGCCAGCCGCTCCCGCCCGAGCCGGCGGGGCATGGTGCAGCGGGCCGGGCTGGACGTCCTGCTCGTTGGCCTGGCCCTGCTCAGCTGGTACCAGCTGAGCAGGTACTCGTCCCCGCTGTCCCGGTCCCGGGGCGGTCAGCTGGGCGTCGATCCGCTGCTGGCGGCCGCGCCGACGCTCGGTGTGCTGGCCGGGGCGGTGCTCGCGTTGCGGCTGCTGCCGCCGCTGGTGCGGCTGACGGAACGCTGGGTGGACCGCCGGCCGTGGACCGCCGTCATGCTCGGCACCTGGCAGGCCGGCCGGCGTCCGCATGCCGGCCCGGTGCTCCTGCTCGCCCTCGCCGTGGCGGTCGGCACGCTGGCCTGGTCCCTCGCCGGAACCTCGCAACGTTCCCTCGACGACCAGGCCGCCCACCGGGTCGGTGCCGACCTGCGGCTCACCGAGGCCACCGGCGCCGCCCCCGACGGCCGCGCCGACCAGCTCGCCGACCTGCCGGGGATCCGGGCGGTCCTGCCGGCCTGGCGCGAGCCGGTACGGCTCGGCGCCGGCGCCGAACCGGCGACCATGGTGGCGGTGGACGCCGGTGCTGCCGATCAGGTGCTGCGGCTTCGTGCCGACCTGGCCGGTGGATCCACCGACCGGCTGCTCGGCGGCCTCGCCGACGCGCGGGTACCGGCACCGGAGACGGTGTTGCCGACCGGCACCCGCCTGACCGGCCAGCTACGTACCCGCGGTGACGTCGACAGCGGCGTGCCCATCCGCCACGAGATGGTGCTCAGCGACGCCCGGGGCGAACACCGTCGGGTGGCGCTGGGCTCGACCGGCTGGGATGGTGAGCCGCTGCGGTTCTCCGTCGAGCTGCCGGCCGGCGACGGGCCGTGGCGGCTGGCCGGCTTCACCGCCGAGACCCTCGGTGGCCCACGGCTGAGCCTCGACTGGCGGCTGTCCGACCTGCGTGCCGGCCCGGACGCCACCACCGGCACCCGGGTGGACCTGACCGCGGACGGGCCGTGGCAGCTGGTCGACCGCGCCGGTACGGCCACCGCGCCGACGGTCTCCGGCGTCACGTTGGCCGGTCGCTACGAACGGGACATACCGGCGGGCTGGTTCGCCCGGAACACCCCTGTGCAACTGGCCGTCACCCGGACCGCCGGCCCGGGCCGGGTGCCGGTGGTCGCCACCGGTGCGGCGCTGGACATGCTGCACGTCGAGGTCGGGGCGCAGACCCGGCTGTTCCTGGGTGGCGCCGAGGTCGATGTGGTCCTGGTGGACCGGGTCACGGCCCTGCCCGGCGACGTCGAGGACGCCGCGTTGCTTGTCGACCTGCCGTCGCTGCGTACCCGGCTGTTCCACGAGCGTGGCATCGTCCGCTCGCCGCAGGAGTGGTGGGTCGCCGTCCGGCCGGGTACGGCGGCACAGGTCGCCGGGGCCGCCGCCGCGCTCGACGACCTGACCGTGCTGGATCGCCAGGACGTCGCCGACGAGTTGGCTCGCGACCCGTTCGGCGTGGGTGCCCGTGGCGCGCTCTTCGTCGCCGCCCTGGCCGCGGTGCTGCTGGCCGCGGTGGGCGTGGCCGTGGACGTCAGCGCCACGGCCCGGCGCCGGGCCAGGGAACTGGCGGTGCTGCACACCCTCGGCGCGGGTCACCGCCTGGTGGCCCGGTCGTTGCTGGCCGAGCAGTCGTTCCTCGCCGGCATGGGTGTGCTGGTGGGGTTGGCCGTGGGCGTCGGGGTGGCGGCGACGATGGCACCGCTGGTGATCCTGACCCCGTCGGCGGACCGCCCCGATCCTCCGCCGCTGCTCAGCGTCGACTGGCCGCCGGTGCTGGGTACCGGCGTCGGACTGCTGGCGCTGGCCCTGGCGTTCAGCGCCGCGGTGTCGGTAAGCGTGCGGCGGCGGCTCACCGCCGCGCACCTGCGCACCGGGGAGGACCAGTGAGCGCGAGGAGTGAGCTTGCGAGCCCCGCAGTCGCGAACGAAAGGCCAGCCCAGTGAGCGCGAGGAGTGAGCTTGCGAGCCCCGCAGTCGCGAACGAAAGGCCAGCCCAGTGAGCGCGAGGCGGATCAGGGCGTACGGCGGGCAGGTGGGCCTGCTGGCGGTGCTGGGGTTGGTGGCGGCGCTGCTGCTGACCGCCGCGCCGCGCCTGACCGGGGAGTACGCCGATCGGGGGCTGCGCGCCGACGTGGCCCGGCTGCCGCACCTGGTGCGGGACGTGTCACTTGCCGGGCAGCGGCCCGCGCCGGTGGCCGCCGGGCAGGCGGACCTGGACCGCTACGCCGCCGAGTTGCCGCAGCCGCTGCCGGGCCTGGTGGAGCGCCGGTGGTACGCGGCGTCGTTGGACGAGGAGCAACTGTTCGCCCTCGGCGACGAGCCGCCGATGAACGGCGGCGCCCGGAAGATGTTCGGCCTACGCGCCCAGACGGGCGTCCTGGAGGCGGCCGAGCTGACCGTGGGGCGCTGGCCCCGTACCCGCCCGGGCGGCCCGGCGGAGGTGGTGGTGTCGGGGGCGGTGGCCGAGACGCTGTCGTTGCGTGCCGGCCAACGGTTGCGGTTCGCGGGGCGCGATGGTCAGGCGGACGCGCACCTCGTCGGGGTGTTCGAGCCGCGCGACGCCGCTGACCCGGTCTGGGACGACCTGGGCTACGCCCTGGAGCCGGTGGTCCCGGTGCTGGACGGTGAGCCGTACATCGTGGCGGGGGTGACCGACTGGGTCGGGGTGGACGTCGTATCCGCCGGCAGTGGTGTCCCCGCGGTCAGTGGGTGGCGGTACCGCCTCGACGAGCGACGGCTGAACGCGGCGACGCTGGAGTCGGTGACGGCGGCGGTGGCCGAGGCCCGCCGCATGTCGTGGAGTTCGGGGGCGACCGTCCAGACGTCGTTGGACGGTGCGCTGTCGCGGTTCGCCGGGCAGCTGCACGCGGTGCAGGCGCTGCTCGCGGTCGTGCAGGCCGGGTTGGTCGCCAGCCTGCTCGGGCTGATCGTGCTGGCGGCTCGGTTGACGGTGCTGCGGCGACGTGACGAGTTCGCGTTGCTGCGGGCCCGGGGCGCGGCCCTGACCACCATCGGGCTGCGTACCCTGGCCGAGTCGGCGCCGGTGCAGCCGTTGGCGGTGCTGGTCGGTTGGTTCGTCGGCAGCCGGGTGCCGGGTCGCGACGGGGCGTTTCCGTGGTTGGTGCTGGCGCTGGCGGTGCTCACCACCGCCGCGGTGCCGGTGTTGGCGATGCACTCGCAGCGGCAGGTCGGGGTGGTGACCGGGCGGGCCGATGTGGCGTGGCGACGGCCGTCGGTGCGGCGGCTGACCGCCGAGGCGGGCGTGCTGGTGCTGGCCGCGCTCGGGGTGGTGTTGCTGCGCCGCCGTGGTCTCGACCCGGGCGCCGGCGTCGACGCGTACCTCAGTTCGGTGCCGGTGCTGGTCGCGGTCGCCGCCGCGCTGGTGGCGGTGCGGCTGTTGCCGTGGCCGCTGCGGGCGGCCGGTCGGCTGGCCGCGCGGGCCCGGGGCGCGGTGCTGTTCCTCGGTGTCGCCCGCGCCGGACGCGGTGCGCCGGTGGCGCTGGGTCCGTTGGCGGTGTTGATCGTCGCGGTCAGCACCGGGGTCTTCGGCGGGGTGGTCACCACCACCGTCGCGGCGGCCCGGGACCGGGCGGCCACGTTGACGGTGCCGGCGGACGCCTGGCTGACCGGTTACACCTTCTCCCCCGATGCTCAGGACGCGTTGTCCGGGGTGTCCGGGGTGACGGCGGTGGCCCGGGTGTGGGTGGACTCGAATCGTCGGCTGGTGCCGGAGGCCGGGTCGCCGTCGCGGCAGATCGGCACGGCCCGGGTGCTGGTGGTGGACGGCCCGGCCTTCGCGGAGGTGGTGGCGCGCAGCGGTGTCGAGGTGGATGTGCCGGCCGCCCTGCGGGCCGCCGCCCGGGGTGACGGGCCGGTACCGGCGGTGGTGTCGTCGCAGGTGGCCACGCAGGTCGGTGACCGGGCTGCCGTCGACGTGCAGGGCAGATTGTACGAGTTCCGGGTCGCCGAGGTGACCGACGACTTCCCGGGCGTCGGGTTGGGCACCGAACGGTTCGTGGTGCTGCCGTGGCAGGCGCTGCCCGAGTACGAGTACACGCCGATCATCCCGAACCGGTACCTGGTCGCCGGTGACGACATCGATCGGGCGCAGCTGTTGGGGGTGGCCGACGACGCGCAACGGCGGCGGCAGTCGGCGGTGCTCGGGGCGGAGGTGACCCGTACCCAGGTGCCGGCGGCCCTGGAGACCTGGCGGGCGTACCGCGAGGACCTGGACCGGACCGGGGCCAACGACGTCCTGACCTTGGCGTTCACCGCCGGCGCGGCCGGGGGTACCGCGCTGGCGGTGCTCGCCGTCGGGTTCGCGGTGGTCGCCGACGCGGCCGGGCGGGGCCGGATGCTGTCCCGGCTGCGCACCCTGGGCCTGTCCGCCCGCCGTGGCCGGCGGCTGCTGGTGTACGAGCTGGTGCCGTTGGTGCTGGTCGCGGCAGTGACCGGGGCCGCGGTGGGTGCGGCGCTGCCCCGGATCCTGGGGCCGACCCTCGGGCTGTCCGCGTTCGTGCCCGGCGTGCCGGTCCGTGATCACCTGGATCCGTCGGTCCTGGCTTCGGTGTTGGGGCTGGTGGTTCTGGGCCTGGTGACCGGGCTGGCGGTGGAGAACCTGATGAACCGGCGGATGCGCCTCGGTGAGGTGCTGCGTCTGGGAGAGGAGAACCGATGACGGTGGTGTCGGATGTGCCGGACCTGGCCACGTTGCAACGGCGGGCGGCGGAACGGGCTGCCGCCCGGGCCGGTGGCGCCGACCGGCTGCGCGGGCACATCGTCTGCGACGGGCTGGTCCGCATCTTCACCAGCGAGGGCGTGGAGGTCGTCGCGTTGCAGGGCCTCGACCTGGTCGTGGACCGTGGTGAGCTGTTGGCCATCGTGGGCGCGTCCGGTTCCGGCAAGTCGACGGTGTTGAACATCTTGTCCGGGTTGGACACGCCGACCGCGGGCATCGCCCGGGTGGCCGGTTACGACCTGCTGACCATGTCGGCCGCGAAGCGGTTGCGGTACCGGCGGCACACCGTCGGGTTCGTGTGGCAGCAGACCGCGCGCAACCTGCTGCCGTACCTGACGGCCCGGGAGAACGTGGAGCTGCCGATGCGGCTGTCGCGCCGGGGTGGCCGGGTCGCTCGACGGCGGGCGGCGGAGCTGCTGGAGATGGTCGGTGTCGGCTACTGCGCGGATCGTCGGCCGGGGCAGATGAGCGGCGGTGAGCAGCAGCGCTGCGCCGTCGCGGTGGCGGTGGCCAACGACCCGGAGGTGCTCTTCGCCGACGAGCCGACCGGTGAGCTGGACGAGGCGACGGCCGGGGAGGTCTTCGCCGCGCTACGCACCATCAACGCCGAGCTGGGGGTGACCGTGGTGGTGGTGACCCACGACCCGCAGGTCGCCTCGCAGGTGCGCCGTACCGTGTCGATCCGCGACGGCCGCACCGCCTCGGAGGTGCACCGCACCGCGCGGGTCGGTGCCGACGGCGTCGAGGAGTTGGTGACCGAGGAGTACGCGGTGCTTGACCGGGCCGGGCGGATGCAGCTTCCGGCGGGTTTCGTCGACGCGTTGGCGCTGCGGGACCGGGTGAGGTTGACCCTGGAGCCGGACCACGTCCAGGTCCGTTCCGGCGACGAGAGGAGTACGCGGTGAGCGGGCAGGATCTGATCCGGGTCGAGGGGCTCGGCCGTGACTACGGCGTCGGCGACCGGGTGGTCCACGCGGTGCGGGACGTTTCGTTGCGTGCTGGTCGCGGTGAGCTGGTCGCGGTGCGGGGCCGGTCCGGGGCGGGCAAGACCACCCTGCTGAACCTCATCGGCGGCCTGGACCGACCCACCTCGGGGCGGGTGTGGGTGGCCGGTCAGGAGGTCACCGCGGCCAGCGAGAAGGAGCTGCTGCGGCTGCGTCGGGACACCATCGGGTTCGTGTTCCAGTCCTTCGGGCTGGTTCCGATCCTGTCCGCGGCGGAGAACGTGGGGGTGCCGATGCGGCTGGCGAAGGTCCCGGCGGCGCACCGTGAGAAGCGGGTGTCGGTGCTGCTGGAGCTGGTCGGGCTGGGTGGTCACGCGGCGCAGCGGCCGTACGAGATGTCCGGCGGGCAGCAGCAGCGGGTGGCGATCGCCCGGGCGCTGGCCAACGATCCGGCGCTGCTGATCGCCGACGAGCCGACCGGCCAGTTGGACTCGGAGACCGGCCGGGCGGTGATGGACCTGCTGCGGGCGCTGGTGCATGCCCGGGGCATGACCGCGCTGGTGGCCACGCATGACCCGACGCTTGTGGAGCTGGCCGACCGGGTGCTGGTGCTGCGCGACGGTCGGCTGGTCGAGGCGGCCGAGTCGGTCGGGGTGTGACAGGTCAGTACGGGTCGCCGCAGACCCGCCAGCCGCCGTCCTCCCGCACCACCGACAGGTCCCGTTGTTCGGTGCTGCCGCTGTCGCGGGTCAGCAACACGGTGACCTTGCCGTGGGGTCGGCCGCCGCTGGTGGCCACGGACACGTCCACGATCTCGTAGTCGCGCACCACCGGCGGGGTGCGTACCCAGCTGGTGAAGCCGATCTCGCTCCACCGGGTACGCGCGTCGGCGCAGAGCCGCTCGTACGCGCTGCCGGTGTCGCCTGCGGTGACCTCGCGCAGGAACCCTTCGGCGGTCTGGCGGACCGGGGTGGCGGCCTGGGTGACCAGTTGCAGGTTCCAGGCGCCCAGGCCGGCGACCCCGACGCAGCACAGCGCCATCGCCGCTGCGGCGACGGCGAGGCCGGTCCGCATCGGATGACGTCGCCGGGCCGGTCTGCTCCACGGCTGCGCAGCGCCCACACCACTCGACGGTAGAGAATCGGCCGGCGCGGCGGGCGGAAAGTGGGCGTGGCCGGGCGGGACCGCACCGCGTCCCGTCCGGCCACGCCGGGGGCGAATCGTTGATCAGGACTTGATTTCCTTGCGGCCGTTGCCGGTCGCGCTGATGGTGACCCGGCGGGGCTTGGCCCGCTCGGCCACCGGGATCCGCAGCGTCAACACGCCGTTGTCGTAGCCGGCCTCAAGCTTGTCGGTGTCGAGGGTCTCGCCGAGAAAGAGCTGGCGGCTGAAGACGCCCATCGGGCGCTCGGCGGCGACCAGTTCGACGTTGTCGCCGCTGGGGCGGCGGCGTTCGGCGCGGACGGTCAGCACGTTGCGCTGCACGGTGCAGTCGATGCTCTCCGGGTCGACGCCGGGCAGGTCGAAGGCGGCGTAGAAGTAGTCGCCGTCGCGGTAGGCGTCCATGTGCATGACGGCCGGGCGGCTGGTGTTGCCGAAAAACTGCTCGGCGAGCCGGTCGATCTCACGGAACGGGTCGGTGCGCATCAGCATCGGGTGCCTCCTCGGTTCTCCTGGCCGAAGGTCCTTAGTTGAGTCTGCATGACTCAACTTCTGCTCCTTATTTAGCGCGCCCGACGCCCACCGTCAAGTCGGCCGACGAACACCCAGGGAAGCACTAGCGCCAATCGGTTTGCCATGGAAACCTATTGGCATGACTACTGCTTCGGTGCCCGCCGACGGGGATCCCCGCCGGCTGCTGTCCGACGTGCGTGCCCTCGCCCGGCAGGTACGCCTCGACCAGCGGGTGACCTGGCTCGCCCTGCTGGTGCTGGCCACGGTGACGCTCGTCGGGATCCCGTTCGACTGGTTCGGCATGACGGTGCGCTGCCTGCCCGACGGCGGCTGCGAGTTCTCCCGGCGAGGAGTGCTGTACTACTGGCCCGCCGCGCTGCTGCTGGCCTACACGACAATCGCAATCTGCTACGTGCGAGCCGCCCGGGCCCGCGGGCTCGGTTCCCGGGTGCTGCCGTACGCGATCACCGGTGCCGTCACGACAGTCGTGTTCACCGCCGCGTGGGTGGCCGCGGCCCTCTACTTCCCGAGCCATCCGCTGTCGGAGCAGCCACTGCCGTACTGGTGGACGCTGCTGGACCGACTGCTCACCCCGTGGAGCATGATCGGCATCGCGCTGCTGGTGCTGGCGCGGTTGGAGCGCCACCTCGCGCTCGGGCTGTTCACCGTCGGCTACCTGGCGATGGTGCTGCTCGCACTGCCGGTGAACGACGGCTGGGGACCACCCCACTGGGGCATCCGGGCAGCAATGGCGTTGCCGCAACTGGTCAGCGGCGCCGTGCTGCTGCTGGGCGCGGTCGGCTTCGCGGCTGCCCGCCGCCGGCACCGGTGACGGCCATGACCGACACTGCGGACCCGAACGACACGCACCCGGCCACCGGGTTGGACGACGTGGTGCACCAGCGGGTCCGGCTCGGCATCCTCGCCATCACCCACGAGGCGCGTCGGGTCGAGTTCGGCTACCTGCGTACCCAGCTCGACCTGACCGCCGGCAACCTCTCCAAGCACCTGAGCGTGCTCGGAGAGGCCGGCCTGATCGAGGTGGAGAAGGGCTACGAGGGTCGGCGCGGCCGCACCTGGATCACCCTCACCACCGCCGGCGACACCGCCCTCGCCGACGAGGTGGAGCGGCTGAAACTGCTCATCGCGCGGGTCGAGACGACCGACACCACGCAGCACCGGTGACCACGATGCCGCTGCCGGTCACCGGGGGTGACCGGCAGCGGCGCGGACCGCCACGGCGAGCAGGTGAGACAGGTTAGGGTGCTGCGATGGGTACCCATTCCGCCGCGGTCGAGGCACTCAAGACCGACCCGCTTACCGCCGCGCTGCGCCGGTCGCTGGAGGTCTACTACGGCAATCCCGACCGGGACGCGGCGATGGACGCGTTCTACGCCCGCTTCGTCCGCCCCGGTGACCTGGTCTTCGACATCGGTTCGCACGTGGGAGACCACATCGGTACCTTCCGCCGGCTCGGCGGCCGGGTCATCGCCGTCGAACCGCAACCGCTGTGCCTGCGGGCGTTGCGGGCCATCTACGCCGCCGACGACCAGGTCACGCTGATCGAGGCGGCCTGCGGGGCGCAACCCGGGCGGATCGGCTTCCTGGTCAACTCGGCCAACCCCACCGTCTCCACCGCCTCCACCGACTTCGTCACCGCCGCCGCGGGCGCGGGCGGCTGGGAGGACCAGGTCTGGGACGGTCAGATCGAGGTACCGGTGACCACCGTCGACACGCTCATCGCCGAGCACGGCACGCCGGCCTTCGTCAAGATCGACGTGGAGGGCTTCGAGGACGCTGTGCTCGCCGGGCTGAGCCGCCCCCTGCCCGCCCTGTCGTTCGAGTTCACCACGATCGGACGGGCGGTCGCGGTGCGGTGCCTGGACCGGCTCGCCGCGCTCGGGTTCGACGGGTTCGACGTGGCGCTCGGCGACGACAAGTCGCTGACCCTCGGGCGCTGGGTCGATGCCGAGGAGATGGCCGCGCACCTGCTCGCGCTGCCGCACGAGGCCAACTCCGGCGACGTGTACTGCGTCCGCACGCCACGGGGTTGACCCGCCGGTCAGCTGCGGCGGCGGGCCCGGGCCGCCCAGATGGCGTACGCCGGATCCCGGTCCAGGTTGTGCCGGTCCCGGTCGTAACGGCGGGTGGTACGCGGATCGGCATGTCCCATCGCGTCCTGCACGTCCTCCAGCGGCACCCCCTCGGACCGCGCGGTGGTGGCGAAGGCGTGCCGCAGCGAGTGCGGTGACAGCCGCGCCCACGCGTCGATCCCGGCGCTGCGGGCGAGCCGGCGGACCAACCGGAACACCGAGTGCCGGTCGAGGCGGGCGCCGCTGGCGGTGACCAGCAACGGGCCGGTCAACTGCGCCACCTCCACGCGCTGTGCGGCGGCCCGCTCGGCCAGGTACGCGTCGACGGCGTACGCGGTGCCCGGCGTCAGCGCCCGACGGCGTGACCGGCCGCCCTTGCCGACGAAGCGCACGCTGCGGTGTCCCCGCTCGGCGCCCAGGTCGGTCAGGTCGAGCGAGACCAACTCCCCCACCCGCAGTCCCAGGTCGGCGAGCAGCGCGACGGCGGCCCGGTTGCGGGCAGCGGTCGGCCCGGTCTCGGCCTCGGCCGCCGCCAGCAGCGCGTCCACCTCGTCGGGGGCCAGACCGACCGTGGCCGAGTGGTCCCGGTCGACCCGTGGCCGGTCGGCTCCGGCGACCGGGTTGAGTTCCACCGCCCGCAGTTTGACCAGGAAGTCGTACCAGCTCGACAGCGCGGACAGCTTCCGGGCCACCGTCGCCGCGGTCAGCGGGCGGCCGGTCCGGGCCGAAACGCTGTTCTCCAACGTCCGCCCGTACTCGTTGACATGCAGGAAGTTCGCGCGCAGCGGGTCCAGTTCCCGGGCGGCGCACCAGGCCAACCACCCGGCGACGTCCCGGCGGTACGCATCGCGGGTGTGTTCGCTCAACCGTCGGTTACGCAACCATGCGTCGGTGACGGCCATCGGCCCGTCGGGCAGGGCCGGGTAGGCCGACGGGCGGTACTGCACCGAAGTGTCGTGCGGACGCATGTGAAAAATGCTCTCAGCCTTGCTGTGGGTTGACGATCAGGCGCGCCGACACATCATGATCGGCCGCCGGTAGGCCGGGGACACCACGTCGCACCCGGCCCCTACGCTGACCCAGTGCTGTCTCAGGTCAACGGTCTGTCCCGACACTTCACCGAGGACACCCTGCGGGCGTACCTGCTGAGTCGGTCGACGCGGGCCGACGCCGGATGCCTCATCGTGCGCGGTTACGGCAGCCGGCGCGGCGTGCACCAGAAGCTCGCCGGACGGGCGTGGGCACACATCGCCGCGTACGTGGTCTTCGTCGGCGGCTACGACCCCACCCTGGAGGTCCACCACGACTGCGGGGCGCCGGACTGCATCGAGCCGACCCACCTGCGCCAGCTCAGCCACGCGGACAACTGCCAGGAACGCACCCAGCGGCCACGCTGCCGCCACGGGCACGAACGGGAGACCGATCCGGCGACGGGCCGCCTGCGCCGGGTCTGCCGCGCGTGCAACCGGCTGGCGCAGCAGCGCTGGCGTGAACGCCAGGCGGCAGAGGTGGCGCGGGCCCGGGCGGCGTACGGGCGTGCGCCCTGCTGACCCAGCAGACACCGCCTGCTGTGGCTGCGCGCGTGGAGTCGACGTCGCCCTGTGGCCCGGGCGGGCCGGAAGTGACCCGCCCGGGCCCGCCGGTCAGTCGCCGGCCAGCACGGTGAAGGTGAACCCGGTACTCCTCGGACGGCGCAGCGGGATGTCGCACTTGATCCGGCGTAGCACCTCGCCCCTGCTGAGGCCGAGACCGTGGGCGATGAGCCGTTCCGGACGCACCGGCACCGGATCGGCGAAGGCGACCGCCACCTGGACCGGCCACGTCTGGCCGGGCCACTCCGACGGGGTGTCCAGCCGCCAGGCCCCGGTCCAGTCGAGAGCGACCCGGTTACGCCTGGCGAACGACGGATCCAGCAGCGTGGTTGCCACCAGCTCCGGGTCGTTGACCCGGTACCCGGTCAACTCGACCGGATCGAACGAGCTGACCGGCGTCCGCTCGTACACGGTGAGCTTGCTGGTCCGATCGCAGGACACGCAGCGGACCAGCAGCCACACGTCCAGCAACTTGTGGTTGGCGTTGACCCGGAACCTGCCGGGGCCGGTGGTGGCCGACTCCGACCCGCAGTCCACGCACCGCCGCGACAGCAGCGGCAGCCGGGTCCGACGGACGAACCAGGGCAGCACGATATGAGGTTGTGAAGACACGATTGCTCCGAAGACCTGACACGAGGCCGATTGCGCGCGGCCTCAAGCGCTGTACGACCGGGCGCGCGGGGGCAGCCCGGCGAGGCCGACGGGGACGTCGGCTACCAGAGCGGAAGAGGTGTCAGGTTCAGCGAGCGGGCGGGGTCACGCGGGTATGTGTCCTCTGTCTTCACGGCGACGGGTCGTCGGCAACCTATGGCAACGTCCAGGCCAGGCTCAACCGGTTTCCGTCCGGAGCCGCTGCCCGCGCGCCTGCGGCGGCTCGGTCGCTGGGTGGCCGGCGTCAGCCTGGGCTGAGGATGCAGAATTCGTTGCCCTCGGGGTCGGCGAGGCACCGCCACGACACGTCGCCCTGCCCGACGTCGACGACTGTGGCGCCGAGCGCCTCCAGTCGCGCCACCTCCGCCGCCTGATCATCACCGGAGTAGGGCTTCAGGTCGAGGTGAACCCGGCTCCACCAGCTCCTCGGCCCCGGCTTGCGCAGGAACTCCAGGTACGGTCCGACGCCCTGGGCCGACCGCAACCGCGCATGGTCATCGGTCACCTCGTGCAGGGTCCAGTCCGTCGCCTCACCCCAGAAGCGGGCCATGGCGCGCGGATCCGCGCAGTCGACCACCACGGCGGCGATCGGCCCGGTGTCCCGGTAGATCTCCCGAGGCTCCAGCACGCAGAACACGTTGCCCTCCGGGTCGGCCAGCACCGTCCACGGGACGTCGCCCTGACCGATGTCCGCGGGCGTCGCGCCGAGGTCCGTCAGGCGGCTCACCAGCTCCGCCTGGTGTGCCGCAGAGGTGGTGGCGAGGTCGAGGTGCGCGCGGTACCGCACCGTCTCCGGGTCCGGGACGATGACGACGTCGATGCAGACGGCGCTCGGGTCCGGCCAGGCGAAGCCCAGGGGTTCGACGTTGACCACGCCGGGCTCCTCGACGGAGACGCCCCAACCGAGCGCATCCGCCCAGAACCGGCCGAGCGCGGATTCGTCCCGAGCCTTGAGGTTCACCTGAACGAGCCGCAGCGCCATGCCGCCCACCCTATGCCCCGCAGGACGGGCTGAGATCTTTCGCGCACACCAGCCTCAGTCATTACGCACCTTAACAGTCATTATGATGTGCGTACGTTATGCCCGATTCCACGGCGGCAATTAATGGATTTCCGTAACCGGTAATCCATTAATTGAGTAGAGCGCCACTTAGATGTCCCGGATCAGGGGGAGTTCCGACGCGACCGGCCGCCGGCGATGCGTCGCGTGCGATCCCTGGATGAGGTGATCACGCGACCAGCGTTGCGTCCCGCTCCGGGCTCGGTGCTGGTGTGGATTGATCGCCTCGCCGGCCGAGCCGGTGGCGAGGGCGAGTCAAGCGGCCCGGCGTCGGCGGAACCAGGACCGTCGTCGCGGGACCGGCGGTTCGGCGGCGGGTGCCGGCGGGACCGCTTTCCGCCGCTCGTCCTGCCAGCGGCGCACCACGGCGTCGGCGTCGACCGGGCGCACCACGACCCGTGGGCCGGACGGGTTCCGCAGCCAGGCCAGCACCTCGGCGTTGAGGTCGGCCACGACCGCCCGCACCGCCGGCTCGGTGGGCAGGTCCCGGACCTCGTCGGGTAGCTGCTCGATGCGGCGACGCAGCAGCAGCGGAGTGGGCAGCAACAGGTCGGTCGGTAGCTGCTCGCGTTCCAGGAAACTCTTGATCCACCAGGACTCGTCGTAGGGCACGCCCCGGCCGGCGATCGGCTTGCCCGCGCCGGGCAGGTTGTCGAACTCGCCGCGCTCCTGCGCCGACCGGATCTGCGCCTCGACCGACGCCTCCCACCGCATCTCCACCGTCGCCACCTCCCCGGGACAACCGTAACGTGACCACCGTCTCCCGATGGCGCAGCGTCACGGGCCTGACCGGCATTCCCGGTGCCCTAGGCTCAGACACACGGTGGGACGGGGGTCACGGGCATGGTCAGTACTGCGGGAATCGTCGGCATCGCGTTGGTCGCCCTCGGGATGGTGCTGACGCCGGGGCCGAACATGGTCTACCTGGTGTCGCGGTCGGTGACCCAGGGCCGGCGGGCCGGGCTGATCTCGCTGCTCGGGGTCGCTGCCGGCTTCGCGGTGTATCTGGGGGCGGCGGTCGCCGGCATCGCCACCGTGTTCGTGCTGGTGCCAGCGCTGTACACGGCGGTCAAGCTGGCCGGCGCCGCGTACCTGCTGTGGCTGGCGTGGCAGGCGTTGCGCCCGGGCGGGCAGTCGCCGTTCAACCCGGCGCCGCTGCCACCGGATCCGGCCCGCCGGCTGTTCACCATGGGGCTGGTCACCAACCTGCTCAACCCGAAGATCGCCATCCTGTACGTGTCGCTGCTGCCGCAGTTCATCGACCCGGCACGCGGCAACGTCGCCGGGCAGAGCCTGCTGCTGGGGCTGACCCAGATCACCGTGGCGCTGACGGTGAACGCGTTGATCGTGCTCACCGCCGGTGGCATCGCCGGCTTCCTCAGCCGGCGGCCGCTGTGGCTGCGCGTACAACGGATGCTGATGGGCACGGTGCTGGCGGCGATGGCGGTGCGGATCGCCGCCGACCGGTCCCGCGCCGCCGTCGCCACCGGCTGAGCCCCCCGCACCGCCACCGGCTGGGCCGCCCGGTCGAGGTCAGCGGCGTACCGCCCCGATGGCCGCGTCCAGCAGTTGCTCCAGGACCGCGCGGGTGGGCAGGTGCGACAGCAGGTGGGCCACGCTGCGGTCGGCGTACCGCCGCTCCTCGTCGTCGGGTGCGTCCAGGGCGGCACCCACCTGGCCGAAGACGTAGTTGGCGAGGCTGGTGACCGCGCCCCGGAACGCGGCCAGGTCCAGCGGCGGCAGGGTGCCCGCCGTCGCGCGGTACCCGTCGAGCAAGGCGCGGGCACCGGCCACGTTGACCTCCCCACCGGGAACCACGGCCCAGTCCAGCAGTGCGTTGGCCAGCTCCCAGCTCGGCGGCTGACCGCCGGCATGTTCCCAGCCGACGACGACGAGGCGGCCGTTGGTGGCCAGCCGGGTGCTCGCCGGCCCGAGGGTGTTGTGGCAGAGCACAGGTTCCGGCGTCGCGGTGTCGCCGCCGATGCCGTCGAGGTCCGTCAGGGTGGCCACCGCGGCGCCGAGCGCCGCGGCCCAGCTGGCCTGGCGAGCCGTGGCGACGGCGGCGAGTTCGGGCCAGCTGGCGGTGGCCAGCCGGATGTGGTGCCACGGGCTGATCCGATCCACCGGCAGGCTGAGCCCGTGGATCGTGGCGAGTACCCCGCCGACCGCACGGGTGAGCGACGAACGGGCCGGGGCGAGCAGTGGTGGCCCGGAATGCAGCCCTTCGTAGACCCGCCACCGGTGTCCGCCGATGGTTTCGACGATGCGGCCCGCACGGCTGCGCACCGGCGCGGGCAACAGGACACCGGCGGCTGCGGCGGCCTGCTGCAACGCCACGTCGGTCTCGGCGTCGACGATGGGCCACCAGGTGTCCATCGTCCGCACCGCCCAGCGGCCCCGGTCCGTCACCAGCGCCCAGCGACGCCCCATGTCGTCGGCACGGGCAACCGTGCGCATCTCGCCGACGACGTCGCCGAGACCGTAGCTGGCGGCGATCGCGCGGGCCAGCGAAACCTCGGCGATCTCGGCCCGGCCCCGCACCCGGGCGACCTCGGTCTTGAGCGCTGCCCAGCTGGGAAAGCCGTACTGCTCGGCCAGCCTGGCCTGAGCGGTGGTCAGCGTCGCGGCCGGATCCATGTCGCGCAGACCGGCGAGCAGGTTCTTGGCCTGCTGACGCAGGTGGTCGAGGCTGGGGTTGTCGGGCAGGGTCTTCACACAGCACCTCACTGCTCGCCCGGACTCGCACGGGCGGAACTGAGCTTCGGTGTCCGTCGCTCGACAGGTGGTGTGTGGGGGTGGCTTCAAGCCTACCGGCGAGTCTCGGCGCGTTCCCGACGCGCTGGTCCGAGATTAGCCAGCCTCGGCCGACGGATCAACCCTTGTGCTCGCGGAGCACCGCGACACCACCGGGCGCCAGGGTGACCGCCCGTTCGATCGGCGTCGCGGTGAGCAGTTCCACTCCACGCGCGGGTACGCGCAGCTCGTGACCGGTGTGGTTGAGCAGGAACAGCCAGCTCGCCGCGCCGTCGCGACGGCGTACCGCCTCGACTCCCTCGGGTGCGTCGGGGCAGACGGTGGTGACGCCGGCCGCCCGCGCGGCGGTGTCGAGCAGCCGCCGGTAGGAGGTGTCGTCGAGGCGGGTGGACACGTACCAGGCGGTGCCGGCGCCGACCCGGTGCCGGGTGATGGCCGGCATCGCGTCGAGTACGCCCCCGGTGTAGGAGACGACGGTGTCGGCGCCGGTCAGGCGCAGCGTCTCGGCCCAGATCCGTCCGGTCCCGCCGTCGTCGAGTCGGACGTGGTCGGCGGCGTCGAGGGGGTGGAACTCCTCGGCGTACGCGCCGAGCAGTTCCCGAAGCGCGCCGGGGTAGCCGCCGAGACGTACCCGGGCGTGCTCGTCGGCGACGCCGCTGAGGTAGGTGACCAGCAGGTGTCCGCCGCCGTCGACGTGGCCGCGCAGCCATTCGGCGGTGGCGTCGTCGATCAGGTAGAGGGCCGGCAGGACGAGCAGCCGGTACCCGTCGACAGGGTCGCCCGGGGTGAGCGTGTCGCAGGCGTACCCGCTGCGCCACAGGGCCCGGTGCGCGGCGGCGAGTTCGTCGTGGTGATCCGGCAGGGCCGACGGCAGGCCCGGGTGGCGCAACGCCCAGCCGCTGGCCGCGTCGACCACCAGCGCCACGGCCGCCTCGACGCTGCCACGGACCTCGCCGAGCTGCCGCAACGCGGCACCGAGTGCGACGGTTTCCCGGAACACCCGGCTGTCCGGGCCGGCGTGCGGCACCAGGGCGCTGTGGAAGCGCTCGGCACCGCCGGCCGGTGCCCGCCACTGGAAGAACATCGCACCGTGTGAGCCGCGGGCCACATGGGCGAGGCTGTGCCGCAGCATCCGTCCCGGTTCCTTGGTGTGCATCCGTCCGGCGGTGTGGATCTGGTTGGGCGCGCTCTCCATCAGCAGCCATGCCGCTGCGCCGCCCGCCGCCGGCGAGCCGGGACGCCGGTGGGCGGCGTGTCGGGCCCAGCCACGGGCCAGGTCGGCGGCGAGCGCGGTCTGTTCCTCGGCGCCGCCGTCGACGGCGGACGGGTAGTGGTCGACAGCGACCAGGTCGACCTCGGTGGCCCAGCGGGCGTGGTCGACCGGCACCCAGTCGCCGAGTACGTAGTTGGTGGTGATGGTGAGCGCCGGGTTCGCCGCCCGCAGCAGGTCGCGTTGCTCGGTGTACGCGGCGAGCAGGGTGTCCGACCAGAAGCGACGGAAGTCGAGCAGGTGGCCGGGGTTGGGCAGGTACTGGGTGGCCCGGGGGGTGCTGATCTGCGCCCAGTCGGAGTACTGCTGGCTCCAGAAGCTGGTGACCCAGGCGTCGTTGAGGGCGGCCAGGTCACCGTGGCGGGTGGCCAGCCAGAGCCGGAAGGCCCGGGCGGTGTGCTCGCAGTGGCAGGTGGTGCCGTACTCGTTGTGCACGTGCCAGCCGGCCAGCGCCGGGTGGTGGGCGTACCGGTCGGCCAGGGCGGTGGTGATGCGCAGCGCGGCTTCGCGGTAGGCGGGGGTGGCGGCGCAGTAGGTGTCCCGGCTGCCGTGGTGCAGCCGGATCCCGTCGGCGGTGACGGGCAGCGCGCCCGGGTGGGCCAGGGAGAACCAGGGTGGTGGCGACGCGGTGGGGGTGGCCAGGGCGACCCGTACGCCCCCGCTGTGCAGCAGGTCGAGCACCTGGTCGAGCCAGTCGAAGGTGTACCGGCCGGGTGCCGGTTCGAGCCGGGACCAGGCGAACACCCCCACGGTGACGAGGTTGATTCCGGCCTGGCGCATCAGCGCGACGTCCTCGGACCAGACCTGCGCCGGCCACTGTTCGGGGTTGTAGTCGCCGCCGTAGCAGAGCGGGCCGTCGGTCCACATCACCATCACCAGCCCGCCGGTTTAGTTGAGGATGCATCCAAACTATGGATCACCACTGTGCATGTCAACAGGTCGAAGCCGGATCGTATTCACCGCCATCGTTGACAGTTCGTTGGATAGTTAAAGAAACTGTCGGCACCGCCGCGAACGCCGCCGAGGAGAGCTGATGCCGTACCGACCGCCGTTGGTGCCCTACGAGACCTTCGTCGCCGACCCACCCGACCTGCCGGTGCGCACCCCCGGTGAAGGCGGCCCGGCCATGGTGAGCCGGGCCGAGATCGCCGGCACCGACGCACACGGCGCCACCGTCAAGGCGGTGCTGGCCGACGGGGTGACGGCGGTGGTGCGCATCGACGCGGCCGGCGACGGCATGATCCGGGTACGGCTGGCCGAGGATCCCCAGGCCCGCAGCCGGTCGGCCCGGCTGATGCCGCTGACGCATCCGCGTCCCCACCCGGCCACCGTCACCGTCGACGACCGGCAGCTGCGGATCGACGCCGGCGCGCTGATCGCCGAGATCCGGCTCGACCCGTGGCACCTCCGGTTCCTGCGCCCCGACGGCTCGCTGCTGCTGGAGCAGGATCCGGGCACCGTCGACATCAGCGGTCGGCAACGCACCCTCCCGTTCGGGCACTCCACCAGCGACGGCGTCCGGGTCGCCTGGCACGAGAGCTTCGTCGCCCCCGGCGACGAGCGGTTCGTCGGCTTCGGTGAGAAGTTCACCCCACTGGACAAGCGTGGCCAGCGGGCTCTGATGTGGAACTTCGACGCCTTCGGCAGCGAGTCCGACCGGGCGCACAAGAACGTGCCGTTCTACCTGTCCAACCGGGGCTACGGCGTCCTGGTCGACAGCGGGCTGCCGGTGCAGTTCGACGTCTGCCAGTCCACCCACAGCGCGGTGCAGATCCTGGTCCCCGACGACCTGCTCGACTACTACGTGCTGGCCGGGCCGACCCCCGCCGAGGTGCTCGACCGGCTGCACCAGCTGACCGGGCAGCCGTACCTGCCGCCGCGCTGGGCCTTCGGCACCTGGGTCTCCTCGGGCTTCTACCCCGACAGCCAGGAACGGGTGCTGGAGCGGGCCCGTCGCCTGCGCGAACGCGACATCCCCTGCGACGTGCTGCACCTGGACTGCTACTGGCAGGTGGCCGGCAACTGGTCGGACCTGCGCTGGGACACCGAGGCGTTTCCCGACCCGGCCGGCATGCTGCGGACCCTGTCCGAGCAGGGCTTCCGGGTCTGCCTCTGGATGAATCCGTACCTGATGACGGCCAGCCCGCTCTACGCCGAGGCCGACGCGGCCGGCTACTTCCTGCGCCGGCCCGACGGCAGCACGTACGTCGCCGACGTGTGGCACGGCAGCTACCCGGCCTCGGCCATCGTGGACCTGACCAACCCGGCGGCGGTGGACTGGTTCACCGGGCTGCTGCGGCCACTGCTGCGACAGGGGGTGGCGGTGTTCAAGACCGAC
The DNA here is from genome assembly GCF_018070435.1 of Micromonospora sp. C51. Lineage (NCBI taxonomy): Bacteria > Bacillati > Actinomycetota > Actinomycetes > Micromonosporales > Micromonosporaceae > Micromonospora > Micromonospora sp. C51. The sequence goes on along the minus strand of NZ_JAGPXQ010000001.1, from coordinate 67,327 downwards.
TTCGCCGAGGGGGTGCCCGCCGACGCGGTGGCGCACAACGGGATGAGCGGGGTCGACCTGCACAACGTGTACGCCCTGCTCTTCAACGACGTGGTCGCCGCGGTCACCGAGGAGGTGGCCGGTCACCGGGCGGTGTGGGCCCGCTCGTCCTACCTGGGCGGGCAGCGGCACAGCGCGCAGTGGAGCGGCGACGTCAACGCCACCTGGCCGGCCCTGGCCAGCACGCTGCGCGGGGGCCTGTCACACGGCCTGTCCGGGGTGCCGTTCTGGAGCCACGACACCGGCGGCTTCCACGGCACCCCCGAACCGGACCTGTACGTACGCTGGTCGCAGTTCGGCGCGCTGTCGCCGTTGGTGCGGCTGCACGGCACCACCAGCCGGCTGCCGTGGGAGTTCCCGGCCGAGGCGGAACAACTCGCGGTGGCCGCGTTGCGGCTGCGCTACCGGTTGATGCCGTACCTCTGGTCGGCCGCGGTGCAGGCGGCCCGCACCGGCGTACCGATGATGCGGGCCCTGCTTGTCGACACCCCGCAGGATCCGACGGCCTGGACGACCGACCTGCAGTACCGGCTCGGGACGGACCTGCTGGTCGCGCCGGTCACCGACGCTTCCGGCGAGCGGGACGTGTACCTGCCCGTCGGCGACGACTGGTTCGACGCCGCCACCGGCGAACTGCATCCGGGTGGCCGGCACCTGCGGGTGCGGGTGCCGCTGTCCCGGCTGCCGTTGTACGTGCGCCGGGGCGCGCTGCTGCCGCTGGTCGCGCCGCAGGCCACGGTCGGCGACGGGCCGTTCCGGGAGGTCACCCTGGTCTGCTGGGGCGCGGTGGACGGCCGGACCGTCGTGCACGACGTGGACGGCGACACGATCATCGAGGCGGTCCGCGACGGCGACGAGTTGCGGATCCAGACCCGGGGGCCGCTGCTGGTGGGGCAGCTGGCGCTCGCGGGGGTCGGCGTCGCCGACCGACCGGCCCGGTCACTGCTCAACGGTGCGGCGGTGACCGTCCTGCCCTTCGCGGGGCTCTTCCCCGCACCGGGCTGACCGTGCCCGCGCGGCGCCCGACTGGACGGAGTCGGGCACCGCGCGGGTACGGGGCCGCGATCCCCGTGGGGGTCAGCCCTTCACCGCGCCGGTGATCACGCCCTTGGTGAAATGCCGCTGCACGAACGGGTAGATGATCACCGCTGGGATCACCGTCACCACCACCACCGCCATCTTGACCGCGAGCGTCGGCGGGTACGCGGTCACCCCGGGCAGGCTCACCGACGCGCCGGAGACGTTCGGCGACTGCCCGGCCAGGATGTAGCTCTGCAACACCCGTTGGATCGGGAACTTGTCGTTGGAGTCGATGTAGAGCACCGCGTTGAAGTACACGTTCCAGTAGCCGACCGCGTAGAAGAGCCCGACCACGGCGATCACCGCCTTGGACAACGGCAGCACGATCCGGGTGAGGATGCGCAACTCCCCCGCGCCGTCGATGCGGGCGCTGTCGAGCAGCTCGGCCGGCACGTTCATGAAGAACGCGCGGATCACCACCAGGTTGAACACGCTTATCGCGCTGGGCAGGATCAGCGACCAGAGGCTGTCCTTGAGGCCCAGACCGGTGACCACCAGGTAGCTCGGCACCAACCCCGGGAAGATCAGGAACGTCAGCAGGAAGTAGAACAGCAACCCCCGGTGGGCCACCGAGCCCGGTCGGGACAGTCCGTACGCGGCAAGCACGGTGAGCACCAGGCTGACCGTGGTGCCGAACACGGTGACCAGGGTGCTGACCCACACCGCCCGGGTGACGTCGCCGCCGCTGAAGATGGTGATGTACGCCGACGGGTCGATCTCCCGGGGGATCATCACCATGCCGCCCGCGTCGTCGATGGTGCCGCGTGAGGCGAGGCTGGTGACCAGCACCGCCCAGAGCGGCACCAGCACCGCCGCTACCAGCAGCGTGAGCACCACCCCTTTGCCGATGGTCAGGGACGTCGACGGGCGGCCCGCCCAGACTGGACGACCGGGGTGACGTCGCCGGGGCGGTGGCGCGGGAGGCCCCGCCGTGGCCGGCGCCGCCGGTACCGGGCCGGCGCCGCTGAGTTGTGCGGTCATGACTTGGAGTACACCCCCTGCTCGCCGAGCCGGTGCGCGATCTTGTTCGCGGTGAGGATCAGCGCCAGCCCGACCACCGCCTTGAACAGGCCCGCCGCGGCGCCGAGCCCCCACTGCTGGGTACTGATCGCCTGGTAGTAGACGAACGTGTCGAGCACCTCGGCGGCCTGCCGGCCGACCGCTTCCCGTTGCAGGATGAACTGCTCGAAACCGACCGAGAGCGCGTCGCCGAGCCGCATGATGAGCAGCAGCACGATCACCGGACGCAGGCCGGGCAGGGTGATGTGCCACAACCGCCGCCACCGGCCGGCCCCGTCGGCCGCCGCCGCCTCGTACAGGTTCTGGTCGATGGCGGACAGCGCGGCCAGGAAGACGATCGCGCCCCACCCCAGGTCCTTCCAGACCGCCTCGGCGGTGACCAGCACGATGAACGTGTCCGGGTTGGTCATGATCCCCCAGGGCTCCAGACCGGCCTGGCGCATCTCCTGGGCCAGCAGTCCGGCCCCACCGAACATCTGCACGAAGAACGTCACCACAAGCACCCAGCTGAAGAAGTGCGGTAGGTAGACCACGCTCTGCACGAAGCCACGCAGCCGCCCGGAGACGACGCTGTTGAGGATGAGCGCCAGCAGGATCGGCAGGGGGAAGAAGAACACCAGCTGGAAGGCGGTGATGCTCAGGGTGTTGCGGACCGCGTCCCAGAACAGCGGGTCGCGGAAGAGTGCCTCGAAGTTGCCGAAGCCGATCCACTCGCTGTTGAGGAACGCGTCAAGCGGGTCGTCGCCGACGAACGGGTTGTAGTCCTGGAAGGCGATGATGTTGCCCAGCGTGGGCAGGTAGTGGAAGACCAGCAGCAGCGCCGCCGCCGGTGCGGCCATCGCCAGCAGCGGCCAGTCGCGGCGCAACCGGACCCGCAGGCTGCGCCGCCGGGGACGCCGCGGTGACGGCGTACGCCCGGCGGGTGGTCGCGTGTCCACGGCGCCGGGGGCACTCACGACCGCACCCCGGCACCGGTCGGCGGCGCACTCACCCGCCCGCTCATCGGCCGTTGTCGGCGAGCGCCTTCTCGTGGAACGCGCGGCCCTCCTCGCCACCGGTGTCGAGGAACTCCTTGCGTACCTGGGCCAGGTCGCTGACCGGGCGACGGCCGCGCAGGATGTCGCGGATCTTGTCCTCGGTCGGCTGGATGATCTTCGACCAGTTCGCCGGCAGCTCCAGCTTGATCCCGGCGAACAGGTCCGGCTCCATCTGGCCGATGTGGTTGCGGTAGTACCCGATGTAGTCCTGCACGTAGTTCGGGGTGTCGCCGCTGCGCACCTTGACCGGCACCCGGCCGCCGATGTGGGTGTACTGCGCGCCGAGTTCCTTACGGCCCAGCTCGGTGAGCGCCGGCGTCCCGTCGGTGCCCCGGGTGAAGTGTTGCCCCTCCACGCCGTACTCGCGCAGCTCGAACTCCCGGCTGCCGAACGGGGCGGCACACCAGTTGAGCACCCGCAGCATCTCGTCGACCCGCTCGGCGGGCAGGTCCTTCTTCAGGAAGGTGTAGAAGATCGGCTTCTCGCTGCCCCAGATGACCGGCTGGGCGCCCTGCGCGCCGAAGACCGGCAGCGGCTGCATGTCGAAGGTGGGCAGCTCCTTGACCCGTTCGCTCTGCATGCCCTGCCAGGCGCCGAGGCCGTCGCGGTACATGAGGATCTTGCCGGAGTTGAACAGTTGCTTCTCGTCCTCGCCCTTGCTCTCCGCCGTGTCCGGGTGTACCAGGCCCTCGGCGAACAGCCGGGCGGTGAACGCCAGCGCCGCCTCGAACGCCGGGTCCTCGAACTTGTGCTGCAGACCGCCGTCGGGCTTCTTTCGCCAGGTCTGGTGGCAGCCGAAGTACTGCTGGACCATTTCGAAGACGCTGCCGAAGGCCCACACGCCCTTGGCCGGGTTGGTGGCCTTCTTGCCGAACTCGTACAGCTCGTCGGGGCTGGTGGGAGTGGCCAGCCCGGCGGCGCCGAGCAGATCCTTGCGGTAGAACATGGCCCACGCGAACGGACCGTCGGTGGGAAACGGCACGGCGTAGAGCCGCCCGCCCCAGACCGAGTACTCCCAGGCGCCGCTGGGCAACGCCGCCAGGTACGGGTACTTCGCCGCGTTGTCGCCCTGAAGGTGGTCGGTCAGGTCGGTGAACAACGCCTTGACCGCGTCGGAGAACCGGGCGACCTTGTCCACCTCCCAGTTCGGCGCGGACAGCAGCTCCGGCACGTCGCGGGCGCCGAGCATGGCGTTGAGTTTGTCGGCGTAGGTCAGGCCGTCCTGCAGGCTCGGGTTGACCTCCACGCCGAGCTTGCCGTTCACCGCGCCCAGGTAGGAGTTGCGGCCCAGCGGCGGCGGGGTCGGACCCCACCACGGGCTCATCGTCTGGATCGGCGGGCCGCCCCGGCCGGGTAGCTCGGTGACCGCGTCGACGAGTTCGCGCGGATAGTTGAGGTAGCCGTGCGGGATCGGGCCCTCGCCGGGGATGTCCGGCTTGAGCAGCTCGGCCGGCTTGTAGGTGGGCAGCACCGCCTTGATGGCGTCGGCGTTCGTGGCGCTGCCCTGGCTGCCGGCTTCCTTGCTGCAACCGGCCAGGGCGCCGCCGCCCACGGTCGCGGCGGCGCCGAGGCCGATCAGCCGCAGCATCGTCCGGCGGTCGGTGGATGTGCGCGCAGAAGGCGTCACGGCGCACTCCCTTCGTGGTCGATAACGGTTTGCGGAGCGGGGGACTCCGGCTAGGATTAGTTGGGGTTCTAGCCGAACAAACTAATCGACGGCAATCCGTCCCACAAGACAGCGCGGGCGGCCTGGTCGGTCCCGCCAGCGCGGTACGCGATGATGGACGCGCGCCGCGACACCGGCGCAGGGAGCGGGCAGATCGTGATCAGCATCCACAACGAACCGCAGCCGACCGACCTCGGTGACGTACGCGTCGCCAACCGGGCGGTGGTGCTGCGGCACGTACGCCTGCACGCCCCCTGCTCCCGCGCCGACATCGCCGCCCGCACCGGCCTGAACAAGGCCACCGTCTCCAGCCTGGTGACCGAGCTGATCGACAAGCGGCTGGTCCGCGAGACCGGGCTCACCGAGAACCGGGTCGGCCGGCCCGCCACGATGCTTGTCCTCGACGGTGAGCCGTACGCCGCGCTGGGCCTGCAGATCGGCCCCGACGAGTTGGTGGCCGTCGCCATCGACCTCGGCGGCACCCGGCTGCTGACCTGGCGGCGGTCCTTCGCCGCGACCACCGTGCCCCCCACCGAGACGCTGCGCGCCCTGGCCGCGCTCGCCCGGCGGGCCGTCGGCCGGGTCACCGCCCAGGGCCGCACCGTGCTGGGCCTCACCGTCGGCGTACCCGGACTTGTCGACCCGTCCGGCGCGGTGCCGCTGGCCAGCGCCCTGGGCTGGCGGGACGTGCCGGTCGCGGCGGAACTGCGCGCCATCCTGCGGAATCCGGAGTTCGCCGTCGGAGTCGACAGCGTCGCCAACCTGGCCGCCCTCGCCGAGCAACGACACGGCCCGTACGCGGGCGCCACCGACCTGGTCCACCTGACCGGCGGACTCACCGTCGACGCCGGCATCATCGCCGCCGGACGACTGCTCCGCGGCGGGCGTGGCTTCGCCGGAGGTGTCGGGCACCTGTCGCTGGATCCGAACGGGCCGTCGTGCGCCTGCGGCGCCCACGGCTGCCTGACCGCCCTGGTCGGCCTGCCCGCCGTGGTGCGCCGGCTGCTGCCCGACGCCGAGGCCGACGGCCCGGTGCTCGACTACCTGCCGGAATTGACCCGGATCGTGGCGCTCGCCCGGCAGGACGATCCGGGGGTGTGCAGCGGCCTGGCCGAGATCGGCCGGCACCTGGGCCGCGGCGTCGCCGTCCTGGCCGACCTGCTCAACCCGGAGACGGTCGTGCTCGGCGACCACCTCGCCACCCTGGCGCCCTGGCTGCTGCCGGCGGCCCGGTCGGAGCTGGCCGCCCGGGCCCACGCCCCCGGCGCCGGCGGCTGCCGACTGGAAGCCTCCACCCTGGACACGGCCGCCGCGCTCGGCGGCGCCACCGCCGCCCTGGCCACCGTCGAGGCCGGACGGTTGCCCGCACGCTGATCCGGCGGACAACGTCTCCGGTCGATGCCCGCTCGGCCGGTCGGAGTCTTGACCCGACCCGTCCCAGGTGCCAACCTCGAAGCGAGCCGCTCCGCACGGGCACCCGGGGCGGCTTGCTTTCCACGGTTTGTCGAAGCGCTTCACCAGCGTCCGGGCCGACGACCGTCACCCCACCATGACCTGCGAGGCCGCTCGGCCATCCGCCGTCGAAGCGCTTCGACCTCCGGCGCGCCGGGCACTGGAAGGCGATCCACCATGACCGACCGCACCACGCCCCCGATCCGGGACCGGGTCGACGACCTGCTGGCCCGGCTCACCCTGCCGGAGAAGATCGGGCTGCTGCACCAGTGGCAGGCCCCCGTCCCCCGGCTCGGCCTGCCCGGCTTCCGCACCGGCACCGAGGCGCTGCACGGCGTCGCCTGGCTCGGCCCGGCGACCGTCTTCCCCCAGGCCGTCGGCCTGGCCAGCAGCTGGAACCCCGACCTGGTACGCGCCGTCGGTGACGCCGTCGGCGCCGAGGTACGCGCCAAACACCACGCCGCCCCGCAGCGCGTGGGCCTCAACGTGTGGGCGCCGGTGGTCAACCCACTGCGCGACCCGCGCTGGGGACGCAACGAGGAAGGCTGGTCGGAGGATCCGTGGCTGACCGGCCGGCTCGCCACCGCCTACGCCCAGGGGCTTCGCGGCGGGCATCCGCAGCGGCTGCGTACCGCCCCCACGGTCAAGCACTTCCTCGGCTACAACAACGAGACCGACCGGGCCACCACCTCCAGCGACCTGCCACCCCGGGTGCTGCACGAGTACGAGCTACCGGCGTTCCGGGCCCCCCTCGCCGCCGACGCGGCGGTCGCCGCGATGGCCGCGTACAACCTGGTCGACGGGGTGCCGGCGCACCTGAGCCCGCTGATCGACGGTGAGCTGCGCCGGTGGGCGCCCGGCGAGGTGCTGGTAGTCGGCGACGCGGGGGCGGTGAGCAACATCGCCGGCGTACAGGGCCAGCTGCCCGACCACGTCGACGGGTTCGCCGCGGCGCTGCGCGCCGGGATCGACAGCTTCACCGAGGACGACGCCGACAGCGCGCCCACCCGGCGACACCTCACCGAGGCCCTGGGCCGTGGACTGATCACCGAGTCCGACGTGGACCGGGCGGTCCGCCGGGTGCTCACCGTCCGGCTGCGGCTGGGCGACCTCGATCCACCGCACACCGACCCGTACGCCGCGACCGGCCCGGAGGTGATCGACTGCCCGGCACACCGGGACCTGGCCCGGGAGGCCGCCCGGCAGTCCATCGTGCTGCTGCGCAACCGTGGGCTGCTGCCGCTCGCGCCCGACCTGCGGATCGCGGTGCTCGGTCCGCTCGCCGACACCGTGCACACCGACTGGTACAGCGGCACCCTGCCGTACGCGATCAGCACCCTGCAAGGGTTGGCCGAGCGGCTGCCGGCGATCACCACCCACCCGGGTACCGACCGGATCGCGCTGCGGGTGGGTGACCGGTACGTGGGCTGCCCCGACGAGGCCGAAGGCGGGCCGCTGACCGTCGGCGTCGACCCGGCCTCGTTCGACGTGTTCGACTGGGGTCGGGACACGGTCGCGTTGCGGGCCGTCGGCAACGGCCGCCACGTCGGCGTCGACGACGACGGCGCACTTGTCAACGACCGGTCCGGCCCCGGCGGCTGGGTGGTCCGGGAAACCTTCCAGTTCGACCCGCTGCCCGACGGCACCGTACTGCTGCGCCACCTGGCCACCGACCGGTACGTCACCGTGGATCGGGACGGCCGGCTGCGGGTCGACGGCGACGACCGGCAGGCCGGCACCGGCTTCGGCATCGACCTGGTCACCGATGGTGCGGCGCGCGCCGCCGAACTGGCCGCCGCCGCCGACGTCGCGGTGGTGACGGTGGGCAACCACCCGATGGTCAACGGACGCGAGACCGAGGACCGCCTCGACCTGGCGCTGCCGGCCCGGCAGGAGGCGATGCTGCGCGCCGTGCACGCCGCCAACCCGCGCACCGTGCTGGTGGTGACCAGCAGCTACCCGTACGCGCTGGGCTGGGCACAACGCCACCTGCCGGCGGTGCTCTGGTCGGCGCACGGCGGGCAGGAACACGGCCGCGCCCTGGCCGAGGTGCTCCTCGGCGACGTCGACCCCGGGGGCCGGCTCACCCAGACCTGGTACGCCGACACCGCCGACCTGCCCGACCTGCTCGACTACGACGTGATCGGCGCGGACTCCACCTACCTGTACTACCGGGGCGAACCGCTGTACCCGTTCGGGCACGGACTGTCCTACGCCGAGTTCGACTACCGCGATCTGCGGCTGAACGCCACGTCGGTCAGCGTCGGCGAGGAGGTGGAGGTGAGCGTGGACGTCACCAACACCAGTGACCGTCCCGGTGTCGAGGTGGTGCAGCTCTACACGCGGCAACGGCGCTCCCGGGTGAAGCAGCCGCTGCGGCAACTACGCGACTTCGCCCGGATCGTCCTCTCCCCCGGCGAACGGCGTACCGTCACGCTGCGGCTGCGCAGCGCCGAGCTGAGCTGGTGGGACGCCGAGGCGGGCACCTTCGTGGTGGAGGATGCCACCCACACCGTGCTGGTCGGGCGGTCCGCGACCGACGTGCGGCTGGTCGGCGCCGTGGCCGTACGCGGTGAGCCGCTCACGCCGCCGGCCCGGCCGCACGCCACGAGCGGAGTCCGGTGAGCGGGCGGGGCCGGGTGCCGTCCGGCCAACCCACCATCGCCGACGTGGCCCGGCACGCCGGTGTCGCGGTGAGCACCGTGTCGTACGTGCTCAGCGGCAAGCGGGCCATCTCGGAGCTGACCCGCAACCGGGTGCTGGCCAGCGTCCGGCTGCTCGGCTACCACCCGAACGCGGGCGCGCGGGCCCTGGCCAGCCGCCGCGCCAACGTCATCGCGTTGGTGCTGCCGCTGCGCTCGGGCATCCAGGTGCCGGTGGTGATGCAGTTCGCCACGGCGGTGGTGACCTCCGCCCGCGGCCACGACCACGACGTGCTGCTGCTGACCTCCGACGAGGGCCCGCAGGGGTTGCACCGCATCGCCGCCGGCGCCCTGGTTGACGGGGTGCTGGTGATGGACGTGGAACTGCACGACGTGCGGGTGCCGCTGCTGCGCGGGCTGGGACGGCCCAGTGTGCTGATCGGGCTGCCCGCCGACACCGACGGGCTGACCTGTGTGGACCTGGACTTCCACCGGGCCGGGCAGGTCTGCGTGGAACACCTGGCGGGGCTCGGACACCGCCGCATCGCGCTGCTCGGCGCACCGGCCGCCGTCTACGACCGGGGCACCGGCTTCGCCCACCGCACCCGGGCGGGCGTGGTCGAGGCGGCGGCCCGGCACGGCGTCGAGGCGGTCACGCTGCCCTGCGAGGAGAACGCCGCCGCGGTGCACGCCCGGGTGGTCGAGCTGTTCGCCCGGCACCCGGAGCTGTCCGGTCTGGTGGTGCAGAACGAGGCGGCGGTCGGCCCGGTGCAGGCGACGCTGGCCGCGCTGGGTCGACGGGTGCCCGATGACGTGTCGGTGGTGGCCGTCTGCCCGGACCAGTTCGCCGAGCACGCCAGCCCCCGCCTGACCTCGGTGCCGGTACCCGCCGAGGAGATCGGCCGGCAGGCCGTGTCGCTGCTCATGCGGAAGCTGCGGGACGAGCCGACCCCCCAGGTGACGCTGCTGGAACCCCGACTGACCGTCCGGGACAGCACGGCCGCGGCCACCGGCCCGCCAGCGGTGTACGACGGTCGGACGGCGGCCCGGTGACCGGTCCGGTCCACCGGATCTGGGACACCGCACCGGCTACCGACTGGCCGGACGCCCTGCTCGCCGGCAACGGCGAGTACGGGATCATGGTGCACGGACAGCCGTGGGCCGAACGCATCGTGGTCAACCATCACCGGTTCGTGCTGCCCAACGGCACCCACGACGCCCGTGCCCCACAGCTGGCCGCGCTGCTGCCCCGGATCCGGCGGTTGATCCTGGCCGGCCGGCGGGCGCAGGCCAGCCGGCTGCTGGCCGGTGACGGCGTGCTGCGCTGGACGCAGTCGTTTCATCCCGGCTTCGCGCTCACCATCGACGCCGACGGCCCACCGGTGAGCGACTACCGCCGGTACACCGACTTCGACACCGGCGAGGTCGTGGTGCGGTGGGCCGGCGGGAGCCGCCGCTCGTTCGTCTCGCGTACCGACCGGCTGATCGTCACCCGGCTGGACATGGGGGCCTGCCGGGTCGGGGCGACCGGCGAACTGCCCGGCCGCCCCGCCGGGCTGCGCTACGCGGTGTCGGCGTACCGCCGCGACGGGCTGGTCTTCCTGCGGGTGCGGGCCCGCTACCCGACGGCCGGCGCGGCGTACGGCTTCGAGGGGTTGACCCTGCTGCGCGGCGCGGTCGAGATCGACGGCGACGAGGTGCACGTCGACGGGCCCGCCCTGCTGGTGACGGTCCTCGACCGCCCGCGCGACCGGTGGCGTACCGGCGCGTTGCAGCGCCGGCTGACCGCCCACCGCGACGCCCGCTACGGTGACCTGCTCGCCCGGCACACGGCCCGGCACACCCCGGCGTACCGGCGGGTCGAGCTGGACCTGGCGGTGCCGGCGGCGCAGCGGGCGCTGCCGGTCGGTGACCTGCTGGCCCGGCAGGCCGCCGACCCGCACACCCTGGACGTGGCCCTGCTGGAGCGGCTGTTCCACGCCGGGCGTTACCTGGTGCTCAGCGCCAGTGGTGTGCTGCCGCCCCGGCTGACCGGGTTGTGGCTCGCCTCGTGGGACGCGGCCTGGGCCGGCGACTTCACCACCGACGCCAACCTCAACCTGCAACTGGCCTCGGCGAACGTGGCCGCCCTGCCGGAGGTCACCGAGGCGCACGCCCGGCTGGTACGCGCCCAGGTCGAACACTGGCGACACAACGCCCGCGCGATCTACGGTGCGCGCGGCCTGCTGGCGCCCAGCCGCACCGACGGCGAGCACGGCCACCTGTTCCATCTGCATCCGGACTGGCCGTTCGCGGCGTGGCTGCCGGGCGCGCACTGGCTGCTGTTCCCGCTCTACGAGCGGCATCTGGTGACCGGGGAGCCGCTGGGTGAGGTGGCGGGTTGGCTGGTGGAGGTGGCCGAGTTCTTCGCCGACGTGCTGACGGCCACCGACGCTGACGGGACGTGGGGGTTCGTGCCGTCGTACTCGGCGGAGACCGGGCCGCTGGACGACTCGGGCACGGCGGTGCACGTGGCGGTCAACGCCACCATGGACATCGCCGCGGCGCGGCACGCGTTCACGGTGGCCGCCGCGCTGACCGGCGAACGGCGGTGGTCGCGGTTGGCGGCGCGGCTGCCGCCGTACCGCCTCGATGCCGACGGTGCGTTGACCGAGTGGGCGTGGCCCGGTTACCGGTCCGACGAGAACCACCGCCACGTCAGCCACCTGTATCCGGTGTGGCCACTGAACGAGATCAACCCCGAGGACACTCCGGAACTGGCCGCCGCCGCGCACCGGGCGTTGCGCCGCCGGGGCGAGGAGAACCTGTCCGCGCACGGCAGCCTGCACCGGGCGCTGGTCGCTGCCCGGCTGCACGACGGGCCACGTGTCGAAGCGAACCTACTCAAGATCGTCGGCAACGACATGTTCTTCCGGTCGCTGATGAGCGCGCACAACCCGGGTCGGGTCACCTACAACGCCGACGCCGCGCACGCCCTGCCGGCGGTGCTGATCGAGTCGCTGGTGCAGGGGCGGCCGGGTCGGCTGCGGCTGCTGCCGGCGCCGCTGCCGGGGCTGCCCCGCGGGACTCTGCGTGGGGTGCGCTGTCCCGGGCGGGTCACCGTCGAGGAGATGGCGTGGCGGCCGGGTGCGGTGCGGGCCCGGTTGGTCTCGGCGGTCCCCCGACGGCTGCGGGTCCGCAGCCCGTACGGCGAGACGGTGCGGCAGATGCCCGCCGGCGAGCCGATCGAGGTGTCGTTCACCGGGTAGCCCGGTGTCGCCGCGCCTGGTCGGCGGCGCTGGACACCGCACTAGACTGCCCGTTCGATGGACGTTCAGTCGACTTCCGCCGCCGACACCCGCCCCTGCGCCCACTGTGGGCGTGACGTGCCGCAGCGGGTCGGTGCCGGCCGCCCGTTCCGGTACTGCCGGGACAACGACGGTGCCTGCCAGCGGGCCTCCCGGAACAGCCGTATGCGGCACCGCAACGCCCCGGGTCTGCCCGGGCAGGTGGCCCGGACCTGGGAGGCGGTGGACCGGCTCGACCAGATCGTGGACACCCTGACCGAGGCGCTGCACGCCGAATTGTCCCCGGCCGGGGTGCAGCGGCAGCTGTCGCAGCTACGTGCGGAGACCGCCGGGGAGATCGCGGCGGCGCAGGGTGAGCGCGACGAGGCGCTGCGGGCCGCCGAGGACGCGACGGCCCACGCCGAGCGGCAACGTCGGCAGGCTCGGGCGGCGACCGCCGAACGTGACGCCGCCCGCGACGAGGCCGCCCGCGCGACCGAGCAGGCGGAATCGGCCGCCCAGCGGGCGCAGGATGCGCAGACCGCCCGGGACGAGGCGCGGCGGGAGGCCGCCGCCGCGCAGGCGTTGCGGGCACAGGCCGAGGCGGATCGGGACGCCGCCCGCGCCCAGGTGACCTCGGTGCGCGCCGACCTGACCGCCGAGCGTCGCCGCAACGGTGACCTGGTCGCCGAACGTGACGCCGCCCGTACCGAGGCGGAGCGGGCCGCCACCGCCACCGCCACCGCGCAGGCCGAGGCCGACCGGCTGCGGGCCGAGTTGCACCAGACCCGAGCCGCAGCCGAGCAGGCCCGACTGGACACCGAGCAGGCCCGGGCGGAGGCTGCCCGGGCTGGCGCCGAGGCCGAGCAGGCCCGGGCGGAATTGGTCGCCGCCCGGGCCGAGGCCGAACGGGCGGAGCAGGCGCGGGCGCAGGCCGAGGACGACCGCGAGCGGGCCCGGACGCAGGCCCGGCAGGCCGGTGAGCAGCAGGCCGCGCTCGCCGGCCGCGCCGACCGGTTGGGCGAGGAACTGGCCGGCGTGCGGGCGACGCTCAACGCCGCCGAGCGTCAGATCAGCGAGCTGACGGTACGCCTACGCGCCACCGAGGCAGACCGCGACGATGCCCGCGAGCGGGTGGCGCAGCTGGCCGCGAAGGTCGCCGACCTGGCCACCGCCCTCACCCGCACCACCCCCTGACCCACCCCTCCCACCGGTTGCCGATCATGCAGTTGTGGCACCGCAGGAAACGCCCTATCCAGACAAATCGACTGCCATAGCTGCATGATCGGCGGGTGCGGGCGACGGGCGGCGGGCGTGGGTGGGGGAGGATGGCGGTATGGGTAAGACGCATGAGCGCATCGAGGGGCGGTTGCGGGAGTTCATCGAGGCGCAGCCGATGTTCTTCACCGCCACCGCCCCGCTGGCCGGCGACGGCACCGTCAACCTCTCCCCGAAGGGCCTGCGCGGCTGCCTCGCGGTGCTCGACACCCAGACGGTGGCCTATCTGGACTTCGCCGGCAGCAACGCCGAGACCATCGCCCACCTGCGGGAGAACGGCCGGATCACGCTGATGTGGTGCGCCTTCACCGGCCCGCCCAACATCGTGCGGGTACACGGCCGGGGCGAGCCGGTGTTCCGTGACGACCCCCGCTTCCCCGACCTGCTGGCGCACTTCCCCGACATCGACGTCACCCAGCACGGCCTCCGGGCGATCATCGTGGTGCACGCCCGGCTGATCCGCGACACCTGCGGCTACGCGGTGCCACTGATGACCTACGACACCGACCGGGACCTGCACGGCCGCCGTTTCGCCCGGGAGGACGACACGTCGCTCGACGCCTATTTCGCCGGCAAGGACGACATCGCCACCAGCATCGACGGCCTGCCGGGACTGCCGTTGCCGCTGCCACCGACACCGCGGGCCGGCTGACCGGGCTGCTCCACACCAACGGGTGCCCGCTCGGCGCGTCGAACCACCGCGTCGCCGGGCGACGACCTCGGCCGGTTACCATTCCCGCTGGCGGTGACGGTCCGCCGAGACGACCCGGCCGGGACGACCCCCGCCGGGCGTACGTCATGGCCGGCTACCCTGGACTGCGCACCCGGGTGTACAGGGATGTCGAGGCGCGGGAAGCGGGAATGGCCCGGCGGAGACGGACCGTTACACCGATAGGACCTGCACCACCGAAGAGGGGAAGTCGATCATGGGCGAGCGTATGCTGCGCGGAAGCCGGCTGGGCGCGGTCAGCTACGAATCCGACCGCAACACGGAGCTCGCGCCGCGGCAGACCCGCGAGTACCTGTGCGCCAAGGGTCACCAGTTCGAGGTGCCGTTCGCCGTTGACGCCGAGGTGCCGACCACCTGGGAGTGCAAGTTCGACGGCAGCGTGGCCCGACTGGTCGACGGCAGCGAGCCCGAGCAGAAGAAGGCCAAGCCGCCGCGCACCCACTGGGACATGCTGCTGGAGCGACGTTCGATCGCCGAACTTGAGGACATCCTGGCCGAACGGCTGCAGGAGGTTCGCACCCGTCGCGGTCGCGCCTGACCCGTTCACGTCAACGGCGCCCCCGGAACTCCCGGGGGCGCCGTTTCGCGTACGTCAGCGCGGTTCCACGATCTCACCCTCGATGGCCTCGCCCGCCACCGCCGGACGCGTCCCGGTAGCGGAGGTCTGCGGCGGTGGCGTCGTCGGGCCCTGTGACGGCGGAGCCTGCCCCGGCTGCTGCGGCCCACCCCGGTACACCCGCACCCGACGGGGACCGAACAGGTCACCAGCGGTCATCGAGGACACTCGACGCTCAGCGGCCCGCTGCACCCCACCCCGGGCCAACCGGCGCACCGGCGGCACCAGCAACAGCAACCCCACCAGGCCACTGACCAGCCCCGGAGTCGCCAGCAGCAACGCACCGAGCAGTCCCACCAGCCCGTCGGTCACCTGCCGACCGGGCGGCCGACCCGACTGCGCCGCCTCCCGGAAACCCCGCCACGCCCGCACGCCCTCCCGGCGCAGCAACACCAGACCCAGCAGCGAGGCCGCGAACACCAGCAGCGTCGCCGCACCGAACCCGAGCGTCCGACCCACCACCACGAACACGGCGATTTCCACGGCCACGGACACCAGCAGAGCCAACGGTACGAACCTCAGTGCTCGGCGCATATCATCCCAACCGCCTCACGGCGCCTCGTCGTGTCGGCCCCGCCCCGGCGGCGCAGCCGTCCCGTTCGTCCAGCATGACACGCCGCCGCTCAGCGCGGGTTCGAGGAGGCCCGCCCGGAGCGAGCCGAGTCGCGCTCAGGGCCACCGCGCCTGTCCAGCCGTGGCCGCGTGCAGCCCACGCCGCACCGCCGTACGCCGGTCGCGGACCGCCCAGCCGGTGATCCGCCACAGCGCCTCCACGACGATCAACGGGCTCATCTTGCTGGCGCCGCGTTCCCGCTCGGCGAACGTGATCGGCACCTCCACGATCCGCGCACCCGCACGGTGGGCCAGCCGGGACAACTCCACCTGGAACGAATAGCCCTGCGAGCACACCGAATCCAGGTCCAGGGCATCCAGCACCCCGGCCCGGTAGACCCGGTAGCCACCAGTGGCGTCGGCGACCGGCATCCCCAACGCCAGTCGCGCGTACAGGTTCCCGCACCGCGACAGCAGCAGCCGCCGCAACGGCCAGTTCACCACCCGGGCGCCCCGGGTCCACCGCGATCCGATCACCACGTCGGCGTCGCGGGCCGCGCCCAGCAACGCCGGCAGGTCCTCCGGGGCGTGGGAACCGTCGGCGTCCATCTCCACCACCGCGTCGAAGCCACGCCGCCGCGCCCACGCGAACCCCGCCAGGTACGCCGCGCCGAGCCCCTGCTTGCCCTCCCGGTGCAGCACGTGCACCCGCCGGTCGGCGCGGGCGAGTCCCTCGGCGATGTCGCCCGTGCCGTCCGGACTGTTGTCGTCGGCGATGAGGATCTCCACCTGCGGCGCGACCTCGCGGACCCGCCGCACGATCGCGGTCACGTTGTCGGCCTCGTCGTAGGTGGGGATGACCACCAACACCCGACCCACGCCGGGCACCCCGGTCATCACCGGACGGATCTCGGTTCCGCGTACCACCGCTGCCCCCTTCACCCCGGGTGGGCGGCCCCCGGCACGGGTCGGCCGTCCCGCCGACGCCGCAGCACCGCCGCGCCGGCCAACGCGGCCACCGCCAGCCCGGCCAGCACCATCTCAGGCAGCACCCCGACCCGGGTGGCCAGCGTGCGTCCCTCGGTCAGCCGCAGCTGCCGCACCACGACCGCGCGGGTGTTGAACCCGGTGGCGTCGCTTACCCGCCCGTCCGGGGCGACGAACCCGGACACCCCGACCGTGGACGCCATCAACGCCGCACGCCCGTGCTCGACGGCCCGCAGCCGCACCATCGCCAACTGCTGACGCGCCTCGGCCTCGTCGAACGTGGCGTTGTTGGTCTGCACCACCAGCAGCTGCGCCCCACCGACGACGGTGTCGCGGACCAGCCCGTCGTAGGCGACCTCGAAGCAGATCACGTCGCCGAGCACCACCGGCCCGCTGTCGACCACCCCCGCCTCGGTGCCGGCCACGAAGTCGGCCCGTACCCGGTCGACCTGGTCGCTGACCATCCGGGCGATCCGACGCAGCGGCACGTACTCGGCGAACGGCACCGGGTGCCGTTTGATGTACAGCTGCTCCAGGTCGGGTCCGCTGCCCGGACGCCACAGCAGTCCCGCGTTGCGCACCTGCCCCCGTTCCGGCCCGAACAGCACGGCGCCGACCAGGATCGGCACCCCGACGGCGTCCGCGGCGGCGGAGATCCGCGCCCCGGCCGACGCGTTGCGCAGCGGGTCGATGTCGCTGGAGTTCTCCGGCCACACCACCAGATCCGGTCGGGGCCGGGTGCCGGCGGTGACCTCGCCGGCCAGGGCGATGGTCGCATCGACGTGGTTGTCGAGCACAGCCTGCCGTTGCGCGTTGAAATCCAACCCGAGCCGTGGCACGTTGCCCTGCACGATCGCCACCGTCACACTCGCCGTGTCACGGGTGGTGGCCACCGGCACCGCCAGCCCACCGGCGAGCAGCAGCAGCACCGCCGCGGCGCACCCGGCCGCGGGCGCCCACCAGCGGGGGCCACCGGTGCCGTGGCGGGCCCGTGCCGTCCACCACGCCCCGGCGACCAGCAACCCACCGGCCAGCGCCACCGCGAACGTCACCAGCGGCGCACCACCGAGCGCGGCCAGCCGCAGCAGCGGCGACTCGTCCTGACCGAACGCCAGCCGCCCCCACGGGAACCCGCCGAACGGCGTCCGGTCGCGCAGCGCCTCCTGCCCCACCCACAGCACGCCGGTCAGCGCCGGCCACGCCGCCGGGAACCGGTCGGCCAGCGGCGACACCCACGCCGTGGCCATCCCCAGCACCGCCAGGTAGCCGGCCTGCAACAACGACAGCAGCACCCACGGCAGGTAGCCGGTGTGCAGGTTCGTCCACGCCAGCAACGGGGCGAACAGGGTCAGACCGGTCAGGAAGCCCAGACCGGCACCGGCCCGCAGCCGCCGCCGGTGGGTCGCGGCGGCCAACAGGGCCACCCCGACCGGCGCCAGCGGCCACCACCCGTACGGGGGAAACGCCAGCAGCAACGCCAGGCCAGCGGCCACCGCCATGGCGACGGCCACCGGCAGGCGCACCGGGCCGGCCGCCGCCGAGGCAGGTGGCGGAGGGTCGGACCCGGCGGTACGGTCCACGGTCGTCACGGGCGGGTCGGGCGCGATCACGCGCCGAAGGCTACCCGCCCGCCATGATCGTCCGCTGACGACCCGACCCCCTGCCCCGGTCGTAGGGTGCCCGTCAGCGGCGGCGGGTCAGCAGCACCGCGTCGTGATGGACCACCTCGCGGCCGTCCGGATCCCTCGCGGCGGCGGGGCCAGGCCCGCGCGGTGAGCGCCTCGACGTGGGTCGGCACCTGAACCAGATACGAAGTCGGGGCGCGGCATATGCCGCGCCCCGATGCTCCCAGGCCCCTCCCGGCCGGTGCGGCGGAATGTGGCACGCCGACCTTCGGACCGACCCGACGATGACTGGCTGTCCCCGCCTGACCGTTGTCTACTGGCCGTGCACCCCATCCTGCCCGTACACCGGTAACCGCGGCCGGTTCGCGCCGCCCCGCCGACCCCCGCCCGCTGGACCTGGCCGCCGCGACTGAACATGCACCATGTCGCTCGGCCAGCGGACGAAGGGACGAAGCGAACAACAGCCGCTTCCCGTGGTAGGACTCAAAGACGGTACGTGGCCCACCCCCGGCCTTGTCAACCCACCCCCGACGAGTCGTCGCACCCGCCCCGGCGTGTCGCGGCGGCACCACCGCGACGGCAAACCCGAACCACCGCACGCCGACCCCCACGACCACCGCCGTCCACCCTGGTCAAACGAGCAACGACCGCACCAGCCCCCGAGCCGCCACCGGGTGCTCCTCGGCGAGCAACCCGGCCGCCGCCAGCACATAGTCGGTGTCCACCACCGGCCGGGCCGCCCGCGGCAACGCCCACCCACCGGCATGGTCGGTCAACACCGCCTCCAACACCCCGGCCCCGTCGGTGGCCGGGGCATGCCGCAACACCCCACCCGAACCGACCAGCAGTCGCACGTCCCGCAGATCCCGGCCGGCCCGCTCACCGGTACCCACCCCACGGGCATGCCGACGCAACGCCACCGTCGCCGCCAACGCCGCGATCCGCGCATCGACGGCCCGCCCAGCCGCGTCACCCGGCAGGAACCCGGGATCGGCGGCCCGCACCGCGGCCTCGGCCGCCAACCCGTCGACCGCCCCCGCCGCGAGCAGACGTTCCTCGACGGCCGCCCGCACCACCCCCGGGGCGCTCCACCGCACCCCCAGGTCCCCCTCGACCGTCCGAGCCCGCCACAGCTCACCGGCCACCTCCCGGCCCGGCCCACTGGCCCGCTCATCCGGCGTGAGCACCGAATACACGTCCGTCGTCGCGCCACCCACGTCGACCACCACCAGATCACCGCCGGCCACGTCGGCCAGCACCTCCACCCCCGACAGCACCGCATCCGGCGTCGCCGCCCGCACCAACCGGGCGAACCGGCCACCCCGCGACAACCCCTTACCGCCGATCACATGCCGCAGGAACACCTGCCGGATCGCCGACCGCGCCGACAACGGCGCCAACACCCCGATGCGGGGCAGCACATTGTCGGCCACCGTCACCGGCACCCCCGCCCCGGCCAACAACCCGTACAGATCGGCACGGACATCGACGTTGCCCGCCAACACCACCGGCACCCGCCACCGGGCCCGCGCCAACCGCGTCGCGTTGTGCGTGAGCGTCTCCGCGTCGCCGCCGTCGGTGCCCCCCACCAGCAGCACCACGTCCGGGCGGGCCGCCCGCAACGCCGTCAACTCCGCCCGACCCAGCCGCCCGGCCGCCACATGCACCACGTCCGCCCCCGCCGACAGGCCGACCCGCCGACCCGCCTGCGCGGTCACCAACGGCTCGTAGCCGATCACCGCCAGCCGCAACCCGCCGCCCGCCGACGAACACACCAGCCACGGCGCCTCACCCGACCCGAGCCCGACCGTGGCCGCACCCACCGCCGCGTCCAGGCCGCGCAGCACATCCGACCCCACCGTGGTCGGCGCCGCCGCCGCCGACACCAGCCCACCACCGTCGAGATCGACCACCGCCACCTTCGTGTACGTCGAACCGACGTCGGCGCAGACCGCGACGTTCACACCGCGGCAGGCACGACCACCGTGCCGGTCGCCGTCACCGCCACCAACGGCTCCGCCAACACCTCCGCCGCCGACGAACCCCGATCCGGCCGACCCCGACACACCACCCGCGCCTCGAAGTCGATGGTCCGGCTCCGGGTACCCACCCGGGTCACCGTCGCCACCACCTCCAGCACGTCACCGGCCCGCATCGGCGCCCTGAACTGCACATCCGAGTACGACGCGAACAACCCCTCGTCCCCGTCGGTCCGGATACACACCTCGGTGGCCGCATCCCCGAACAGACCCAACGCGTACGCCCCGTCGACGAGATCACCCGCGTAGTGCGCGTGCGCGTACGGCACATAACGCCGATGCGTCACCGTCACACCCAACCGCCGGTCAGTCATGCCACCGTCGCCTTCCTACCCGTGATCAACGCGTGGACCAGGTAGGACGCCACCTCACCCGGAGTCGTACCCCGACCGAAGATCCGATCCACCCCCAGCTCAGCGGCCTGCGACTCGTCGAAACGAGGCCCACCCACAATCAACAACGGCCGCCGCCCCACCGGCATCGCCTCCCGGAACGCCGCCGACATCTCCCGCGTGTTGTGCAGATGCGCATCCCGCTGCGTCACCACCTGCGACACCAGCACCGCATCGGCCCGCGCCACCCGCGCCGCCTCCACCAACTCCGGCACACTCACCTGCGCACCCAGGTTCGTCACCGACAACTCCCGGTAATACTCCAGACCCTTCTCCCCCGCGATCCCCTTCACATTGAGAATCGCGTCGATGCCCACCGTGTGCGCGTCCGTGCCGATACACGCCCCCACCACCGACAACTTCCGCCGCAACCGCCGCTTGACGACCGCGTTGACCTCCTTGGCGCCCAGCAACGGAAAATCCCGCTCCACCACCCGCACCGCCGACAGGTCCACCAGATGGTTCACCCGCCCGTACACCACGAAGAAGGTGAACCCGTCACCGATCGGCTTCGCGTGCACCAGCAACGCCGGGTCCATGCCCATCTTGTTCGCCAACTGCACCGCCGCACCCTCGGCCCGCTTGTCATGCGGCACCGGCAACGTGAACGACACCTGCACCATGCCGTCACCGGTGGTGTCCCCGTACGGCCGAACGATCTTCTGCTCGCTCACGGCCGGACCTCCTCGGACCGCGACAACGGCACCCGACCGCCCACACCCGGCTGCTCCAGGATCTCCGTGACCGGGTTGTAGTAACCCGCCTCATGCCGCGCCACCCCGTCCAGACCCTTACCCCGATCCGCCGGCCGCTTCATGATCCCGAACGTCCCCTCGGCGATCGCCGTCAACAACGACTGCGCACCGACCCGCTCCAACAACTCCACCGCCTCGGCCAGCACCCGATGGGCGCGCTGCTGGATGAACCCACCCGGCGCCGGCACGAAATCCTCGTGCAACCCACCCGCCGCCCCGAGCACGTACCGCACGTTCTGCAGGGCGATGTCCCGATCCGACAACCACGGCGTCACCACCGCCTCCGTCATCATCCCCACCAGCAGGATGCCCTGCCCCGTCATGGTGCCCACCAGATTGAAGAACCCGTCCAGCAGATTCCCCCGGAACACGTCCCCGGTCATGTGCTTCGTCGGCGGCATCCACTTCAACGGCGCATCCGGAAACAACTCCCGCGCCAGCAACGCGTGCGCCAACTCCAAGCGAAACGACTCCGGCACATCCGGGTTGATCTCAAAAGCGTGCCCCAACCCCAACTGCCAGTCCGCCAGCCCCGCCTCATGCGCGAAATACTCGTTCAGCAACTGCGACACCGTCACCGTGTGCGCCTCGTCCACCGCATCCGCAGTGGTCAGGTAGTTGTCCTCACCGGTGTTGATGACGATGCCCGCCCGTGCGTGCACCTGCCGCGAAAACCGCTGATCCACGAACGTCCGCACCGGATTGATGTCCCGGAACAGAATCCCGTACATCGAATCGTTGAGCATCATGTCCAACCGCTCCAGACCCGCGAGCGTCGCCATCTCCGGCATGCACAACCCCGACGCGTAATTCGTCAGCCGCACATACCGACCCAACTCCTTCGACGACTCGTCCAACGCCGCCCGCATCAACCGGAAGTTCTCCTGCGTCGCGTACGTGCCCGCGAACCCCTCCCGGGTCGCCCCCTCCGGCACATAGTCCAGCAACGACTGCCCCGTCGACCGGATCACCGCGATCACATCCGCCCCGGCCCGCGCCGCCGCCTGCGCCTGCGGAATGTCCTCGTAGATGTCCCCCGTCGCCACGATCAGATAGATCCACGGCCGCTGCCTCGGATCCCCGTACCGCTTCACCAGCCGGTCCCGCTCGGCCCGCCGCCGATCGATCCGCCGGACCCCCGCCGCCACCGCCTTACGGGCGGCCCGCCGTGCCGCCGTCGCCGCCCGACCGGACGGCACCTGGAACCGCACCGACCCCGCCGCCGCCTTCTGCGCCAGCAACGTCACATCAGTGGTCTGCTCCCGCAGCAACGCGTCGAACACCGGCAACGCCACCCCGGAACCCAACCCGACATCCGCCACCACCGCATCCACCAGCCGGTTCACCCACGGAATACCGTCCGGATCCGCGCCGACCACCCCGGCCAGCCGCAACACCGCCCGCTCCACCGACACCGTGGTGTGGCTACGCGCCAACTCCACCACCGGCCGCCCGGCCCGCCGCGCCAACTCCCGCGCCCGCGCCACCAGCACCGGATCCAGATCAAGCTTCCCCGTCACGCGGACCCTTCCTCATAGATCACCTCACCGCGCAGCACCGTGCGCCGGCACACCGGCAACGGCGTCGGATCACCCGCGCCACGCGCCTCCGGATCCGCGGCCTGCAACACCGGCAACCCCCGCTCCACCCCACCCGGCGTGGACCACACCGCGAACGTCGCCGGCGCACCCAACGCCAGAACTCCCTCGTTGTCCAGATGCACCGCCCGCCAACCACCCCGCGTATGCGCCGCGAACGCCGCCCGCACACTCATCCGCTGCACCGGGTTGTGATGCGCCACCGCCGCCCGCACCGAACCCCACGGATCCAACGGCGTCACCGGCGAATCCGACCCGAACGCCAACGCCACCCCGACCCCGTGCATCGCACCCATCGGATTCGACGCCAACGACCGCGCCAACCCCAACCGCGACTCGTACATCCGGCCCGCGCCACCCCACAACCGGTCGAACGCCGGCTGCATCGACGCCACCACCCCGAACTCCACGAACCCGGCGATCAACCGCCGATCCACGATCTCCGCGTGCTCCACCCGATGCCGCGCCGCCCGCAACCGATCCGTACCCAACCGCCGCGCCGCCCCCGCGAAACCCTCCAGCACCGTCGACACCGCCGCGTCACCGATCGCATGGAACCCGCCCTGCATCCCGTGCGCCGCACAATCCAACAAATGATCACGAACCTGATCCGCGCTCAGATAACCGTGACCACACCCGTCACCATCGACATACGGCTGCGACAGATGCGCCGTCCGTGAACCCAACGCACCATCGGCGAACAGATCACCACCGGCACCGACCGCACCCAACTCCCGCGCCCGAGCCGCACCACCCAACTCACCCCAGTACCCGTACACCTCCGGCACCCCCGCCCCGGAAACAGCCAACAGGCCGGTGAAATCCTCCTCGTCGGAAATCTCCGGCCCACCACACTCGTGCACCGCCGCGATCCCCACCGACGCCGCATGCCCCAACGCCACCCGCTGCGCCGCCACCCGCTGCGCCCGCGTCACCGACGCCCGCGCCACCGCCCGCACCACATGATGCGCGTCCCGACGCAGCCAACCCGACTCGTCGTACCCCGGGGCCGCCACCGCCTCCGGACACGCCGCCAACAACGCCTCCGACACCAACGCCGAATGAATCGACGCCTGCGACAGGTACACCCGCCGACCATCGGCCGCCCGCCCCAACTGCGCCGCCGACGGCGGCTGCGCCACCGCCCACGTCGACTCGTCCCACCCGTGACCCAGCACCACCGCGTCCGCCGGCAGCCCCGCCGCGTACGCCGACACCGCGTCCAACAACTCACCGGCCGACCGCGCACCGGACAGATCCAGCCCAGACAACACCAGACCCGTGTCGCTGACATGCACGTGCGCGTCCACGAAAGCCGGCGTCACCAACGCACCGTCCAGCTCCACCACCCGGTCCGCCGACGGAGCGTCGGCATCCGAACCCAGCCACACGATCCGCCCGTCACGGACCAGCAACGCCGTCGCGGACGGATCCGCCGGGCAGTGCAACACACCAGCGCGGTACAACGTCGAGGGGTTGTTCGTCATGAGCTCAGTCTGCCGCCAGCCGAGCCTCGAACAGCCCACGCACCCCCGGCTCACCCCGCAGCAGACCCAACGCCAACTCCGCGTGCCCCGGCACGTACCCGTTGCCGACCAGCATCGTCACGTCCGCCGCCAGACCCTCCGCGCCCAACGCCGCCGCCGCGAAGCTCGTCGCCATCGAGAAAAAGATCACCGTGCCGCCGTCCGCGGTCGCCAACACCGCACCGTGCTCACAACCCGGCACGTCCACGCACACCACCGTCACGTCCGCCGGCACCCCGAGCGCCGAGGTCACCGCCGTCGACAACGCCACCGGATCACGGGCGTCGGCCAACACCACCGCATCGGCCAGACCCGCCGCCACCAGCGCGTCGCGCTCCGCGACCACCGGAACCACCCCGACCGTACGGCCCGCGCCCGCCCGCCGCGCCGCCGCCAGCGCCAACGAACCGCTCTTGCCCGCGCCGCCGACCACCGCCACCGTCACCGGTCGGGCATCCCCCTCGACCGCCCGCTCGGTCACGTACCGGGACACCACCCGCGACGTCAACGCCGGCGCGCCGCACACGTCCAAAACCGCCAGAGACAGCTGCGGATCCAGATCCCCCGGCAGCACCGCCGCGACCGACCGGGCGAACAGAATCGCCCACCCCGCACACGGCACCTGCTCGCTCCGGCCATCCCAGCCGGCCAACCCGTCGGTCACCACCAGCGGAGTCAACGTCAGCGACACCAGCGTGGCCACCCGCTCGCCCGCCTTGAGCCCCAACGGCGAACGTCGACCCGCCTCCTCGACCGTGCCGATCAGCATGCCGCCCGACCCGGTCACCGGGTTCTGCATCTTTCCCCGGGTCGCGATGATGTCGAGCACCTCGGCCCGGATCGCGTCGCCGTCCCCGTCGTGCTTGACGGACAGCTGCCGGAAACTCGCCGCGTCTAGGTTCAGCCGCTCCACCCGGATCCGCACCTCGTTCGGCGCGATCTCCGGACGCGTGTCGAGCCGCCAGGCCGCCTGCGGCAACACGCCCCCGGGCTCCAGGACGCGATGCAGACCCACCGGTGACGTCACGCCAACCTCCCCTGTCTGACCGCCTGAAGCTTCGCCTTGGACTCGCATGGCGGGAAAACTTACGGCAGAATAATTTCTCAACCGAAATTTTTCCAGTAGCCTTCGGTTCGCCGATCATCCAGGCAGACCAGAGGAGGGGCCGTGACCCAGACCCGACCGCCGGTGCAGACCATCCCGGCACCCCCGCCGGCCCCCACCACCCTCAGCGGCCAGCCCTACGAATACCGCCGCAGACCACTCGTCGAACCCGACTGGACCCGCTTCCCCGGCTGGCGTGACGTCACCCGCGACCAGTGGGAAAGCGCCCAGTGGCAACGCGTCAACTGCGTCAAGAACATCAAGCAGCTGCGCACCGTGCTCGGCGACACCGTCGACGACACCTTCTACGCCGACCTCGAAGCCGACCAGCGCGCCCTGGCCACCATGTCCATGCTGGTGACCCCACAAATGATCAACACCATGGCGCCGCACGGCCCACCCACCACCGACGCGCTGCTCGCCGACCCGATCCGGCGCTACATGATCCCCGTCGCCTCCGACCGACGCACCGACTGGCCGTCCCACCCCTACGCCACCCGCGACTCCCTGCACGAACACGACATGTGGGTCGCCGAGGGCCTCACCCACCGCTACCCCACAAAGGTCCTCGCCGAACTGCTCTCCACCTGCCCGCAGTACTGCGGGCACTGCACCCGCATGGACCTGGTCGGCAACTCCACCCCCACGGTGGACAAGCTCAAGCTCAGCCTGAAGCCCGTGGACCGCTACGACGCCCACATCAGCTACCTCCGCGCCCACCCCGGCGTACGCGACGTCGTGGTCTCCGGCGGTGACGTGGCCAACGTGCCCTGGCGCAACCTTGAGTCGTACCTGATGCGCCTGCTGGAGATCGAAACCATCCGCGACATCCGGCTCGCCACCAAGGCCCTCATGGGCCTGCCCCAGCACTGGCTGCAACCCGACGTCGTCGAGGGCCTGGAACGGGTCGCCCGCACCGCCGCCCGCCGCGGCGTCAACCTCGCCATCCACACCCACGTCAACCACGCCCAGTCGCTGACCCCGCTGGTCGCCCGGGCCGCCCAGACCGCCCTCGACATCGGCGTCCGCGACGTACGCAACCAGGGCGTGCTCATGCGCGGAGTCAACGCGACAAGCACCGACCTGCTCGACCTCTGCTTCGCACTACAGGGCGAGGCGGGCATCCTGCCCTACTACTTCTACATGTGCGACATGATCCCCAACGCCGAGCACTGGCGGGTGCCGGTCTGGCACGCCCAGCAGCTCCAGCACGACATCATGGGCTACCTGCCCGGGTACGCCACCCCACGGATCGTCTGCGACGTGCCCTTCGTCGGAAAGCGCTGGGTGCACATGGTCACCGAGTACGACCGGGAGCGCGGCATCTCCTACTGGACGAAGAACTACCGCACCTCCATCGAATCCGCCGACCTGGAGGCACTGAGCAAGCGCTACGCCTACTACGACCCGATCGACACCCTCCCGGAGGCCGGTCAGCAGTGGTGGCGCGTCCACCGCGACGACTGAACCAGCTCAGCTCCCGGCCGGGCGGCACCTCCTCCGCCGACCCGCGCCACACCGCGAAGCGGGCCGCCGGATCATTCCGGCGGCCCGCTTCCGTACCGAGCGATCACTTGTTGAAAGCGTCCTTCGCGTTGCGCCCGGCCTCCTTGACGTTCTCACCGGCCTGACGGGCGCGAGCATCGCTCTGCTGGCTGGCGCCCTCGGCCCGCATGCGCTCGTTGTCTGCCATGTCGCCGATCCGCTCCCTGGCGGCACCGCTCAGTTCCTCGACCTTGTTCTTCGCCTTGTCGGTGAAGCTCATGTCGCCTCCCTGCCTGTTCGGCGGTAGAGCGGAGCAGATCGCTCCGCTCTCTGTGGTGTCCCCCGGTGTTGTGGCCTGAAACGGCCTGGCCAGCCCAGTGGTGGCTGGCACATCCGCTAAGCCGTCCTAGGACACTAGGGGTATGGTGGAACCTGGTCGGATCCACGGTGCCGGCTGGTCAGGGGCGATCCCGTCGCCGCCCGGCATCGGACCGGGTGTCCTGGTTGACTGGGGGGCATGGGCCAACGAATCCACCCGGTCGACGCGGTGCGCTCTTTCCGGGCCGGGCAGCGGCGGGGTGCGACGGCATGAACGACATCCTGCTCGTCCGGCACGGCGAGACCACGTGGAGCGCGAGCCGCCGCCACACCTCGTACACCGATCTCAATCTCACGCCCGACGGTGAGCGGCAGGCCCGCGCGCTCGGGCCGGTCCTCGCCGGGCGGCGGTTCGTCGCGGTGCTGACCAGCCCACGGATCCGGGCGCTGCGCACCGCGCAGCTGGCCGGACTGGCCGTCAGCGGCTCCGACGACGACCTCGCCGAATGGAACTACGGCGACTACGAGGGCCGCACCACCGCGGAAATTCAGGACGAACGGCCCGGGTAGAGCGTCTGGACCGACGGATGCCCGGGCGGCGAGTCGCCCAGCGAGGTGGGAGAACGCCTGGACCGGCTGCTCGCCCGGCTGCACCCCCTGCTCGACCGAGGCCCCGTCGCGTTGGTCGGACACGCGCACGCGTTACGCGTGCTGGGTGCCCGGTGGGTCGGCCTGCCACCGTCCGCGGGCGGGCTGCTCCGCCTGGACACCGCCACCCTCAGCCTGCTCGGCCACGAACACGGCCGGCGGGTGATCCTCCGCTGGAACCAACCCGTCACCCAGCCGGCCGAGCCGGCCGCCGGGTCAACCGGTCGGCACTGACCCGTCGGATTGCCGCTCCGGCAAGCAGGCCGGAGCGGTGCCCGAACAGCACCGGCTCCGGCCGGCGCGAGGCCAGGCCGGAGCCGGTACGGCAACCGCAGTCGAACTCAGAGGTAGCGTGACGCCTCGTCCAGGAAATGCTGGGCGTAGCGCTCCGGCGGGATGTCGCCGAGGTAGTACTTCTTGATGTCCTGTCGGGTGGAGGCCAGCGGGTCGGCGCCGAGGAAATCGTCGAGGATCGCGTCGAGCCCCTTGACCCGGCCGCTGTGGGCGTCGATGACGTAGCTGGCCCGCCCCAGCGGGAACTCGTCGGTGAACGTGTCCGCCGGCGTCGAGACGGCCACCATGGCGAAGGGCTTCTCCGAGTACAGGTAGTCGGCCACCACACTCGACACGTCCGACACCATCGCGTCCGACGCGTTGAAGCAGTCCATCACCGACATCTTCACCTCGGCCTGCTTGCCGAACACGTGCGGCCGCCCGTTGGCCTTGCGGTCCTCGGCCAGCAGCGCCTGGATCCGCTCACACTCACGGCCCAGCGCCGGATTCCGGTTGCTGTACGGGTGCGGCCGGAAGACGATGCTGCAACCGCGCTCGACCAGCGCCTTGACGATGTCGTAACCGACGTGCAGTGACGAGTAGTTGGAGTCGGCGTAGAAACCCGCCCAGGTCGGCGCGTAGAGCACCCGGGGATTGGCGATCGAGGCGATCGGCTTGGCCGCCACCGCCACGTTCTCCACCTGGGGTCGCCCGACGACGCTGA
Source organism: Micromonospora sp. C51 (assembly GCF_018070435.1). Taxonomy (NCBI): domain Bacteria; kingdom Bacillati; phylum Actinomycetota; class Actinomycetes; order Micromonosporales; family Micromonosporaceae; genus Micromonospora; species Micromonospora sp. C51. Next base: position 38,474 of record NZ_JAGPXQ010000001.1, on the reverse strand, counting down.
ACATCTCGATCGGCATTTTCACGCCGTTGGCCGCGAAGCGGTCGATCGCGGCCTGGCCGGCGACGAAGTTCTTGTCGTACATCCGGAAGACCGGGTTGTGACTCGGCACCTTGTCGCTGTCGCCGTGGTTGAGCTGGATGTGCGTCAGGTTCGTGTACCGCAGGAGGTGGTTGTTCTTCGTCGCGGTGTTCACGTAGAAGGCGGCCCGCATGGACGGGGTGACCACGGCGTCCATGTCCTCCAGGGCGGTGCGCAGCACCACCGGGGCCTTGGTCAGCGCCGCCACCTCGTTGAAGTTGGCCTCACCGCGCACCAGCACGAAGAATTTGCGACCGAGACGCTCCAGGTAGGGCAGCCACATCGCGATCTGGTACGCGGTGCCGGCCGGTGCGGTCCAGTGCACCACGAACGCCGGTTCGTAGGCGGTCAACGCCTTGGTGAGGTTCTGCTCACTGGTCCGCCGCGCCCGAACCCGGCCCAGCCCCTGCCACATGGTGAACAGCGACAGGCCGAGCGCGACCGCCGACACCGCCGCGGCGATCACCCCGAGGCTGCCGACGAAGGCGCAGACGAGCGCCACCAGCACCGCGGCACCGTTGACCAGCACCGCGCGGCTCGTGTTCGGACGCCGGTAGGGCCGCGCGCCGATCCCCGGCAGATTCGCCGTCACCGGGTACGCGGCACGGGAGATGAACCCCATCGGTGTCTCGCTGAGCACCGCCAAGCCGGCCAGGGCCACGCCGACGGCGAGCACGGGATCGACGCCGCCGTGCACCGCGCCGAGCAGGTACGCGCTGGCCAGCAGCAGGACGCGCGGTACGGCGCCCTTCGAGGTGGACACCGCTCCCGCGCGCCACGTCCAGGCCAGCAACCCGGCCGCCAGCACGGCCGGCGGCAACGCCCAGAGCCGGGAACCGCCCACCGCCGCCAGCAGCAGCGCGGCGAGCGCCGACACGTCGATCGCCGTGGAGGTGATGCGCCCTCCCGTCTTCGACGCCACCCATGCCCCTAGTCGGGACGTGTTCGGAGCCGCAGTCGTCACCGCCGGCCCCCCGTGGACAACGGGTTGATCCGCAGCACCCGGCCCATCCGACCCCGCCAGCTCGCCAGCGACTCCTGCTGCACCTTGAGTTCCTTTTCCAACTCGGTTACCCGCTCCTCAAGCGTCCTCTGTCCGCGCGGTTCGCGGAACGGTGGTTCGAATTCGTAGGCGCGGCGCTCCAGGTCGCCCTCGTGCCCCTGCCGCAGCCAGCGCAGCCGGGACATCACCTGGCGGCGCCCAACCACGTCCGAGGCCATCAGCGTGTGCACCGGGCCGGGGAACGGGGCGGCGGCGAGCGCCTCGTCGTAGGCCGGGTTCTCCTTGCCCGGTTGGAACACGTGCTCGAGGTCGTTGTGCTCGAGGAACCGCACGTAGGTCTCGAAGGTCTCGGCCTGACGGGGACCGAAGGCGTCGAAATCCGCTTCCTCGTAGAGCCGCTGCGCGTCGACATCCGGCGGCAGCTCCGAGTAGAGGCGGTACGGAATGCCGTGGTACTCGGAGAGTTCGACGGTGCGGGAGTCGTGCGCCAGCACCACGGACGGCGTGCCCGCCAGCACGCCCGCGACGTTGCCGTGGATGCGCGTGCCGAAGGCAAAGTGCTGCTCGGCCATGAAGTCGACCCAGGTCGAGGCATCCACGAAGAACCGCATCCGGTCGTTCTCGTACAGCGGATGGTCGGTGTGGATCGGCATCCGCTTGTTGGGGACCTTGGCCGGATTCTCGCCCCACAGCATGAGCGCCAGCCGATGATGCTGCTGCGGCACGATGACGCTGTTGGGGTACCGGTCGGTGTTCGCCTCGACCAGTCGGTCAACGCCCTTGACCTTCGGCGTGTACGAGATGGCGATCGGGCTGTCGTAGGTCAGCCGGTCCACCTTGCGCACCAATGGTCCCAGCGGCCCGTTACCGAACATCGACGGGCAGCCGATCACCCGCACGTGCTCGTCGCCGAAGCCGAGGTACTTCAGCATGCGTGCCGTGTACTCACCGCGCACACCGATGGAGGCCGACCGGTTGAGAACGGCCCGGGTGAACCGCGTGACGATCTTCTTGTAGTTGTCGGGCAGCGAGTCGAACTCGGTGCCGTACGGCAGCTGCGCGCCGATGCCGACGACCGTGACCGGGATCTTCAACCGCTCGATGACCTTGGCGAGACGCTCCAGGTGCGGCAGGAAGGTGTCCCGGTACGAGTTCGCCATCGGCAGGACGAACCGGTCGAACTCCTCGTTGGTCCGGTTGATGTAGGTGCCCAGGTGCACCGGACGCTCATGCACGTACGAGTTGGCGACCACCTCGGCGCCGGGCACGCTCAGGACCCGGAACACCGCGCTGTAAAACAGCATGTTCCCAGAGTTTGACCCGAAGACACCCAACCGAGAGGTGGACAGGCTTTGCTCGTGGGACAGCACGGTCAACGGGCTCTTGCCGGCGCGGATGAGAATGCGTGTCATGAGCGGACTCCGGCCGCCGGCTGGCTGGAACGCGATCGCATCGATCGGTACATCTCATCCTCCCCTTCGAGACACGCGAGGCGACCCGGACATCGGGCGGCACGAACCGTCCCCGCGTCCCGGTCATGATCCGGGTCTCGCCTTCCGCCGAATCAGGGATGGATCCTAGCCCCGTCTCCTGGGTCGCGGCGGCACCGGGTGTTCCGGGTCAGTCCGCCTGCGCGCCCGCTGCGGCGGGCGGTACGCCCCGGGTGCGAGGTAGCGCCGCCGGGTCGAGGATGATCTTGGGCGGTCGGTGCTCGTACGGGGTGGACAGCACCACTGTCGTCCGGGTGGTGACGTTGGCCGCCGTCCTGATCTCCTGGAGCACCCGCTCCAGGTCGACCGGACCGGCCACCCGGACCAGCAGCAGGTAGAAATCCTCTCCCGCCACCGAGTAGCACGAGTCGATCTCCGGCAGGTGAGCCAGCCGTTCCGGCGCGTCATCCGGCTGGGACGGATCGAACGGCCGGATCGCCACGAACGCCGTCAGGGGCAGGTCCAGCGCCTCGAAGGAGACCCGCGCGGCGTAGCCCTTGATCACCCCACGCTGCTCCAGCCGACGCACCCGCTGATGCACCGCCGAGACCGACAGGCCGACCTTCTCCGCCAGGTCCGTGTACGACAGTCGGCCGTCCGCGGTCAGCGCCACCACGATGGCGCGGTCGATCTCCTCCACGGCGTGCAACCTACCGGGTACGACAGGCCGACGCGACTGACAAACCCGCCCACCGTCGCGTTCGGCGGGCGGATGGTCGCGTTCGGTCAGCCCTTCGCCAGCGCCCGGGAGATCACCAGCCGCTGGATCTGGTTGGTCCCCTCCACGATCTGCAGCACCTTCGCCTCCCGCAGGTACCGCTCGACCGGATGGTCGGCGACGTACCCCGCGCCGCCGAGCACCTGCACCGCGTCGATGGTCACCCGCATCGCCACGTCCGTGGCGAACAGCTTCGCCTTGGCCGCCTCGATCGAGTACGGCCGCCCGGCGTCGCGTAGCCGGGCCGCGGCCAGGGTCAACGCCCGCGCGGCGGAGATCTGGGTGGCGAGGTCGGCCAGGGTGAACCCGAGCCCCTGGAAGTCGATGATCGACCGGCCGAACTGCTCGCGTTGCCGGGCGTAGTCCACCGCGTAGTCCAGCGCCGCCTGGGCCAACCCGACCGCGCAGGCCGCGATGCCCAACCGACCCGAGTCCAGGGCCGACATGGCGATGGGGAAACCCGCCCCGTCGCCGCCGATCAGCCGGTCGGCCGGCACCCGGGCCTCGTCGAAGACGACCTGCGCCACCGGAGAGGAGCGCAGCCCCATGGTGCGCTCCGCGGCCTGCGGGTGGATGCCCGGCGTGGCCCGGTCGGCGAGCAGGCAGGAGACGCCCTTCGGACCGGGGCCGCCGGTGCGGCAGAAGACGTTGTAGAAGTCGGCCACCTGCGCGTGGGTGATCCACGCCTTGGTGCCGGTGACCACATAGCCGTCGCCGTCGCGCACCGCCCTGGTGGTCAGCGCCGCGGCGTCCGAACCGCCCTGCGGCTCCGACAGGCAGTACGCCCCGAGCAACTCGCCGCCGATCATGTCGGGCAGCAGCTTGCGCTGTTCCTCACTGCCGAACGCGGCGACCGGGTGACAGGACAGGGTGTGCACGCTGACCGCCTCGGCCACGGCCAGCCAGCGGCCGGCCAGGATCTCCAGCACCTGCAGGTAGACCTCGTACGGTTGGGCGGCGCCGCCGTACTCCTCCGGATACGGCAGGCCGAGCAGTCCCGCCCGGCCCAGCGTGCGCAGCACCTCCCGGGGGAACTCGGCCCGCTGCTCGTACTCGGCCACCTTCGGCGCGAGTTCCCGATCGGCCAGCTCGGTGGTCAACTCCAGCAGGTCGCGGGCCTCGTCGGTGGGCAGGATCCGGTCGACAGTCATAGCGCGATGAGCTCCGTGGGGGTGGTGTTGAGCCGTCGTACGCCGTCCGTCGTGCAGACGACGATGTCCTCGATCCGGGCGCCGTGCCGCCCGGCCAGGTAGATGCCCGGTTCGACGGAGAAGGCCATTCCCGCCGCCAGTGGGCGGTTGTTGCCGGCCACCACGTACGGCTCCTCGTGGCCGTCCAGGCCGATGCCGTGGCCGGTGCGGTGCAGGAAGGCGTCCCCGTAGCCGGCCACCGTGATCGGATCGCGGGCGGCGGCGTCGACCGCGGCGGCGCTCACCCCGGGGCGGACCGCCTCGACGGCGGCGAGCTGCGCCCGGTGCAGCACCCCGTAGTAGTCCGCGAACTCGGCCGGTGGTGGCCCACCTGGGCAATAGGTGCGGGTGCAGTCGGAGCGGTAACCCGAGGGCATGGTGCCGCCGATGTCCACCACGACCGGCTCACCCGCGCCGATCGGGCGGTCGGAGGTGCCGTGATGCGGGCTGGCGCCGTTCGGCCCGGCGGCCACGATGACGAAGTCGACAGTGACATGGCCTTCCGCCCTGATCGCGGCGGCGATGTCGGTGGCCACCTCCACCTCGGTCCGCCCCGGGCGCAGCCACTCCCCCATCCGGGCGTGCACCGCGTCGATCGCCGCGCCGGCCTCGGCGAGCGCCTCCACCTCCGCGGCCGACTTGTGGATGCGCAGCTCCCGCAGGACCGCCGAGGCGAGCCGCTGCCGGGCGTCGGGGAGCACCGCACGCAGCGCCAGCACCTGCTCGGCCCACATCCGGTCGGCCAGCCCGACCGCGCCGACCGGCCCGCCGAGAGCGGCGGTCACCAGTGGGTACGGGTCGGTGCCATCGGCATGGTCGACGATGCGTACCCCGGTGGCCGGTGCCGGGGAGGCCTCGGCCGCCGGTCGTTCCAGGGTCGGCACGATCAGCGTCGGCTCGCCTTCGGCGGGCAGCACCAGCAGGGTCAGCCGCTCACCGGCGTGGGCGTCGTAACCGGTCAGGTAGCGCAGGTCCGAGCCGGGGCTGAGCAACAGCGCGTCCAGCCCGGCGGCGGTGACGGCACGCTGCGCGGCGGCCAGCCGCCCCGGCGGATACAACTCCTCGAACCCCACACCGCTAGCTTAACGGTCGTTTGGGCCGGTCGGCGCGGCCGGTGCCGAGCCGTCGCGCAGAAACGGTCAGGAATCGAGAAGCACCAACCAGCGGGACGTCACTAGCTTGACCAGGGTAGATGCCCGGCCGGGCAACCGCTCGGGCCGGTGTGGCGATTCGCCCGGGAGGTTCTTGATGAGTTGGCACAACTGGATCCGGCAGGCCCACCGGTGGCTGGCGATCACGTTCACGGTGACCGTCATCGTCACCTTCGTCGCGCTCGCGCAGGAGAATCCGGTCGTCTGGATCTCCTACGTACCGTTGCTGCCGCTCGCCCTGCTGCTGATCACCGGCCTGTACCTGTTCGTGCTGCCGTACGTCGTCAGGCGACGCGGCGGGCGAGGTACGGCCGGTGCGAGCTGACGGCGCGACCGGATCAATCCATCAGCCAGAGGCAGAACGGGTGGCCGTCCGGGTCCAGGCAGACCCGGACGTCCTCCTGCGGCTGAAAATCGGCAAGGCTCGCACCGCAGGCCAACGCGTGCTCCAGCGCCGCCGGCAGGTCGTGCACCCCGATCTCCAGATGCATCATCATCTGCTGCTGGCCGGCCTGCGCCGGCCAACTCGGCCGCACGTACGCGCGTTCCCGCTGGAAGGACAGCCCGACCCCACCGTCGGCGGCACGCAGGATCACGTCGTCGGCCTCCTCGACCGCGATGTCCCAGCCGAGCAGGCGCGCGTAGAAGCGGGCCAGGGCCGCCGGGTCGGGCGTGTCGAGGTTGACCGTGGTCAGCGTCAGCCGGGTCGGTACGGTCATCGGCTCCTCCTTCGTCGCTGCGCCGGCTCGCACCGTCGACCTGCCGTGCGCCGTGAAAGTCGGTGCGGTGTGCCAGGCTGTCGGACGTGACAGCGCAGACCCCGATCATGCTCATCGACGCGCCCAGTCTCTACTTCCGGGCGTACTTCGGCATTCCCGAGTCCGCCGCGAGGACGGCCGACGGCCAGCCGGTCAACGCGGTGCGCGGGTTCCTCGACATGCTCGCCCAGTTGGTGCGCACCCGGCGGCCGGGGCGGATGGTGTGCGCGATGGACCACGACTGGCGGCCCGACTGGCGGGTCGCGCTGCTGCCGTCGTACAAGGCGCACCGGGTGGCGCCCGAGGGTGGCGAGGTGGTGCCGGACACCCTCTCCCCGCAGGTGCCGATGATCCTTGAGGTGCTCGACGCACTGGGTGTGACAGTGGTCGGCGCGACCGGCTACGAGGCCGACGACGTGCTGGGCACCCTCTCGGTCACCCAGCCCGGGCCGGTCGAGGTGGTCTCCGGAGACCGGGACCTGTTCCAGCTGATCGACGACGCCCGGGGCGTACGACTGCTCTACGTCGGGCGGGGGGTGGCCAAGCTGGACGACTGCGACGACGCCGCCGTGCGGGCCCGCTACGGCGTGCCGGCCGACCGGTACGCCGAGTTCGCCGCGCTACGCGGCGACCCGTCCGACGGGTTGCCCGGGGTGGCCGGCGTCGGTGAGAAGACCGCCGCCCGGCTGGTCGACAGGTACGGCGACATCGCCGGCATCCTCGCTGCCCTGGACGATCCGGCCGCCGGCTTCGCGCCCGGGTTGCGCGCCAAGCTCGACGCGGCCCGGGACTACCTGGCCGTGGCGCCGAAGGTCGTCAAGGTCGCGCTGGACGTACCGCTGCCGCCGCTGGCCACCGAGCTGCCGGTGTCGCCGGCCGACCCGGAACGGCTGCTCGACCTGGCCGAGCGATGGAACCTCGCCGGCTCCACCCGACGCCTGGTCGACGCGCTCGCCACCCGCACCACGACGAGCTGACCCGCTTCCAGGTCGGCTCGGGCGACCATCCGGCCCCGGGGGCGACCGGTCGCGTCGCGGGTCAGACGACCTCGCGCAGGTAGCCGTCGATGGCGGCGGCCAGGATCTGCTCGCCGGGGCGTGCCCAGACCTCGGCGTTGAAGACCTCCACCTCGATCGGGCCGGCGTAGCCGGCCGCGTCGACCTCCTCGCGCAGTCGACGTAACTCGATACAGCCGTCCCCGGGCAGCGCCCGGCCGAGCAGCACCCCCTCCGGCAGCGGGGTGATCCAGTCGCAGACCTGGAACGCGGCGATCCACTCCCCCGCGCGGGCGATCTGGTCGTGGACGGTGTCGTCCCACCACACGTGGTACGCGTCCACCACCACACCGACCACGCCCGGGTCGAACCGCTCGGCGATGTCCAGCGCCTGACCGAGGGTGGCGATCACGCACCGGTCGGCGGCGAACATCGGGTGCAGCGGTTCGATGGCCAGGGTCACCCCGGCGGCGTCGGCGTGCGGGGCGAGTTCGGCGATCGCGTCGGCGACCCGGGCGCGGGCGCCGTCGATGTCCCGGCTGCCGGCGGGCAGGCCGCCGGAGACCAGGACCAGCACCGGTGCGCCGAGCGTGGCCGCCTCGTCGATGGCGCGCAGGTTCTGCTCCCGCCAGTCGTCGGCGGTGAAGAACCCGCCCCGGCACAGGGTGGTGACCGCCAGCCCGGCGTCGCGGACCAGTTTCGCGGCGCGGCCGAGACCGTACGCGGCGACCGGTTCCCGCCACAGGCCGACGCCCGGTACGCCGGCGGCGACACAACCGGCCACCACGTCCGGCAGCGGCCAGTGCTGGGCGGTCGCCTGGTTGAACGAGAACCGGCGCAGGGCCGCCCGGCTCGCCGGCCCGGCCCCGTGAGCAGGCCCGGCCCTGTGAGCAGGCCCGGCCCTGTGAGCAGGCCCGGTCACTGGGGCACCCCGGCCACGGTGAAGAAGGCCCGGGCGCGGGCGGCAGCCAGCTCGGCGTCGGGCAGCAGCCCGGCGGCGTCGGCGAGGCTGAGCAGGGTGCCCAGGTGCTCCGGTGAACGGCCGGACTGCAATCCGCCGACCATCGTGAAGTGCTCCTGATGCCCGGCCAGCCAGGCGAGGAAGACGATGCCGGTCTTGTAGTACCAGGTGGGTGCGGCGAACAGGTGCCGGGCCAGCGGCACGGTAGGAGCGAAGATCTCGTCGTACCGGGTCAGGTCACCGCGGTCGAGGGCGGCGAACGCGGCCGACGCGGCCGGCGCGATGGCGGCGAAGACCCCCAACAGCGCGTCGGAGTGGCCGGCGTCGTCGCCCCGGATCAGTTCCGGGTAGTGGAAGTCGTCGCCGGTGTAGAGGCGTACGCCCGCCGGCAGCCGGCGGCGCAACGCCACCTCACGCCCGGCGTCGAGCAGCGACACCTTGATGCCGTCCACCCGGGACGCGTGGGCCTTGAGCAACTCGACGACGGTGTCGGCGGCCAGGTCCAGGTCGGCGGTGCCCCAGTAACCGGACAGCGCCGGGTCGAACATCGGACCGAGCCAGTGCAGCACCACCGGCCCGTCGGCGGCGTGCAGCAGCTCGTCGTACACCCGCAGGTAGTCCTCGGGGCCGCGGGCGGCGGCGGCCAGGTGCCGGCTGCACATCAGCACCGGCACCGCCCCGGCGGCCTGCACGTCGTCGAGCTGCGCCCGGTAGGCGGCGGTGACCTCGGCGAGCGTCGCCGGGCCGGGCGGCAACTGGTCGGTGGTGGCTCCGGCGACGATCCGCCCACCGACGGAGCGGGCCTCCGCCGCGCTGCGGCGGATCAGTTCCCGGGTGGCCGGGTAGTCCAGGCCCATGCCGCGCTGCGCGGTGTCCATCGCCTCGGCCACCCCCAGGCCGTAGGACCACAGGTGCCGACGGAAGGCGAGGGTGCGGTCCCAGTCCAGGACCGCCGGGGTGCCCGGGGTGTTGTCGGCGGCCGGGTCGGCCACCACGTGCGCGGCGGCGTACGCGACGCGGGTGCGCGGCGGGCCGTCGGGGCGGGGATGCCCGCTGCCGCCGGACAGCCGGATCCGCCGGCCGCCGGGCAGCGTCACCTCGGTGCCGCTCACACCGCCGCTACCGAGCCTGCTGGTTCGCTCGCTCACAGGGCCAGCTCCGGCACCTCGACGCGACGTCCCTCACGGGCCGACAGCAGGCCCAGTTCGGCCAACTGCACGCCACGGGCGCCGGCCAGGAAGTCCCACGGGAACGGTTCGCCGGTGGCGACGTGCCGCAGGAACGCCTCCCACTGCACCTTGAACCCGTTGTCGAAGTCCTCGTTGTCCGGCACCTCCGTCCACTGCGAACGGAAGTCCTCGGTGGCGGGCAGGTCAGGGTTCCAGACCGGCTTCGGGGTGACCGCCCGGTGCTGCACCCGGCAGCGCCGCAGCCCGGCCACCGCGCTGCCCTCGGTGCCGTCGACCTGGAACTCGACCAGCTCGTCGCGGTGCACCCGGACGCACCAGGACGAGTTGAGCTGGGCGATGACGCCGCCCGCCAGCTCGAAGGTGCCGTAGGCGGCGTCGTCGGCGGTGGCCTCGTAGGGCCGCCCGGCCTCGTCGACCCGCTGGGGAATGTGGGTGGCGATGGTGGCCGAGACGCTGCGTACCTCGCCGAACAGCTCCGCGAGCACGTAGTGCCAGTGCGGGAACATGTCCACCACGATGCCCCCACCGTCGGCGGCACGGTAGTTCCACGACGGGCGTTGTGCGGGCTGCCAGTCGCCCTCGAACACCCAGTAGCCGAACTCGCCGCGTACCGACAGCACCTGGCCGAAGAAGCCGCCGTCGAGCAGTCGCTTGAGCTTGCGCAGCCCCGGCAGGAAGAGCTTGTCCTGCACCACGCCGGTGCGTACGCCGGCCGCCCGGGCGGCACGCGCCAGGTCCAGGGCGGCGGCGGTGTCCTCGGCGAGGGGCTTCTCGGTGTAGATGTGCTTGCCGGCCTCGATGGCCTGTCGGATGGCCTTCTCCCGCTGCTGGGTCACCTGCGCGTCGAAGTAGATCTGGATGTCGTCGCGGGCCAGGGCGGCGTCCAGGTCGGTGGTCCAGTCGTCCAGGCCGTGCCGTTCGGCGATCTCGCGCAGCTTGGCCTCGCTGCGGCCGACGAGGACGAGATGCGGCCAGACGGTGGTGGCGTCGGCCAGCGGCACGCCACCGGCGGAACGGATGGCCAGCAGGGAGCGCACCAGATGCTGCCGGTATCCCATCCGGCCGGTGACGCCGTTCACGATGATGCCGATCGACCTGCGGGTCATGGGGGTCCTTCCGTCGGACGGCGCTCGTATCGGACAGGTAAGCGCTTTCCTGAACAGGTTAGGCCGTGCCTCCACGCCCAGGCAAGGGCTTGCCCGGCGGCTCGCGCGCGTCTTCCGAGGGAACCGGCCCTGGTCGCGGCGAGCGTCCATCTCCTCGCCCGGGGCACCGTCCCCGACCGCGCGGCGGAGACCGGACGGGACCGCCCGGACCCGCGGCCTTGACCTGCGCTAACCACGCCCCGGAAAAGGCTCCGCGCTGCGGTACGGTGTCGCTGGTCGCCGCGACAGCGGCCGGCGCGACGCGTGAGGGGGCGGGTGTGGCGACGCTGTCCGATGTGGCCCGACGGGCCGGTGTCTCACCCGCCACGGCCTCACGCGTAATCAACGGCAGCAGCAAGCCGGTCACCGAGGATTTGCGTGAACGGGTGCTGCAGGCCGTCGCCGAGTTGCAGTACGTGCCCAACGCGCACGCCCAACTGCTGGCCCGGTCGCACCGCGGCGCGGTCGGGGTGATCGTGCACGACGTCTCCGACCCGTACTTCTCGGAGATCACCCGCGGTCTGCAACGGGTCGCCACCGACCAGGGCCGCCTGTTGATGATCTGCAACAGCTACCGCGACCCGGAGCGGGAACTGGAGTACGTCGAGCTGTTGCGGGGCCAGCAGGTCGCCGCCATCGTCCTGGCCGGCTCGGGATACCACGACGCCGACTTCACCCGGCTGCTCAACGGCAAGCTCGCCGCGTACGAGGCCACCGGTGGCCGGGTCACGGTCATCGGCCGCCACGAGCACTCCGGTGACGCGGTGATGCCGGACAACCGGGGCGGTGGCGAACTCCTCGGCCAGGAGCTGTGCCGCCTCGGCCACGAACACATCGGTGTGGTGGCCGGGCCCCGCGTGCTGACCACCATCACCGACCGGCTCACCGGGTTGCGCGCGGCACTCGCCGAACACGGCCGGGACCTGCCGGAACACCGCGTCCGGTACGCCGATTTCGACCGTGACGGCGGCGCCGAGGCCACCGCCGCGCTGCTCGACGCGGAGCCCGGCCTGACCGCGATCGCGGCGCTCAACGACTCGATGGCCATCGGCGCCCTGGCGCTGCTGCGCGCCCGCGCGGTGCCGGTGCCGCAGCAGGTCAGCGTCTTCGGGTTCGACGACATGCCGATCGCCCGCGACGTCACGCCGGCGCTGACCACGGTCCGACTGCCACTTGTCGAGATGGGTGCCCGGGCGATGGCCCTGGCCCTCGACCCGGGAGCCGCCGGCCCCAGGGTCGAGTCGCTCGCCGCGGACCTGATCCGCCGAGACAGCTCCGGACCCGCCCCGAGGTGACGCGTCGCAGGCCCCGCCTCCGGGCGGGGACACGTCGCCGACCGATGCGGTGCGATGCCCAGCGGCCCGCCGAGGGCTCGTCTACCGCCACCTAAAACGTTATCGTGAGTGATCATCGTTAGGAGCCCCATGCCCCGCGCGCACCTCACCATCAACCCGGCCTTCACCATCGGCCCGGTCCGTCGCCGACTCTTCGGCGGTTTCGTCGAGCACCTCGGTCGCCACATCTACGACGGCATCCACGAGCCCGGGCATCCGAGCGCCGGACCTGACGGGTTCCGGCGCGACGTGATCGATCTGGTCAAGGAGCTCGGGGTCAGCACGGTCCGGTACCCGGGCGGCAACTTCGTCTCCGGCTACAACTGGGAGGACGGTGTCGGGCCGGTGGCCGAGCGGCCGCGCCGGCTCGATCTCGCCTGGCACTCCACCGAGACCAACGAGGTCGGCCTGCACGAGTTCCAGCACTGGCTCGACCTGGTGGGCAGCGAGCTGATGCTGGCCGTGAACCTCGGCACCCGAGGCCCGAAGGAAGCCGTCGAGCTGCTGGAGTACACCAACCTGCCGGCCGGCACCGCCCGCGCCGCGCAACGGGCCGCCAACGGCCGGGAGAAGCCGTTCGGGATCGCCATGTGGTGCCTCGGCAACGAGATGGACGGCCCCTGGCAGCTCGGCCACCGCGACGCCACCGACTACGGCAAGCTCGCGTCGATGACGGCGAAGGCGATGCGGCAGGTGGACCGGGATCTGGAGCTGGTCGCCTGCGGATCGTCCGGCCGCGGCATGCCGACCTTCGGTGAGTGGGAACGCGTGGTGCTGACCCACGCCTACGACGACGTCGACTACATCTCCTGCCACGCGTACTACCAGGAACACGACGGGGATCTCGCGAGCTTCCTCGCCTCCGGGGTCGACATGGACACCTACATCGAGTCGGTGGTCGCGACCGTCGACCACGTACGCACGGTCAAGCGGTCGTCCAAGCGGGTGGACCTCGCGTTCGACGAGTGGAACATCTGGTACATGAGCCGGTGGCAGGAACAGGCCCGCACGTTCACCATCGACGAGTGGCCGGTCGCACCACGCCTGCTGGAGGACCGGTACACCGTCGCGGACGCCGTGGTCCTCGGCGGTCTGCTGATCTCCCTGCTCAACCACGCCGACCGGGTCACCTCGGCGAACCTCGCGCAGCTGGTCAACGTCATCGCGCCGATCATGACCGAGCCGGGCGGGCCGGCCTGGCGGCAGACCACGTTCTTCCCGTTCTCGGTGACCTCGCACGCCGCCCGGGGCGACGCGCTGCGGGTGCTGGCCGACGCCGACGAGACGACGACCGCCACCTTCGGCTCGGTGCCGGTGGTGGCCGCCGCCGCGACCAGCGACGGCACCGAGCTGACGGTGTTCCTGCAGAACCGGCACCTCACCGAGGCCACCACCGTGACGATCGACCTCGGCGCGTTCCAGCCGACCGGCACGGTCGCGGCCCGGGGAATCTGGGACACCGATGTACGCGCCGCCAACGACCTGCGTGACCCGCACCGGGTCGGGCTGCGGACCAACGACACCGCGCGGCTCTCCGGCGGTCTGCTCACCGTCGAGCTGCCGCCCGTGTCGTGGACCGCGCTCACGGTCGGGCACGCCGAGCCCGGCAAGGCCTGACCGCTGCGGCGGTCGGCCCGTATCGTCTCCGCCGTGACACCGGCGCTCGGAAACCTCACCCGCCAGCAGCGCACGCTGCTGGCGCGGTGGCTTCCGGGGGCGACCGTCGAGGCGGACCACAGCTGGGGTCTGGTGGCCACCACGGTGCTGGAGATGACCTGCGCCGGTTCGCGTTTCATCGTCAAGGCCGGCGGTGCCGAGGACCATGGCATCCGGCGCGAACTGGACGCCCATGCCAACTGGTTGCGCCCCTGGACCGCCCGGGGAAGGGCACCGGCTCTGGTGCATGGCGACGCGGAAGCGAAACTCCTCGTCACCCGTTATTTGCCCGGCGAGTTGGTGCTCGGCAGCGCGCAGGCCGAGGACCCACGGGTCTTCCAGCAGGCCGGTGAGCTGCTGGCGCTGTTGCACGCCCAGGTCGTCGTCACCGACGACGACCACGAGAGACGCGAGAACGAGAAGTCGCTGGCCTGGTTGTGCCGACCACACCGGATCGCCGCACACACCGTACGGCGATTACGGGCCGAGATCGCCTCCTGGCCGACCCCGCCGGCCCGCCTCGTGCCCACCCACGGTGACTGGCAGCCCCGCAACTGGCTCGTTCACGACGGTGTGGTGGGCGTCATCGACTTCGGCCGCGCCGCGATGCGCCCCGCATTCACCGACTTCGGCCGGCTGGCCGCCCAGGACTTCCGTCGCGACCCGCAGCTGGAGGCGGCCTTTCTCGTCGGGTACGGGCCTGATCCGCGTGAGCCGGACGCGTGGCACCGCACCCGGGTCCGCGAGGCGATCGGCACCGCGGCGTGGGCGTACCGCGTGGGCGACGAGGCCTTCGAGGCCCAGGGCCATCGCATGATCGCCGAGGCGCTCGCCAATGTCCGGCGCTGACCAGTCCGGCGGAGGCTGTGGCATCGCGATGCGATCATCGGTGCCATGCGCAAGATTGCCGTGACGATGGCCGTGGTCGTGCTGGTGTCGGGGTGCACCGGCGGACCGGCCGGCACGGACAACTCGGTCCCCGCCGGGACAGCCGCCGGCGGATCCCCCGAAGCCGTCGTCACCAGCCCGCCGGCACCTACCTGGCGACTGGCCGCGCTGCCGGAACTGGCCGGGCCGACCAGCGTGCTGTGGGACGTGGTGTCGGTGGACGCCACGCATGCATGGGCCGTCGGCAGCGAGGCATACTCACCCGAGCAGCCGAACGACACCGGCAGCCCGGTGATCCTTCAGTGGGACGGAAGAAACTGGGCCCGCGCGCCGCTGCCGGCGATCTCGTGGCACGGTCGTCTCGACCTCGTCGCCGGCGACTCGCCCGGGAATGTCTGGGCGGTGGGCAGCACTGCCGCCGCCACTCCGGAGGAGCAGGTGACGCACGTCCTGCACTACGACGGCAGCGCCTGGCGCGAGGTGCCGTTCGCGCGGGGCGACGGCGGAGGCCACGCACTCATCACCGGGCTCACCGTCCACGGCGGACAGACCTGGTTGGTGGGCAACGACGGCAGCAATGTGATCATCGAGCAGTGGGACGGACGATCCTGGCGGTCGCACCAGCCGCCCGCCGAATGCCGCACCGGCGGCACGTCCTTCGGTGGGATGCCGAACTTCTGCACCGTCACCGCGATCAAGGCATTCGGCCCGGACAACGTCTGGGCCGCCGGCAACGGCGCGTGGCAGGGATTCAAGGGCCCGTTGCTGTTCCACTGGAACGGCTCAGCCTGGCGCACCGTCCAGGTGGGCGTCGACAAGGAGGAGTCCTCGTTCGGCGCGCTCGCGGGTCGATCTTCTAGCGAGCTGTGGGCGGTGGGCGACGGTGGGTTGGCCGTCCGCGCGAGCGGTGGATCGTTCGAGCTGCTCAGGTACGGGCAAGGTGGCGCGCTGCCCGACGTGGTCACCGACCCGGCCGGACAGCCGTGGCTGATCGACAACTCGCCAACGCCGAGCGCGTCGCTCGCCACGTACCGCACCGGCGGGTGGGCCCGCGTCCCGGCGCCGCAACCGTCGGACGCGGTCGGCATGAGCCTGCACGGGCTCGACAGCATTCCGGGCAGCCCGCTGATGTTCGCGGTGGGAGCGGCCGATCTACCCACCGACCCGCGCTACCTGAGGGGGGTTGTCCTCGAGTACGCGCCGGCCCCGTCGACCGAATCACGCCACTGACGGGCCGGTGGCGGAGGTGGTGCTGACCGGGGTGGTGACCGCCGGCTGAACCGTACCGCCCGCCGGCCGCACATTGGGTGGGGCCGGCGGACACGGGACGGACAGCGCGCGGAGCGCGGCCTACGCTGTCCGGGTGGCGCCGGTAAGTCCAACGCAACGGGTCCTCTCCCCCGACGACGTGGTCGACTTCGTAGGTTCGTCCTTCGGCCCGCATCGGCGGGTGACCGACTGCGGGCCGCTGTCCGGCGGGGGCTTCGCCGCGGTGTGGTGGGCCCGCCTCGACGGCGACCGGCCGGGGGCGGGCCGCACGCGACCAGGCCACCGGGACGTCGTGCTCAAGGTCGCCCCGCCGCCCACCGCCCGGCTGCTGCGCTACGAGACCGACCTACTCGCCGCCGAGGCCCGGTACTTCCGGCTGGTCGCCGAGCGGGCGCCGCAGGTGCCGGTGCCGCCGGTGCTGCACCACGGCCACGACCGGCGACTCGGTGAGTGGCTGGTCACCGGCCGACTGCCCGGCCGGGCCCTGCCCGAGCTGGACGGCGACGACGCGGCGGTCCGCGCCGGCCTGGGCGCGGCCACGGCCGCCCTGCATCGGATCACCGGCGACCGGTTCGGCTACGACGCCGGCCGCACCGGCGGAGCGACCTGGTCGGCCGCGTTCGCGGCGATCATCGACGACCTGCTCGCCGACGCGGCCGACTGGGAGGTGCCGCTGCCCGCGCCGCCGGAGCGGTTCCGGGCGCTGGTGGCCCGGCACCGCGAACTGCTCGACACGGTACGCCGGCCGGCGCTGCTGCACTTCGACTGCTGGGACGGCAACGTCCTCGCCACCCTGGACGACGACGGGGTGCACCGGATGTGTGGGCTGGTCGACGGCGAGCGGTTCCTCTACGGCGACCCGCTGCTCGATCTGGTCTCTCCGCTGCTGTTCCGTCGCGCCGAGGACGAACCGACGCACCCGTTCCTGCGCGGGTACGCCGAGGCCACCGGTGTGCCGCTGGTCCTCGACGACGGGGCCCGCCGCCGGCTCGCGCTGTACCGGATGCACCTGCACCTGCTGATGACCGTGGAGATGCCCAGCCGGGGCATCACACCGGAGAACGACCCCGGCCGGCACACCCTGCTGGCCGAGCTGCTCGACCGCGACCTGACCGAGCTGGCCGCGGCCTGAGCCGGCGGCCCGCAGGCCGCCCAGCGGCCGGCCGGACCAGCCGGCGGGGCCGACGGACGACCACCGCTGGAGGAGCTGCCGTTGCGAGACCGTCACGCCAACCTGGCGCGCATCCGGTCGCTCGACCCCGAGCGTGACCATCTGGCGATCTACCAGACGATGCTGCGTCACGAGTTCTGCTGGGACCTGCGGCTCGGGCTCAACCTGGCGTTCAACCGCTCCTTCTCGATCCCGGAGATCGCCGCCGTGCACACCGCCACCGGCGAGCTGACCCGGCGGACCCGCAAGCGCATCGACGACACCGGCCTGCTGATGTACGAGATGGTGCTCAACGGCTTCGACCATCCGCGCGGGCGCTCCGCGCTGCGTCGGGTCAACCAGATCCACCGCCCGTACGGCATCGGCAACGACCACTACCGATACGTGCTCGGCTGCCTGGTGGTGATCCCGACCCGGTGGATCGACAGGTACGGTTGGCGCCGTACCTGCTGTCACGAGCGGCGCGCCACCCACGTCTTCTACCGGGAACTCGGCCGCCGGATGGGGATCACGGGCATCCCGGATACCTATCAGGAGTTCGCCGACTGGTTCGACGCGTACGACGCGGCACACCTGCGGCCCAACGACGACGCGGCGGCGATCGAGCGGGCCACCCGGGAGCTGCTGCTCGGCCGGCTGCCCCGCCCCCTGGCTCCGATCGGCGACGCCCTGGTCGCCGCGCTGTACGACGACCGACTGCGCGCGGCCACCCGGGTCGCCAGGCCGGCCTGGCCGGTGCGGGCCGGGCTGCACGCCGCACTGCGCGTCCGGGCGTGGCTGCTGCGTCACGTCGGCCGGCCCCGCGCCGAGCCGCTGTTCACCGACGGGGTGATCAGCACGAGGACGTACCCGGACGGCTACACCATCGACCAGCTCGGCCCACACCCCGGCTGATCCGCGACCGCTCCGGCGACGGCTGTCGCCGGTCCCGACCGGCGACGGCTGGTCGGGACCGGGTGTGCCGCAGGTCAGGACGGCGCGAAGCGGGCGATCGGATTGGTCAGGGCACCGACCAGTTGCAGCGCGGCGGACGGGTCAGCCAGGTCGACCATCTGCTGGTTGTCGCGCAGCTGCAGCCGGTTGAGGCAGGACAGCGCGAACTCCGGGGCGAACAGGTCGTAGCGGGCCAGCCGGTCGGCCAGGTGGGGTACCTGGCCGGCGTACTCGCTGGCGCAGTCGGCCACGGTACGCCAGAACTCCTCCTCGCCGATGACGCCCTGATCGGCCAGGGTCGCGCCGAGAAAGCGGAAGAAGCAGTCGAAGACATCGGTGAAGATCGACAGTAGCTTCATGTCCTCCGGGATGTCGGCGCGGACCCGCTCGACCGCCGGCGGCAACTGCGCCGCGGCGCTCATCACCACGATCTCCTCGGCGATGTCCTTGAAGATCGCCCGCTCCACGGCCCCGTCGCGCAGCACCAGGATGACGTTCTCGCCGTGTGGCATGAACGCCAGGTCGTAGGCGTAGAACGCGTGCAGCAGCGGAGTCAGGTAGGCGTTCAGGTAGCGGCGCAGCCACACCGCCGGCGCCAGCCCGGAGGTGGCGATCAGCTCGGCGGCGAACGACCGACCGTCGGCGTCGACGTGCAGCAGTGACGCCATGGTGGCCAGTCGCTGGCCGTCAGCCAGGTCGGGGACCGGGCTCTCCCGCCAGAGCGCGGCCAGCATCTTCCGGTACGGCGAGTAGCGGTCGGTGGCGGCCTCGTACTGGCGGTGCCGGTAGCCGACGGCGGCCCGCTCCCGGATGATGGTCAGCCCGGTGGCCCGGAACACCTCGTCGCCGTCGATCAGGTCGGCCAACCAGTCGTTGATGGCCGGGGTGGCCTCCATGTACGCGGCCGACAGGCCCCGCATGAAGCCCATGTTCAGCACGGACAGCGCCGTCTTGACGTAGTGCCGCTCCGGGTGGCTGACGTTGAAGAAGGTGCGGATGGACTGCTGGGCGAGGTACTCGTCGGGGCCTTCACCGAGGCAGACCAGCCGGCGACGCGCCACCTCGCCGGCGAAGGTCACCGACAGCTTGTTCCACCACTGCCAGGGGTGCACCGGGATGAGGTGGTAGTCGGCGAGGTCCAGGCCCAGCTCGGTCATGGTCGCGGCGAACCGGGCGAGGGTCTCCTCGCCCAGTTCGGTGCGGAGCAGCGTCTCCTCGTCCAGGTCGGCGGCGCTGGTGAAGGTGGCGTGGCCGTGGTGGGCGGCGAGCCAGATCAGCCGGACCGGGTGGGCCGCCTCGGGGGCGTACCGGTGGTACTCGTCGACACCGAAGCCGAGTCGCCCGTTGTTGGCCACGAAGCAGGGGTGGCCCTCGGTCATCGACGTCTCGATGGTCTGGAAGTCGGCCTCCACCAGCTTCGCCGCGCTGGGCAGCGCCCGGTCCAGCTTGTACGCCAGGCCGGCGAGGGTGGAGGTGATCTCCTCAAGGTAGACCGGCAGGATCCGGTCGGTGAGGCCGAGCGCGTCGCGCAGGTCGAGGCAGAAGTCGACCGCGTCCAGCGGCAGCGGCTCGCCGTCCCGGTGCCGGCTGATGCTCTCCGGATCGACGTCCCAGTGCTCCAGGGTCATCACCCGGGCCGCGAACCGGTACCGGACCGCGCCGGAGGCGGCCGTGACGGCGTACCAGCGGCGGCCGGCGCCGTCGGCGGCAGCCGGGCCGTCCGGTTCGGGAGTGAGCAGGCGCTCGTGGGTGAACTCGGCGAGCGCCTTGCGCACCAGCAGGCGGTTGGCCCGCTCCCAGGTCTGCGGGCGCAGGTGGGCGACCGGGTCACGGGTGGTCATGCCGGTACTCCTTCGTCTCGGGTCGCGGCCAGGAACCGCTGCCGGGTGCAGATACTCAGCAGGGCCGTCTTCTCCGGCTTGGTGACCGGTCCGACCACCTCGAAGCCGACCGCCGCGTTGAGCGCGTGCACGGCGGTGTTGCGCACGTCCGGCTCGACCACGACCCGCGCCGTGGCAGGGTCGGCGAAAAGCCAGGCCAGCACGGTGGTGATGACCGCCCGGGTGAAGCCGGACACGGGGGTGTCGGCGGGCGCGCAGAGGAAGTGCATCCCGACGTCGCCGGGCCGGGCGTCATGCAGGCCGACCAGCTCGACGCGCGCCGGATCGTAACGTTCGGCGAGGAACGCCGGCTCGCCCCGCCACAGACCGAGGCACGCCTCGTGGTGCGGATGATCGGCGATGCGCTGGTACTCGGCGACCACGGCGTCGACGTCGGCGTCCTGCATCAGCCAGAACGCCGCCTTGGGGTGGGTGACCCACCGGTGCAGCAGCGGCGCGTCGGCAGCCACGTCGAGCGTACGCAGGGCGAACACGCCGAGTCGCGCATCGTGGCGGGTGTAGACGAGCTGGCTCACCCGGTCACCCCGAAGTCCTGGAAGGCGATCGACTTCTCGATGGGGTACGGCTCACGGCCGAGCAGTTCCCGGATGATCCAGCTGTTGCGGTACGGACCCATGCCGAGATCTGGCGAGGTGATGCTGTGCGTGTGGGTGCCCCCGTTCTGCAGGAACACGCCACGCCCGGTGGAGTCCACACTGTAGTTGCGGGCGACGTCGAGCCGACCGTGCTGGTCGAAGCGCAGCCGGTCCCGGACCGGCTCCAGGAACGCGGGCACTTCGTACCGGTAGCCGGTGGCCAGCACCAGCCCCTCGGTGTCCAGGGTGAAGTCCCGCTCCTGCTCGACGTGGCGCAACCGCAGGGTGTGCATGCCGGTGCTCTGGTCGTGGGTGACCTCGGTCAGCTCGGTGTTGGTCAGCAACCGGGTGTTCACGGGGCCGTTGATGCTGGAGGCGTATAGCAGGTCGTAGATGTCGTTGACCAGCTCGGCGGAGATGCCCTTGAACAACCCCTTCTGCTCGGCCTCCAGCCGGTACCGGGTGGGCTCGGGCAGCGCGTGGAAGTAGTCCACGTAGTCCGGCGAGGTCATCTCCAGCGTGAGCTTGGTGTACTCCAGCGGGAAGAAGCGGGGCGAGCGGGTCACCCAGTTCAGCTGGTAACCGTGGTGGTGGATGTCGCCGAGCAGATCGTGGTAGATCTCGGCGGCGCTCTGCCCGCTGCCGACGATGGTGATGCTCCGCTTGGCCTGCAACGCGTCCCGGTGTTCCAGGTACCGGGAGTTGTGCACCGCGTCGGAGGTCAGGCCGGCGCAGGTGCCCGGCAGGTGTGGCGGGGTGCCGGTGCCGAGCACCAGGTGCCGGGCCCGGTGGGTGACGGTGGCGCCGTCGACGGTGGCGGTCACCACGTACCGGTCGTCGGTCGGGTCGTACTCGACGGCGGTGACCTGGTGGCCGAACCGCAGGTTGGGCAGTTTGGCGGCGGCCCAGCGGCAGTACGCGTCGTACTCGACCCGCAGCGGGAAGAAGTTCTCCCGGATGTAGAAGGGGTAGAGCCGGCCGATCTCCTTGAGGTAGTTGAGGAAGGAGAAGGGCGAGGTGGGGTCGGCGAGGGTGACCAGGTCGGCCAGGAACGGCGTCTGCAACCGGGACGACTCCAGCAGCATGCCGGGATGCCAGGAGACGTCGTCGCGGGCCTCCAGGAACAGCCCGTCGAGGTCGGCGACGGGTGCGGTCAGGCAGGCCAGGCCGAGGTTGTACGGCCCGAGGCCGATCCCGATGAAGTCGTAGCTTTCCATCCGGCCCTCCAGGCTCGGGTTGGCAGGTGGCATGGTCAGCCGACCGAGCAGGTCAGGTCGGCGGTGGCCGCACCGGCGTGTTCGTGCACGTGACGGCCGGCATGCTCGGCGATCAGGTCCAGCACGTAGGCGACGTCCTCGGTGGTGGTGGCCGGGTTCAGGACGGTGAACTTGAGGTACTGACGACCGTCGACCCTGGTGCCGGCGACCACGGCGAGACCGGAGGCGGCCAACGCCTCGCGGGCCCGCAGGTTGGCCGCGTCGGCCAGGTCCCGGCCGGGTCCGGTGGGGCGCCAGCGGAACACCACGGTGCTCAGCTGTGACCGGGTCAGCACCTCGAAGCGCGGGTCAGCGGCGACCAGCGCCCACGCCTGCGCGGCCCGGTCGCAGACCTCGTCGAACAGTTCACCGACGGCGTCGGGCCCCATCACCCGCAGGGTCAGCCAGAGTTTGAGCGCGTCGAACCGGCGGGTGGTCTGCAGGCTCTTGTCGACCTGGTTGGGGATTCGCTGGGCGACCATCCGGGCCGGGTTGAGGTAGTCGGCGTGCCAGGTGGCGTGCCGCAGGGTCCGCCGGTCGCGGACCACCAGCGCGCTGGAGCTGACCGGCTGGAAGAAGGACTTGTGGTAGTCGACCGTCACCGAGTCCGCGCGTTCGATGCCGTCGAGCAGGTGCCGGCGGGTGGGTGAGACCAGCAACCCGCAGCCGTACGCGGCGTCGACGTGCAGCCACACGCCGGACGTCGCGCACACCTCGGCGATGTCGTCGAGCGGGTCGATGGTGCCGAAGTCGGTGGTGCCGGCGGTGGCCACCACCGCCATGACGGTCAGTCCGGCGCGCCGGCAGCGGGCGATCTCGTGGCGGACCGCGCCGGGGCGCATCCGCCGGTCGGGGCCGGTCTCCACCACCACGACCGCATCCGGTGCCAGGCCGAGCAGCTTTGCCGCCTTCTGCACGCTGAAGTGACCTGCCGCCGAGGCGATGATCCGCAGCTGGGGCAGCAGGATCCGTCGGTCGGCGGGCGTCGCGGCGGCCAGCGCCTCCTCCCGAGCCAGCAGCAGGGCGTGCAGGTTGGACTGGGTGCCGCCACTGGTGAACACCCCGTCGGCGGCCGGGCCGAGACCGATCCGGTCGGCGGTCCACTCGATGAGCCGACGCTCGATCAGGGTGCCGCCGGCGCTCTGGTCCCAGGTGTCCATGGAGGAGTTGACGGCGCTGAGGATCGCCTCGCCGACCAGGGCCGGAATCACCACGGGGCAGTTGAGGTGGGCCAGGTATCGAGGGTGGTGGAACCAGACCGCGTCGCGCAGGTAGACGTCCTCCAACTCGTCGAGCGCGGCGGTGGTGTCGCCCAGCGGCCGGTCCAGGTCGATCGCCTCCACCTGAGGGGCGAGTTCGTCCGGGCGTACGCCGGTGAAGGGTCCGTTCGCCTCCGCCACCCGACGGGCCACCCGGTCGGTGCCGGCGGCCACCGCCCGGCGGTACTGCTCGACCGTGTCGTCGTTGAGCAGGTGTGCCCGGGCGGGTGTGGTCTCGGGCTTCGGGTGGGTCGGCGTTGCCTCGGCGGTGTGCACCGGCAGGGTCATGGACGTGTCCTCCACGATCGGCGGTTCGGTTTTCGGGCAGCCGGAACCCGCCGCACGACAGGTGGGCGGCGGGCAGTTCGGTTCTGGGAGGGGTGGCGGGGCGGCCGGTGCGGTGGTCGACCGTGGCCGGCCGCCCGGCGGCGTCAGGTGAGCTTCTTCGCCCCCTGGATCGCCTTGGCGAGGTTCTCCAGCAGCGGAGCCGCGCCCGCGTACGAGAAGCGGGGCACCGCGTCCCACGGCGTGACCTGCCCGGCCTGCACGGCGGGCAGTTGCTTCCAGGTGGGCTTGGCGGCCAGGTCGGTGGGTTGCAGGGCGGTGCTGCGGTTGTCGAGCAGAATCAGGTCGGCGGGGAACTTGCCGGTGTTCTCCCAGCTGAGCGCCTCGAAGTAGTCGCCGGCTTCCAGCTTGGTCGGCACCACGATGTCGACGCCGAGTTCGGCGAAGTACATCAGGTCGGTGCTGACCTTCGGGTTGGAGACGTAGAACAGGTCGGGGCTGCCGGAGGCGGCCATCACCTTGATGCCCGGATTGGCCGCGACGGCCTGGCGTACCGCCTCGGCGGCGGCCTCGAACCGTGCCTTGGCGTCGGTGACCTTGGGCGCCGACAGGTCGGCGCCGAGGGACTCGGCGAGCTGAGCGTACCGTTCGATCGGCTTGGTCATCGGCACCCGCGCGGTGGTGATGGTCACCACCGGCGCCAGCGGCAGGATCTTGTCCTTGCTCTCGTCCGGGACGTACCAGTAGGCACCCGGGTCGTACATGTGGGTGACCAGCAGCTCCGGGCGGAGGGCGGCGTACTTCTCGACGCTGAACTCGCCCCAGACGTTGCCGAGGATCTCCACGCTCTCCACGTCCAGGTCACCGGCCTGCGGCTCGACGCTGCCGTCGGCCTTCTTCGTCTCACCGAAGACGCCGACGATCTCGCGGCCGAGTCCGAAGTCGACAAGTGCCGCGGCGGAACCGGTGAAGGCGACCACCCGGTCCGGTCGGGCGTCGGCGGTGACCTCCTCGGGGCGGTCGTCGGTGAACGACCAGGGCCCGGAGGCGTTGTCGCCGTTGGCTCCGGAGGCATCGTCGCGGCCGCAGCCGACAAGTGCGGCGGCCACGGCGGCACCGCCGACGGCGAGCAGCCCCCGGCGGGAGAGGCGACGGGGAGAGAGGTGCTCAGACATTCGTGTCGTCTTTCGATCAGGGTCTCGGACCATGGACAGCCGGGGGTTAGGCTAACCTAACCTAACCTCGTGCCTAGACTCGGCTCCTGTCAAGTCCCGACGGCGTTTCGCACCACACTGGAGTTCACACTGTCCGTCATCGAGTCGCCACCCTACGAGACGCCGACCCGGTCGACCGCACCGCCCCGGCACCGCCGCACCGCCCTACGCGCCAGCGGTCTCCTCATGGCCGCGCTGACCCTGCTCACGGTCGCGGTGCTCAGCATGGCCGTCGGCGCCAAGCAGATCCCCCCGGGCGAGGTCTGGCACGCCCTGACCGACCGCGACGCCGCCGAGTACGCGGTCGTCCGCGAGTTGCGGCTGCCGCGCACGCTGCTCGGTCTGTTGGCCGGCGCCGCGCTCGGCGTGGCCGGCGCGGCGATGCAGGCGCTCACCCGCAACCCCCTGGCCGACCCTGGTCTGCTCGGTATCAACGCCGGAGCCGCCGCCGCCATCGCCACCGCCACCGCCCTGTTCGGCCTCGGTGGCGGCACCGGGCAGGTGTGGTTCGCGCTGCTCGGCGCCGCCGTCGTCACCGTCGGGGTGTACGCGGTCGGTGGCGGTCGCGCGGCCACGCCCGCCCGCCTGGCGTTGGCCGGCGCGGCACTCAACGCGGCCCTGTACTCGTACGTCAGCGCGGTGATGCTGCTCAACGCGGCCGGTCTGGAACGGCTGCGGTTCTGGACCGTCGGGTCACTGGCCAGCGCCGACACCGGCACGGTGCTGCGGGTGCTGCCGTTCATCGCCGTCGGGTTGCTTGTCGCGTTGGCCGCCGCCCGGCCGCTCAACGCCCTCGCCCTCGGCGACGACGCCGCGCAGGCCCTGGGTGCCCGACCGGCCGTGGCCCGAGCCGGTGTGATCCTCGCCATCACTCTGCTCTGCGGGGCGGCCACCGCAGCCTGCGGACCGATCGTCTTCGTCGGGCTGCTCGTGCCGCATCTGGTCCGTGCCCTCACCGGCCCCGACCTGCGCTGGCTGTTGCCCTACTGCGCGCTGCTCGCCCCGGTGCTGCTGCTCGGCTCCGACGTGCTCGGCCGGGTCGTCGGCCGTCCCGGCGAACTTCAGGTCGGCCTGATCACCGCCGTGGTCGGCGGCCCGCTGTTCCTGACGCTGGTGCTCAGGTCGAGGACGACCCGCTCATGATCGTGATTCGTACGCCCGGCCGGCTCTCGGTCCGGTTGCGTCCCCGCGTCCTCGCCGTCGGCGCGGTCTGCCTGCTGCTCACCATCGGCGTCGGCGTACTGGCCGTCGGACATGGCGAGTACCCGATGTCAGCGGTCGACGTGCTGCGCACCCTGAGCGGTGGCGGCAGCGCCGCCGAGGAGTTCATCGTCACCCAATTGCGGCTGCCCCGGCTGGTCACCGGCCTGGCCGTGGGCACCGCCCTCGGTCTGGCCGGAGCGGTCTTCCAGGCGCTGGTCCGCAACCCGTTGGGCAGCCCGGACGTGCTCGGCTTCACCCAGGGCGCGGCAACCGGCGCACTCGTCGTGGTCGCCGTCGGCGGCAGCAGCGCCGCCCTCGCCGGCTCCGCGGCCCTCGGCGGTGTGGTCACCGGCCTGCTCATCTACCTGATCGCCTGGCGGCGCGGCGTGCACGGCTACCGGCTGGTCCTGGTCGGCATCGGCATGTCGGCCATCCTCACCGGCGTCAACGGCTACCTGATGACCCGGGTGCCGCTGATGAGCGCCTCCCGGGCGATGCTCTGGCTCACCGGCAGCCTCGACGGCCGCGGCTGGTCCGACGCCGTGCCGCTGCTGGTCGCCCTCGTGGTGCTGGTGCCGGCGCTGCTGGCCTGCGCTCCGGCGCTGCGGATGACCGAGCTGGGCGACGACGCCGCCAGCGGGCTGGGGGTGAGCGTGCACCGGATGCGGATGCTGCTGCTCGCCGGGGCGGTGCTGCTGGTGGCGCTGTCCGCAGCCGCCGCCGGGCCGGTGCCGTTCGTCGCCCTCACCGCCCCCCACCTCGCCCGCCGGCTCACCCGGGCACCCGGGGTCACCCTGCTGCCGGCGGCGCTCATCGGCGCGCTGATCACCGTCGTCGCCGATCAGGTCGCGCTGCGCGCCCTCCCCGGCCAGCTCCCGGTCGGCGTGGTGACCGGCGTGATCGGCGGCGGCTACCTGGTGTGGCTACTGGCCACCGAGCGCCGGGCGGGCCGGCTGTGATGCCCGGACCGTCCCGCGAACCGCAGCCGAACACCGTGCCGTTCCCGACCATGACACCGTTCCCGATCACGACAACGGTCCCGACCACGACACCCGAGAACGGAGCAACCAGCATGTCGACCTCCCGGCTCGGTGGCAACGGGCTGCGGCTCGCCTACGACCGACGCGTCGTCGCCGAGGACCTCACCGTTGCCGTGCCCGACCGCTCCTTCACGGTCATCATCGGCCCGAACGCGTGCGGTAAGTCCACGCTGCTGCGGGCGCTGTCGCGGCTGCTGAAGCCGGCCGCCGGGGCCGTGCTGCTCGACGGCGCGGACATCCGTCGGCTGCCCGCCCGAGCCGTGGCCCGTACGCTCGGGTTGCTGCCCCAGTCGCCGATCGCCCCCGACGGCATCGGGGTGGCCGAACTGGTGGCCCGGGGCCGCTACCCGCACCAGGGACTGCTACGGCAGTGGTCCCCCGACGACGAGCGGATCGTCGCCGAGTCGATGGCCGCCACCGGCGTCGACGACCTCGGCGACCGGCTGGTCGACGAACTCTCCGGTGGCCAGCGGCAGCGGGTCTGGCTGGCCATGGCGCTGGCCCAGCAGACGCCCCTGCTGCTGTTGGACGAACCGACCACGTACCTCGACATCGCCCACCAGATCGAGGTCCTCGACCTGTGCGCCCGGCTGCACGAAGAGCAGGGCCGCACGCTTGTCGCGGTGCTGCACGACCTCAACCACGCCGCCCGCTACGCCACCCACCTGATCGCGATGCGCGATGGCCGGGTGGTGGCCGCCGGCGAACCCCGCCGGATCGTCACCGCCGAGCTGGTCGAGGAGGTCTTCGGCCTGCCCTGCCGGGTCATCGACGATCCGGAGACGGGTACTCCGCTCGTGGTTCCGGCAGCCCGCGCCCGAGCCGGTACGGTGGCGCGGTGAGCGCCCGCCGCTACCGCGACGACTACGGCGTCCCGCACCTGCGCGCCGACGACCATCTCTCGCTGGCCTACGCCCAGGGCCGGGTCACCGCCCTGGACCGGGCCTGGCAGCTCGAGGTGGAACGGCACCGGTCCCAGGGCACCTCCGCCTCGTTCCTCGGCGCCGACGCGGTGGCCTGGGACAGCTTCGCCCGCCGGGTGCGGCTCGACGACACCGCGCGACGTTGCCACGCCGCCCTCGACCCGGCCACCGCCGAATGGGTGGGTCGCTACGTGGACGGGGTCAACGACGCGCTGGCCGCCGCTGCGGCGCAGGCTCCGGAGTTCGCCGCCACCGGCCTGCGACCGGGCCGCTGGCAGCCGTGGACGCCGCTGGCGATCTGGCTCGGTCACCACGTGCTCTTCGCGGGCTTCGGCACCAAACTCTGGCGCGACCACGTCGCACGTCGGCTCGGCGTGCGGGCCACCGGCCTGTTCGCCGTCGACAACCACGTCACCTCGGGCAGCAACGGCTGGCTGCTCGCCGCCGACCGCACCGCCACCGGGGCCGCCCTGATCGCCGGCGATCCGCACCGGATCATCGAGGCGCCCGGCATCTACCAGCAGATCCGCCTCGCCTGCCCGGAGTACGACGTGCTCGGGTTCGCCGTGCCCGGCGTTCCGGGCATCCCCCACTTCGGTCATGCCGGCCGCGTCGCCTGGGCGATCACCAACGCGATGGCCGACTACCAGGACGGGTACGCCGAACGGCTGCGCCGCCGGGGCGACCGGGTCGAGGCGTACGGGCCGGACGGGTGGCGGCTCGCGCACCGGCACGTCGAGACGATCGAGGTGGCCGGAGCCGAACCGGTCGAGGTCGAGGTGATCGAGACCGACCGGGGACCGCTGATCTCCGGTGGGCCCGACGACGACCCGGCCGTCACGGTCAGCCTGCGCCATCCGCCCCGCGTCCTCGGTGAGCTGGGCTTCAGCGTCCTGCCGGCGCTGCTGCGGGCACGGACCGTCGACGACGTCGACGCGGCACTGGACGGCTGGGTCGAACCGGTGAACGTGGTCCTCGCGGCCGACACGGCCGGCGGGCTGCTGCACCGGGTGGCCGGCCGGGTGCCGCGTCGCCACCCGGACAACGGGTTGCGGGTGGTCCCCGGTTGGGAGGCGAGCCACGCCTGGCAGGGCTGGCACGACATGCCGAAGGCACCGGTCGACCGGGTGGCGGTGATGGCCAACGACCGTGGCATCGCCGCCGAACTCGGGGTGGAGTTCGCGCCGCCATACCGGGCCGACCGGATCCGCCAACTGCTGGACGCCACCGACGACTGGCGTGCCGAGCAGTTGGCGACCGTGCACACCGACACTCATCTGGCCGCCGCCGCGCCGCTGCTGGACCTGCTCGCCACGCTGGACGGGCTCGGCCCGGCCGCCGCCGGGCTGCGGGAACGTCTGCGGGCCTGGGATCGCCGGATGACCGCCGACAGCGTGGACGCCGCCGCCTTCGCCGACCTGCGGGCCGCCGTGACTCGTCGGCTCGCCGCCCACCCCGCGCTGGCGGTGCTGGCCGAACCACCCGCCTATCCCGAGGTGTTCCGGCCGTGGCTGGCCCTGCTGCCCCGGGTCGGGTACGCGGTGACCCCGCTGCTGCACGCCGACCTGCCCGGCCTCGATCGGGCCGACCTGCTGAGCGAGGCCCTGACGGAGGTGGCCGCCGACGGCGACCCTCCGTGCTGGGGCGAACGGCACCGGCTCCTGCCGTGGCAGGCGCTGCCCGAGCCGGCCGCGCCGCCGGGTCCGCAGCTCTCCGGCGACCACGACTGTGTGCTGGCCACCTCCAGCGTCCCCGGAGTCACCGACCTGTGCCTGCGCGGGCCGGCGGCCCGCTACGTGTGGGACCTGGCCCGGCGGGACGACAGCCGCTGGGTGGTGCCGCTCGGCGCCACCGGCAGCGGACCGCACCGCGACGACCAACTGCCGCTGTGGTTGGGCGGCGACCTGATCCAGACCGGCTGTGACTGGGACCGGCTGACCGAGGAGCATGATGACTGACGGTCACCACTACGAACGACACGTGCCCCGATTCGGTGTGGTCACCTTCCGGCCGGTCGAGCCCGACACCGACGCCGACGTCATCCACTCCTGGGTCAGTCAGGAGCGGGCCCGGTTCTGGGGGATGCGCGACGCCGACCGGGAGCAGGTCGCCGAGATCTACCGGTACGTGGGCTCGCTCTCCACCCATCACGCGTACCTCACCCTGCGCGACGGGCACCCGGTGGCGCTGTTCCAGACCTACGAACCCGAGCACGACCCGGTCGGCGAGTGCTACCCGGTGCGCCCCGGTGACCACGGTGGGCACCTGCTGATCGGCACCCCGGTACGGCCGGAACCGGGGTTCACCGGCACGCTGCTGGGCGAGTTCGTCTCCTTCGTCTTCACCGACCGCAGCCGACTACGTCTGGTGATGGAGCCGGACGCCCGCAACGACAAGGCGATCACCCGGTTGCGGCGGGCCGGTTTCGTCGACGGCCCGCTGATCGATCTGGCCGACAAGCGAGCCCGACTGATGTTCCTCGACCGTCAGTCGGCCGGCGTCGGTTCGCAGCGTTCGGACAGGGCGTAGCGGGTGAGCACCACGTCACCGATCTGACGCGCCTCGACCACCTGTGCCCGCCGACCCGGGTGCCACGGAAAGCTGCCCTCGCCGACGAACCGCGGTGCCCGCCGGTCACCCACGAAGAACGGGGCCACCACCAGGTGCAACTCGTCGGCGAGCCCCGCCGCGAGGAACTGTCCGTGCACGCCCGCGCCGCCCTCCACCAGCAGCCGGCCGATGCCCCGTTCGGCGAGGTCGGCCAGCATCCGCACCAGGTCGACCGGGTCACCGGCGTCGACCACGGTGGCCAGCCCGCCCAGCCGGTGCCGGGTCTTCTCGACCGCGCCGCTGGCGCTGTAGACGATCCGCTCGGTGTCGCCGACGGTGAACAGCCGGGCCTGCGGATCCAGGTCGCCGCAGCCGGTCACGGTCACCCGGGTGGGCGACGCCGGCAGGCCACGGGCGACGCGCGCGGCCCGGCGCCGTTCGCAGCGCACCAGCAACCGGGGATCGTCACGGCGGACGGTGCCGGCGCCGACCAGGATCGCGTCGCAGCCGGCGCGGACCTCGTCCACCCGGTCGAGATCCGCGTCGTTGGACAGCAGCAGCCGCTCCTCGGTGGCGTCGTCGATGTAGCCGTCGATCGAGGTGGCGCAGCTGAGCAGCACGTACGGCCGGGCCACCCCGGGCGGGCCGGTCACCGGACGCAGGGAAGGTCGGCGGTGCGGGCCGCGCGGCTGGCCTTCGCCGCGAGGTAGTCGGCGTTGGCCGGGGACAGGAACACGCCGGTGGGCACCTGTTCGGTCACGGTGATCCCGAGCCGACCCAACTGATCGGTCTTCTCCGGGTTGTTGCTCAGCACCGCGATCGGTCCGACGCTGAGCGCGGCGAGCATCTGCGCGGCGACGGTGTAGTCCCGTTCGTCCTCGGCGTGACCGAGCGCGACGTTGGCCTCGAAGGTGTCCAGCCCCGCGTCCTGCAAGGCGTACGCGTCGAGCTTGGCGTACAGCCCGATGCCCCGGCCCTCCTGGCGCAGGTAGAGCAGGTAGCCGCCGACGTCGGCGATGCGCTGCACCGCCTCGCGCAACTGCGGCCCGCAGTCGCAGCGCTGGCTGCCGAACACGTCGCCGGTCAGACACTCGCTGTGCGGGCGGACCAGGGGCACGTTCCCGCCGCGTTCGGCCGCGGCGGTGTCGCCGAGGGCGAAGGCGAGGTGCTCCCGGCCGTCGACCAGCCCGTCGAAGGTGAACAGCCGGGCCGTGGTGGTGTAACCGTCGGGGAACCGCAGCGGCACGGTGACCTGCGTCCGGATGGTGGCGACAGGCAGTGATTCGGACATGGGTCTCCTCGTCAGACGGTGGCGGGTACACGGATACGTCGGGCCAGCAGCACGGCGGCTCCGGGCAGGCTCGCGACGAGCACCAGGGCGCCGTACACCGTCGCGGTAGCCACCCCCTCGGCGGCGGTCAGGCCGGCGGCGGCGAACGCCCACGCGGCCACCCCCTCGCGGGGGCCGAACCCGGCGACGTTGGCCGGCACCCCCATCGCGAGCAGGGCCAGCAGGGTCAAAGGCAGCAGCAGGGTCAACGGGGCGGTGGAACCCGCAGTGCGTGCCGCCACCAGGAAGGTGGCGAGGTGCCCGGCGACGGCCAGCGCCGAGGCGAACAGCACCCCGGCCCAGGTACGCCGGCCGAGCAGCCCGCGTCGGACGTCCGAGACGGCGGTGCCCAACGCGCGCGCCCACCGGGAGGCACCGGACTGCGGCAGCAGCCGGGCGGCCAGCACCACGGCGACCAGCACCGCCACCGCCACGGCGGTCGCCACCGGCAGGAACGGACGCACCGGCGACGGGAAGGCGAACAGCAGCACCGCTGCCACCGCGACCAGCACCACCTGCCCGGCCATCCGCTCCCACACCACCGCCCGGATGCCGCGTCCGACGTCACCCACGTCGCGGCCGTGCCGCACCGCGCGGTGCACGTCACCGAGGATTCCGCCGGGCAGCGTCGCGTTCAGGAAGATCGCCCGGTAGCAGTGGGCGACCGCCTCCCGCAGTGGCAGCCGTACGCCGAGCCCACCCGCGACGAGACTCCACCGCCAGGCGGCGCAGACGGTGGTGAGGACGCC
This sequence comes from Micromonospora sp. C51, assembly GCF_018070435.1. Classification (NCBI taxonomy): domain Bacteria; kingdom Bacillati; phylum Actinomycetota; class Actinomycetes; order Micromonosporales; family Micromonosporaceae; genus Micromonospora; species Micromonospora sp. C51. The sequence goes on along the minus strand of NZ_JAGPXQ010000001.1, from coordinate 6,259 downwards.
GATGGCGAGCGCGGCGGCCAGGGCCGGCGCGTCGATCAGCCGCAGTCCGGCCAGGAACGGACCGGTGCCGAACCAGCAGAGCAGCCCGACGAGGACGGCCAGTCCCAGCACCAGACGGGCCCAGCCCCAGAACGACCGGCCCACCGGGGTCGCCGTGGGCGCGGCGCCGCCAGCTTCATCCCCCACTCGTGCCTCCCCGGCATGACGATCTTCCCTGACTGTACGCACGCAGCTGGTGGGCTGCCGGTTCAACGGGGCAGCGCCAGCAGGTCGACGTGACCGACCAGTACCCCGAGCCGACCGGTTTCAGCCTCCGCCAGCCGACGGGGTGCGTACTCATCGGTAAGGGCGGTCAGCTCGGGACGTTCCTCCCGAGCCGCGTCGAGCCATCCGGTGAACCACTCCGCCACCAGGGCGGCCTGTTCCGGACCGAGCAGCCAGGGACTGAGGCGTCGTTCCACGTCCACCCCGTGCCGGGCGAAGGCGGCGGCGCAGGCGTCGACCGCGTCCGGCCCGAGCAGCCGCCGACCACCGACGGTACGCCGCTGGTGGGCGTTGAAGGCGGCGGCGACCTCGTCGTCCAGCGGGTCGGCCGGGGTCAACCGCACGGTGCCGGTCACGGAGATCAGGAACAGGGCCGGGCACCCGGCCTCGGCACAGGTGGCGACCAGTCTGTCGAGTTCCTCGACGGTCAGCATGTCGAGCAGGGCGGAGGCGGTGACCAGTGCGGCGTCGGCCAGCTCGGCGGCGGTCAGGCGGGTCAGGTCGCCCTGGCGCGTCTCGACGGTCACCGGGGCGCCGTCGGCGGCGGTGGCGGGCATGCCGGCGCGGGCCCGGGCCAGCAGGTCGGGGTCCTGTTCGTGCAGGATCCAGTGCTGCGCGCCGGGCAGCAGCGGGGCCAGCCAGCGAGCCAGCGAGCCGGTCCCGGCACCGAGATCATGAATCACGAGGGGCCCGGGGGCGCGCAGCGTCGCACTAAGCGTGTCGACAAGGTCGGTGGACCGGGCCGCCACGTCGGCGGGTTCCCGCAGCGCGAGCCACTTCGCGAAATCGGGCGGGAGATCGATGCTCATGCCGACGCCTCCTTCAGGGCGGTGGTGATCCGGGCGATCGTGCTGTCCCAGTCCGCGAGGGTGTCCCGTCGCTGGACGGCGGCGTGCCGCAACTGCTCACGCAGGGCCGCGTCGTCGAGCCAGCGGCGTAACGCCCTGGCCAGCGCGGTCGGGTCGTCGGGCGGCACCAGCAGACCCGGCCGGTCGCCCGTCGCCGTGCGCCCGAGGGCGTCGGGCACTCCGCCGACGGCGGTGGCGAGCACCGGCACGGCGCGCGCCAGCGCCTCGGTGACCACCATCCCGTACGTCTCACCGCGCGACGGGTGCACCAGCAGGTCGGCGGCGGCGTACGCGGCGGCGAGCCGGTCGCCGGCGAACGGCCCGGTCAGCCGGATCCGGTCGGTGAGCCGCCCGGCGGTGATCCGCTCCCGCAGCCGGTCGACGAACTCCGGCTCCCGGTGCAGCGGTCCGACGCAGGTCAACGTCCAGTGCCGGTCGGCCACCATGGTCACTGCCTCGACCAGGACGTCGTGTCCCTTGTGCCGGGCGACCGCCGCGACGCAGAGCAGGGCCGAACCGGTCGCCGAGCCGGTCGCCGGCGATGCCGGGTCCACCCCGGGCGGCGCCACGTGCACCCGTTCGGCGGGCAGCGGGTACCGCCGCAGCAACGCGTCACGGGTCCAGGCGCTGGTGGCCACCACGGCGGTGACCGTGGCCAGCGCCCGGGCCTCGGTGTCGTCTTCCCGGGGCAGGTGCACCAGTGCGACCAGGCGCAACCGCCCGGAGTGCGCGGCGAGCACGTCCGGCACCACCGAGGCGACCAGGCCGTCGACCAGCACCAGCGCACCGTCCGGCGTACCGGCCAGCACCCGCGCCAACGCAGCCTGCGCCGCCGGGGACGGTCGCGGCCAGTCACCGGCCACGCCGTGCTCGCGGACCAACCAGCCGGCGACGGTGAGCCCGGCGCAGATCCGCCGGTCGTAACCGTTGCCGCCGCTGGGTGACGCCGGGTCGTCGATGTCGCCCGGCAGGATCACGTGCAGGGTCGGCACGTCAGGCGGTGCCCTCACCGACGGCGGTCGAGCCGGGCAGCGCCCGCTCGTAGCTGGCCCACGCCACGTGCGACTCGTGCAGGGTGACCGTGATCCCGGTCAGGCCCCGGGCACCGCCGCCGAGTTGACCGGCGGCCACCCGCTCGGCGAGCCGGTCGGCGATGGTGCGGGCCAGCACCTCAGTGGTGGTGTTCTGCCCGGCGAACGCGGGTTCGTCGTCGAGGTTGCGGTAGTTCAGCTCGCCGAGCACCGCCTTGAGCTGCTCGGTGGCCAGTCCGATGTCGACCACGATGCCGTCGTCGTCGAGGTCCGGTCGGCGGAAGGTGGCGTCGACCACGAACGTCGCGCCGTGCAGCCGTTGGGCGGGGCCGAAGACCTCGCCACGGAAACTGTGCGCGATCATGATGTGGTCACGGACGGTCACGCTGAACACGGTTCACTCCCCGTCGTAGGTGATGAGGTGGCACAGCGCGGGCAGGTCGCCCCCGCTGAGTCGGGCGAGTACGTCGGGCAGTTCCGCGAACGGCGACCGGCCGGTGATCAGCACGTCGAACGCCGGGTCGGCAAGCAGGTCCAGGGCGAGCGCCATCCGGTCGGCGTAGCTGCGACTGCCGCGTCGCGCCGGCGCCACCATGCCGACCTGGCTGCTGCGGATGGTCAGTCGTCCGGAGTGGAACGCGCCGCCGAGGGACAGTTGCACCGGTCGGTCGCCGTACCAGCTCAGTTCGAGCAGGGTGCCTTCCGGCGCGAGCAGGTCCAGGCCGCGTTGCAGGCCGGCGGCGCTGGCGCTCGCGTGCAGCACCAGGTCACGGCCGTCGCTGGCGGTCTCGGGGTCAGCGAAGTCGACACCCAACGCGGCGGCCACCTCGGCGCGGGACGGATCGGTGTCGACCAGTTCCACCCGTACCCCGGGGAAGCGGGCCAGCAGGGCGGTCACCGCACAGCCGACCATGCCACCCCCGACCACGGTCACCCGGTCGCCGACCAGGGGCGGGGCGTCCCACAACGCGTTGACGGCGGTCTCCACCGTGCCGGCCAGCACGGCACGGGCCGCCGGCACCTGCGCCGGTACGACGGTCACCGCCTCCGCCGGCACCACGTACGCGCTCTGGTGCGGGTGCAGGCAGAACACCGTACGCCCGAGCAGGTGCGCCGGGCCCTGCTCGACCTCGCCGACACTGAGGTAGCCGTACTTGACCGGGGCCGGGAAGTCGCCATCCTGGAACGGGGCGCGCATGGCGGCGTACTGGCTGGCGGGCACGCCCCCGGTGAAGACCATAGTCTCGGTGCCCCGGCTGACCCCGGAGTACCGGCTGCGCACCAGGACCTCGTCGGCGTTCGGTTCCGGCAACGTCACCGGACGGATCTCACCCGCACCGGGAGCCCGGAGCCAGAAGGCGTGGGCGGTACGCGTCACCGGATTTTTCTCCTTACCTGCGTCCAGACCGAACCGATCCGTCGTATTTTCCGTAGTTCCCTGGCAGGGGTCGTCGATCATAAACACGGAGGCACGGTGTCCACAGTTCGAACCGGTCCGCAAATCGGGCTGATCGTCCAGATCGTGCTGCTGGCGGTGCTCGCCGCGACGGTCGGTCTCGGTGTCGCGGGCTGGCTGGCTGGGCTGGCGTACGGGGCGGTGACCTGCGTGGCGCTCGTGCGTGGGCTGCGTCACGCGGGCTCGACCCGGCTGGGACCGGCCGACTGGGTGACGATGGGTCGCGGCCTGCTGGTCGGGGCGGTGACCGCGCTGATCGCCGACTCGCTGACCGGCGGTCGCCCCGCGCCGGTGGCGCTGCTGGTGGCGATGACCGCGGTGGCCCTGGCACTCGACGCGGTCGACGGCAAGGTGGCCCGCCGCACCGGTACGACAAGCGCCCTCGGCGCCCGGTTCGACATGGAGGTCGACTCGTTCCTGGTGCTGATGCTGAGCCTTTACGTCGCCCCCTCGGTCGGCGCCTGGGTGCTCGCCATCGGCCTGATGCGGTATGTCTTCCTGGTCGCCGGCTGGGTGCTGCCCTGGATGAACGCGCAGTTGCCGCACCGGTACTGGCGTAAGGTGGTCGCCGCGGTCCAGGGGATCATGCTCGCGGTCGCCGCCGCCCAGGTGCTGCCCGGGATGCTGACCACGGTTGTGCTGGTGGCCGCGATCGGCCTGCTGGTCGAGTCGTTCGGGCGGGACGTCAGCTGGTTGTTCCGGCACCGACCCGTCCGGACCGTGCCGGCACTGGTGGTGCCGGCGGTGCCGACCATGCCGACGGTGCCGATCGGCGTGCGGCGGGCCGATCGGGTCGACGAGCGCGACCTGTCCACCGCCCCCGTCCTGTCGCTGCGCTGACCCGGGAGACCCAGTTGTCGATCGCCGACCCGGCGTCCACGCCCGACGCCGACCAGAATCCGCGCACCGCCACCGCCCCCCACGATCACGCCGCCGCAGCGGGTCCGTCCGAGGTGATCGAGGCGCGCGATACCGACGCGCCCGGGAACGGGACCGTCGCGTCGCGCCAGGCCGGGGCGGATGACGCCGCGTCCCGGCCAGCGCCGGTCACCCTGCGCCGACGGATCCTCGCGCGGGTGGCCACGGCCCTCGCCGCGCTGCTGGTGCTTGTCACGTTCACCCTGCCCAACCGGCCGTGGCAGCTGGAACCCGGCGCGTTCCTGCGAATCCCGCTGGAGGCGCTGCTGCTGGCGGCGCTGCTGCTCGCGCTGCCCGGTCGGCCCCGCCGGGTGGTGGCCGCGCTGGCCGGTGGACTGCTCGGGCTCGTCGCCGTGGTGAAGGTCGGTGACCTGGGCTTCTACTCCTCGCTGGGTCGCCCGTTCGACCTGGTGCTGGACTGGTCGCTGCTGGACGAGGCGTTCACCTTCGTGGCCGAGTCGATCGGCCGGCCAGGCGCGATAGCCATCGCGCTCGGCATCGGGCTGCTACTGCTGACCGTTCCGCTGCTGACCGCCCTGTCCGCGGTACGGCTGTCCGGATTGCTGACCCGGCACCGCACCGGCAGCACCCGGGCGGTTGCCACGCTGGTGGTGGTCTGGGCGGTGCTGGCCGCCTTCGGGGCGCGGATCGTGCCCGCCATGCCGATGGCCGACACCAACGCCACCATCCTCGTTCAGGAGCATGCCGCCGAGGTCCGGGACCGGCTGTACGACCGCCAGGCGTTCGCCAGCGAGGTCGGGGTGGACCCGTTCCGGGACGTGCCCGCCGACCAGCTGCTCACCGGCCTGCGCGGCAAGGATGTGCTGATCGCGTTCGTGGAGAGCTACGGTCGCGACGCGGTCACCGACGCCGAGTTCGCGTCCATCCCCCGGATGCTCGACGAAAGCGCCGACCGGCTGGCCACGGCCGGGTTCGCCACCCGCAGCGGCTTCCTCACCTCGCCGACCATCGGCGGGGCGAGCTGGTTGGCGCACGCCACTCTGCTGTCCGGCTTGTGGGTCGACAACAACCAGCGCTATCGGAACCTGCTCGCCACCGACCGGTTCACCCTCGGCGACGCGTTCCGGCGCGCCTCCTGGCGTACCGTCGGGGTGATGCCGGCGGTCAACCAGGCATGGCCGGAGGGCGCCTTCTACGGTTACGAGCAGTTCTACAGCGGTCCCGACCTGGGCTACCAGGGCCCCAAGTTCGCCTTCGCCCCGATGCCTGACCAGTTCGCCATCCACCAGTTCCATCAGCGGGAGCTGGCCGGGCAACAGGATCGTCCGGTCATGGCCGAGCTGGCCCTGGTCTCCAGCCACTCGCCCTGGACGAAGGTGCCGTCGCTTGTCGACTGGGACACCATCGACGACGGCGAGGTGTTCCGGCGGGGCATCATCGGTACGCCGACGGCGCAGGCCCGCACCGGTTACCGGCACTCGGTCAGCTACACGCTGCGTACCCTCATCTCCTACGTGGAACGGTACGGCGACGACGACACGGTGCTGGTCTTCGTCGGTGACCACCAGCCCGCGCCGGTGGTCACCGGCGAGAACCCGAGCCACGACGTGCCGATCCACATCGTGACCAAGGACCCGTCGGTGCTGCAACGCACCGACGACTGGGGCTGGCAGGACGGCCTGACCCCGGACCCGAACGCACCGGTCTGGCCGATGAACGAGTTCCGCGACCGCTTCCTCACCGCCTTCGGCCCCACCGGATCCCGCCCCCAAGCCCAACCC